>JAZUNJ010000013.1:0-74585 GCA_045604105.1 Acutalibacteraceae bacterium | reverse complement strand
GCTTTTTTCTTTTCTTCCATTTTTAGAAAATCGTTCCTTTCATTACTTGGTTCTTTTTTTAGCGTATTTATTTTTATGTGTGTAGGATTATATACAGATGGCATTTTTTCGTATTTGAGATATATAAATCCGATTTCTCTGATAACTTCGGTAAATCTATTACAAACATTTTCGATTGAAAATGTTTTAGGATTTCCAGTGTTCTCCTTTGTTTTAACTCTTATAGGAGTTTTGTTCTTTAGTGTTGTAGTCAGTATTATGGCATATATGTTTTCAATAAGGAGGACAAAGTCAAATGCTTAAAAATGAACTTAAAAAGATTTTTTTAAAAAGAGGATTCTTATTTGTAGTACTATTTCTTTTAATTCTTGAAATTGGATGCAGTTTAATTTCTTTAAATGAGATTTTTGAAACAAAAAAAGATAAAGAAAAGTATATTGATTTTATCAGTATATACGAAGGAGTAGTAAGTGAAGAAAAGAAAGAACGAATAGAAATGGAGAATGAGTTATATAGTAATGCAAATCAAAATAAAGAAACACTTAAAATTGAACTTGAAAATGGGAGTATAAGCTTAGAAGAGTTTAACGAACGCTCAATGCAAATAACCGAATACTTAGCTGGTAAAGAAGTTTTTGAGGTTTTTTACGAAGAGTGTGAATATGCATTTTCCGATTCGGCAAATCGGCAGATAATAAACACCAAAATTTGCAACTGGCTTTTTGGAAAAGAAAAATTAGATTTATTTTATGTTATAACAATAATTATATGTGTATTGATTTCGGTAATAGCTGAAAACGAATCAAATTTCATAAGTATTAAAAACACTTGTAAAAAAGGAAACGAAAAATTATACTATCTTGATTTGAATATCTGCTATTTTTATGCTGGAGGAGTCTCATTACTATTAAGTTTAATAAGATTATTTTTGGCACTTTCTTATTGTGGAAAGGTTAATTTTTCGGCATCACTACAAAGTTTAGCGTTGTTTGAAAATAGTGAATATGATATATCATTATTTCAAGGTTTTTTAATAATATCAATGCTTAAAATGCTTGGAGGAGTTGCGTTTTCGGCATTGTGTGTTATTGCAGGATATTATGTTAAATCCTCTTTAAATGTTTTATTTTTTTCATTATTTGTAGCAATAATTCCGCCATATGTTTTTTCTTCTCCAATTCTTTATTACATCGCTCCTGTTTCTTTGCTTATTTCTAATGGCTATTTTTTTGGAGATGTGGTTGTAAGCGGAAATGATGTTGGCGGAACAATTGTATACTCAACATCGGTAAGTATAGTTGCACTTTTTTTGTCAGTTATTTTTGCACTATGCTTAATAATATCATCATATAAAACTAACAGAAGGTGGATAAAGTGATATGAAAAAAATCTTGTTTTTTTTATTACCAACACTTTTAAGTTTGTTCTTTCTAAACTCTTGCTCTTCAGATAAAATTGAATATAAAAATATTTATAATTATATGCAATCGACAGTTGTTTTAAGTTGTGGTAATCATTTTGTAAAACTAAACAATAAAGTACCTTATGTTTTTAGTGAAGATGAAGAAAATGGTTATTCGGTTATTAGTAATTCAGTTGAATTAACTCAAACTGGAATTATGAGGCTTCTATATGCTGATGATGTGTCATTTTACTATTCTACTATAGAAGCATCGAGCAACTATGGTAATGGAAACGGTTATAGAATATACAGGTATTTTCCAGAACGAGGAAATAAAGTTCTCGTTTACAGTGATGTTTCTATAACTAATTTCGACAGTGTTTTAGGTCTCGAAGATGTTTTTAATATTTCTGCTCCTACATCAGGCAACAATATTAGTTTTTCTAGTGGCTTTTATTTTGATGGTGAAGTAGTCATACCTGATTATAAGATGAAACAAATAGTTTTAGATATAATCGAAAAGCAAGAGATGGACATAGAGTTGTTTTCGAGTGGTTTTAGATTCGCAGTAACAGACAACAAAGTGCTTTTTGCTGATGTTATGGGGAAAATTTGGCAATTCAATCCCAAAACAGGTGTTATCAAGAAATTCTATGACGAAACTGTTTTAAATTTCTTTGTAACAGATAAAAATATTTTTGTTATTTCAAGTATTACAGGAAAAACATCAGTTCTTGATTTATACGGAAATATATTGAAAGAATTTGAGACAACTGATGTTGAGTTTTCCTTAAATTCACTCCAAATTTCTGATAATGGTTGTTTCCTGTTAGATGATGATTGTAATATTTGGTATATTGACAGTAACTTAAATATGTCAAAAACACTTTTTAAATCGTTGTCAGGATGTTGGTGTATAAGAGATAATAAAATAATGATATTTGAGGAAAAGCCTGTACTTTACGACATCGAAAGTGGATTGCACGAAAAACATGAGTTTAAAGTTGTTTCAACTATAGAGCCTTCTTGTTTTGACTTAGGAAGAATAGAGTATATATGTTTCTGTGGTGAAGCATATACGGAAGAAATCGCACTATTGTCTCATGTTCCATCGAAGAGAATTTTGTGTACGGATGAGCTTCTTTGTGTAACATGCAAAACTATTCTTGAACTTCCGAAAAAACATGATATGAGATCGAAAGGTATATACAATAATGATGCAACTTGTGTTAACAACGGTACTTCAATAGTTAAGTGTTTATTGTGTAATTATACGGAAATATTAGAGACTCCAAATACTGCATTGGGTCATGATATGTCAGGTGAAAAGGAGTATAATAACGATGCTACTTGTTATGCAAACGGTACAGAAACTATTCATTGTTTAAGGTGCGATTACACTGAAACAAAAACTGCTGAAAACACAATGATAGAACATAAAGATATTAATAATGATGGATTGTGTGACAACTGCAAATTAAAACTTGACAATGACATTTTTGGTATTATAGAAGGCCTTATAAAATACATACTTGATCTAATAATCTTGACTTGATTTTCAATATATCTATATTTTAACTTAATAGTTTTCAAGAATACCTACATAATTCAGTATTTGTTGTAAGGTAAGTAATTAACCAATAATAAAAAACACAAAACTAACCCATATAAATGAGTTGTTTTGTGTTTTTTATTTTATATATTTGTGCGTTGTATTTATCAAATAATTTTTTACATACTTGTATAAATTCGACCAATAACTACCGCATTTTAAAAAATTGCCTATTTAAAAATTGCGAACAATAAATATATTTCGACAGTTTAGTTAGCGGTAAATTTGTATTATACATAATATCAATTTAAAACAAATGAATTATAAAGTTCTCTAGTAGGTGTGAAATATGATTAGAATCAGGAAAAATGGCTTTGTTAAAGTCACTATTATTAGTAAACTGTATATGGTTTTTCTCTTAATTAATATAATTAAAAGAATAAGATATCGAGGTCGAAAGAAGACGATACCACAATCAAATACTCTACCGGAGTGAGGTCAACATGGCTTTTCTTCGGTGTTTTTTATTTTTCAATATAGTATTTGATTCGCATTTTGCAGAAAAAAAGGAAAATTTGTCGTATGTTAAATGGCTATGCTATATAGCTAAATATCCGTAATCTCCGAATTTTTGAAACTCAAACAAATTCAAAAATTCAAAGGAGATTACATAAATGTACAAAAATAAAGAATTTGATTATGACCTATTTACTATGGAAGATGGCAGAAAATACGCACGTATAAGAAATACAGGTGAAGTTGTTGAAATAGACGATGAGTTGATGAAGTGTTTGCGTGCTGAGGAAAAGAAAATTTACCGTGAGCACGAGTTGCGAAAGTTGGTTGATTCTATTAATGATAGCGAGAGGATAAAAGCAGCGATTTTTTATCCGCTTTCATTTGAAATGTATGATGAGGATGAAGACGAGGAGCCCGCTTGGCTTATAGACGACAATAACTTTGAAGAAGATTTAATTGCAAAAGACTTAGAGAACAAATTCTTAAATATGCTAACCGAACATCAGCGTGAGGTGTTCGTTTGCATAATGAAAGATAAGGAAAGTCAAGTGGATTTTGCAAACAGACATGGTATTACAACTCGCAGTCTAAGATACACAATTAAAACAATTCGAAAAAAAGCTGAAATTTTTTTTGAATGAATACTTCCGCTTTTGCTCAAAAAATGTCCGTTAGAAAGTAGAGGGACAAAAATCCCCGAACCTTGACAATTGAATATCCATTCATCAAATACATTCTCTTTTATCCGAGCAGTATAGAGAAATACGCCACGACGATTTTCCGAGCGATAATACTTCTCTATGTGAGTTGGTTGGTTCCCGATAATGCCACGAAAGATAAAGGAGGTTAAAGATACTCCTGCTTAGTCATGGGTCGAGCGTGATAAAACCGTCACAATCTATGAGAGCAGTCGGCGTGAAGGCGAGGGTGAGATTCCCGTGGAGCTGATTAACCGTCAGCCGTTTGATGACTTCCCAATCGCACACGGGGTGTCGAGGACAAATAGTGTGCTTACATACAAAATGCGGATTAATACGGAAAAATCAATTAACTTGCCGTCGCTTTCTTCATTTTGATACATAAGCACGCTATGGGAAGTTATATGGGTATTCAATTGAGAGGAAAACAAAAAACGAGGTGTTCAAAATGTTTTCTAACGGAGAAAAAACTTTTCGCAGGGGCGATATTTACTATTGTGATTTTATCGATATAGGTGGCTCTGTTCAAAGTGGTCTGAGACCGGCGCTTATTATCCAGAACGATGTAGGTAATGAATGCAGCCCGACAGTAATTGTTGCTCCGATTACAACCATTGTTAAAAAGAAGAACCAACCGACTCATGTGTATTTAGGAACGGAGTTTGGTTTGGAAGAAGACTCAATGGTTATGCTTGAGCAAATAAATACGGTTGATAAAGTTGTTCATGTCAAAGAGTATATCGGAAGTGTGACTGATGACGAAACAATAAGAAAGATTAACAAGGCTATAAAAATAAGCGTAATTGGATTTTACCGTGATAAAAAACATAATGACAGTAAACAGTCATTACAAAAAATTCTGGGAGACACAAAAAATGAATAATGATATTTCAAATGAAATTATGTATCTTGTTATCTTTTCGACTCTAAGTAAACTTTATCGTGACGGTTCAATCAGCAAAGAAGTTTTCAACAAACTCAATAGTAGAAATGCGGATATACAGGGGTGTAAACCTATCGTAACATAAAAATCGCACATTTGTTAATATTTGAGATTTCATATAAAATGCAAATATAATAACGAAAGGAGACACGGCAATGGGAACAACAAACCGAAAAGAAGTGATAGTTATAAATCCTACGAAAGGATTGTATGCAGAACAAAGACAGAGAGTTGCGGCTTATTGTCGTGTCTCAACGGATTCGGAAGATCAGGTTAATTCTTTTGTTGCACAAGTTAAATATTACAATGATTTTATAAAGCTGGACAAGAATAAAATGCTGGTTGATATTTATGCCGATGAAGGGATAACAGGGACTTGCGTAAATAAGAGAAACGAGTTTCTCAGAATGATGAAAGACAGTAAATCAGGGAAAATTGACAGAATATATGTTAAAAGCGTTTCCCGTTTTGCAAGAAACTCTCTTGAATGTATTGAAAACATAAGATTGCTCAAATCTTATGGTACAACTGTTCTTTTTGAAAACGACGGAATTGACACCGAAACAATGAACTCCGAAATGATACTCTATATAAAAAGCGCATTTGCTCAAAGTGAAGCTTTAGCTGGCTCAAAAAGAGTGTCAACAGCTGTAAGGATGAAAATGCAAAACGGAGAGTTTTCAATATATACGGTTCCTTACGGATTCACAGTTGAAAATAATACGCTTGTCCCAATTTCTGCAATTAAGCCTGTTGTTGAAAGAATATATAGAGATTATCTTTCAGGCAAGGGAATGGGGAAAATAACAGAGGAATTAAACAACGAGGGCATTTCGGGTAAACATTGGACTTTATCAGCAGTAAAATATATCTTGAATAACGAGAAATATGTAGGGGATAGTTTGCTTCAAAAAACATATACGCCACAGATTTTTCCTTTGAGAAACAGACCTAATTGCGGACAGGTTGACAAATATTATGTCAGTAATACTCATGAAGCGATGATTGATAGAGAACTGTATGATGCTGTGCAAATTAAAATTAAAAGTCAAAAGTTAAACAGAACTAATTATTCGAAAAGCTTTTCTTCTGTTTTTGACAAGAAAATCAGATGCGGTGATTGCGGTTGTGCGTATAAAAGGAAAATATCAAGCGGAGATGTTTATTGGGTGTGTTCTTCGAACGGAATTGCAGGCAGGCATTGTAAAACACATAATATAAAGGAAACAGAATTGAAAAAAGCATTCGTTCGGTTGTTTAACAGGATGAAACTTTATGAAAGTGAAATCGTAGATTTTGTGATTAACAAGTTGATAGCTATAAAAGCAAAGATTAGCAGTCAGAACACAGAAGTAACGGACATTAATGCCGAAATAGCATCTCTTTGTGATAAAAACAGTATGATTTCAAGATTGAAAGCAAGAGATATAATTGATGAAGTATCGTTTGTTGAGCAAACATCTGATATTCAAAAGAGGTTAACCGAATTAAGGAACAGGAGAAAGAAACTGCTTAATGACGATGAAGATGAAGCTTGTATTGACAAATTCAGAACACTAAAAACTGAACTCAATTCAAATGATGATTATATTATGTTCTTTGATGATGAGATTTTCGGTTCTGTAGTTAGTCAAATAATTATCTTGGAAACCGGTTATGCACAGTTCGAATTGAAATGCGGTTTAAGACTAAAGGAGAAGATATAAATGTGTTTAAGACGAATTTTGTTTGGATATAGAGTGGAAAATGATGAATATGTAATTGTTCAGACAGAAGCATGTATCGTTAAAAGAGCGTTTGATTTGTACATAAACGGAATGACGCTTAAATCAGTAGCAGATACTTTTACGAGCGAAGGGATTCAATATAGTGATGATAAATTTGTCTGGAATAAGAATATGATTTTTCGCATTCTTGAAAATTCACATTATGTAGGAGATGACGAATACCCTCAGATAGTCAGTAGGGAGATTTTCGAAACGGCTATGTCAAGGAAAAACAGACTTGGTGGGAAACGAGAAAAAGATTCAGCAGAAATAAAATATCTAAAATCAGTTTTATGTTGTTCTACTTGTGGCAGTCGGATAAGACGTATATCAAACTATACAAGAAGAGAAAAATGGGTTTGTGAAAACAATTGCAAGGTCAAAGAATTTTTTGATGATAAACTGCTCTACAAAAAAATAGTAGCATTAGTAAAAAGAGTCATTGCAAATCCGCAAATGCTTGATGTTCAACCAAGAGATATTAAATATGAGCCTAATGCAGATATGTTAAGAAAAACAAACGAATTGAGATATATCTGTGATCAAAATAATATTCAGTTTTCTTTTGTTAAAAAAGCTATATTAGATTGTGTTCAAAGCAAATTTGATAGTTGCATATTTGATGCTTCAGTATACACAGAACAGTTGAAGAAATATTTAAGTGAGCATAAGGAAAATAATGAATTAAATATTGAAGTGCTTTCAAATGTAGTCGAAAAGATTTATATAAATGCAAATGGAAGTATTATGATTCGCTTTATAAACGGGAAAGAAATAAATAGTGAATGAAGGATAGGTGGCTATGATGCAGACACAAGCAGTGAAAACAGTGACAAGAATAGAAGCTAATCCGCTTCTTAGCAGTAAAAGAGATGAATACAGACAACTTCGTGTAGCTGCATATTGCCGAGTTTCAACTGATGATGAGGACCAACTTAACAGTTATAACGCTCAGGTTGCTTTCTATACTGAACATATTTGCAGTAATCCAAAATGGAAATTCGCAGGAATATATGCTGATGAGGGCATAACCGGAACAGCGGTGAGCAAACGAGAACGTTTCAAAGATATGATAAAGGACTGTGAAAAAGGAAAAATTGACCTAATACTCACTAAGTCTGTATCAAGATTTGCAAGAAATACAGTTGATAGCCTTAACTATATAAGGAAATTAAAAGCAATGAGTATCGGTGTGTTTTTTGAAGAACAAAACCTTAATACTTTGACCATTGATAGCGAAATGTTTATTGGTCTATATAGTGTTATTGCTCAGTCTGAAAGTGAAAACATAAGTGCAAATGTCCGTTGGGGCATACAGCAAAGAATGAAAAACGGCACTTATGCTTTCAGGTATAATATTTTAGGATATAGAAAAGGGGCTGACGGTGAGCCTGAAATTGTGCCAGAAGAAGCAGATATAGTAAAGAAAATATATAATTTGTATTTAGATGGATTAAGCATTTCTCAAATAGTAAACTATCTTTCAGATAACAAAATTGTAAACAGGGCAGGAAAAACAGAGTGGTCAAAAAGTGCAGTTCAGAATATGCTTTCCAATGAAAGATATGTTGGTGACTTTCTTATGCAGAAAACATACCGAAGTGATTGTTTGAGCAAGAAGGTGAAAAAGAATAACGGAGAACTACCTAAATATCTTGTAAGCAACAACCATCCTGCGATTATTGATAGAGATACTTTTAAACTTGTACAACTTGAAAGAGCAAGGCGAGGAGCCAAAAGTAAGAAATCAGATTTGAGCATTACCGAACTTGGCAAATACAGTGGGAAGTATGCACTTTCAGAACTTTTAATTTGTGGTGAGTGTGGAAGTCCGTACCGTAGAAGAATGAGTGATTGTCACGGCAAAAGAAGAGTTTATTGGCGTTGCCTTAACCGAATTGAGCACGGAACAAAATATTGTAAGCAGTCTATAGGTATAGAAGAGTGTAAACTTCACGAATCAATCTGCAGAGCATTATCAAAAAAATTACCAAATAGAGATATTATTTTACAAACAATTAAATCTACGTTGGAGTATGCTATTACAGGTGATAAGGAAGTACTTGACCAATATAATATAGAACTAAACATTAAGCAACTTCAAGATCAAGCAGATATTATGATGGAAAGGGCAATAAGAACAGAAGGGGATGCAGAAAAATACATTACAGAGATTGAAAAGTTATACTCAAAAATCAAAGCACTTCGTGAACAACTTGAAATGTTACAAACAGATGTTGCTTGTAGTGATAAATCAAGTGCGGAAGTGAAAAGAATAGTTGAGATTTTTGGAAATGAAGAGTTTAAGTTTACTGAATATGACGATATGATTGTACGCCGAGTTGTTGAGTGTATAAAGGTGCTGGGAGATAAAAGTATAGTTGTTGTTCTTAAGGGTGGTATTGAAATAGAAGAACAGATATAAAAAACTTGTCTTGTTGTATAAATAAAATAGAATTATTAAGTTAAAAAAACTACTATACTTCCGAACTATGCTCTTGTAATAGTGTTGTTCTTGTCAAATAGAAATAAAGGCTACGTTTTTGTAAAAAAAAACGACGAATTTGCAATTATTATTGTATTTTGCATAGAATTGTATTAATCTGCAGATGAAAGATATAAATATTTTTGATTAAATTTGTCATTAATATTTATCGTATATGGAGGTGCTTGGTTTGTCATTCAAAAAATATTATGAAAAGGAATGGAAAATTAAACTTGCACGCCCTGAATACCAGACAATTGAGCGAAGATGGCGCAGTAGATGGCAGTTTGCGGCAGAGAATATTGAAGCAAATGCTGTAGTCCTTGATGTCGCTTGTGGCGATGGTGTGCTTGGCGAACTTTTAATGCAAGAAAAAAACTGCAAAGTATATGGAATTGATTTGTCAGACTACGCAATTAACCTTTCGAGAGAAAGAGGCGTAATTGCAGAGTATTGTGATATGTCTGAAGACAGATTTCCTTTTGAAGATAACACATTCGATTACATAACCATGCTCTGTTCAATTGAACATATTATTGATCCTGTACATGCAATCAGTGAAGCTAAAAGAGTGTTGAAACCTGGTGGCAAAATGATAATAACATTGCCAAATGCAGTGAATGTTAAAAACAGGATTGTATTCGCATCCGGTAAAGTCCCAATAGACCTTTTGCATATTAAACCGGGGGAGGGTATGCATATTCAGTTCTTTAATTATAAAGATGAATTTGAGAGCAGGATATTAAATAAAATTGAGGGGCTTACGATTAAAAAGAAAGTTGGAGATTTAAAAAATCCAAAGGCATATAGCGAAAGTTATCGAAAATTTTATGGTGCTTTAATCAAAGCATTTCCGAATTTGTTTAGCGAATATGTTCATTGGATTATAAGTAAAAATTAATGCATTGTTTTTGAGTAACAATGTATGAATATAATACAGGAGGCTTTTATATGAAATTAATCAAAAATGTGACAACGGAATTGAGGAATTTTGGTTCGGGCTTGAAGTTGAAAATTCTTCTCGACAAAGTGACAGGTGCAAAGAATTTAGACTTGGGTACTGTTATGATTGAACCTAACTGCAAAACAAATATGCATTCTCGTACTTTCGAAGAAGTAATTTACATGCTGTCCGGTAAAGGCGAGGTAATAACGGACACAGGTGATATTTATACATTGGATGAAGGAGATTGTATCCTTATTCCTCCAGGGGTTGTGCATTGTCACGCAAACAATTCTGATTCGCCGTTAGAGCAGCTTTATATCTTTGCTCCTCAGGCAACAGACGACATTGAAGAATCATTGAGAAATCTTCCTATAATTAAAAATTAATAATAGGATTGATTTTTGCGATTTGTAATAATATAGCAATAAGTATTTTATCCCGTAGAACAATCTTGGTTAAGTTTGTACTATGGGATAATCTGTTACAAGGAGGTTGAAAGTATGCATAGTGTTCAAGATATAATAGATGATAAAAATAGCAGTTGTTTTAGTGGCCGAGTAAAAATTATTGATAAAATGAAAGAGATTATCGACGATGAGAATCCGTATAACAAGTCAATTATTAATATTTATGGGGTAGGTGGAATCGGAAAAACTACTATTCTTCGTAGGATAACGGATAATTATCGTGATGACGGATGTTCTACGGCTATAATAGATTTAAAAAATGGTAATGCTGATATACTGGATATTATATATGGTCTATACGATGAAATAGAAAAGAATTGTGTACTGACCTCCGAATGCTTTGAGACTCTTAAGTGCGTTTTGAAAGAAGTTGATGAGGCTTCAGAAAGTTTTGTAAAGAAATATAATAGTTCTATACAAAAAGAAGGCGTTAATGCGTTTGTTAAGGATTATTTACCTTCTATCACTGATATCGTTGGTGGAGCAGTTGGTGAATCTGTAGGAGTTTCAATTTCTGCAGCGACATCAGAAATAGGTGGTATGTTAGGTGGAGGAATAGGTTCCCTCGTGGGCTTTTCGATAGGAAGTTTGATCTCGAAAATTATAGAGTTGCATAAACATGATGGGATAACGGCATTAAATAGGATTGGGTTAACAAAAAATGAAATCGATACATTTGTTAATTTTAAATACAATGTTAAGGAAAGCTTTATTGACGGATTGAACAAACTTTCAGAGGGGTCTACTGTGATTTTAGGTTTTGATACTTTTGAACGGGTTCCTTTTAATATTGAAAAATGGTTATCGGTAGATTTTATTCCGAAATTAAATTTTCAAGTTAAAATCATAATATCGGGTAGAGATAAGTTGTTAAATGGAAGCACTTGGTTTGATTTAACATCTAAAATTGCTTCAATAGAGATTGAGCAGTTTAGTGAGAAAGAGGCTGAAGAATTCTTAGAGAGAAAGGGAATTAGTGATACAGATAGCGTAGAGTGGATAATAAGCATTTCAGGTTGTTTGCCGTGGGCAATAGCTTTATGTGTGGATTTCTTTGATGAACAAATTGATACCAGTGAAAAAATTGACTATAAGTTAATTGACAGAGAAACCATTGGTTATAAAGTTGTAGAGAGATTTTTAAATCATATTGATAATGCAAAACTAAAAGAAGTTATTCAATTTTGTTCAATAATTAATTGCTTCGACTTTGAGATAATACAAGGATATTTTAAAGGAGTTTCTCCTGAAGAAATGAAACAATTATTTCAAGCTGTTTGTAAGTACTCATTCGTTCGTCATTTAGGAAGTGGTAAATATGCTATTCATGATGTTGTATCAGGGTTCTTAAATCAAGATACAAAATGTTATTATATCGATAAATACTACAGTTATAATTCATATTTATCAACATATTATCAAGAGTTAAGTCGTAAAGATGTTGAAATCGGAATTAGAGCTAAGTCATATTGGTATTATTTATATCATCTTCTAAATTTAAATGAGGAAAATGGAATAAGGCAACTTGAATTATGTATGCATGATTTATCCGAATTGCCAATTGATTTGTTCGAAGACTATTTTTATAACGGTATATCTAATTATACTTTTTATACGGAGAATGGAAAGTTTTTTAAAAAGTATGCAGAAGCATATTTAATGACTATAAAAGGAAAATGGGATTTGGCGGAAAAAGCTCTGAATAATTTGGCCTATACAAAGAATCCGTCAGTTGCGGATACAATAAGAGAATGTGCCAAAACATCATTGTCTGAAATTTATTTGGGACAAGGATTTTACGAAAAAGCCAAAAAATTACTTGAAGAAATTCTTAAAAACAATGATTCCAGTTATGAAACGAGAAAAATCAGAAAGACTGGTTCAAAGTTGTGTGAGATTTATGCTATTCTCGGAAAATACAAAAAGGGCGAGCAATTAGCAATTGAAATTAAAAATAAGTGTGATGAAAAAAAGGAAATGGTTGGTTTGGGTTGGGCTTGTAAATCATTAGGAGATATTTATAGATTGTGGGGAAAAAGCCAAAAAGCCATTGAAGAGTTAAACATTGGATTAGAAGCTTTCGTTTTTAAAAAAGATGATTACGGAGAGGCAGTTATTAGAACGCAGTTAGCTCGCAATTATATACATATTGGAAGGTGGGAAGATGCAGAAAGTGAGTTAGATAAATCAGAAGAAATATATAAAAAATATGATTATAAATATGGTATAGCGAATTGCAAACTCTTTAGAGGTAACATTTTTAGATTAAAAAGAGATTGGACAAATGCAAAAAAATGGTATGATATGGCTATAACTGAACATAGAGAAATGAAATCAGACAGAGAAATAGGTCCATTATTAGGTAGTCTTGGGTTAGTGTATTACAATTCAAACGATCCTATTAGTGCAGAGGTCTGTTTCGATGAAAGCATAGAAATGAAAAATTCTCAGGGATATGTTCGTGGCGTTATGATTACTGAAATGTACAAAGGTGATTGTAAGTTTGGAAATGGTGATTGGGAAGAAGCACATAAACAATATGAAAAAGCTAAAAATCTCATAAAGAAATCCTATCCGATATATGTAAATTCCGAACTTACAGTTAAGTTGTGGATTTGTGATTTGATGTGTGATGGACTTACGGATGAATTGCAGACTGAATATGAGAATTTAAAAAGAACTCTAACTAAGTATGAATATCATAATCTCATTGCACAACTTGAATACTATTATTGCGTTTTAAATAAACACGATAGAGTAGAAAAAACAATTGATTTAATGAAAAGATGCTTAGTTGCTGCAAGGACTTATAATATAGAGGAGTATCAATATTACTTTGACCGCATATTAAAAGATATACATGATAAGTATTCTGCTGATGAGATTGATATGATCAAAAAAATATTAAACAGTATTATAATCTGAATAAGTTTAACAGGCTTTAAAATCTATAACATAAATGTTAGGTTTTTGAAGTCTGTTATTCTGTTTAATGAGAGGTATTGTTTGTTTTTGAACTTGTATTACTTTAACATTATGTATATCAATATATGGAATATTGTGTTGAAGTATGATATACTTGGGATAAGGATGTGATGAGATGTACACAATAACGGATTTTGATAAAATATATGATTATGCACATATGTGGAATTGGGCACCGGATTGGTATATGGTAAAGCAAATATATACTGCATTCCCGGATTCATACTCAATTTTCACTCCTTTTGCTTATACCTGTTTGGAAGAGTTAATACGTTCAACAACATCAGAGTATGGAGTACCGTTATTGGATTGTGAAGGAAAGAAAAATAATATAAAGGTTGGGTTAAAGCTTGTTAACCTTGCAATAAAAAAATTCAGAGAATCAGGCGTATGTTGAATTACTTGAAAAAGTTAAAAAGCATTTTAAATATGATTATGATGATCCTCATGAAGAAAATGGTCGTAACAAGGTTTTGCATGGGCATCTTCATCCGAAATTCTGGAGTAAGGAAGATTTTGAAAAGTTAATACATGATATAGCAGAATTATCGTCATTCGCAGGTTTTTAATTTGAAGTATATCTATTTGTAAGGACATATTGCTATTGAATCTAGATTAAAATTTGATCAAGAAACTATAGGGTGTGACTAATCAAGTTGAAATATATTGAAACATTAAAAATATAAACAATGATAATATTTTAATTAATGAAGTGTAGCATAAATGGAGTGGATAGTAAAAATGAGCGAGTACAGTTTGGAAAAATCATCGTTATATAATATTAGAGTAGTTAAAGATATTCCTATCGTGATTTTTGATGATCATAATATGGCGCTACCAGTGTGGGGTATGTATAGTTCGAGAATGGGGCGTTCTTTAAATCTAGTGACATTTGATACACACACGGACACTCATCCGCCATTCAATACGTATCTTTGCGAAAAGAATATTACTCGTGAATTAGGTGCTTCTGTATTGCAGATGCCAACAGTTAAACAATTGTTACAGGATTGTAGATTTAGTTTAGAGGATTTTAGTTTCGAAGACATATATAAATTAAGTTGTTCGTATGTTAAAAATTCAGAACAAATACTTACTGCATATGCTATGGAATATTTAGAATCGTATACTGTAATCCATAGAGACAGTGCATGTGGATACGAAAGAGATGATAGATTAAATGGTTTGAATGCTAGATATATATGTGCTGGTAATGTTTCTAATAAAGATTTAGAGTCTGTTTGTATGCCTATTGCTTTAGATTTTGATTTGGACTATTTTCGTAGTGAAAGCGATATGGACAAAGAGTTCTTTGAGAAAATTAAATCACTTATAAAAAATGCATCAGTTATAACAATTGCAAGAGAACCAAGGTATTTTGAATCCTCCAAAACTGATGAAAGTTTTTATATTGACGAAGCAGAAGAAAAGTTAATATCTAATATATCAAATGTTTTGAATGAATAACTCTGTTCTAATAAAAATTGAAAGGAAGTAAAATTGATGTTTGTTTCGGCACTTAAACTGTACAATTTCAGACAATTTAAATCAGAAGGTGAACATCCTGGATTAGATATCACATTTCACACCGGTCTTAATGCTTTAATCGGAGAAAATGATTCAGGAAAAACAGCAATTATAGATGCGATTAAACTTGTTTTATTGACACAGAGCAATGAGTATCTTCGCCCTACAGACGAAGATTTTTATGTTAGCAGTGATGGCACATCAGCATCGGAATTCGCTATTGAGTGCACACTTGAAGGGTTTTCTCAAAATGAAGCAAAAAATTTTGTAGAATATCTTTCTTTTACAAAAGTTGACGGAAATATATTATATTCTATGAACTTATATTATCGTGCATGGAAAGAGAAGAATAGGATTTATTCTGAACTTCGAGTTGGAAGTTTAGTTGATGGGGTTTTGTTAGATGGTAAAGCAAGAGATTTGTTAAGAGCCGTATATTTAAAACCACTTAGAGATGCAGAACGTGAGATGAGTTCTGGTAGAAATTCACGAATTTCTCAGATATTGATGGGACATCCGGTATTCCAAGATAAAGATGCACATAAACTTAGAGAAATCATGCGTGAAGCGAATAGCTCCATAGAAAAATATTTTTCTGAGGATGATGGTAAGGAAATACTACAAACAATTAGACAAACTCTTAATGATTTCAATGTACAAGATTCAGCAACTACTGCATCTTTCTTGACATCTGATATTCAATTAAAAACCATATTAGAAAGCCTTTCATTAAATGTTTCAGATATTCACCCCGGTTTAGGAGAATTAAACTTATTGTTTATGGCAGCGGAACTTCTGTTGCTAAAACACGATAATAATGGAGGTTTAAAATTAGCACTTATAGAAGAGTTGGAAGCTCATCTCCATCCTCAAGCTCAACTTAGATTAATTAATTTTCTTCAAAATGAGTACAATGAATCTGGTTCACAAATAATCATATCAACGCATAGTCCCATTTTGGCTTCAAAAATCAACATAAAAAACATAATACTTTTAAAAGATGGCTGTGGCTATGATTTATCATACACAAAAACGGGATTGGAACGCGGGGATTATCTCTTTTTACAGCGTTTTTTGGATGTTACAAAATCAAATTTGTTTTTTGCTAAGGGTATTATTATGGTTGAAGGAGATGCGGAAAACATTTTAGTTCCCGTTATAGCAGAAATTTTAGGTTATCCTCTTGAAAAGTATGGGGTTTCTATTGTGAATGTAGGAAGTACAGCCTTTCTTAGATACTCAAGAATTATGATGCGTTCGGATGGAACTACGGTTCCAATACCAGTATCAATAATCACTGATTGTGATGTAAAACCTTATGAAAAAGATAACGAAGAAATGGTTTTCTCCGATAAAAGCGAAGAATATGCCGAAGCGATTAAGAAAAAGATGGAGAGATATGATATAGGAACAATTAAAAGTTATGTTTCACCTAAATGGACTTTGGAATACTGTTTAGCATTAAGTTGTTTGGGAGACGAATTTCATAAGGCAATACATTATGGTAAAAAGATAAAAAATAGCAATAAATACTCCTTAACTAATAAAAAAATTCAAGAAGCAGACACGGCAGTAACACAAGAAACTACTGAATGGGCTGGATTGTCAACCGATGAAAAAGCAACACGTATGTATAGCCTTATGTTAGATAACGACGATAAAAGTGGTTTAAAAGCAATCGTAGCTCAATGTATGGCTTCAATATTGCGCTGGGAATGTTTAGAAGATCCACAAGATGATAAAAAAGAAAATCTGTTTGATATTGATTTGTTTCAATTTAAGGTATCTAACGAAAAAATTAGTACCCTCAAAGAAAAAATTGAAGAAGACGAAAGTTTAAGGTATATCGTTTCTGCCATAAAACACGCTGTTGGGGTAGAAAGTTAAATAAGGAGAATGGATATGAATTCTATTCAAGTACAAAATGATGAAATCGAAATAATTGAAAAACTGCTTTTGCCAGAAGGTGCACGTTTTCCTGACGATGCTAAATCGGTTATTAAGTGTTGGGAATCTACAGATGTATCTGCTTGTCCCGGTAGTGGAAAAACAACGGTTCTATTAGCTAAGTTGAAGATTCTTGCAGATAGGATGCCACTTGATAATGGAGAAGGTGTTTGCGTTCTTTCGCACACTAATGTAGCGGTGAATGAAATTAAAACACGATTATCTAGTTGTGCAGACAAATTACTTAATTATCCTAATTATGTTGGCACCATTCAGTCTTTCATAGATTTATATATTGTAAAGCCTTATTTGAAAAGAAAAACAACTGCTACATTACAGGTGGTTGATGACGATGTTTTTTCTTTTCATTTACTTTCACTTATTTATAAAACAAATGATTATCCTCAGTTGCGAGGCCTTTTGAAAAACAATTTTAACAAGGAAATTTATCCTACTATACTTGATATGGTAAAAAGCTTATATTTAAAAGATGAAGCACTATATCTTGGACGGCAAGCAAGACCACTTGCAGGAAAGGGAACAAAATCCTCAACACAATATATACTTGCTAATGAAAATTTGCTGAAAAATGAAGGTATGATACGTTATAAGGATGCTTATCGATATGCTGAAGAAGCAGTTGATGAATTATCAGATAAATACGTAGAACTTTTCAGCAGGAGATTTAAATATGTTTTTATTGATGAATATCAAGATTGTGATGTTGTCCAGCGCAGAGCATTAGATAAAATTTTTGATAAGACAAAGGCATGCGTTTTGCATATAGGTGATCCAGACCAAGCTATATATAACTCTGATGTTGTAAATCAAGAAGACTGGACTCCTAGTGAGTCGGCGTTATCAATTGCGACTTCTAATCGGTATGGTCAGCAAATCGCAGATGTTATTAATCACCTGAAAAAAAGAGAAGGAAATATTATTTCTGCAGAGTCGTTAACTTCGTGTAAGCCAACTTTAATTGTTTTTGACGATGGCACTAGAAATAAAGTCATAAATACATTCATTGATATTCTTAAGAGTAATGACCTTGTAGCAAGTGATGGAATATACAAGGTAGTTGGTGCAGTAAAGAAAAAAAGTCTAGCAGGCTTAAAAATTAGTGATTATTGGGAAGATTTTGATCCTAGTGGGAAACATACTAGCGAAAATAATTATTGGAATTATATTCAAACAATCACAATGTCATTAGAAGAAGGTAAGGGCTATTTAGCAGAACTGAATATACGAAAATTATTATGTAAGATACTTAACTATTTAGGAAAGAAATACACCATTCATTCAATAAAAGAAAAGTTGGACAACACCCATTTTGAAACATATAAGATGTCTATTCTGAAAATATTTGAGTTATCTGAATACACCAAAGATATTGTAGATGATGAAATAAAAAACATGGTAAATGCATTGATTCCTAGTGCAAATGGTGCCAAGAGTGTTTGGGATGAATTGCCGAAATATTTTCTTGAAGACATATATTCATTTGACAAAGATATTAAGCATCACAATTCAATGTATGTTCCTTCGGACAACATTACTATTCAATTTGATACTGTTCATGGTGTAAAAGGAGAAACACATGATGCAACTTTGTATCTAGAAACCGAAAAAGGTGGCACTTCTGATATAAAAAAGGTTCTACCATTCTTCATTGGGGGTAAGCCAACCAAAACAGCTGATTATAGTAGAAAATGTGTTTATGTTGGAATGAGCAGACCTAGAAAATTATTATGTTTGGCTATACATAAAAAAACATATGTAATTAGTAAAAATACTTTTGATACATGGAATGTAATTGAATGTGAAAAAGTTGATGAAAGAGAAAATTTGGAAAATCTATGATGATATAAAAGTATTCTCATATAGATATAAAAAGCCAACTTTTTGTTGTTCGTCAATTTGACCTGAACAGACAAAAAGAAACGATCACTCAAAGAGTGGTCGTTTTCTTTTTGCTGTTTAAGCAGAATCAAATTGTGTAGCTGTGTTTCGGCAGACGTAACGCGGCTGTTAACTGGTTCAGGCGTTGCCGCTTCCTGCGGAAGATACAGGCAATGCCTGAACAGCGTAGCGGTCAAAGTTTTGGCGCCGCGCAAGGCGCAACAAAACTTTGGGAACCGCAAGTCGGCATCATTTCCCTTTTCTGAGCATTTGAGGCGACCTTTGAACAGCGCAGCGGTCAAAGTTCATAGGCGCTCCAAGCCGTGATGAATTTTGGGAACCGCAAGTCGTGGGTGTCACAGGTAGGTAGGAGCGGTAGTGAATCGATGTCCGGTGGACATCGAGAGCCGCGAATGACCGAAGCGCGTAGTTCGCGCAAGAGTCGAGTCCTGTTTGAGGCGCCATCTTTGGGGGACGAAATGACACCCCATGCAGAAACTCTTGAGAAATCAAGTGTTTCTGTTATTTTTATGCCTAAATCTATGTTCACAGCTTTTGACACCTCTTTTAGGACTTGTTGGACTCGAACCTATTAATTGACTATTATAAAAATGATAAATATAATATTATGCAAGAGGTGATTGTATGGATTTTATTTTTGAAATACTTATAGAAATAATAATGACACCGATTATTGAGGGATATGCATTTGCCATGATGCGTTTTTCGGACAAAAAAGAAAAAATTAACAAAGATAAAATTCAGCTTTTTGTTGTATTTGAATCTATCTTTTTACTTGTTTTATTTTTTGTTGGCGGTGTAATGTTGTTAGAAACAAACGGAGAAAGTTTGCTTGGAAAAATTTTTATGTTCATTTCTTTGGGTGTTTCTCTTGGTCAAATTATTGTTGGCTGTATTCTCAAAAGGTCAAAAAAAGATAGAGAGAAATGATTTTACGGGGTGTCAATCCGTCCTGTAAACACAAAAAATACAGATACCCATACGGGTGTCTGTATTTTTTATGTTCCACATAGAAATCAAATATGTAACTTCAGTGTTAACAGCTGCGTAGTGAGCTGTTAACACTGTATCACTTGTTTCAGTTTCTTTGGTTTGTTGACACACCATAATGATAATGATAGAATAACATCAACAATACTTTTCAACACGACCTCAAAAATTTTTTCAACTTCTGCAATAATTTGGTTCTTTCAATCGTGTTATAGATGAAAGGAGGAATGGTTATGACCGTTTTTATTAAGGGAAAGGACGCTTTCTCGTTCGCTTTCAAGCAATTTACCGACACTGTTTACCGTGTCGCCTTACATAATACCGCAAATTTTTCTGATGCGGAGGATGTGACTCAGGAGGTTTTTATTAAGCTTCTTGAAACAAATAAGGCTTTTCGTGACAGTGAACACCTTAAAGCTTGGCTTATCAGGGTTACCATTAATCTGTGCCGTGACAAAATGAAAAAATCAAGCCGTGAAACTCTTGTTGAAAAGGTTATTTTTAATGGATCGGGTGAAGACAAAGCAGATATTTTGCAGGCGGTAAAGGCTTTGCCTGAAAATTATCGCAATACCATTTATCTCCATTATTATGAAGGATATACCGCCAAGGAGATCGGCAGAATTCTTGACGCTAAAGAAAACACGGTTTTGTCATGGCTCAGCCGCGGTCGTGATGCCTTGCGAAAAGAACTTGACGGAGGTTTTGATGATGAATAAAAATGATTATATCAAAGCGGTAAATAATATTACAGCTCCTAAAGAGCTTGTTGAAAAAATAGAGGCACTCGAAACACCTGCAAAAAAGAAAAAATCTTTTCTTAAAACGCTAACAGCCGTTGCCGCCTGCTTCATTGCGGTATTACTTGCTTTTTCGGGAATAATGGGAGGTACACTGAAAGCCTCAGATAGCGATGCAAAGAATAATTATAATAATATCAGTAATTTGAATGAAAATAATGCCCCTATGGCTCCGGGTGCTTTGGCAGATAGTACGCAGTCTTCAACCAACACCGAAACTGCAGTAACAACTGAACGCAAAATTGTGAAAACTGCGGCACTCAGTATAAAAACAAAGAATTATGATGAGCTTCTGGCTGATATCAGGCAGAAGATTGATAATTATGGCGGATATATCGAGCAAAGTCAGGAGTATAATTACGACAGTGCTTCTAACAGAAATGCCAATATGGATGTAAGAATTCCTGCCGATAAGCTGGAAATATTTATTGAAGAGCTTTCCTCAATCGGAACAATAACGTCAAAAACAGTTTCAAGTGACGACATTACTGATTCATATATTGATATAGAAAGTAGGATCAATGCACTTGAAACAGAGGAAAAAACTTTACTCGGTATTCTTGAAAAGGCTGAAAACCTTGCAGATGTTATTGAGCTTCAGAAAAGACTTTCAACAGTCAGAGCTGACCTGGAAGGTATGAAAGCGAAGAAGCAAAGCTACGACGGGATGGTTGCCTATTCGGGTGTGTCGCTTGATATCAGAGAGGTTGAAAGAGTAGTTGAGGGTGACGATTCATTTTTTGGCGAGGTTAAAGAAAGGCTAATGAATAACCTTTATGATTTAGCTGATTTCCTGCGTGAGCTTGCTATAAGCCTTATTGCTTCATTGCCATATATTGCAATTGTCGGAGTAATTGCAGCAATTGTGATTATTATTATAAAAAGAATAAGAAAAAAATAAAACTGTGCTTTTATCACAGGGATAAAAACAATTAAATATTTCAGGCAGTTGTTAAGAGACTGCCTGATTTTTTGTTTATCTAAAATCATATGTGCAATAAAGTTATATTGCATTTTATTCTGAATTATGATATAAAAAAATAAGATTATATGTTTACTGTTTTTTCATCAGTACAACTATGGGGAGGTTAAATTCATGAAACAAGCACGAATACGTTTTATATTGGCACAATCACTCAATATTTTTGCTTACTTGATTATTGTCATATCTACCATATGTTTTTCAAACTATGAATACTATTGGTTAGAGTTTCTCTTTACTACAAGCTATGGTTTTTGTGTAACCGTGGTCAATGTGATCGCAACAATAGCTTTAATAATCGGCTTTTCCTTAACAGAAAAAAGAGGAAAGCATCGTTTATACAAGTTGTCATGGATTTACCTTATTGCTGTCGGGGCCGAAGTAATTATAACTTTGCCTACTATGTTTTTAACCGTTATAAATATTTTTGTCGGTGTAGCAACGATTATTGCTGCTGTTTTTCAATTTATAGCCGGATTTATAATTAACAATTACAGTGAAAGAAAAGACAACCCTGAAGTTTAACAATATTAATTAACAACCTATTTAATGTTTATAATGTACCTGTTATGAGGTGAATTTATCTATCAAAACGACCTATTATATTATCTGTCACAGCCGCTAAGTTGGTGAGTAAGTGCGCCCTTAAGGTAATGTATCAATAATAAACTATTGGTTCGATATAGATTGCTTACCTGTGCCAAAACAGAAAGCACACCAATTGGGGTACACTTCATAAGGAAGTTGGTACCCCGGGCGAGGCCTTTGTAGTAAAATATTGATTTTTCACGGTGTAGCTTATGCTATGCCGTTTTTTCTTTGGTTTGTTTTATGTTAATGTGCTGCTGATAAAGGTTTTTCATTTCTTCGTGCGAAAAGAATTTGATGATGTCGACACCTTTGTAATAAATATTTATGAAACACTTGTGCTGACAATAGTTACCGCTTGAAAATATGCAACACATAACCGCTAAAATGTATTATTAAAAATAATTGACGGATAAGAATTATAATTTGTAAATTATATGTTAACATAAAATTAAATGATATTATCAACACAATATTATGATAACAGGAGGAAATTCTATGAAAATGCTGAAAAAATCGTTAAGTGTGTTTCTGACACTAATTATGCTTATGAGCTGTATAAGTGTCAGCTTTGCACCGCTCACCGCATTTGCGGCAACACCCACTAATGCGCAACTCAGCGCCGCTTTCAACGCCATAACCAACACAACGGATTTGACAAACGGAGACGGCTCACTTCTGAATGCTGCCGAATTGCTTTATCAGTGGGCAAATGCCAAAGCTGTAACAAGTGCCAACAACATCGGCGGCTCATATGACAGCCCCACCTTGACTCTGAAAGATAATAACTCTGTTGTTAATCTCAATCAGGGAGCAAAAAGTGCTACGGGCAACGGCTACAACGCACTCATTGACAAGCTTTTACCCACTTCAGGTGTATGGGATGACTCAGGCTATCGCAGCACCTATAAAGCAGGCAATTATACTGCTTGGGGGCAACCTGGCTTTGACACAGGAAAGCTTTCTTATACTGTTACAACCTCACCGACAAAATCTGTGACTGTATCAGCTAACATCACAAAAGTACTTAAGACCTATGATTCTGTTGACGATGTTCCTTCATCAATCGTTCTTAAAGCAACTTATAATTATCCTCATGCACGCAAAGACGGATACCGCACAAAGTATGAAAATATTAACTGGGGCGCACGAAGAACCTGGTACTGGCGTACATACTCCTGGCATTACTTCTCATCAAAACCTACAAGAACTAATGTAACTGCCAACACTCAGGCACATAAAGACCTTCACGCATTCAATAACTATTTCTTTACAAATGGTCTTGTTGATACTCCTCTTAAGACTCTTTGCGACAACTACACCGTTGCAGAACTTCAGACCTTTATTGATGCTGTTGACCAGAAGTCAGCTGCTATTGATAAGGCATACGGCTCAGGTATCACAAACCACTTCTTCGATGAGCAGAAGCTTGCCGATTTCAGAGCTAACTGCGTTTACGCTCAGAAGGTAATCAATGCTAAGCCTGCAATTACTGCTCTTAATTCTGCTATGGCAGCGGGCTATGACAACACAGACCTTGCTGAAATGGAGTCAATCTATACAGCTCAGAAGCCTAACCTTGACTTCCTTTCAGACAAGCAGGATATTATCACTTATGTTGCAACAAACTATGACGGTTATTCCTCATTCTCACTTGAAGCTGCAACTGCATTTATGGATAAGCTCCTTGATGATATCGAGCTTTATAAAATCAGAGAAATCAAAAACGCCGTTGATGCCCTTCGCGCACAGTACCCCGACGAAGAAGCAGTCGGAAAAATTGACACCGACGCAGAGGGAAACTACATAAACGACAGCTTTACTCTTTGGACAACCTATGATATTATGCTCGGTTATACAAACGCTCTTGAAGGCTTCAAAGCAGAAAATGTTGCCGCAGTATTTACCGAAGGCACAGAGTATGCTTATACCTTCCGTTCAGAGCTTAAGTTCGAGTGGGATAAGAGAGAGGCTGAAGAACAGTACGAATCCTTCTATGCATGGTTCCTTCCTCTTATCTACAAAGACCTTACAGCTTATACCACAGAGGAAATTATAAACTCAGGTATTCCTGCAACAACTCCCAACATTCCCAACGCAACATCAAAGAAGTCTGCTTATACAACTATGTATAATAAGTATACTGCTCTTATTGGCGAAGATACAATGAAGCTTATCTTCGGCGACGGTGAAAACGCTCTCGGTTATATCATCGACGATTATATTGCAAGACTTTATGATGTTATTCTCGCAAGACTTACCTCAGAGGTTGACACAGCAGTAGGCTACTACAATGCATACGGCAAAATCACTCTTGATAACTTTGCTGCAGTCAAGGAAGCAGTTGACAGAGTTGAAAGAAACATCTGGGATTTCATCAATAAGAACAACTCCTCAATTATTTCTTCAACCCTCAGAACAAACTACAACAAATTAAGCACTCTTCTCAGTCAGTACAACAGCTTCGTAGCAGGTAATGGCCTTTCAGGCTTTACACAGAGCCACCTTCACGATTCAAACGGTGTATTCATTACCCGTGAACCCTGGGTTGACGACCTTGCAAGAGAGACAGGGGAAGACTACGATGTAACAGAAAAAAGAATTCTCGATACAATCAAGAAGCTTGACGCTTTCCTTGTAAGCAACGACTTCACAGAGCTTGTTGATATTGACCAGGACCCCAACAGAGATATTCTTCTCAGCGACTTCATCAAAGAGACTATGTCTGAGGTGTTCTATACAAACGATTTCGTAAATATGCTTATGAACATCGTTTATCCCGCTCTCGCATCAGCTCTCGAGGGTATTTACAACGGTCTTCCCAAGACCTATGATACAGGCATATGGGGTATAGGTTCAGTTGACCTTTCCTATAATGAGCTTGCAACAGTTATCAATAAAACAGGTATCGGTATCTATCCCAATCAGGTTGACGACTTTATTGCAAACGGCTACGGCACAGCCAAAACTCAGCTTTCAAAGGCATCCACATGGAAGGCTCTTCAGGATAAGGACGGCAACCTTAAACTTGACTGGGGTATCGATTCAATCAAGCCCGAAAACTACAGCTCAACATCTGCTTACCTTACTGCTAAGAAGAATAAGTTCCTCGGTGCAATGGCTGAATCCTTTGATGCAATTCTTCCTCTTATAAGAGTTCTTCTCGCTGACAAAGACGATATGACTCTTACCGCAACACACGCCGGCTCAGCAAGTAAGAGTATATTCTCACTTGACGGTGACCTTGTGCTCAATGCAGACGGCTGTGCAGGTTATTCAGATGTTGTTGTTCCCATTCTTGAGGCCTTCGGCTGCTCAGGTATCCAGAGCTACAGCACGGTCAAGAATTACACAACCTCAAGACAGTTCGTAGATGCAATCTTTAATCCCATTATCAACCTTATTGAAGTAAAGCTTGCAAAGGCACCTGTTGAGACAATCTGCTCAATTCTTCCCAACCTTGCTTACGCAATTCCCTTTGATAAGCTGTGGGATCTTATCGACATTCTCAACGTAAGGATTTACTACACAGTTGACGACTCAATTCTCGGCATCAAGGTTATTGACAAAGCTCCCGTTGATGTAAGATTCAGAGACTACATTAAAAAGAGCACACTTCCTCTTGATTTTGATATTTCAAACTTCTCCTCAACACTTAAATATATTCTCGGCTCAATGCTTCCGGGTATTGACTTCGATAAGCTTCCCATTCTCAACTCAGGTAAGTTCATAAGACACGCAAAGCTCAACACCAACGCTTCAACTCTCCGTCACACAGGCAAGAGAACAAACCTTGAAGCGGATAAGGCTGACGTATTTGTAGAATTCCTCTACTATCTTGCTTCATGCCTTGCTGATGAGGCTTTTGTTGAAGAGCTTCTTAACAAGTTTATGCCCACAAGCGACGGCTCATCAGCTATGACTCCCGAGGTTAAGGAAATCATCAACAACATCCATACAAATCCCGATATGGCGATCGCCGCTGTGATTGAGCTTCTCAATCAGACAGAGTATGCCCTTGAGGATTACAGCTGGTATGACGGCACAGTAGGCGGTACGGTTGAAGGTCTTACACCTGCAAACGAGGTTTACTTAAGCTACAGCAACAACTGGACAAAGGAAACTGCAGATTATGTTGATGCAAACCTTGTTGAAATTGTTGATTCTGTACTTGAAATGGCTGAAAGCGACCTTGATCTCGGTGCAGAAATCACAAAGCTCGTTAATTCACTCTTTACAAACAAAACTCTTACTGACCTTGCAAAGGCAGTTGCAGGCGTTTCAACAATTCTTCCCGAAAAGGCACTTGACATAATTAATGAAGAGCTTGATATTGACCTCACACTCTTCAACCGTTACGCTGACCTTGCAGACGATTACAGTTGGGGCTTTGAGGACGGCGACCGTGACGGCTTCATCGAAGCAATTCTTACAATGCTTTCACCCATTGAGCCTCTTTACGGTGCAATCTTCTTTGAAGGAAACCTAACTCTCTTCAAGGATGTAAATAACAAGGACCTTGTAACCTTCTACGGAAATGACGGCTACGATGCAGCAATTGTTCCTCTCTTTGAGGCGCTCGGCTGTGAGCTTATTGAAGGCACCTACACTTCAGCAAACGCAGAGGATGGCGTAAGAGCAATCATCGCATCACTTACTGCAAAGCTTGACAAGATTGCCGCTGATCCCATCAATGAGCTTCTCGCAATTCTTCCCGGTGTGATGTACTATGCCGCAAGTAACGGTCTTACAACTGCTGTGAGAAATATCCTTCATCCCGTTTATGTAATCCTTGACACAATCAGACCTCTTTACAACATCGACCTTAATAAGATGCTCAATCTGAGCGCTCTTGAAATGGATATCAATGACCTTGGTCTTGACTTCCTTCTCGGTATGCTTGAAAAGATTACAGGACTCAAGCTCGGTGCAGCTGAAACCGTAATTTATGATATCTGCAAGGTTATCGGCGTTGATTATACATCGGCAAGTGAATTTGTCGGTGAAGGACGCAAGGGTGCTTACACTGAAGGCGTATTCGACAGAGCTGATATGATAACAGTTGTAATCAGCCTTCTCCTTGAGCTCATGGAGGATGAAGAAAATGCCGCAACAATTGATAAGATGCTTCAGGCAGAAAACTTCTCAGCTTCACTTCTTGCTCTGTTCAACGGCACAGATCCCGAAACAAAGCAGATCAACTGGATGTACTACTTCGGTGAGGATCACGACTTTACAGAATCTGACTTTGACACAGGTATCAGCATTGTGCCTACTCTCGGTTCACTCGTTTATCCCAACAACTGGACAGAGGAAAGCGCCGCTTATGTTGACGCAAATCTTGATGACATCATTTCCGATGTAATCTTCTCAGTAAACAGCGAGTATACTGACCTAGCTTCACTTGTAAGCGGTGAGCTCAACATTTACTCAACCGAGACCGTTCAGTCTCTTGCCGATTCAATAAAAACAGTATTTGCTGACTTCAGCGATGAGCTTCTTGAAACTGCAAAGGTTCTTCTCGACATGGACCTCAAGGCTCTTTCAGAGTATACTGCTCCCGAAGGAATAGATACTGCAGAGGAATTTGCTGCTGCTCTTTCTGATATGCTCGGCACAGTTCCCGGTCTTGTTGACTGGGCTTTGCGCGGTGAGAATTTACGCTTCTTCACAGGAACCGAAAAGGATGCAAACGGTGAATATGTATATAACGACATCATAACCATTAAGGGTGCCGAGGGCTACACCAAGGGCATTGCTCCCATTCTTGAGGCTCTCGACTGTAAGGACATTCCTGCAGGAGACGAGGAAAACCTTGTTGAGCTTGTGCTTAACTCACTCTTCGGAAGACTTGACGAAATTCTTGCCGATCCTGCAAAAGAAATTCTTGAGGTACTTCCCAATGTGATTTACTTCCTTAACGCTGATGGCCTTACCGCAAGTGTATATAACGCACTCAGCGCAGTTTACAACCTTGCTGAAGGTCTCAAGGGTCTTGGTATTGAGCTTGATGTAAACAACATCTTCGGCATTGACCTTTCAAAGCTTTCATTTGTTGATCTGGTAGGTCTCTTGGAGAACGAAACAGAGCTTGATCTTACTGCAATCAAGGAGATCTTCTCCGGTCTCGCAATCGGCACAATCAAGACTTATCCCTCTTTAAGCGGCAGCTATGCATACAAGATGATCTACAGCGAAGAGAACGACAGAAAGGATATGATTACTCTTATTCTTACTGCCATGATAAAGATTCTCGCAGTAGAGGAAAACGCTGATATACTCAAGGAAATGCTTGGTGAAGATATCTATACACTTATTCTCAACATTCTGAAGCTTAAAGAAACTGATATGAAGGAGATAGCTTATCTCTGGACAGAATATGCAGATACAGAAAAGACATTCTCTGCTATTGAAACCTCAGTACTTTATGCAGGTCACAGATACGGACCTCTTTACACCGAGGAAATGGCAAACCACATTGCTGCAAACCTTCAGCGCTTTATTGATAATATCATCTACCTTCTCGGCATTGAAATTGAAGGCAAAAGAGTTGACACTCTTGAGGATGTGCTCAATTCCTATATAGGCGGTTCACTTTATAACAGTAAAAACGCACAGGCAGTACTTGATGCAGTGAAAAAAGCTGTAGCTGAAATCGATAAGATAGAAAACAGTGAACACATAAAGGCGCTTATCAGAACATCTCTTGATGTTGACCTTGATTCATGGGACAGCTATACCGTACCCGAATTTGAGGACGACAGAGAAATGTTCACTAAGACAATCTGTGAAATTCTTGCTCCCGCTTATCCTGTTCTTGAATGGGCGCTTTGCGATGAGGACTTCACCTTCTTTGTTGATGTTGATAAATCCGACATTATTACAATTCTCGGTGCAGAGGGTTATTCCTATGGTATCATTCCTCTTATGGAGGCAATTAACTGCGACGGTATGCTTACTCCCGATGAATATTATGCCGCCGTTGAAGCAGATAAGAATGCTCTTGTTACAGGCATACTCAATCCTCTCTTTGACCGTCTTGATGATATTATGGCTGCTCCCGCAGACGAAATCCTCGAGATTCTTCCCAACGTGATTTACTTCATCAATTCAGGCGGACTTGACACCTGCTTCAAGAATGCTCTTCATGCGGTCTACACTCTTCTTGATGCTCTTGAGCCTCTTGTTGAGGTTGACCTTTATGATCTTATCAACGTAAGACTTGACGAAATCACTTTTGAAAGTCTCTTTGAATATGCTCTTGAAGCAATCAAGAATGAAACGGGCAGTGAATTCACAGCAATTGATGCAAACGCCTTCCTTGAGCTTACAGTAGGTAAGCTTGTAAGCTACGAATCTGCTAACGGCAAAAAGGCATATAAGATGGTTTACCAGTCGGAGACCGCAAAGGGCGAAATGGTAACAATTATGCTCCGCCTTCTTATCACCTTCCTTATGACAGAGGATAACAGAGAGACTGCTATTTCACTTCTGAAGAACTACTTCTCAATGGATGGTGCAGCAGAGAAGTACTTAAGAGGTGTATTTGAAGCCTATGCAGAATGTGTTACAGATACGCACCTCGGTATGGATCAGGCTCTTGCAACAACCTACTACCTGTTCTACAGTACTGATATTGCAGCAGATGAAACTGCAGGTGCAGTAAAGGACATCAACGCAAAATGGCTTAAGATTCTCAAAAAGCTTGGTAAATCCGACAATCCCGACGAAGCAACAATCGGAAATCTTCTTGCTGATATTCTTGATTACGAGATTTTCGAAGATCTTATTGATGCCGAAGAAGGTATTGCACCTAACGGATTTATTAAATTCTTTATGAAGCTCAAGGAAATCTTCCAGAGAGTTATTGACTTCATCAAAAGCCTTGTTTAATAACGTTACATAAAGAAGAGGTTTTATTAATGAAAAAAATCATTTCAATCATTTTAACCTTAGCTATGCTCATGCCTATGGCAACTGTTGCTTCGGCAGCTGATGTCAATGAGCAGACCCCAATTATTTATATCCGTGGCAACGGTGAGCCTCTTTACAATGCACAAGGTGAAAGAATTGCTGCTGAAATCGAAGATATCAGTATTGGCGGTGACGGTGAAAGTGATAACTCAACCGAAACTATCATTGAAACTGCAGTGAACATTCTTCTACCCTTTGCCGCAGAAGGTCTTCTGATGGATAAATGGGACAACTACGGTAAGGTTGTCTATGAGGAGCTTTCTCCACTTTTTGAAGAGGCAATCCTTGATGGCAACGGTAATCCCAAAAACGGTACCGCTCCTCACCCTGATGTTCTTGCAAATTCACAAGCCCAGTCTCATAAAGCTAAGGGTGACGACGGTACATATGAAATGTATGATTACAGTTTCACCTTCGATTGGAGACTCGATCCCTACGAGCACGTTGACGCTCTTCAGCAGCATATCGAAAACATTCTTGCAGCAACAGGCGAAAAGCAGGTCTCACTTGTTTCAAGATGTCTCGGCGGTGCTATTATCAACGCTTACCTTGATGTGTACGGAAGTAAAAAGCTTGTCAAAAACGTAGTTTACACCGAGACAATGTCAAACGGTGCAGACCTTATTTCAAAAGGATTCAGCGCTCAGCTTGAATTTGACGCTATCGCAATACAGAGATATGCAGGTCAAATGCTTCATTGCGGTGAAACAGGTTACGGCACGGGCTTCAGCGTTCCCGCTCTCGCAGGTGAAATTGTTACAAGAACAGTTGACCTTCTCACTCAGGTTGATGTAACAGGCACAGTTCTTGACGATGTTGCAGGACTTTATGAAAGACTTTATAAGGCTCTTGTTCCTGCTCTTTTCCACTCTTTGGGTCAGGGATCACAGCCTATTTACTGGACTTGTGTCAAGGATGAAGACTTCGATCTTGCTCTTGATATTATGTTTGGTGAGAAAGGTTCAGAAGGCAGAGAGTATTATTCAGGACTCATCAAAAAGGTCACAAACTACAGAAACCGCATCACCTCAAAGCTTCCTGAGCTTTATAACACCTTCACAGAGGAATATGGTGTACATATCGGTGTTGTTTCAAAATACGGTTACATCAATGACCCCGTAACAGAAGGCAGAAAAGACCTCAGTGACGGTCTTGTAAGCCTCAAGGATGCTTCCTGCGGTGCAACAACTGCTAAGGCAGGCGAAGTTCTTTCCGATGAATATATCGAAAACCGCATCGCTGAAGGTAAGGGCAAATACATTTCTTTTGACAAGGAAGTTGATGCTTCAACCGGTTTCTTCCCCGACACAAGCTGGTATGTAAAGAATGTTCATCACAACATTTTCTCAACAGAGGTTGAAATTGCAACTGAATTCTGCCGTGGTACAAATGTTACAGTTGAAAGCAGTAGCTATCCCAGATTTGTAATGTATGATGAGTTCACAAAGAAATGGACCCCTATGACAGAGGACAACTGTGCTGACTTCTCATTTATGTCAGTACCTACAGAAAATCCCACATTAATTACAAAGCTTGTATCTCTCATTCGGTTCCTTACCTCCATGCTCAAGCTTTTAACTAAAGTTATCACAGGTGAAATTTCAATAGGTTAAAGCGTAATAAACAAGATTAATTCATACATCCCCTTTTTTTGGGGGCTAGGAAAAATGTGCAGAATGAACAAACCGAGCCAAAATAAAGCGTTCAGCTTTATTTTGGTTTGCCCGATGGCGTACATAGGTACTTCAAGGGCGAGGCTTGTTTATAGCATAAAACACAAAAACATTGTTTTCAGTGTTTTCTATAACATTAAAGGGTTTCTTTGGTAGTTCAAAACCGAAAGAAACCCTTTTGTTATCTTGTTTTGTGCGGTCTGCACTTTTTTTACAGCTCCTTGACTTTTATTATTATTGCACACAGCTTCCCTTCGGTGTGCTTTCTGTTTTGCCGTTTCAAGAAGAATCCAACTGTGTTTCGGCAGACGTAACGCGGCTGTTAACCGGTTCACTTTAAAAGGTTTATAATGATTATTATTGATTGACAAAAAAGTAATTCAATGCTACTATAATAAAAACTTCAGGGGGATCAGGTATGTTCTTTTTCACTATTCGACGCAGACGAAGATAGCTTGTATCTTTTAAGGGTACAGGCTCACTTTGCTATGTGCCTTTTGAGTGATAAAGAAAAGTTTACCTTTTATATTACTGTTAATGGCATATAGCTGTTAACAGTTTTTTTATTATTATTTTGGAGGTTATAAAATGAACGATTTTAAATATAAAACATTATTCAAAGCAATTTCAGAACAAATTGATTTACCGGATAATGCGGTAGTTGCAGATTTAGGCTGCAAGGATGCAACGTTTCTTTTAGCTTTTCAAGAAGCTTTTCCAAACAAAATCAAGTCAGCTATAGGAGTAGATATAACTGATAAATGGTTTAAGGATGTTAAATACACAAATCCGATTAAGCTAAAGCTTATGAACTGCGGGAAGAAGTTGAAATTTAATGATAATACATTTGATTTCATTTTTACAAAGGATATGTTTGAATGTGTACCGGATAAAGATTTTTTGGTCAGCGAGATTTACAGAATCTTAAAGCCGGGCGGAGTTGTTATATCCGTAAATTGTGATTGGGACAGTGTTGCATATAACGGTGAAAACAAGGAACTTATTTCAAAAGCAATTCATGCCTATGCAGTGACGAAACAACCTTGGATGAACGACCTTGACAGTTGGATTGGCAGAAGGATGTACGGATTTTTCAACAAGAGTAAATTATTTGACAGTTCTGTGAGTATTCATAATATTGTTGAAACTGAATATAAAGAAGGTACATTTGGTTATGATTTAAGCATGGATATTGCGTGGCTTCATAAAGAAGGTACAGGTGCTTTGAGTGAGAATGAATATGATAATTTTGTCAGTAATCTCAGAACAGCTTATGAAAGCGGAGATTACACATTTTCAAAACCGTACTATATTTATAGAGGTGCAAAGAAACAACTATAAAATATATTGTTTTTTATTATCTATATATGTTACAATAACATATTACATGATTTATTCACATAACATCCGTGAGAATAAAAAATGGATATAAAAAGGAGTGTCAATTATGTCAAAAGGAAAACATAAAAAAGTAATGATGGCTTTATTGATTTCTGTTTTAGTTATAGCTGTTATTGCAGCTGTTGTTGCAACGGTCAATTATGTATGCGTTCAGAATCTTCTGAAGCAGGGAAGCTCATACAGTAAGGTTGAAATCGAAAATCAGCTTGTTCCCGAAAAGGATGAAAACGGAAACTGGTATTTCACAACAGACAGAGATTTTAAGATAATGCATATTACGGATATTCATATCGGTGGCGGCTTCCTTTCAAAAGCTGTTGACAAAATGGCACTTAATGCAATTGCAACAATGGTTACAAAGGAAAAGCCTGACCTTGTCATTGCAACAGGCGACATTGTTTTCCCCGTACCTTACGATGCAGGTACATTCAATAATTACAGCGGTGCAAAGGCTTTTGCAAACCTTATGGAGAGTCTTGGCGTTTATTGGGATGTTACCTTCGGAAACCACGACGCTGAAATATACTCATATTTTAACAGAAAATCTTTTGGCTCATTCTTTGAAAGAGAAGAGTATAAGCATTGCCTGTTCCAGTCAGGTCCCGCAGATGTTGACGGCTACGGAAATCATACAATTTCAGTCAAAAACTCAAAGGGAATAATCACTCAGGCAATAATTCTGATTGACTCTCAGGCTTATTACAAGGATAGCATTATCGAAAGCATCAAGGGCACATACGACAATATTCATCCCAATCAGGTTGAATGGTATGAAGAAGAAATTCTTCGTCTGAATGCCGAAAACGAAAAAATAAATAAGGAGTCTGTGCCCGTTAAATCTCTTGCATTCTTCCATATACCTTTAGTAGAAATGGACGATGCATGGAATGAATTCAAAGAAAACGGATACAAGGATACTGATGATTTCAAATATATTGAAGGTATAATTGCTGAAACCGGCAGACAGGTATGCTGCGGCTACGGTGAGGATGACCTTTTTGAAAAAATGCTTGAGCTTCAGTCAACCAAGGCTATATTCAACGGTCACGATCATGTTAACAGTACTACCTTTGAGTATAAGGGCATTCAGTTCAGCTACGGCTACAGCATTGACTATTTCGCATATTCAAATATTGATAAGCTCGGCTCGCAAAGAGGCTGCACAATGATTACCTGTAAGCCAGACACCACATTCACAATAGATAAGTATAATTTCTACTCAGACAGATATGATCTTGACGGCTTTACCCGTGAGGAGGTTACAATGCAGTATGAGGATGTAACCTATCAGGTTTTGCCTGAATAAGAATTATGATAAAAAGGAAATGATAAGCTATGTTAAATAAGAAATTAAGCAAAAAGAATTGGTTTATAATAACCCTTTTCTGCTTCATGGGCGGTATAGCATGGAATACAGAAAACATGTATTTCAACACCTTTATTACAAACGAAATATATGCTGATGTGTCTCAGGCAGCTATCAGAGGCTCAATGGAAGCCACAACTGCAGTGGCACGCATGGTGGCTCTTTCAGCAATTGCGGCAGTGCTTACCACCTTTGTTATGGGTGCACTCAGTGATAAGCTGAAAAACCGCAAAATGTTTATTTCGGTCGGCTATATTCTTTGGGGTATAGTTACTGCTATGTTCGGATTCATTACAAAGGAAAATGTTGCAGGTCTTTTAAATCTTACTGATGAAGCAAAAATTCTCAGCTGCACAGTGTGGTTTGTTATACTTATGGATATCGTGATGACCTTTATGGGCTCCACCAGTAACGATGCAGCCTTTCAGGCATGGGTAACAGACGTTACCGTACCAAAGCAAAGACCTATAGTTGAAACTGTTTTGTCTGTTGTAGGCACAGTGTCTTCTTTTGCAGTAACAGGTGTGGGCAGCTTTGCACAGGCAGGCACAATCAGCTATAAAATCTTTTTCATAGGTCTCGGACTTGTTGTTACCTTGTGTGGTGTTGTGGGACTGTTCCTTATCAAAGATCCACCCCGTACTGTTGAAAGAAATGACAGCTCCTCATCTTATCTTGCTGACCTTTTTTACGGCTTCAGACCCTCTGTTATAAAAGAAAATGTAAGGCTTTATCTTGCTCTTGCAGCCTTCTGCTTTGCCATTGTCGCATTCCAGGTTTTCTATCCGTACCTTCTTACATATATTCAGTATGTGGTAATTCCCGACAACGGAGGAGTAGAAAATATCCTGAAGCTGCCGGTAATAATTACGGCAGTTGTTGTTGCAGTTCTTGTTCTTTCCTGCATAGTAATACTTCTTAAGCTTTCAACAAAGAAAAGAGGGTTCTGCCTTGTAACGGGTGTTATTGTGCTCACATTAGGCTTTTTCATGCTTTCAACAAGCACAAGTATTTATGTTATTCTCATAAGCATATTGCCTGTTGTTCTCGGTAATGCGCTTGTCAATATTCTGTTCGGAGCCACCGTTAAGGACCTTATTCCTGAGGGCAAGGCAGGTCTTTTCCAGGGCATAAGAATGATATTTGCCGTTATGCTTCCCATGGTTATAGGCCCAGTTATCGGTGACAAGGCATGTCAGAGTGCCGCACAGACTATGATTAATGAAGCAGGCGCAGAGGTTATAGTTCCTGCAAAGGATATGTTCCTGTGGGCAGGTATAGTTTGTATATTTGCGTTGATTCCTCTTTATTTCCTCATCAGAAAAGGCGTTGACAACCCGGAGGAAAACCTGACAGAGGAAATTGAAAATGTTGCATGAGGTGAAAAATATGAGCAAATGGAGCTTTTATACATCAAAAGAAATAAAGCCTGAGGGCTGGCTTCGCCGTCAGCTTGAAATTCAGGCAGAGGGTCTTAGCGGTAGTCTTCACAAGATATGGCCCGATGTCCGTGACAGTGGCTGGATAGGCGGAAACCGTGAGGGGTGGGAAAGAGTGCCTTATTGGCTCGACGGCTTTATCCCTCTTGCATATCTTCTTCAGAATGAAGAATTGATTGCAACGGCAAAAAAGTATGTTGATGCAATTGTTGCTTCTCAGGATGATGACGGCTGGATTTGTCCCTGCAAAAAGGAAGAAAGAGCCAAGTATGACACATGGGCAATACAGCTTATTTGCAAATCCCTCAAGGTTTATTACGAGTGCTCAGGTGACGAAAGAATCCCCGATGTAATTTATAAGGTTATGAGAAACTATTATGATTTTCTCAAAAGCGGAAAAATGAAGCTGTTCGGCTGGGGTAAATACAGATGGTTTGAAGCTTTTATCTCACTGAATTTCTTATATGAAAGGTATCATGAGCAGTGGATATGTGACCTTGCAAAAATCATAAAGGCACAGGGCTTCGATTATAATGCTGTAACTGAAGCATGGAAAAAGCCAAGTCATAACTGGCTCAGAAAAACTCATATAGTAAACATAACAATGATGCTTAAAAGTGAGGCTGTGTCGCATGAGCTGCTCGGTGAGGAGTACACAGATAACGCTGAAAGACTCCGTGAAATTCTTGATAAGTACAACGGCACTGCCTTTGAAGGCTTCACGGGAGATGAGGTGCTTTCAGGCATTGATCCCACAAGAGGCACCGAGTGCTGTGCTGTGGTTGAGCAGATGTATTCATATGAAGAGATGTTTGCCCATACGGGTGACAACAAATGGGCAGAGCGACTTGAAGTGCTCGGCTTCAATGCGCTTCCCGCTACTCTCAGCGAGGATATGTGGACACATCAGTATGTTCAGCAGGTCAATCAGGTTGCATGTCAGAAAACAATGATCATGGCCCCCTGGAGTACTAACGGCCCCTATGCACACACATTCGGACTTGAGCCGAACTTCGGCTGCTGCACTGCGAACTTCAATCAGGGCTGGCCTAAATTTGCCCTTTCGGCATTTATGCATAAGGATAATACAATCATAAATTCAGTCATGCTGCCTTCAGTTCTTAAGGAAAAGGATGTTACAATAAAGCTTGAAACCGATTATCCCTTTAATAATAAAATTCATTACCGTATAGAGTCTCAGAAGGACTTTAATTTTGTAATCCGTATTCCCTGCTTTGCAAAAAATCTTAAGGTAAACGGTGAAGAAGCTGAGACAAAAGACCTTGAATTTGCAATCTCACGGGGCAAAACAGAAATCACTGTGGAATTTGAAGCAGCACCTTATTTCAAAAAAAGACCGAATGACCTTTATGTCTTGCAGATGGGCTCTCTTCTTTTCTCGGTTCCTGTTTCTTATGAAAAGAAAATGCGTGAATACACAAAAAAGGGCGTTGAACGCAAATATCCTTATTGCGATTATCAGTTAATACCGCAGAGCTCATGGAACTACGGTTATGCTTCAGATGATTTCGAAATCAGATTCAATGAGGTCGGTGACATTCCCTTCTCACAGTCAAATCCGCCGATAACAATAAAAGCAAAAATGCAGCAGATTGAATGGGGACTTAAATTTCCTTATAAATCTGTTTGCAGAAAAACACCGAAGTCAAGAACCCCCATATCTGAGATAAGGAAAATTGAACTGTGTCCCTATGGTTGCGCAAGGCTTCGCATGACGGAGATGCCTGTACTCAATAAATAAACCAACAAAAATGCCTCTGAATTATTCGGAGGCATTTTTTGTCGGTGAATGCCGAAGTTGACACAGATATATTAAATTGTTATAATGGAAAAAAAGAGGTGATTTTTATGACAAGAATAAAGAAAATGATCATAGCTTGTATTGCCATATTATTGGCGTTAATTTCGGCGCTTCTTTTTTGGCTTATGCCCAATTTCAAAATGATTCAAGGAGCTCAGAAGTTTTCTATGGAAGCAGTTAATCTATCAACCCACGGTGACAGAATTTACTTTTTAAATACAGGCAGTGCTGACGCTATTTTAATTGAAAGTGACGGCAAATTTGCCCTTGTTGACGGCGCTGAGGACAGTGACAATCCAAGAAGCTTTCCCGAGCTTGTGTATGAGGGCACAGAGGATTATGTTGTTGATGCCGTGAGAAAAATTGCAGGCGATAAAAATGGCAAGGCGGTGCTTGAATTTGTTTTAGGCACACACAGTCATTCCGACCATATCGGAGGATTGGATACCGTTATATTCGATGAAAACATCACTGTAAAAAAGGCATACATAAAAAAATATGATGAGAGCAAAATCAGACCATATGAAATTGAAAAATGGGACAACAAGGAAGTTTATGAGCAGATGATTTCAGCCTGTGAAAAAAGAAATGTTCCCGTTGTTCATGACATATCCGAAGAAGAGTTTTCTTTCGGTAATTTTACCTTTAAATTCTGCAACACAGCTGTAACACAGATGACGGAGCCTGTCGGTGAAAACGAAAATGCAATTGGTCTTCTTGTTGAAAAGAAGGGGATGAGAGCCTTTCTTGCCGCTGACATCAATAATCTTGACGGCGACGAAGACAGATTGGCAAAGGAAATCGGCAAAATCAATCTTCTTAAGGTGGGACATCACGGCTACGACGGCTCAACAACTCCGGGCTTTGTTCAGACTCTGAGACCCGAAATTGCAATAGTCACAAACTCAGCCGGTAATATGAGCAGAACACCTCTTAAAAGCCTTAACAGCGTTAACGCTGCAATTTTCGAAACAGGAAAATACAATGGCGTCGTTGCTGAATTCACCGACAGTGAAATAATTCTTTACGGTGATATAGATAATGCACTCACGGGCATTTCTTTTTGACAAGAAAAAGAAAATTTCCGTGCTGACGGAATAGTTTTATCAATATAAAAGGGTCTGTAAATTTTTACGGCCCTTTTTTCTGCCGTATAAGCACCTGCTTATATTGAAAATAAAAGCCTTATATGTTATAATACTTGTATATTAACTTCGGAGATTTAAAACTATGCTGAAAAAAATATATGATAAAAGTGAACTTGGCTTTGCAATAGCCTTTATAGTGGCATACTGTGTGCTGATGAGTGTCGGAGACAGCCTTTCATCCTCTGTTGGTTTCACAGATGCAGTAACACTTCCAATTGCCGCAGTGCTTTCGGTTGTTCTTCTTTTTTTCATGAAAAGCAACGGCCTGTTAAAAAAATACGGCATCTGCAAGCCTGAGGTTAAGGCATCAGAAATGCTTTTTTACATACCGTTATTACTTATCCTGAGTCTTAATCTCTGGTACGGTGTAAGTCTTCATTTATCTTACACAGAAACGGTTATGTATATTTTAACAATGTTCTGTGTGGGCTTTCTTGAGGAAGTGATTTTCAGAGGCCTTCTGTTTAACGCAATGCTCAGGGACAATGTGAATTCCGCTGTTATCGTGTCAAGTGTAACCTTCGGTATCGGACACATTATACGCCTTTTTAACGGCTCAGGAGCTGAACTGCTTCCCAATCTTCTTCAGGTTTTATATGCGGTGGCGGCAGGCTTTATGTTTGTTATGATTTATTACAGAACAAAAAGCCTTCTTGCCTGCATTGTCACTCACAGCCTTTTCAATGCACTCAGCGTGTTTTCAGATGAATCGGCACTCAGCATAAAGCAAAGAGTCATTTCATGCACTTTCCTTGTTTTAGTCAGCAGCTCATATGCTTTGTATTTAGCCTTGAAGGTTAAAAAGGATAAAATTAATGAATTCAATCTGAATGAAAATCAGAAACAGTAAAAACGGAGGTAATAATATGAAAAAAATCATTTCGGTCATCGTGTGCATGGTTATGCTTATGTCTGTTGGTGCAATCGGCTTTACGGCGTCTGCTGAGCTTCTTCCAATCGGAAACGATGTGCTTGACGCATGGTTTCTTGACGGTGAGTGCCCGGGAGAGCTTGACTATGTGTACTATGCACCTGAAGCTGAAGGCAACACAAAATACCCTCTTATGATATGGCTTCACGGTGCAAAATCAGGTGATTATCCCAGAGCACAGCTTGAATGGTACCGCTTCAGTAACTGGGCATCACCAGAATATCAGTCACGCTTTGCAAATGCAGGCGGAGCATTTCTTCTTGCTCCAAGGTCATCAAAGGATGTAACTCATAACTGGTATGAAAGCGGATGCTCTTCCCTTAAAGCTACCATAGATTATTTTATATCCGTGAACAGCGACAAAATTGACACATCACGCATCTACATAAGCGGTTATTCAACAGGTGGCTCAATGGTGTGGCACATGGTAACTAAATATCCTGACTTCTTTGCAGCTGCAATGCCCATAGCACCGCTTTATAATCCCACATCAGGTGAAATAGAGAGCCTCAGTGATACTTCCATATGGATGTTTAACTGTGACCAGGATTTTTATGCATCTGCAAAAACATCAATGGCTGAGGTTACCTTTGACTATCTCAGAAGCGTTACTAACCGCCCTGAAGGTGTCCGTCTTACTGCTTTCAGTGAGGCAGTATGGTCCTCAAATGTGAAGCAGGACGCACATGACAAGGAGCATTATATCTGGGGAGCAGTAACAAATGATATGTTCATGGATACAAACGAGCAGTATTACTATTCTGATACTGTTGATGCAGCGGGCAACAAAATAACCTTTGAGCATCCCAACGGAATTATCAGCTGGCTGTCGCTTCAGACCAATGAAAAATCAGACGACGGTGCAAAGGTCAGCTTCTTCAGCCGTATAATTGCTGCAATCCGTAATTTCTTCAGTAAAATACTTGCTTTTTTCGGATTTTAATTTAAATACAAAAATACAGAATCTCAGGTAATTATCCTGAGGTTCTTTTTTATACATGTTGAAATCATATATTAATTCCTTCGGGCATATTAATTAACTGATAAAACATCGAAAAGAGGACGAGAGATGACAAACACAAGCATTTATAATTCAATTGCTGCAAGAACAGACGGAGATATCTACATCGGTGTTGTTGGACCTGTGAGAACGGGAAAATCAACCTTTATCAAGCGTTTTATGGATGTGCTGGTGCTGCCGAATATCGAAGAAAGTGCGCAAAAGGACAGAGCCAAGGATGAGCTTCCCCAATCCTCCTCGGGCAGAACAATTATGACCACGGAGCCTAAGTTTATTCCTGAGAATGCTGTTGAGCTTCGTATTGATGACTCGGCTCGCTTCAGCGTAAGGCTTATTGACTGTGTAGGCTATATTGTACCCGCATCAATAGGCTACATAGAAAACAACCAACCCAGAATGGTGAAAACACCATGGTTTGAAAAAGAGATTCCCTTTAACATGGCGGCAGAAATCGGCACAAAAAAGGTTATAACCGAGCACAGCACAATCGGTCTTGTTGTGTCAACAGACGGTACAATAGGTGACATTGAAAGAAAGGATTACGAAAAGGCGGAGGAAAGGGTAATAAATGAGCTTAAGGAAATTGAAAAGCCCTTTGTCGTACTGCTTAACAGCCGTAATCCACACACAGAGGAATGCAGAAAGCTTGCTTCCTCACTTTCAGAAAAGTACGGTGTCAGTGTTATGCCCGTCAACTGTCAGACAATGACAGCGAAGGAAATGGAGGAAATACTTTCCTGTGTGCTTTATGAGTTTCCTATAAAGGAAATGGGAATAGATTTTCCTCACTGGATTTCCAAGCTTGAAGCGTCTCATCCCCTGAGACGGGAGCTCTTCGACTCAATCAGAAAAAAAGCAATGAAGATGAAAAAGGTAAAGGATGCAAAGGAATTTACAATGAGTATGTGTGAAAATGAAGCTGTTCTTTCGTGTGAGGTCAGGGACATTGATTTATCTCAGGGCTGTGTCAAGGCCTCTCTTGTAACACCCTCTGATTTGTTCTACAAGGTGCTCACAGAAAAAACGGGCATAAGCATTGAAAACGAGCAGCAGCTGATGAATACTCTTATTGAGCTTATGAATGTGAAAAAGAATTATGAGCGCTTTGAATCGGCACTGAAGGAGGTTGAAACAACAGGCTACTCAATTGTAATGCCCACAATGGATGAGCTGTCGCTGGAGGATCCCGAAATAATGAAGCAGGGAGGCCGTTACGGAGTAAGGCTTAAGGCATCAGCACCGTCTATTCACATGCTGAAGGCAAACATCACAACAGAGGTTGCACCTATTGTAGGAACTGAAAGCCAGTCCGAGGAACTTATAATGTATCTTTTAAAGGAATTCGAAGAGGATCCGTCAAAAATCTGGCAATCAAACATATTCGGAAAAACTCTCGACAGCCTTGTCAATGAGGGCTTACACAACAAGCTTTATAAAATGCCTGTTGAAGCAAGAATGAAGCTTCAGGAAACCTTGGAAAGGGTAATCAACGAAGGCTGCAGCGGACTTATCTGTATTATTTTATAATGTGTTTATTTAAGCTTTACTATTGAATTTTTATGTTTACTGGTATATAATCCAATTAATGAAGTTAAACAAAAGGAGAAAATAAAATGGGTAAAAAAATTATTGTTGCAGGTGGGGGACACGGCGGTATTGCCGCTGCGGCTCTTCTGAGTAAAAACGGTTATGATGTAACTGTTTATGAAAAGAACAAAAGAAAGAATATGGGTTATGACTGGACTGATATTTTTGACAGAAAAGCCTTCACTGCCATCGGTATGGACGTACCTGACAAGAGCAAGTGGAAGTTGAAGCACGATATGACCTTTTACGGTCCCGGCATGACAACAAGACTCAGACAGGATACTCCCAAGGATCAGCTCGAACTTCAGATGGAAAGATCTGTTATATATGACTGTATTATTGAGTACGCTGAAAATTGCGGCGCAAAGTTTGAATACGGCTGTACTGTTGAAGGTCCTGTAATGTTAGGTAACCGTGTTGTCGGCATTAAAACCGATAAGGGTGAATTTTACGGCGACCTTGTAATTGATGCATGCGGCATCAATTCACCTGTGAGAAAGAATCTTCCCACATATCTCGGCATTCAGGAGGATGCTCAGGATTATGAACGCTTTTATGTATGGCGTGCATTTTATGAAAAGGGAGAATACGAGGGCGAAATTGAAGATAAATTCAAGGTGCTCCTTCTCCACCAGGGCGAGCTCGGCATTTCATGGGTAGCTGATGAAGGAGAATATACCGATATTCTTATCGGAAGATTCAAGCCTCTTTCCGATGAAAAGGTTGAAGAAACCCTCGAGTGCCTGAGAAAGGATTATCCCTATTTAGGCAAAAAGGTAAAAAGAGGCGGCGAGTTCACTGAAATTCCCGTAAGACAGTCCCTGGCTGTTCTTGTTGCAGACGGCTATGCCGCAATCGGTGACAGTGCGTTCATGACAGTGCCCATTATCGGCTCAGGCATTGCAAACAGCATGAAGGCTGCAAAAATGCTCACAGATGCAATCACCGAGGATAAAACAAACAGCTTCAGTGCAGCTTCACTCTGGAAGTATCAGAAGGAGTACTATGCGAAGCTCGGTAACGGTCTTGCACCCTTGGCAGCAGTAAAGCTTCTTCTCACACGTCTTGAACCCATTGAGCTTGATTACATTTTCGAAAAGGGTATTCTCAATGCAGACGATATGACAATCGGAGCAGACTCAACAAGCCTTGTTGCAATGGTTAAGGATATGCTCGATCCGGAGCCCCTTAAAAAGAAAATAACAGGTCTTGCAGGAAGTCCCGTTGTCCTCAAAAAGGTGCTTCGTATGATTAAGGATGTTGCCGCTATAACAGCAGTTACAGCAATCATGCCGGGTGAATATGAGGTCGGCAGAGTGCGCTCATGGGCAGAAAAGTACAACGCCTGCTTTAAAAGATAAAACAGAAAGTCCCATAAACCGTTCGGTTTATGGGACTTTGATATTATATTCCGAATAATTCTTTACTGTTCTCATTGCAGATGTCAATCAGCTTTTGCACATCCATTTTTTTAATTCCTGCAATTTTTTCTGCGGTGTAAGCAATGTGTGCTGAATCGCAACGCTGACCTCTGAAGGGAACAGGTGTCATATAGGGTGCATCAGTTTCAAGAAGAAGTCTGTCAAGGGGGATATATTCCATAACCTCAACGGGTCTTCTTGCGTTTTTAAAGGTAACTGCACCGCCCATGCCGATATACATGCCAAGCTTCACAATTTCCCTTGCCATTTCCGCTGAGCCTGAAAAGCAGTGAACAACACCTCGGGGGCTGTGTTTTTTCAGAAGCGTCATTGTATCCTCGTGAGACTCTCTGTCATGAACAATAACGGGAAGCTTAAGACGGTTTGCAAGTATAAGCTGCCTTTCAAAAACCTCAAGCTGTATTTCTCTCGGGGAAAAATCATAGTGATAATCAAGTCCGATTTCACCAACGGCAACAACTTTCCTTCTTTCATAAAGCTTTTCAATTTCCTGAAAATCCGCTTCGGTGGCTTCCTCTGCTTCGTGAGCATGAACGCCAAGGGCAGCATAAAGGAAATCATATTTTTCGGAAAGTGCAAGAGTTGTTCTGCTTGATTTCAGATCACAGCCGCAGTTGATGATGTGACTGACACCCTTCCCGGGAAGGGAAGAGAGCAGCTCATCTCTGTCATTATCGAAACGGCTGTCATCATAATGAGCGTGGGTATCAAATATATTTCTATACATTATCTTACCTTTGAGCCTGCGGGAATACCGTCAACAAAAATAACCTTAACATCCTCTTCGCTGCAGTCAGCTGCAAGAATCATACCCTGACTTTCAACGCCGCAAAGAACAGCGGGCTTGAGATTGGAAACAACAATAACGCTCTTTCCGATAAGGTCTTCAGGCTTATACCATTTTGCAATGCCGGAGGCTACTGTTCTGGGTGTGCCCGTACCGTCATCAAGTGTGAGCTTAAGAAGCTTCTTTGCTCTTTTAACAGGCTCACAGTCAGTGATCTTTGCAACACGGAGGTCAACCTTCATGAAATCGTCAATGCCTATTTTGGCAATGCCTTCAATTTCAGCCTTTTTCTGCTCCTGAACAGTTTCCTCATAGCTTTTTTCATTTTCCTGAGCGGCCTTCTGCTGTGCTTCAATGTCAGCCATGAACTTTTCTGCATCAATTCTTGCGAAAAGGGGAGTTGCAGAGCCAACCTTGTTGCCGCTTACAAGAGCACCGAAGCTGCTGAGGCTGTCATAATCTGCAATGTCGCAGTTAATCTGCTCAAGAATGGATTTTGAGGTGTCAGGCATGAAAGCGGAAGTAAGAACAGCAATAAATCTTATGCCTTCAATGAGGTTATAAAGAACTGTGCCGAGTCTTTCCTTTTGTGCTTCGTCCTTTGCAAGAGCCCAGGGAGCTGTTTCGTCAATATACTTGTTGCAGCGCTTTGCAAGGTTCATAACTGCTTCAACTGCATCTGCAATGTGATAGGAATCCATGTTCTTTTCAACGTTCTTCACAGTTTCAAGTGCAAAGCTCTTAAGCTCCTCGTCAAGAGCATCAGGGCAGGAGGGAGCCATAACAGTGCCGTCAAAGTATTTGTTGGTCATTGCAACAGTTCTGTTCACAAGGTTACCCAGAGTGTTTGCAAGGTCTGAGTTGAACCTTTCAATAATGGTGCTGTATGAAATTGAGCCATCATTTGCATGGGGCATTTCTGAAAGAAGATAATATCTTGTGGCGTCAACGCCTATAAGCTTTGATAATTCGTCAGCATAAATAACATTGCCCTTTGATTTGCTCATCTTGTCTTCGCCGAAAAGAAGCCAGGGATGACCGTAAACCTGCTTGGGAAGAGGCTCACCAAGAGCCATGAGCATAATAGGCCAGTAAATTGTGTGGAAGCGCACAATGTCCTTACCGATGATATGCACATCTGCAGGCCAGTATTTGTTATAAAGCTCACCGTTGCCGTCGGGGTCATAGCCCAAAGCAGTGATATAGTTTGAAAGAGCATCAATCCACACATAAATTACATGCTTGTCATCAAATGAAACAGGAACACCCCACTTGAAGGAGGTTCTTGAAACGCAAAGGTCCTGAAGACCGGGCTTTATGAAGTTGTTAAGCATTTCCTTTTTGCGTGATTCGGGATAAATGAAGCTGTCATTGCTTTCAATATAGTCTTCAAGCTGCTTCTGATATTTTGAAAGACGAAGGAAGTATGCTTCTTCCTTTGCTTTTGTAACCTCTCTGCCGCAGTCAGGGCACTTGCCGTCAACAAGCTGTGATTCGGTCCAGAAGGATTCACAGGGTGTGCAGTAAAGACCTTCATATTCACTCTTATAGATGTCATCCTGATTATAAAGCTTTTTGAAAATCTTCTGAACAACCTTTTCATGGTAGTCATCAGTTGTTCTGATGAATTTGTCGTATGTGGTGTTGAGAACGTCGCAGATTCCTCTGATTTCAGCAGCAACCTTGTCAACATATTCCTTGGGAGTAACCCCTGCTGCCTTTGCATATTCTTCAATTTTCTGGCCGTGCTCATCAGTTCCTGTGAGGAAGAAAACGTCATAGCCCTGAAGTCTCTTGAATCTTGCGATAGCGTCTGTGAGAACAATTTCATAGCTGTTGCCGATGTGAGGCTTTCTGGATGTATAAGCAATGGCAGTGGTTATATAAAATTTGCCTTTATCCATTTATAAAACTTCCTTTCAAAATATTATATACATTATATTCTACCAATAAAGAGAGCAATTTGTCAATATTATTGTGTTCATTTAAGCTGTAATATAAATAAAAAAGCTGTGATAAAGCTATTATTATCTTGACATCATCTGATATATGTGATAAAATCTAACGGATATTTGAATCGGCTGAGATAAAGAGGAGTAGCACACAGTTCCCTTTAAGAGAGAAGACGGCAGGTGAAAGTCTTCAGGTGAAGGTGTGTGAAGGTAGCTTTTGAGCCTCGGGAAGAAAGAGTATTCGATTAGAACCCGACGTATGTCTGCGTTAAAGATTTTGAGTGCGGAGCTTCGGCTCCGAATTCAGGTGGTACCACGGAATTTACTCCGTCCTGAAATAATCGGGACGGAGTTTTTATTTTTGTAATTATATTGAACGGAGTGAAATAAATGGCAAAAGAACTCGCAACAAAATACGATCCGAAAGACGTTGAAGACCGTATTTATAAGTCATGGCTTGACGGTAACTATTTCCACGCTGAAGTAGACACTGAGAAAAAACCCTACACAATCGTAATCCCCCCACCAAACATCACAGGTCAGCTTCACATGGGACACGCCCTTGACAACACACTTCAGGATATTCTTATCCGTTTCAGAAGAATGCAGGGCTATGACACTCTGTGGCTTCCGGGCACCGACCATGCTTCAATTGCAACAGAAGCAAAAATTGTTGAAGCAATGAAGGCTGAGGGCATCTCCAAAGAGGATATCGGCAGAGAAGGCTTCCTTGAAAGAGCATGGGAATGGAAGGCACAGTACGGCGGCAGAATCATTGAACAGCTCAAAAAGCTCGGCTCCTCATGCGACTGGGAAAGAGAACGCTTCACTCTTGACGAAGGCTGCTCAAAGGCAGTTAAAGAGGTATTCGTAAACCTTTACGAAAAGGGTCTTATCTACCGTGGTGAAAGAATCATCAACTGGTGTACACACTGTAAGACTTCAATTTCCGATGCAGAGGTTGAATACGAAGAAAAGGATGGCAATTTCTGGCACTTTGCTTATCCCTTCGCAGACGGAAGCGGCAGCATCATCGTTGCAACAACCCGTCCCGAAACTATCCCCGGTGATACGGGTATTGCTGTTCACCCTGACGATGAAAGATACAAGGATGTTATCGGCAAAACCGTAATTATGCCCGTTATCGGCAGAGAAATCCCCATCGTTGCAGACACCTATGCAAAAATGGATAAGGGTACAGGTGCCGTTAAAATCACACCCGCTCACGACCCCAACGACTTTGAGGTTGGTCTTCGTTGCAATCTTCCCGTGCTTGACGTTATGACCGATGACGGCTACATGAACGAAAAAGCAGGCAAGTATGAGGGTATGAACCTTATGGAATGCCGTAAGGCTATCGTAAAGGATCTTACCGAAGCAGGCGCTCTTGTTAAAATTGAACCCACAAAGCATGAGGTCGGCACCTGCTACCGTTGTCATACTGCTGTTGAGCCCAAGGTTTCAAAGCAGTGGTTCGTTAAGATGGAGCCTCTTGCAAAGCCTGCAATCAAGGTTGTAAGAGACGGTCAGGTTAAGTTCATTCCCGAACGCTTTGACAAAATCTATTTCAACTGGATGGAAAATATCCGTGACTGGTGTATCTCCCGTCAGCTCTGGTGGGGTCACAGAATCCCTGCATGGTACTGTGCAGACTGTGGCGAAATCACCGTAAGTAAGGGTGAGCCTACAGAATGCTGCAAGTGCGGAAGCAAAAATATCACTCAGGATCCTGACACACTTGACACATGGTTCTCATCAGCACTCTGGCCCTTCTCAACTCTCGGTTGGCCCGAAAAAACACCCGAACTTATGCACTACTATCCCACAAGCACCCTTGTAACGGGATATGATATCATCTTCTTCTGGGTTGCAAGAATGATTTTCTCTGCCTGTGAGCAGATGAACGAAGTACCCTTTGACACAGTATTCATTCACGGTATTGTTCGTGACGAGCTTGGCAGAAAGATGTCAAAGTCGCTCGGTAACGGTATTGATCCGCTTCTCGTTATCGATAAGTACGGCGCTGATGCTCTCCGCTTTACCCTTGCAACAGGTAACAGCCCCGGAAATGATATGAGATACAGTGACAAGAAGGTTGAAGCTTCAAGAAACTTCGCAAACAAGATATGGAACGCAGCAAGATTTATCCTTATGAATCTTGACGAAAACGAGCCTGCACCCCATATCCCCGAAAATCTTGCACTTGAAGACAAGTGGATTCTTTCACAGTTCAACTCACTGACAAAGGAAGTTACAGATAACCTTGACAAGTTTGAGCTTGGCATTGCCGTTCAGAAGCTTTATGACTTCATATGGGACCTTTTCTGCGACTGGTTCATTGAGCTCGCAAAGATAAGACTTCAGAAGGGCGGCGAAGAAGCCAAGACCGCAAAGGCAGTTCTCGTTTATGTTATGAGCGAAACTCTCAAGCTCCTTCATCCCTTTATGCCTTTTATCACTGAAGAAATCTGGCAGACACTTCCTCACGACGGTGAAACAATCATGAAGTCTGCATGGCCTGTATTCAGTGATGCACTTGTGTTCACAGAAGACGAAAGCAAAATGGATATCATCATGGATGCAATCCGTGCTGTCCGTAACAGAAGAGCAGAAATGAATGTTCCTCCCTCAAGAAAGGCACATGTTTATGTTGCTACCGATAAGAAGGACATTTTCGAAACAGCTGTTGTATTTATGCAGAAGCTGGCTTCCGCTTCAGACGTTACCGTTGGTGACAGCTTCAATATTGAAGGCAGTGTAAGCATCGTAACTGCTGATGCAAAAATTTACATTCCCATGGGCGACCTTGTTGATTTTGAAGCAGAAAGAAAGCGCCTTATGAAAGAAAAGGAAACGGCCGAAAAGAAGCTCGCTCAGATTAACGGCAAGCTTAATAATTCCGGCTTCCTTGCAAAAGCACCTCAGAATGTTATTGACGGTCAGAAGGCAGATGCCGAAAAGCTTAACGAAAAAATCAAGATGATTGACGAAAGTCTCGCATCACTTCAGTAAAAAAAGAGAACAAGCCGACAGGCTTGTTCTCTTTTTTTTACAATGCACCCGTCAGGTGCAATTAATGATGAAATCAATTCATGCGGCAGCAATTTATGACGAATCCGATTCATTTAATCATATCTTGCAAAAATCATTCTATTGGAGTATAATTTTTTCATTATCTCATAAAGGGGATGATGTTATGATAAAAACCGTAGCAATTGTCAGCCTGTCACACGGCACAATCGGTGAAGACTTTGCAAAGCATGAGCTTCTGCTCGGACTGTCACGACTGAGAGCTTACGGCCTTAATGTTAAATTTACGGATAATGCTCTCAAAGGTCATGATTATTTAAAGGCACACCCCGAAAAAAGAGCCGAAGATCTGATTCAGGCTTTTCGTGACGATGAGGTTGACATGATTCTATGTGCTATCGGCGGGAATGATACATTCAGGCTTTTACCTTACCTTTTTGAAAATAATGAGTTGAAAAACGCTGTCTGCAACAAGATCTTTCTTGGATTTTCTGACACAACGGTAAACCATTTTATGCTCAATAAAGTAGGTCTTAACACCTTTTACGGACAATCATTTCTTGCTGATATATGTGAGCTTGAGGATGAGCTGCTGCCTTATACTAAAAAGTATTTCGAAGAATTGATTTTAACCGGAACAATTAAAGAAATTACACCAAGCGACGTCTGGTATGAAAGCAGAACAGATTTCAGCAAGGAGCAGATGGGCGTTAAGCTGAAGGCACACAAAAACAAGGGCTTTGAGCTTTTGCAGGGAAGCTCCGTCTTTTGCGGCAAGATTTTCGGCGGTTGCATCGAAACAATTTTCGATATGCTCAATGGCGAGTGGTACAAAGAGTCTCCTGTCCTTTGTCAGAAATACAGTTTGTTCCCTGATGTGGATTTCTGGAAAGGAAAAATTCTTCTGCTTGAATCAAGTGAAGAAAAAATATCACCGCATAAATATCGGCAAGCTCTTGAAGCTATCAGAAGTACAGGGATTTTTGATGTAATCAGTGGCATGATAATCGGCAAACCGATGGATGAAGCTCATTATGAGGAATATAAAAAGCTTCTGGTTGAGGTTGTTGCTGACCGCGAACTTCCGATAGTATACAATGTCAATGCAGGTCATGCATTACCCAGATGCATCATTCCTTTTGGTGTGGATGCAAAAGTTGACGTCAACAATCAGAAAATTATTTTTACGGAGTGATAAAATGACATTCAGAAAGGCTGATATTGAAGATTTGCCCGAGCTTTGCTCGGTGTTCAATCACATTACCGACAATCTGAGCAGCAGGGGAATATATATCTGGGATGAGATTTATCCCAATTGCATTTTTTCCGAGGATATAAATGAAGGAATAATGTATATTCTTGAAAATGAAAACGGAATTGTTTCTGCCTTTGCACTTCTGGATTCAGACAAGGACAAGGATTCTGTGCAGTGGGAAAAGCAGAATGCAAAATCCTGTTATCTTTACCGTATGGGCATAATTCCGGAGTATTACGGCAAGGGCGTCGGAGCATTTATGCTGAGGGAAGCTGAAAGGCTTACAAAAGAAAAAGGCGGGGAATATCTGCGATTATTTGTTGCAGACTGTAATCCGCCTGCCATAAGATTTTACGAAAAAAACGGATATAAAAAGGCTGAAGGTATTTTGCAAAAGCCTGAGCTTAACTTTCTGCTTTTCGGTTATGAAATCAGGGTATAAAAAATGAGAGATGAAAGCATCATCTCTCATTTTTATTCTCCGATATATTCAAATCTCTTGAATACCTTGCCGTCTCTTTCAACGGTTTCGTTCCACATTTCGGCAGGTCGCACCCAAAGTCCGCCCTCACCGTAAAGTGCCTTATATACCACCATTTCTTCTTCGGTTTCGCTATGCCTTGCAACGGCGATTACTTCGTATTCATTGCCCTTGAAATGACGGTATTTTCCTGATTTGATTTCGTCCATATTTACTTCATCAACTTTCCGTATTTAATCTGATTTGCAACAAATCCCACACCGAGAAGAATAAGTATTACGGGAAGGAAAACAATAACTGCCGCCACAAGACCTATTACCACACCGAGTCCCTTGTTGCTTTTGATGAAGCCCTGCTTGCTGTCAGGGACAGGGGGCAGATTGCCGTAAAGATTCAGCACTGCCTTTTCGTCGCAGATGCCCGGGTTATATAAAAGAGGCTCAACAAGGCTCTGCACAGAGGTTGCACCCTTTAAAATTTTGCCGATTTTCACTCCGAAAATCCTGAGAAGGCTGTCAATGACTGCAAGAACGCCCATTGTGATTTTGTATTCTGCCGTGTCGGGTGAATAGGGACTGTCACCGCCGTAAAGGTTGCGTACAAGGGAAACGATGAAGTCAACAACTCTTTCGTCCTTGATGTGAGCATAATCGCTCTTTTTAAGTCCGCTTTCCTTTTTTACAAGCTTTGCAATTGTGCCGATTTTCAGCTTGCCTAAAATTTTTGCAAAGGGCTTTATAATCCAGCCGATTTTATATATAAGCTTTTCCTTAACACTGAAAGCCGTTGCAAGTCTTGCAAGCTCGGGAATATCCTTGCCTGCAGCATCAATTACTCTTCTTATCATGCCGAAGAATTTGTCTTCAAGATGGTCCTTGAGCCTTCTGCCGTTAATGTCGCACTGAACATCAACGGAATTCACATCAATTTTGCCTTCTGCGGGAATGAAGGTAACCTGTCTGTAGGTTGCAGGGTAGCCGATGGCAGCAGCTGTTGTTATGTCATAGAAGATTTTGCCATCATCAGTGTATTTATAAGAAATATCCTGCATGTGGGTGTGACCCGTGAACATATAATTGAGCCCCATTTCAGTGAATTCATCAATTCTTTTTTCAGCCTCACCCATAATGTTGCTTTTGCCGATAATGGTATAAAAAGGAGAAGGGGAGAGCATCGGGTGATGAGTCATGGGAATAATGAACTGACCGTTTTGCTGAGCGTCTTTTATCTGCTCAGTAATCCACTCAAAGCAGTCATCGGAAAAGCCACTTGCGCCCTTGTGATTTCTGTCATCGTTAAGTGCGAAAAGACGGTAGCCGTCACAAAGCTGAACAACATATGACATACTGTCACGGTGAATGGAAATTGCTTCGTCGGGTCCGAATTCATGGTACATGTCAAGAAGCTCCTCACGCTTTACAGAAGGCACGTCAACAACCTCATCACCAACGAATTTTCTTGTAACATCGCCGTCATGAAAGTCGTGAGTTGCAGTTATAACATAAACTCTTTTGCCCTTTTCCTTAAGTGAGCGAAGAAGTCTGACAACGCCCTCGTGGGCCTCCCTTTCAGCTCTTGTTGTAACATCGCCCGAAACAAGAACAATTTCACTTTCATCCTCAGCCAGCTGATTCATGAGTGATGTGAGAATTTCCTCGCAGTTAAGAAGGTCGTTAGGGGTCTTTGCATTTTCCTGTTCAAAGGCTTTACCGGAAACACCCGTTTCCTTTGAATAATAGTGAATGTCTGATATGATGTTGATTTTTAAGGGATTAATATTTTCGTACATGTTTTTCTCCTCTGTTTTGTAATTCTTACTGCTTTTTATGCACCTTTAGCCTGTGCAGCTTTTTGTCACTTACCGGAATTGTAAAGGTGAGAAGTCCGTCGCTGTAATCAGCTGCAATTTCTTCACCGTCAAGAACTGCCTCGTATTCATATCCGTCATCCATAACACAGAGCAGACTGAATTTCTCATTTTCTCCGTAATATGTGAATTCAATTTTAGCCTGAGTGTTGTTTTCGCTGAAGCATACCTTGTCAAGATAGGTGTCAAAGCCCACATTTACGGTGCCCGGTGTGTAATAGGCCTTGAGCCACATAATAAGCGGGGTTGAAAGACCGCCGAAGTTGTGGAACCAGCCGCCGCAGCCTGTAACAGTGTTTACCATTTCAAAGGTGTAATAGGTGTTTTCAACCTCACGCTTCCATATATTCATGGCAAGATGAGCAATGTCCTTTGCAACATCTGCTCTTCCCATGTCGAGCATGCTTTTGAAAATAAACCATTGATGGGGGAACCAGATGTTGCCGTTCCAATATCCGTTTACCATGTAGTATGAAGCGCTTTTGTCAACGGCACTGATTCCGAAGGGGGTATGCATTTCATCCTCGTTTGTAATATGGCCGATGATTTTTTCTGATTGGTTTTTGTCGCATACACCTGCAATAAGAGGATAAATTCCGTCAAGACCCTTGTTCAGGTTTTCACCGTCTTTTGTAAGGAACTTTTCTGTCGGTTCAAGCTTTTCGTTATGAAGAACATAGCTGTAATATCCGCTGTCTTCATCCCATGAGTATTTGTTGAGAGCTTCGGTAAGCGCTGCGATGTCAGAGCTGTATTCTGCTTTGTCGCTGTCTTTTCCGAGCTTATGGGCAAGAATTGAAAGAATTTTTCCGAAGCGAATAACCTGACTTGTGGTAATAACAGGTGAAGCCTTGTCTCTGAGATTCTGCTTCATCATTGCAACCTGAGCAGGATAATCGTCCATACCACTTGAGGAATAGAAATAATCATAGGTTGAAAGAAGACCTGATCGGAATTTTGCCGTTGTTGAGCCTCTTATTTTACCTGCAAGGTAGAGATAGTAAAGCCTGAGTCTTGGATAATATGAAAGAAGCTGCTTTTTATCATTTGTTTTCTGAAGCATTTCATAAAACTGATAAATCTGAACGGGAACGGGGGAGCCGTGATGCAAAAATGCATAGTCCCTGTTATCCTCTTCACTTAAATAAGTGTCAAGAATATATTCAGCAAAGCGTGGTGCAATCTCATTCATGCCAAGTCCGATGAAGCCCGAATCCCAGGTGTAAAGGCAGTCCCAACGCTTGCCGGGAGTGTGATGAATAATATATTCACCGTGCTTGTAAATGGGATACACAACATTTGTCATGAGGGTTGCGGCAAGAATCTGGTTTGAAAGCTTATATTTTTCACCTGCAGAATTCACTTTAATGTCAATTGCAGTTTTTCTCTTTTCTTCATATATTTTTTCATAGTCTTCTTCACTGAGATATTGGGCTTCGCCCTTTGACAGCACTGCATAACGGACTGCCTTTTCTCCCTTTTCAATGAAAATGGTGTGGCTTATTGCGTTGTGGAAAAAGCCTTCATCACTGTGCTTACGGTTAAAAGCACCGGTAAAGCTTTCGGTAACATCGTCAAAGGTTTCATCGGCGTTAGAAAGCCTTGCAGTCATGCAGTCCTCAAGGGCACCTGTTTCAATGTCACGGAAACGGGTGTTTTCGTCAAAAATGCGAAGTCTGTAGCCACCGTCAATGCCTTTGTATTCAAGAGTTGTGAGGTAGCCCTTTTCACATCCCTGATTACTGTATTCGGGAACGAAGGGAACGGATATCTTTTCCACTGTAATTTTATCTTTTTCCTTGTTTTCCGCAACGGCAAGGAAATCAAATTCCGCAGCGCCCGTGCCCAGAGACTCAAACTTAAGCTCAATTTCACCCTTTGAAAGAGCTCCGAGATGAATGAAGGTGATTCTCGGCTCATCTGAGGGCGTGAGAACAACGGTGGTTTTGCCGTTGAGCATGAACTGTGCAGTGTTTTTGCTGTTTATGTAATGAACGCCAACCTGCTTGCCCTGCTCATAAAAAATATCACTTGTGCGATATCTCAAAGCGAGCACAGCATTTTCATAGTCGTGCTGAATGCTTATTTTATAGCTGACCTCATCACCCTTTTCGCCGCCGAAGGGCTTGAGCACCTTATACGGCATGTGCCATTTGCCTGCTCTGTCGCCGAGTCCCTTCTGACCGACGAAGGCCTTGTCAAGGAATTCACCCTTTTTCATTCCGTCTGCATTCTGCTCGTCCCAGGGCCTTACAATGCTGTAGTTATATGTCCTGTAATCAAGAGCATCAATATAGTCGCACTTTTCGGGCAGGGAAAGCTTAACGTAAGAATCAACAGGGTATTCAACGGATGAAAAATAATTGACAACACAGTTCTTGATTATTTCAGAATTGTTTGTGATTTCCGTTCTTATGAGAATGCTTTCACCGTCCAGCTTCACATAAGAAACGTCAGCATAAACCCTGTCCTTCCACTCAAGGTCATACCTGTAGCTGTAAAAGCTGTAATCCTCGTTTGAAAGCCAGGGATGATAAGCAGAAGGCAGTGTGACATTGGGAACTCTTATATCAAAGGCGTGGATGGCAGGGGCAACGCTAAGGTCAAAGCGTACACCTTCAAGCATTTCATGCTTTTCAATGCGTGAAATGCCTGCATATTTTTTGCTGAAGGGCCCCCAACCGTAAAAAACGCCGAATTTATCAGTCATTGATTTTCACCTCAGATTTTCTTAATCATAAAAATTATACTATAATAGGACAGATTAAGTCAAGGTAATTCAGTATTGCTTAATCAAAACCTTTTTTCAGTTCACTGAGAATTCTTTTTTCTATTCTCGAAACATAAGAACGGGAAATGCCCATTTTTTTGGCAATTTCCCTTTGGGTCAGCTCCTTACGGTTATATAGTCCGTATCGGTTAATAATTATTTCTCTGTCTCTTTCATTTTCAATTTCTTCAATAAGCTCATACAGCCTTACGGTTTTATTTTTTAAATCGATATCGTCACAGATTGTGTCTTCCGTATATATCACATCAATAAGCGTCAGGGGATTGCCCTCACTGTCAACATCAATGGGCTCGTTTACGGAAACAACACATGAATCCTTTTTCTTTGAACGGAAAAACATGAGAATTTCATTTTCAATACATCTTGCACCATAGGTTGCAAACCGTATTCCCTTATCCATGTTAAAGGAATCAACAGCCTTGATAAGCCCTATTGTACCGATTGAAATCAGGTCCTCCTGCTCATCGTAGCCCGAATAATATTTTTTGATTATGTGTGACACAAGGCGGAGATTGTGTTCAATCAGCTCTTCCCTTGCCTTAAGGTCACCTTGTTTTTTCATTCTGAAAAGAAGCTCCCTTTCCCTTTCGGCAGAAAGAGGCTTAGGAAAGGACGAAGCATTTTTGATGTGCAAAAAAAAGAATAACAGGTTTCCGAAAACGGCTTTTATCATCTCAAGCATAATATCACCCCGATATATTCTTATGGAAAATCGGCACTGTGTATGCAATGAAAAGAGCATTAAGAACAGCTGTTATGTCAATATCTGATTGCGCAAGCTGAAAAAGCCAATAATAAAGGGAGACAACCTTCATAAAATCTTACAAATTTATTATTTTTGAAAAAATTATCTCATTTATTGTTGATTTAATCTTCAGGATTTATTATAATGTAAAATAGCATGGGTATGTGTATCTTCATATGACCCGATATTTCAATTATGTATTTCGGAGGACTGCTTGTTATGGCAAAGAACTCAAAAAAAGGCGCTGCTCCAAAGCCTGACGCAAACGGAGCAAGCGTGAATAAAAAGAACAAGAGAAAGAAGAAAAGAAAAAAGCACCCTGTGTTGTTTACCTTCTTCATGATTTTCTTCAGCATTTTTGTTGCAGGTATGTTAACGGCCATTATAGTCGGAGGCACTGTTCTCACTCATGTTGATTCAACCGTCAACGGTGGTATAGCAATCGACCTTGACACCTACAAAAATTCTCAGAGTCAGACCACAATCATGTATGCTTATGACGATGATAACATACCCGTTGAGCTTGCGCGTCTGCACGGTGAAGAAAACCGTATCTGGATTGACTATGACGAAATTCCCGAAAAGCTTCAGTGGGCATTTGTCTGCCTTGAGGATAAGCGCTTCTGGCAGCACCCGGGTGTTGACTGGATAAGAACAATCGGTGTTCTCATTAAGCCCAGCCTTGAAGGACAGGGCGGTTCAACCATCACTCAGCAGCTTATCAAAAACCTGACAGACGACAACGAGGCAACCTTCAAAAGAAAGTTTAACGAAATTTTAAGGGCGCTGAACCTTGAAAAGAACTATTCTAAAAAGGATATTCTTGAAGCATATCTCAACACCGTTTCTCTCGGTGCAGGCTGTTACGGTGTTAAAACTGCAGCTGAAACCTATTTCAATAAATCACTTTCAGAGCTCACAATTTCAGAATGTGCAACAATTGCCGGTATCACAAAGGCACCCTATTCACTTAATCCTTATGCAAACTATGATAAGTGCATGAGCCGTAGAAACGACTGCCTTTACTATATGCATCAGGAAGGCAAAATCACAGATAAAGAATACAAAAAAGCACTGAAGGAAAAAATTGTTGTTCAGGAATACAAAAAGGTAACACAGGAAACAACTGAAGAGGTTGAAATTCTTTCATGGTATGAGGAATATGTAATCGATCAGGTTATCTCAGACCTTCAGAAGCAGTACGGCTATGAATACAACGAAGCATGGCGTCAGGTTTATTACGGCGGACTTAATATCTATGCCGCTGTTGACCTTGACGTTCAGGCAATTCTTGAGGATTCATACGAAAATCGCAGAGGCTTCCCGACTGCACGAAGCAGAGATAAAAACGGTAACCTTCCTCAGTCCTCAATGACTATTATGGATTATCAGGGCAGAATAGTAGCCCTTATCGGCGGCACAGGACAGAAGACAACTAACAGAGGCTACAACCGAGCAACCGATGACAGAGCAAAGCAGCAGCCGGGCTCATCAATCAAGCCCCTTGCAGTATATGCTCCCGCTGTTGACCTCGGTCTTGTTACTGCAAGCTCAACCGTTCTTGAAAAAGCAATTGAGCTTAACGGAAAGCCCTGGCCCAGAAACTTCAACGGTGATCACGGCTCAGGCAAATATGTAACTGTAGAAAACGCTCTTGTGCGTTCACTTAACACAGTTCCCGTAAGAATTCTCAATGAGCAGCTCGGCACAAAGGCTTCGCTCAAATACTGTAACGAAATGTTCCACCTTAATCTTGATCCCGTAAGAGATAAGGACCTCAGCCCTCTCGCTGTCGGCGGCACATCAAGAGGTGTAACCTCCCTTGAAATGGCGGCAGCCTTTGCTACCTTCGGTAACGGCGGCAGATATTATGAGCCCTACAGCTATTTCCAGGTAACTGACAGAAACGGTAACATTATTCTCGAAAACGGTAAGGATATTCCTCAGCAATCAATCAAGAAGGAAACCTCAGCGTCACTTCGCTCAATGCTTACAAAGGCTGTTACACAAAGTGCAGGTACCGGTTACGGCAGTAAAATCAGCGGCTTCCAGACCTTCGCAAAAACAGGTACCAGCTCTGACAACTACGATAAGTGGTATTGCGGCGGCACACCTCATTATGTAACTGCTGTGTGGTACGGTCATGATTATGACGTAAACATGCGTACCGGTTCAAGCAACCCGGCAAAAACTGTTTTCAGATATGTTTTCAGTGAGATTCACAAAAACCTTGAAAGCAAAAGCTTTGACGATGTTATTGACCAGGTAGACAAGAGCATTGCTGCTCTGGAAAGCAAATGAGGAAGCTTATATGGTAATTTTATCCGTTGATTACGGTGATATGAGAACAGGTCTTGCTGTCTGTGACCCTATGGAGATACTTGCTTCACCTGTGGGAGTTATAACACAAAGTTATGAGCCGAAGCTTATAAATGAAATTGCTCAGGTTGCAAAAAAGCATTCCCCGGGCCTTATTGTTGTGGGACTTCCCAAAAACATGGACGGAACAGAAGGGGAAAGGGCTGAAAAATGCAGGAGCTTTGCAAAGCTTCTTTCACAGCAGACGGGCATAGAAACCGTCATGTGCGATGAAAGACTCACAACGGTTTCAGCTCACAGAGCACTCAGTGACAATAATGTCAGAGGGCAGAAAAGAAAAAATGTTGTTGATGCAGTTTCAGCCGTAATGATTCTCGAATCCTTTCTTGCATCAAGAAAAAGATAATCACAAAAAACATCCTGAAGCGTACTCCCGACGTTTCAGGATGCTTTTATTTTGTGTCGTCATGCACAATTCTTTCGCATATTCTTTTGAATACGGGAGCGCAGTCCGTGTTACCGCCCTCGCCGTTTTCATTCATTATCACAACAATGTAATGGGGATTATTTGCGGGGAAAAAGCCTGAAAACCAGGTGCGGCAAATTTCCCTTCCGTTTTCAAAAATACCGCTTTGAGCCGTTCCTGTTTTGCCTGCAAGGGCAACAAGGTCGCTTTTTGCCTTTTGTGCATTGCCCTTTTCCGTAACTGATAGCAGCATTTGTCTCATGAGCTTTACGGTTTCGTCCTTAAGCAGCACCTGAGGCACATTGGCGCCTTTTTCCGTTACAGTGCCATGTGAATCGGCAAAGCCGAGAATTACTGTGGGAGAAGCGTATTTTCCTGTTGCAAGAACATGGTAAGCCTTTGCCATCTGAACAGGAGTCATCATAAGCTCACCCTGACCGAAGGCAAAATTTGCAGCGTTTCCCTTAAGCTTCAGACTTTCTGCGGTGGGAAGACTTCCCGGAAAAGCAGAAATACCGTCAGCTATTTCATCGCTTTGCCCCAGCTTCATATCACTGCAAAGCTTCAGAAGATAGTCACTGTCAATGCTCATCATAAGATTAATAAAATATGTGTTGCAGGAGCTTTGCAGCGCCTTTTCCATGTTAACGGTGCCGTGAGCAGTTTTATTGTAGCAGCCAAATATTCTGTCTCCGATTTCAATGCTGCCATTGCATTCGTATTCGGCTTCGGTGTCAACACCGTTTTCAATTGCCGCAGCCGCAATAATGGGCTTAAAAACAGAGCCGACGCTATAGCTGTTAAGTGCTTTGTTTACAAAAGGGGAGTTGCTTTTCAGAAGTGATGAAGCAACATTATCGGGGTCATAGGTCGGCACACTTGCCATGGCGTAAATTTCGCCGCTGTTAACATGCATAACAACAGCGCAGCCGCTTTTGATGCTGCTTTTCCGAAGCTCTTCCTCTGCAATTTTCTGTATTCTCTCATCAAGTGTCAGAACAACACCCGCCTGCGAATTGAAGTTGCTGTCGTTTATATATTTATCCATTCCTGCAAGAACTCTGCCAAGGGCGTCAACCTCAAAGCTGACAGACAGCTGTCCTGAGTTCTGCTTAAGATAGTTGTTATATGCTTTTTCAATGCCTGATACGCCGTTTTCATTTTCGGAATCAAGATAGCCTATGAGATGTACTGCAGTCTGATTTTCGGTGTATCGCACAGGCACGGAAAAGGTGCGGATAAATTCGTTGTTGATTTCACTTTCAACCTTTTTTACAAAAGGAAAGCCTTTCTCAATTTTGTCCTGAAGTGTTTTTGCATCGAAGTGATTTTTCAGCACCTCAGATGAGCCTACAGCAGGGGTCACGGCTGCAATAAGCTCAGAATTCTTATCCACAAGCTTAGTCATGCTTCTGTCATAAATTTTTCCTCTCGTTTGCCCGATTGTGATTGTACGGCTGGTCTGAGATTCCCCTGCAGAGGAGTATTCCGAAAAATTTATATAGGCTATACGTGCCATAAGTGCCATAAAGCAAAGCACAATGAGCATATATAATGAAAGCATTCGTTTTACCATTTTTATCACCAGAAATATTATTTCAACATTGCAGTCAAATATCGACAGCAAAAAAATTCCAATTATTTTATACTATTTTTGCAAAAAGACTTGACCTCTTCCAAAAAATGGTCTAAAATAGGTTTTAGCACTCGAAAGACAAGAGTGCTAAAACCGTGAATTTAATTTGTAAATCAAACTTAGGAGGAATAAATCATGACAATTAAACCACTTCTTGACAGAGTTGTACTCAAAGCAACAGAAGTTGAAGAAACAACACAAAGCGGTTTTATTCTTACATCTGCATCTCAGGAAAAGCCCCAGTTTTCCGAGGTTGTTGCAGTAGGTCCCGGCGGAGTTGTTGACGGAAAAGAAATTGAAATGCTTGTTAAAGTCGGAGACAAGGTAATCACAGGCAAGTATTCAGGCACAGAGGTTAAGCTTGACGGTGAAGAATACACAATCGTACGTCAGCACGACATTCTTGCAGTGATTGAATAATTTGAAGGTAATTAAGGAGGCAATATACTATGGCTAAACAGGTAATTTATGGTGAAGAGGCAAGAAAGGCTCTGCAGAACGGTATCGACAAGCTTGCTGACACTGTAAAAATCACCCTTGGTCCCAAGGGCAGAAACGTTGTAATCGATAAGAAATACGGTGCACCTCTCATCACAAATGACGGTGTTACAATTGCAAAGGAAATTGAGCTTGAAAACGCATTCGAAAACATGGGCGCTCAGCTTATTAAAGAGGTTGCAACAAAAACAAACGATGTTGCAGGTGACGGCACAACAACAGCAACACTTCTTGCTCAGGCACTTGTCCGTGAGGGCATGAAGAATGTTGCAGCAGGTGCAAATCCCATGGTTGTCAAAAAGGGCATCAAGAAGGCAGTTGACACAGCGATTGAAGCTGTCAAGTCAAATTCAAGCCCTGTTACAACCTTTGAAGACATTGCAAGAATTGCAACAATCTCTTCAGCTGATGAATCAATCGGCACCCTCATTGCAGAGGCAATGGAAATTGTAACAACAGACGGTGTTATCACCGTTGAAGAATCAAAAACTGCAGAAACCTGCAAGGAAGTTGTTGAAGGCATGCAGTTTGACCGTGGCTACATTTCACCCTACATGGCAACAGACGTTGATAAAATGGAAGCCATTATTGATGATGCTGCAATTCTTATCACAGATAAGAAAATCTCCAACATTCAGGAAGTGCTTCCTCTTCTTGAGCAGGTGCTCAAAATGGGCAGAAAGCTTGTTATCATCGCTGAAGATGTTGAAGGTGAAGCCCTTGCAACACTTCTTGTTAACAAGCTCAGAGGCACCTTCACATGTGTTGCCGTGAAGGCACCCGGCTTCGGTGACAGAAGAAAGGAAATGCTTCAGGATATCGCAATTCTCACAGGTGGTCAGGTTATTACCTCAGACCTCGGACTTGAGCTTTCAACAGCAACACTTGACATGCTAGGCTCTGCAAAGCAGGTTAAAATCACAAAGGAAAATACAACAATCGTTGACGGTGCCGGCGATAAGGATCAGATCAAGGCACGTATCGGTCAGATCAAAGCTCAGATTGAAGCATCAACCTCAGAATTTGACACAGAAAAGCTTCAGGAAAGACTTGCAAAGCTTGCAGGCGGCGTGGCTGTTATCCGTGTTGGTGCAGCAACAGAAACTGAAATGAAGGAGAAGAAGCTCCGCATTGACGATGCTCTTGCTGCAACAAAGGCAGCTGTTGAAGAAGGCTCAGTTGCAGGCGGTGGTGTTGCTCTTCTCAACACAGTTCCCGCAGTTACAAAGCTTCTTGAAGCAACAGATGATCCTGACGAAAAAACAGGTGTGCGCATTGTTCTCAAGGCTCTTGAGGAGCCCGTTCGTCAGATTGCAAAGAACGCAGGTCTTGAAGGCTCAGTTATCGTAAACGAAATCATTTCTTCAGGTAAGGTAGGCTACGGCTTTGACTTTGCTAAGGAAGAATACGTGAACATGGCAGAAGCAGGTATTCTTGACCCCACCAAGGTTACCCGTTCAGCACTTCAGAATGCATCCTCAGTTGCAGCAATGGTGCTCACAACAGAGTCTCTTATTTCTGATATTCCCGATCCTGCAGCAGATGCAGCTGCTGCCGCAGCAATGGCTCAGGGCGGCGGAATGTACTAATTAAATGCTGAATGCAAAATTACTTATAAGGTTTAATAATCATTAAAACTGTCATTTTGCATAGTTAAAAATGAATCAAATCATAACGACCGGGTGTTCATATGGGCACCCGGTACTTTTTGCTGTGATATTATGTATGCCATAATGTTATCAATCTTCATTGGCTTTTACCTTTGATTCTTTCTCGTATTACTTGAATTTATTTCAAGTAATGTATTATTGATTTTCCGGAAATAAGGTACTATTATATTATTAAGCTGTACAGTAATTCTTTTAAAGGTGATGAAAATGATAATTTATCTTGGAGAAAACATAAAAAGATTAAGGCAGGAAAATGGAATCACCCAGGAAACACTTGCCGGATTTCTTGGAATTACTTTTCAAAGCGTCAGCAGATGGGAAAGAGGAGACGGCTATCCTGATATAGCCTTACTTCCTGAGATAGCGATGTTTTTCGGTGTATCGGTTGATGATCTGCTCGGTATCGATAAGGCTAAGAATGAAGAAAGAATCAATGAATATCTTGAGCTTTATGACACAATGAAGCTGAAGGATTTGCCTATTCTTTTCGGTGAATACCAAAAGGCTGTTAAGGATTTTCCGGGAGATTTCCGTATTCTTGTAAGGTATATGCAGCTTTTGCAGGAAGTGAAAATCCGCACTCTCACTTTTGAGCAGGTCCTTTCTCGTGAATATGAAAAAGCATCTGAAGAAATTTCAGGAATCTATGAAAGCATTCAGAAGCACTGCACAGATGACAGCATAAGAATATGGTCAAAAAACATTATGATTTCACATCTTATGTGGAAGTATGAATGCATATGTAACGATGAAGGCAGATTTGGTGTTTATGATGAATTTCTCACCAGGGCTCAGGAAATTATAAACACATTGCCTTCAATGTGCGATTCAAGGGAAATAGCAGCAATTGCCGGAAGTGAAAACTATTATGAAATCCATAAAAACGCACTTGAGGAATTAATGTTTTTTCTTCAGAATGAGCTTTTCACTTATTGCTTAAACAATACTCCCGAAAAAAGAATTCTGCAGTATGAAAGTCAGCAAAATCTGTTGAATCTAATTTATCCTGACGGCGATTTCGGAAAAAACTGCTTCAACAGACTTTACAATTTCGGTCATCTCGGACATTTATATCATCAGGTCGGCAATGACAAAAAGGCGCTTTGTTACCTTAAATCAGCAGCAATATATGCAAAGGAGCTCGATAAAATAAAGGATGCTTCAGAAAAAGCTAAAAGGTTTTATAACTACGGATCTGAATACAGAGAATTAAGTGCAGCTCAGTTTATGAAAAAAGTAATGGAAGACCATTACCCTCTTTCTGATGAGTTTAAAGATAAAAGTGAGTTTAAAGAAATACTGAGCTTACTCGGTGAAGGAGAATAACTGAAAAATTCAAAAAACTCTTTCCTTTTTCTGATTTTGTGTTATTATTAGTAAAAGAAATATAAAAGGAGAAAACTAAAATGAACAAAAAGAAAATTATTGCAATTGTTGCTGTTGCAGTTGTTCTCATTGCAGCTGCACTCTCACTGTATTTCACAAGATATATGTGGGATCCGAAGGATACGGAGGAGCTTTACAGACAGAATATAGCTTCCGTTAGCTATGAAAACAAAATTGAAGATGCAATTCCTCAGACTGATATTTATAACATCATCAAGGAGCATTTTGAAGCGGAGCTTCCCGAGGGTAAAACTGAAAAGAAGGCAATCATTCTCGGCTATGACGGTTGCCGTGCCGATGTTCTCACGGAAATTCAGAAGGGTAACAGCGCAATTGATACTCTTGTTTCTGAGGGTGGCACACTCAAGCTTGCATACTGCGGCGGTGTGAATTATCCTGAAAAGAACACTCAGGATACATCAACAGCTCCCGGCTGGTGCTCAATTCTCACAGGTGTGTGGGCAGATAAGCACGGCATCACTGCAAACGATATCACAAAAACAATGGAGCACAAAACTCTTCTCACATCCTTAACAGAAGAAAAGGTTATTGATTCGGCAGCCTTTATCACGAAATGGGCAGGTCATTTTGACAGAAAAAACGCAACTTATCTTGAAGAAATGCAGTATTGTGAGGACAACAAGCTGAATGTAACCTTTGCAAAGTGTGATAATGATGAAGCATCTCACGCCTATAACCTTGAGGAAATTTCTAAAAAGGACTGCGCAGACTTCATCTTTGTAATCTACGAGCCCACAGATGCAACGGGACACGGCAAGGGCTTCACCCACAACAACCCGAAGTATAAGGAAGCCTTCAAAACAGAAGATGCCATGGCTTTTGAAGCAATCAACGCTATCAGAAACAGAGATACATATGCTTCTGAGGACTGGCTCATTATTGTAACCTCAGACCACGGCGGAATCAAAAAAGGTCACGGCAACGAAAGCATTCAGGAAAGAATGACATTTATTGCAGTGAACAAAGACATGTAAAAAATTTGCCATCGGCTTTAGCCGAGTGTTCGTAAGGACACTCGGCAGTTTTATTCGCCTTGCGGCGAGTTGTATTGCTACGCAGTGTTATTGTGCTATGCACAGTGTTATTGTCCTTCGGACAGTTTTATGCGAATAAAATAACGCTGAAGCCGCAAGGCTTCAATATCACTTTTGATTTATCAAAAATATCACTTCAAATTTTAATTTGCAATATCACTTATGCATCCTTTATAATTGTTTTTAGATTGGCAGCTTGGCTTTCAAATTATATAACCAACTATGACACTTTCAGACTGAAAGTGTCTGTTTTTTTCTTTTGAACATTCATAACGGCTTTCATAAAAATTATTTTCTGCGGTTAATTCAGGCTTTTTGAGAAATAATAAGCCTGAAATGATTTATGAAAGCGGTGTGGATTATGAGCGAATACATAATCGAAATGATTGGTATAACGAAGCTTTTTCCCGGAATTGTTGCAAATGATAATATAACATTACAGCTGAAAAAGGGTGAAATTCACGCCCTTTTAGGCGAAAACGGCGCAGGAAAAAGCACGCTTATGTCTGTGCTTTTCGGCTTATATAAGCCTGAAAAGGGTGAAATCAGAAAAAACGGAAGGGCAATCACCATAAAAAGCCCCAATGATGCAACAAGAGAGGGTATCGGTATGGTGCATCAGCATTTTAAGCTTGTGGATGTTTTTTCGGTTCTTGACAACATTATTCTGGGCAGTGAAAGCACTTTTTTAGGCTTTCTTCAGAAAAAGAAGGCAAGAAAAAAAGTGCAGGAGCTTTCAGATAAATACGGCCTTTCCGTTGATCTTGACAGTAAAATTGAAAACATTACCGTGGGCATGCAGCAAAGGGTAGAAATACTGAAAATGCTTTATCGGGATAATGAGGTGCTCATTTTCGATGAGCCTACTGCAGTTCTGACTCCCGGGGAAATCAGTGAGCTTATGGAAATAATGCGCTCCTTCAGAAAGGAAGGCAAGTCCATTCTTTTTATCACTCATAAGTTGAATGAAATTATGGCAGTGGCAGACAGGGTCACAGTTCTTCGCAAGGGCAGGTATATAGGCACGGTAAACACGAATGAAACCACAAAGGATGAGCTTTCATCAATGATGGTCGGCCGTCCCGTTATGCTCACTGCAAACAAAACAGCTGCTGAGCCGAAGGGAAATGTACTGAGTGTACGTAACATGTCCCTTATGTCGCTCAGCCATAAAAGCAAGAAGGCTGTCAATAATGTATCCTTTGATGTCAGGGCAGGTGAAATACTTTGTGTTGCAGGTATCGACGGTAACGGTCAGTCAGAGCTCATTTCGGGAATTACGGGACTTCAGAAAATTTCAGACGGCACGGTAACTCTTTGCGGAAAGGATATCACAAATTTATCCGTCAGAGACAGAAACAATTCAGGTATAAGCCACATTCCCGAGGACAGGCATAAGCACGGACTTGTGCTGGACTTTTCATTGGAGGAAAACTGTGTTCTGCAAAGCTATTTTGAGCCTGAGTTTCAGAAGCTCGGCTTCATAAAAAGGGCTTCGGTAAGAGAATATGCCGACGGACTTATCGAAAGGTTTGATGTGCGCTCAGGTGAGGGTGCATCAACTGTAACAAGAACGATGTCAGGCGGTAATCAGCAAAAGGCGATAATCGGCAGGGAGCTTGACCGTAACTGCCCGTTGATTATTGCAGTTCAGCCAACAAGGGGACTTGATGTGGGTGCTATCGAATATATCCATTCTCAGCTTATAAAAAAGCGTGACGAGGGCAAGGCCGTTCTGCTCGTTTCCCTTGAGCTTGATGAGGTAATGAGCATTTCAGACAGAATAATTGTTATTCATGAGGGCGAAATAACTGGTGAATTTAATCCTGAGAATGTTTCTGCAAAGGAATTGGGACTTTACATGTCAGGCTCAAAAAAGCAAGGAGGGGAGAGCAAATGAAAAACCGTTCAAAAAAGGTAAGAACAGAACCGTCTGCTCTTTTGAATAACGGAGGCTTCATTACCGCTGCAGCGTCACTCGGCTCAATACTTGCAGGGCTTGCAGTGGGAGGCATAATAACGCTTGTTGTCTCCTTTGTTAGTGACACCATTTCTCTCAAAGGCGGCCTTGAGGGACTGAAGTTGATTTTTTTCGGTTTGTTTTCCACGGGCCGAGATGCTTCGGGAGAGCTGAGCTTCGGCTTTAATCCTGTGAATATAGGAAATCTTCTTTTCAGAGCCACCCCCGTCATTATGACAGGCCTTTCCGTTGCGCTATCCTTCAGGGCAGGTCTTTTCAATATCGGGGCCCCGGGTCAGTATCTTATGGGTACGGCGGCAACACTTTTTGTTGCTCTTTCACTTCCCTCTGAGGCTGTTCCCTCAATTTTAATCTGGCTTCTCTCTTTTCTGTCAGGTATGCTTGCAGGTGCACTGTGGGGGGCTATACCGGGACTTTTAAAGGCAAGGCTTAACATCAACGAGGTGCTTTCAGGCATTATGACAAACTGGATTGCGGCAAATCTTGTAACATGGTTTTTCGAAAACAGCAGCCTGAGAAACAGCGTCCAGCCGGGAAAAATAGGCTATGTTATGCCGACCTCACTAAACGGTGTTGCAACGTCAAAAATAGGTCTTGACAAATTGTTCCCCGGCTCACAGGTGAACGGGGGAATAATTGTTGCCCTGCTTTTTGCCTTTATAGTTTATACTATGTTATATAAAACAACGTCGGGATATGTCATGAAGGCGTGTGGCAATAACAGATTTGCAGCAGAGTATGCAGGTATGAAAAACAAAAGGGTAACAGTGCTTTCAATGGCTGCCGCAGGTGCTTTGTCGGCAGGCGGTGCAGCACTTTATTACCTTTCAGGCAACACGGAATTTTTCCACTCAACCTATCAAAGCCTTCCTCAGGAGGGCTTCAACGGAATACCCATAGCACTGCTTGCTGTGAATAATCCTATTGCCGTTGTTTTTACGGGGCTTTTCATGTCAGGGCTTAACATTGCAGGTCAGCAGCTTAAAAACCTGACGGCATATAACGAGCACATTACAGATATAATTATAGCGGTGATTGTGTATCTGAGCGCATTTTCACTTGTGATAAAATATTTTATTTCAATCAGAGCAAAGGGAAAGACCGCCGTTGAAATTGCCGCAGAGCAAGGCACAACAACAGCACAGACAGATGCGGGAGATGACGGAGAAATAAGACTTGAGACGCATGAAGCAAAAAGCATAAACCCCGATACTGAAAAAACAGGAAGGGAGGAAGAATAATGGAGTTTCTCATTCAGCAGACTCTGATTTATGCAATACCCCTTCTTATAGTTGCTCTTGCAGGTGTGTTCGCTGAAAGAAGTGGTGTTGTTAACCTTGCACTTGAGGGTACAATGATTTTCGGTGCTTTTATCGGTGTTCTTTTTCTCAACATCACACAGTCTGCAGGCGGCAGCTTATATGAAAAGCCACAGCTGCTGGTTCTTCTCACAATGGTTGTTTCAGCCTTGCTCGGTGCAATGTTTTCACTGCTTTTATCCTTTGCTGCCGTGAACCTTAAGGCGAATCAGACAATCAGCGGCACTGCGCTGAATCTTCTTTCACCTGCACTTGTGCTTTTCTTTATCAATGTTATCAACAATTCTAATGTGCTGAGCCTTGCTTCAGGAGATGCTGCAAGTGTGTTTATGCTGAAAAAGTCAACCTTCGGCTTCAATGAGCCGGAAAATCTAAACGGCATCATGAAACTGCTTTTTATTGATTCTAAGGGTCAGCCTAATTTCTTCGCAGATGCATTTCTTCTGAAAAATTATATTACTACCTATGTCTGCATTCTGATTTTTGTTGTGCTTTCCGTAATTCTTTATAAAACAAGATTCGGTATAAGGCTTCGTGCCTCGGGTGAAAATCCGCATGCGGCAGCCTCCCTCGGAATCAATGTTTCACGTATGCGCTATTACGGCACAAGCATTTCGGGAGCACTTTCGGGCATGGGCGGCTTTGTGTTTGCTTTAACCACTGCAAATGCATCTGCAACGGGAGAGGTTGCAGGCTTCGGCTTTCTGGCACTTGCTGTCATGATTTTCGGCAACTGGAACCCTTTGACCATTGCAGTATCCTCTGCAGCCTTCGGTCTTCTCAAGTGTGTTGCTGCCGCTTATTCAACCATCGACCTTAACGGAGACGGTGTATATTATCTCAGGGAGCTCGGAATCAGCAATAACTTTTACAGAATGCTGCCCTATGCGATAACTCTTGTTGTCCTTGCCTTCACATCAAAAAAATCAAGGGCACCCAAGGCGGCAGGTAAGCCCTATGATAAATCAAGCAGATAAAAATGTGGACTTTTGTGACAAGAGGTGTTAAAATAAAACAAAGGAGTGTATGCTATGCGAATTTACGATATAATTTCCAAAAAGCGTGACGGCTTTGAGCTTTCAGATGAAGAAATAGCTTTTTTTGTAAAGAACTATGTTAAAGGTGAAATAAAGGATTATCAGGCATCTGCACTTTTGATGGCAATATATATCCGCGGTATGACAGACAGAGAAATGACAAGCTTAACAACTGAAATGGCGCACAGCGGCGATATGCTTGATTTAAGTGACATTGATGGCATAACTGTTGACAAGCACTCAACCGGCGGAGTGGGAGACAAAACAACACTCATTGTTGCACCGGTTGTGGCGTCTCTTGGCTGCAAGGTTGCAAAAATGAGCGGCAGAGGCCTTGGTCACACAGGCGGTACCGTTGATAAGCTTGAATCAATTGAAGGCTTCAATGTTGCTCTCGAGCCTGAGAATTTCATTGAAACCGTTCAGAAAACGGGCATATGCGTTGTAGGGCAGACAGGCGACCTTGCCCCTGCAGATAAAAAGCTTTACGCTCTTCGTGATGCAACTGCAACAGTGGGCTCAATCCCTCTTATTGCTTCAAGCATCATGAGCAAGAAGCTTGCGGCAGGCTCACAGTGTATAGTTCTTGATGTGAAATACGGCAGCGGAGCTTTCATGAAAACAGCTGAGGATGCAGTTCTGCTTTCAGAAAAAATGGTAGCAATCGGCAAGGCGGCAGGAAGAAATGTTGCAGCTGTCATTTCAGATATGGACACTCCCTTAGGAAAAAATATCGGCAATATCCTTGAAGTGAAGGAGGCTGTTGAAATATTAAAAACAGGCAAAGACAGTGACCTTACAAGGGTTTGTGTTGAGCTTGCAGTCAATATTATTGTTCTGGCCTTCGGCATTTCAAGAAGTGAAGCAGAGGAAAAGGTAAAGACAGCCATAAGTGATGGCTCTGCATACCGTAAATTCCTTGAGATGGTATCAGCTCAGGGCGGAAATACTGAGCTTATCGAAAACACAGACAAAATGCAGACAGCTTCCTTCAGAAAGGAAATCATAAGTGAATATGATGGCTACATTTCTCAGACAGATGCAGAAAAAATAGGCTCGTCAAGTGTTGTCCTCGGAGCAGGAAGGGTCAATAAGGAGGATTCCATAGATTACACGGCAGGAATCATCCTTCACAAAAAAGCAGGGGACAAGGTGAATAAGGGCGATGTTGTTGCAGAACTCTTCACAAACACACATCAAAAGCTGAAGGATGCTGAAATCATGTTCAATGATGCACTGAAATTCAGCGAAAATAAGCCTTGTGAAAAGCCTTTGATTTATAAAGTTATTTCATAACGGAGGTAGCTATATGAAGATAAAGCAAAAATCCAATACTATAATAGTTATGGTCATAACGGTGCTTGCCATTGCTGTTGCGACTATGAGCGTCAGCATAGTCAGGAATCTTTCTTCTGAAGACGAAAGCATCCCGGATACAGTTGTAACAGATGGTCCCACAACGGCAGCTCAATCCACAACTCAGGCTGCCGAACCCACAAGCTATGCGCCTGTAACTGCTTCTCCCACAACCGTCGTTCCCTCATCTGCTCAGGCAAATGTGATGACAACGGTACCTGCACCGTCACAAGCTCAGCAGAATGTCCCCGGCACACCCGAGGAAATCTGTGCATTATATAACAAAGCAGTCAATGAATTAAAAAACAGCAAAGGGTATGTTGATATTCACAAAACAGAGCACATCAACCTTGAAATCACAGATTTTTCACTTCCTGCACCAATGGATGCGGTGAATTCTGTTGTAAAAAATATCGTTCCCGATACCGACGCTGAATACAGCTTTTCAAACGGTGTTATAACAGACGGCACCTCACAGACTCTCTCAGCTTCAGTTCCGCCCTTTGCAGGCTCTGCAAACGTTACAGCGGATGATATTATTGAAGCGACGGCAATCAAAAAGGATGAGGGCTATCTTATAACGATCAGCATTCTGCCCGAAGCCTCAGACTATGACGGAACAAGCACAATACCGGCTGTACATCTTTTAAAGGTGGGAAATCCCGTTGATTTTTCATCAATGAATATGGGCCCGCTGTCAATTTCAAAGGCCAGAATGAACTATCACGATGTTACGGTATCTGCTCAGCTCGACAGTCAGGGGCGTGTTACCGTTCTTTCTTCAATAATACCTGTCAGTGTAACAAGCACCGGAGAAATGAGTGTGTTTACTGCCGATATTGCAATGAATATCAAAGTGGACACAACCTATTATGTAACCTACAGATAAATACTTTGAAGGGCACCTCATTTTTTTAATGAGGTGCCTTTTTTTATCGTGGATATCAGTTGCTTTATTCCAAGAAATAAAACGAAGCCGCCGAATAAACGGGAAATATATCCGGTGGGGATTTTATCAATCAGCAGATATCCGCCGCCGATACCTGCAACGCCGCCAAGGGCAAGAGGAATAACCTTAGAAAAATCGACGATTCCTTTTCTGCAGTGATTTATCAGGGCAAAAACAGCCGAAGGGATAAAGAATACCAGATTTATACCCTGTGCCTTCAGCTGAGGATAGGAAAGCATGCTTGTAAGAAAAATAATCAGAACGGTACCTCCGCCAAAGCCAAGAGCACACATGATGCCCGACAAAAATGAAAAAAGAATTATATAAAGCATCTGAAATCACCCCGCCTTTAATATCATTCTTAATCCTGAATAAATCATAAGTACAGAGAACAGTACACCGAGAAGTCTGTCAGAAAACCTGCCCATAAGCCGACTGCCCAACAGAGCCCCGAGAAAGCCGAAGGGTATAAACACTGAAGCGTCAGATAAAGCAAAATAGCCCTTTGTAAGATACATAACTGCGCTTATTAAAGACAAGGGAAGAATAACAGCAATAGCCGAGGCCTGAGCTGCTTTTTGTGTGAGTCCCTCCTTTTTCAGAATCGGAACTGCAATTATTCCGCCGCCTGCACCAAACAAGGAATTGGTTACTCCGATTAATACACCGTATAATAAAAGCTTCGTTTTCTGCATATAAATTCACCTGAGTATATTTTTGACAAAATCAGGGAAATAATACGGTGCAGTGTGAAAAAACAGCCGATAAGAGTGTTAAAACATACAAAAAATGCAAAAAAATAAAGATTTTATTTATTTAAGCTATTGTAAATGAAATTTTTTAATGCTATAATACACTCATATCAATATGCAAAATGAAAGTTTTGAGGAGGACATATTTATGATTTGTAAGTTTTGCGGAAACTCAATCGAAGATAATTCAGATTTTTGCTTCATTTGCGGTCAGAAGGTAGAAGCAGCAGAGCCTGCTTTCCAGTCTGCAAGTTCAAATGACGTTTTCTCACAGGCTGCAGCACCTGAGGCACCCGTTGCCGAAGCACCTGCTGCTGAAGCTCCCGTTGCAGAGGCTGTTGCTGAAGCACCTGCAGCTCCTGTTGCTGAAGCACCTGCAGCTCCTGTTGCTGCTCCCGTAGCAGAAGAAGGAAAGAAAAAGAAGAAGGGTAAGAAAGAGAAGGCAGCTAAAGACAGCAGCCAGGCTTCAAAGGCTCTCAAGTTCTTTACAGCACTTTTCCTTGCAGTGTTCCTTGCAGTACCTGCTTTCCTTTGGAAAACAATTTCCCTTGTATTTATCATTCTTATCATTGTTTATGCTGTTCTTGATAAGAAGGCATATGACAAGGCTAAGAAGCTCGGTCATGAAGAAAAAGCAGTTGCAATTCTCAATTCAACCGGTATCGGTGCCTGCATCGGTCTTGCACTTGTTCTGGTTAAGTTCTTCATGGTTGCTTATCTGTAATTTTAATAAAACAAAATTAACTCTCACTTTAGCGGAGTGTTCGTAAGGACACTCCGCAGTTTTATTCGCCTTACGGCGAGTTTTATTGCTTCACAGTTATATTCGGCTGACGCCGAGTGTTATTGTCCTTCGGACAGTTTTGTGCGAATAAAATAACACTGAAGCCGTAAGGCTTCAATAACACTTTTGATTTATCAAAAATATCACT
>JAZUNJ010000012.1:0-69629 GCA_045604105.1 Acutalibacteraceae bacterium | reverse complement strand
CTGTGCCACTGTTTTTATGTATCTGTGCACCTGGGCTTTTTTATTATCATAGATTTCCTGAAGAGCTTCATTTTCTTTTCTGAGCTCTTCATTTTCCTTTTTCAGAGCTGCAATTTGCTTGAAATATTTAATTAACTTCATCTTCTTGCTCTCACCTTTCTGTTCTTAAGATATTTTTTACGTAATCTGATTTCTGCTTTTACAAGCTTATCCTCAAAAATTATGCCAAGCAAAAGCAGGGCAAGGCCTGAAAAGTAGAATATGCTGAATTCTTCAAGACTATTAAACATCCCACTCACTCGCTTTCTGTTCAATTGCAGAGGAAATCTGCCTTTTAATCTTAATCTGACCGTCTGAGGCAACTGTCATTGAAACCTTACCCGTACCTTTGATTTTCAATGTAACCGAAGGAATTTCACCGTCGACCATAAAGGGAATGATTTCCTGAAGATATGCACAGATAGCGTTTTCGCCCTCAGCTCTGTTCAGGACATCTTTTTCAGCAGCTTCATTGAATTTGTACTTGAACACTTCATTAAGCTTATCCTGAGCTGAAGCAATGAAGGCTCTTCTTCTGTTCCACTTCTTAGCTTCTTCGCAATCACACTTTGAAGTACCGTTATAGAGCCTCACACCTTCGGGTGCATCTTCATCATTCGGCACAAATACCTGACCGCAGAATCGGCATATATCCATATTGTTCATTATTTTTCTACCTCCGCTCTAACGATGTATGTTGTTTTTCTTGTTTTTTTCCACTGACAGACCACATTTATCCGGGTCATTCAGACAGTGGCTTTTGCATTTGTGATAAACATCACAGTGTGCACAACAGTGATTGCCGTGCTTGTGGTCGCAGTTGAATACGCTGCACATTGGGTTCTGTGTCATGCTGAGACTCCTTTCGCAGGTAATTTACAAAGAGCCTTCGCTATGCTGACTTTGGAAAAACCAAAAACCGTCTTTTCTGCAACAAACTTTCTGTCAACGGTCTTTTCGGAGCAGTCTAAAAACTGCGCCAGCTCTTTTCTTTTTAAAAACTCCTTGTCAGGGTAAGCTCTGTTGAGCTGTTCCAACAGAGGTCTGAAGTTTTCGTGTTCTTTTGCCATTTAAGTCATCTCCTTTGGTAGGTTGGTTTGGTCGGGGTGTGTGCTGTTCTGAAAAGTGGGGAGAAAATCCCCACTTCTTTTTGTTACAATAATTTCATCAGTTGCAAACAATGAAATAAAAAACGAAAGGACTTATAATTATGAAATTCGATATTATTTGCGCCCGTGAAATTCTCCTCACTCTCGAAAAGAAAGAGTATGATTGTTCAATTAGTTTCGTTGAACTCAACAACTCGCTGCCCTCATTTTCTTCTGCACCTCTTACCGTTCAGTATCACTGCCTGAAACTTGAAGAAGCCGGCTATATTAAGCTTGAAAGAAAACATTTCGGGGCACGTTCTTCTGACTTCATAGAAAGAATTACAGATATAACTGATACCGGCCACGAATATCTTTCAAATTTAATTCAGTCTGAGGGAACACAAGATTGTTCTACCATAAAAAACAAACAAAAAAGCCTTGACCTCTTTATTAAGACGCTTTCTTCTCTTCCTGATTTAATCAAGATTGTGAGAATTTGTTTGGATATTTTTCAATTCTTCCATTTAATATAATGAAAGCGGAAGAATTGATTGTTTCGTTTTCGACACATTTTAAGTTAAAAAAATTTCATCTTGACTTTTCTTGAGGAGCTGAGATATAGCAAGAGCCTCAGCAGGTGTAAAGTCTGAGTATCCGTTTACCTTATCTTTATAAGTTCTTTTTGAAACACCGAGAAAATTTGCCATAAAATCATCAGTGAGCTTTTCTAACATCTGATATGCCGCAAGTGCATAGTATCTCGGATGTTTTTTCTCTCTTTTATTCTTGGACATACTATCACCTCTCTTTCCTGTGTCGTTATCGACACATTCATATTAACACCCTTTTGTTTCGTTGTCAACACTTTTTTGCGTTTTTTTCAAAAAAATGTTGCTTTTTCGGAACACTTGTGCTAATATCGTATTGAGGTGAACACAATGCTTGGTGAAAAAATCAGAAAACTAAGAAAAGAAAACCATTGGAGACAAGACCAATTGGCAGAAATATTAAATAGAGAGTTTGGACTCAAAATCGACAGGGTTATGATTAGTAAATGGGAAACAGGATATCAAACCCCTGTATTGTATACTATCTCTTGTCTTGCTAAAGTTTTCAATGTATCTATTGACTATTTGAATGGAAATAGTATTTCTCTTCCACAAGGAAAAGGAGTTTCTGTCCCTGTTCTCGGTTATGTTCGTGCCGGTATCCCCATTGAAGCTGTTGAGCATATACTTGATTACGAAGAAATATCACAAGATATGGCATCACAAGGTGAATACTTCGCTTTATCAATCAAAGGCAACAGCATGGAGCCGCGAATGACTGAAGGAGATGTTGTTATTGTAAGAAAGCAAAGCACCGTTGAAAACGGTGAGCTTGCTGTTGTTTTAGTCAACGGCAATGATGCAACCGTAAAGAAATTTTATATGAACGATAACGGCGTTACTCTGATTTCAACAAATCCATCTTACGAGCCTTTCTATTACTCAAAAGATGCTGTTGATTCTCTGCCCGTTCAGGTAATTGGTAAGGTTGTTGAACTGAGAGCTAAGTTTTAAAAACAATCTGTTACTTTTTTATGTTTTTGAGACTTAATATACGGAGTAATGTAAATTTGCATTACTACTAATAATAAAAATGCCGCCTGAAGGCGGTGGGAAGAAGTAAACAGTTATGTTCCAGTATTTACGTTGTATTTTTGAAATACTCCTTGGTATATTGATTATATTTGTAGGTGCAGTATTAGCCCTCATTGGACAAAATATACTGATAGGATTAATTAAAATCGCAATAGGCATTTTCATCTGTTGTATAGCCGCTAAAAACAGTCCCAGGAACATCGCTGAACAATCAAAGTTGAAAATTACAAGTGGTAAAAGAGCTGTCGTAGTTTTTTCGTGTTTAATTGCAGCTTTAATCTTTTTTGCTATAGGAATTACCGGCACAGAAGAACCTGAGTCCGAAAAATCTACCTCAACCACTTCAGCAACAAATACAACTATAGATTCATCACAGAAACAAATAAGTTCACACACAATAAATTTTGAAAAATGTGATGTATCTATAAAAGAATATTATAAATCAAAGGGCTTTTATGATGAAGAATTGCTGGTTGTAGTATACTCTTTCACTAACACCTCAAACTCGAACATATATTTCAGTGATTCTATAGAGGATAAGTTGTTTCAAGACGGAGTGGAGCTTGATTCATATATTTCAACAAACATACCCGGACAAGTTGATATCAAAGATTCATACAGAGAACTTAAGCCTGGTGCATCTTTTGATGTCCCTAGAGCATATAAATTGAATTTTAATCAAAGTTCCACTGTAGAGATTAATTTATCACAAAAAAACACCTCTGCAGAAACTTTTACTCAAACAATTGTCCTTGAGTAGAAATTGTGTTTACAGACGGTGTATATGTATACAAACATAAAAATAAAGCACTCATAAGAAAGCTTAAATAAAAAGCCCTCACACCCGACCAAAGCTGTGAGGACAAGTGTAAAACCATATCCAACCTACCAAAGATGAATGACGGGATTACTCTGTCATTTTATCATATCTTTCCGTAAAAATCAAGAAAGGATGATACCATTATGGCTAAAAAAAGAAAATTCTCAAAAGTGTCCGTTGAAATTGACGGTGTTACCTACCGTAGAACCGTAGCTTATTACACCCTTGATGAATTTGCCGAAAAAAAGTCAAAGGTAATTGCAGAGTTCCAAAGGCAGGCCCTTAAAACCTTCTCCACCGTTGCTGATGAGTGGGAAGAGTATCACGAGCAAAGCATTCAGACTTATACACAAATCTGTTATCAGGCTCCACTAAAGGACCTGAAAGCTGAGTTCGGCGACTGCATACTGAAAGAAATAACAGCAATCAGTTTTCAACTCTTCCTGGAGCGCATGGCAGCTCAGAGCTTTGCAAAACAAACCATCCGTTTAAGGAAGATAGTAATGAAGCAGATTTTTGACTATGCAATGCTGCAGGGATATGTCAATTACAATCCTGTTGCAGTGTGCAAAATTCCTAAAAAGGCAGCAAGCGGCAAAAGGACTCTGCCTTCAGATGATGATATAAACATCATAAAAAAACATCTTGACGGTATATGGGGGCTTTATTGCAACCTTCTTATGTATACCGGCCTCAGACGTGAAGAAGCTCTTGCTCTGACTTATGAAGATATTGACTTTAAAAATGAAGTAATTAACATAAATAAATCCCTCATTTTTGAAAACGGAAAAAGCTATGTCCGTGACAGCTTAAAAAGTGCCGCAGGCAAAAGAACAGTTCCTCTACTTAAGCCGTTGAAAAACATTCTTGATGAAAACGGTAGCGGATACCTGTTCACACTTAAAGAAAATAAGCCTCTTGTCAAGTGGGAATTTGATAAAGGCTTTTCAAAATTCCGTGAGGAAACCGGACTGAGTTGCACCTCTCACCAGCTCAGGCACTATTTTGCAACGCTTTGCTTTGATGCCGACCTGGACGAAAAGGACGTGCAGGACATAATGGGTCACTCCAAAATTTCTCTTACAAAAGAAGTGTACACACATATCCGTGAAGAGAGAAGAACAAAAACAGCAAACAGATTGAATTTTTTCCTCAATGAATCCTGACTGACAGGTGTGGCCAAAGTGTGGTCAAAATGTGTCTTTCGGTGTCTTTCAGAGTCTATTTTAAGAATATGAAAAACTCATCATCTAAACAAATAAAATCCCCGAAGCCTCAGTAAAATAAAGGCTTTCGGGGATTTTTGGCGGAGAGCAAGGGATTCGAACCCTCGAAGCCGTTTTAGCGACTTACACGATTTCCAATCGTGCTCCTTCGACCAGCTCGGACAACTCTCCATATGTTTTATTGCCTTGCTATTATACACAAAGTATTTATAAAAATCAAGTCTTTTGAATAAATTTATTTTTGTCAGTGCATTCAGCTTCCGTTTGTTTCTTTTTCATTATAATATACAAAAATTTTCTATGAATACGACAGTAAAATTCTATTGCGAAATATTGTTGTTTATGGTATATTAATATTGTATAACTAACAGTGGAATTTTATGTGTTTTTTCACCTTCATTTCAAAGACAAATCGCACGTAGGTCAGATGTGCCGTCTTTGCGTCGGAAGTGATAAAAATCATACGGCTTCACTGTGAAGAGAAAATCGGATTCCTTCAAAAGGAAACTGATCTGATCAAACAAGGAGATGATATTAACATGAAAAAAACTAACACAAAAAAGGCTTTATCACTTTTTCTTGCTCTGGTTATGATTCTTTCCTGCTGGGTGTGGGTTGCACCTAAGGTAGGAGCTCTCCCTGCAACTGACACTACATATGCAAAAGGTGATAAGTACGGCACCCTGCCCTGGAGCGGCACCGGTGACCGTTGGTTCAAGTGGGCAACAGGCGACGATTATGTATATGTTTACTATCCCTCACACATGTATCTTGACGTGAGCGAAACCCTTCAGTCAGCCGGCTATCACTTTGATGTTAAATGGCATTTTGGTAACAACCAGAAATACAGAATACTTCTCGGTGCACCTGTATGGGGTGACCACTCCGCTTTTCAGGGCCATCCTACCAAATATTACACAATGAACAACATCTTCAGTGATTACTCTGTTGATGCGGCTTTACCCAACGGATATTATACATCAGCAGGTCTTTATGACGGCGACTCCGACTATGACCTCAGAGTTGTAGGCTACGGATATTCCGGTCAGGGCTCAGACGGTTTTAGTGCAAACAACGCCCGTCATGATAAGTATGTTCTTTTCAGAAGCAATGCAAATGCCGGATATGAATTCAGCAGTTCAATTTATCTTAAGGGTACACCTAAATCAGATTATAAAGGCAAGACAACAGAATACAATACCTCCGGTGACAGCATCGGCTCTTACGGCCTTGCTCAGCAATACGGCATCAACAACACCACCTGGTCAACACACAGTTCATCCTCTATGTTTAACCAAAAGGGCTCTGACTCAAGCTATTACGAAGGCCAGTGGATTGAAATGCAGTGGTTTGTAACAGTTTACGATAAATCCGCACTCAATGCAGAAATCACAAAGGCTGCCGAAATTGCAAATAATCAGTACAACTATTCAAAATATGTGGTTGACGGTAATTATAACACCTTCCTTAGTGAAAATTCACAAGCACAGCGTCAGATTGCCGTCAGAGCACAGACCCAGACAGATATTGACACCGCAAAGAACGAGCTTTATGCACAGTCAAATGCTCTTTATTATGCAGCATCAAACACAGCTCTCAGAGAAGCAGTTGCTCAGGCTCAGGCAATCAAAAATGAAACTGATTATACCTCAAACTATACCGAGGCAACAAGAACTGCTTTTGAAACAGCTCTTTACAATGCTGAAAGATCATCATACTATACAAATCCGCCAAGATACCATGCATACACAAACAACAATGCAGGCAGAAATGCAGCGGCAGACCAGACAAGTGTTGACAATCTTACATCAGCTCTCACTTCTGCTATTTCAAGCCTCAAAAGACAGTACCTTGTAACATTCACAAACAGCAAGAACACAACCATTTCCTCAAAATACTATGAAGACGGTGCTGCTCTTACAGCTCCCGCAAATTCAACAAAGGCTTCAGATGCAACATACCACTATACATATGCATGGTCACCTGAAGTTGCAACAACAGTTACAACTGCTGTTAACTACAAGGAAATCGAAACTGCAGCAGAGCATTCATGGAGTGATTGGGTTACAACTGTATATCCCAACTGCACAACAGAAGGCTCAAAGTACAGAACCTGCACCGTATGCTCCTACAGAGAAGATGCTACAATCTCAAAGTCAGAGCACACTCCGTTGCCCGCAGTTAAAGAAAACATAAAGGATGCTACATGTAAGGACACCGGAAGCTATGAATCAGTTATTTACTGTGATGAATGCTCAGACGTAATTGAAAGAACAACAGTCGAAATTCCCAAAACAACAAATCACTCCTGGTCAACAGATATCAGCAGTAACGGTGCTGATAACCACGGCTACAAGTGTTCAGTATGCGGTGAATACGACAGCACCCGACTTGAAGCTCATAGCTGGGAGCTTGAAAGCACTGATACTTATCCCACATGTACACAGGACGGCCATGGCACATACAAATGCTCAGCCTGTCCCCAGACCAAGGAGGGTGTTATCCCGGCAAAGGGACACACCGAAACAGATGTAGCTGCTGTTGAAGCTACCTGTCAGCAGGTTGGTTATACTGCAGGTAAGTACTGCTCAGCCTGTAACACCTATACAGAAGGTCATGTATCAACAGGTTATGCAGACCACAAGCTTACAAAAACAGACGCAACAGCCGCAACCTGTATCTCCAAGGGTAACAAGGCTTACTGGACATGCTCTGTTTGTGATAAGCTATTCTCAGACGATGAAGGTAAAAACGAAACAACACTTGGTGCCTGCGAAACACCCGCAACAGGAACTCACGTTTACGATGAAAACGGCTGGAAGCAGCACAACAACGGCAACAAGCACAGAGTTTACTGCACCAATGACCCTGATTGTAAGGTATTCAAGGAAGAATCACACGTATTCACAGGTGGTGTGAAATCCACCGATGACGGTTATCACTACTTTGCATGTGCTAAGTGCTCCACCGCATACGGTACACCTTCAGGCGGCTTCGATCAGAAAGAAAAGTGCTATGATTCAGAAACAGCATATGATAAGGTTGACGAAAACAGCCACAACGCTTACTGTATCTGCGGACAGACTGTTTCAGAGGGTCACACCTGGGGTGAATGGACAAGCAACTCCGATGCATCAGCCGAAGGCGGCTCAATGACAGCTACCTGCGCTGACTGCGGTGAAACCAAGCAGACAAGCTGCACCTTTGAGGTTACAAAAACTGAAGCTGCTTCATGTACAGAAAATGGATACAAAACATGGGAATGCAGTGATGCAAGCTGTAACAACGGCTATACCGAGATTCTTGAAGCAATAAACCATGCAAACAAGGTTCACCACGATGCAGTTGCCGCAACATGTATAAAGGGCGGTAAAATTGAGTACTGGTCATGTCCCGACTGCGGCAAGAACTTCAGTGACGAAGCCTGCACAACAGAAGCGACAGACCTCTCAACTGCTATTGACCCCGATAACCACAATCTTCAGAATCATGATGCAAAGGCTCCCACATGTACTGAAGGCGGCTGGGATGCATATGTAACATGTAAGAGATGCTCCTACACAACAAAGACCGAAAGAGGTCCCCTTGACCATGCATGGTCAGAAGACTTCATTTTAAAGAACAACGGAGAATACGGTACACACTACCAGGTTTGTACAAGAGATGGCTGTAAAGCAGAAACTACTCCCGTTCCTCACACATGGAATGACGGCGAAATCACAACTCCTGCAACATGTATTGAAAAGGGTGAAAAGACCTTTACATGTACAGCAAAGGATTGCGGTGCAACCTATAAGGCTGCTGTTGATAAGGATTCCGACAACCATACAGGTAGAACATACACCAAAGATATAAACATTGTTGAAGGCACCTGTAAAGATGTAAAGACCTGGGACGAGGTTACATACTGCGAAGGCTGTAACGCTGAACTCAGCACAGCTGCCAAGACAGGTGAAAAGAATTCAAAGAATCATGTCGGCGACACATACACTAAAGATGAGGACTATGTTGCCGGTACTTGTAATTCCACCGAAACATGGAACGAGGTAACATACTGCGAAAGCTGTGATGCTAAGCTCGGCTCCGAAGCCAAGACAGGCGAAAAGGACATGAACAACCATGTTGGCGGCACACGTGTTGAAAAGAAAAACACTGTTGCAGGTACATGTAATTCAGTTGAAACATGGGATGATGTTACATACTGTGAAGGCTGCGATGCTGAACTCGGCTCCGAAGCCAAGAGCGGTGAAAAAGATGCAAACAACCATGTTGGTGAAACACGTGTTGAAAAGGAAGACGCAGTAGCAGGTACATGTGCTGAAGCAGAAACATGGAATGATGTTACCTACTGCGAAGACTGTGATGCTAAGCTTGGCACTGTTGCCAGAACAGGCGAAAAGGACAAGGACAATCACGTTGGTGGCACATACACTAAGGATGAAGACCGTGTTGCCGGTACTTGTAACTCCACCGAAGCATGGAACGAAGTAACATACTGCGAAAGCTGTGACGCTGAACTCGGCTCCGAAGCCAAGACCGGCGAAAAGGATGCAAACAACCACGTTGGTGAAACCTACATGCTTGAAAAGAATGTTGTGGCAGGTACCTGCTCCAGCAGAAAGACATGGGATGAGGTTACATATTGCTCCGACTGTGACGCTGAACTTGAAACAGTGGCAAAGACAGGTGCAAGAGATGCAAATAACCATGTGAACACAGAAACCAAGGACGCTGTTGCTCCCGAATGTGAAGCAGACGGCTATGAAGCAGGCGTTTACTGTAATGACTGTGAAAAATGGATTTCAGGTCACGGCAGAGTTCCTGCAACAGACCACGACTACGACCTTACAAAGTCTGAAGAAAATCTTACCCGTCCCGTTCAGTACATTGACGGCACATGGGCTCAGGGCTATTACACCTACAAGTGCAAGAACAATGCAGAACACTTTGTAACAGAAAAAATTGACAGAGCTGATTATACAAAGTTCGATGCAGCAGTTGAAGACCTTGAAAAGCTTCTTGACGATGCAACAGTTCCCGAAGAAACAAAGAATAAGATAATCTCAGCTATTGCTGAAACTCCCGATAATCTTATCGTTACTGAGCAGGCAATTGTTGATGCAGCTGCCAATGCTCTTATCAAGCTTAAGGAAGAAATTACAAACGTGCTTGGCGGTTGTGTTAACGGTCAGCACAAGTATCCCACAGATGAAAACGGTAATATCATCTGCACAGAAATTGTTGAAGCTACCTGCACAAAGAGCGGTTATTACATTTACAAATGTGATTACTGTGGCAAGGAGGGCAAGCAGACAATTCCCGCAACAGGTCACAGCTGGGTTGTAAACAACGACACCGATGCTGAAGGCTGGATTGTAATTACCGAAGCTACCTGCTTCGTAACAGGAACAAAATACAGAGTTTGCGAAAAGGGCTGCGGCACAAGCGGAAACCTTGATGAAAACAGCAGAGAATATGACTTCATCCCCTCTTATGACCAGCATGTCTGGGTTGCTGTTTCAGGCAAGGAAGCAACCTGCACTCAGTCAGGCTACACCGAGCATATCCGTTGTGAAATCTGTAACTTTGTTGATGGCAAGAAGGTAATTCCCACCCTTGACCATGTCGACGAAGATGCAGACGGCGAATGCGATGACTGCTATGGCAGAATTCCATCTCCTCAGGAGCGCTGCAGTTGTGTCTGCCACAAGCATCATCCTCTTATGAAGCTTATTTATAAGATTCTCCAGTTCTTCTGGAAGCTCTTGGGAATCGGCAGATCCTGCGCATGCGGTGACGTTCACTATTAATAATTTAAAATGAGGTGCCAATTGGCACCTCATTTTTTTGCTGTAAGCAAATAAAAAAAGAGCCTGCACTCTTCACCCTTTTAATCAGGTGTTAAGTGCAGGCTTAGTTTAATTATCAGTCCATGTACTTTTCAATTACCTTTATTGCATCACCGAGAGTTTCGATGTTGCCAACCTCACGGTCGGGAATTTCAACATCAAATTCATCTTCAATTGCAACTGCAATATTGATGAGCTCAAGGGAGTTAAGACCAAGCTCGCTTCTGATGTTTGTATCTTCAGTGAGCTTGTTGGGGTCAATGTCAACAAATCGACAAATTACTTCTCTGAGTGTTTCAAGCATTGCTGTTTCCTCCTTTTATGTTTTATACTGTTTCCGTTTTCTTTGTGTAGGTATCAATAACCTTCTGCCTTATAATCTTTCTTGTTGAATTCTTTTCAAACTCATTGAAAGATACATAAACATTCTGAACCTTTCTGTAAGAAGGCTGACCCTTGTTGGATTCAGCAACATCTGCCTTTGTCATGCTGATGATTTCTTCTTCTGTCTTGTCAGGATGCTCGCTTTTTTCAACATAAATTGCAACAGACATAACAACGTTTTCTCTGCCTGCAACCTCAATCTTTTCTTCAAATGCAACAACCTCGTGTGCATAAAGAAGACTTTCCATAATGTGGCTTTCAACAGTTTCGGGGAAAATGTTTTCACCGTTGGGAAGAATGATGAGGAACTTCTTTCTGCCTGTTATGTAAAGCTCACCGTCTTCATCAAGTCTGCCGTAGTCACCTGTTTTGAACCAACCGTCTTCTGAGAAGGATGCCTTTGTTGCTACCTCGTCCTTATAGTAGCCCTTGGTAACGTTGTCACCCTTAATCCATACTTCACCGATTCCCTCTTCGTCGGGATCATGAATTTTGAACTGTGCTCTGGGGAAGGCATGTCCGCAGGAAAGGGGCTTCTTTCTGCCGTTATCCTGAAGTGTAACTGTGGGTGATGCTTCTGTCATGCCATAGCCGGAAATAATTTTGAAGCCGAGCTCTGAAAGGCTCTTGATATGGTCTGCTCTTGCGGGTGCGCCGCCACATGACATTGTGGGGAACTGTCCGCCGAAGTTTTCTCTGATCTGCTTGAAGACGATGGGTCTGATGTCGATGCCCTTATCAAGGAGCTTGTTGCTGATTTTAACCATCTTACGCATGATATTAGCCTTGCCCTTTGCTTCAGCCTTTGCCCAGATGCCGTTATAAATAGCTTCAAGAACAAGAGGAACAACTGCCATTGCAGTGGGTCTGAAATCGTTGATATTGGGAAGAATATTTTTAAGGCTGTCATTTACATAAATGATACCGTTCATGTAAATTGCAGTGAGAACACTGCATGAAAGCTCATAAACATGGTTCATGGGAAGAATTGACATTGTTGACTGTTCGGGGCCGAGGAATTCAAGAAGGCCTTCAACGTTTGATGCAAAGTTATAATGTGAAAGCATAACGCCCTTGTTTGTGCCCGTTGTGCCTGAAGTGAAAACAATTGCAGCCATATCGTCGCCCTTGACCTCTGCATCAAGGAAGCGTCTGTCACCTTCACTGAGAAGCTTTTTACCCATTTCGCAAAGCTCGTCAATTGTGAGGAACTTGCCGCCCTCTGCCTTACCGTTGTGAGTCATATTAATTGCGAACTTGCAGCTTTCGTCAGCTTCAAGGTGAAGCTTAACTGTGTCAATATAAGCTCTGCTGTGGAAAACAGCTTCAGCATCGCCCTTGGAAATGAGCATGCTGATATCCTTATCGGGAAGCTCCTTATCGATGGGAACTGCAACACCGCCGCCACAAACAATTGCAAAGAAGGTTACAATCCAGTTGTAGCTGTTTTCACTTACAATTGCAACATGCTTGCCGCCAAGTCCTATTTCATAAAGAGCAGTGCCGAGCTGCTTAACTTTGTCATGGAACTCCCTGACTGTATAAACAGCATCCTGCTTTTTGATTTTTTCAACAACAGCAACTCTGTCACCGAACTCTTCACTTCTTGTGAACATGTCCTTGATTGTGCTGATGGGACCGTAATTGTGGATTTTTGTTCTGAGCTTTGCCAGCTCCTTGAACTCTTTTTTAGTTAATTCAATATGCATTCTGATTCTCCTGATTCTTTAATATTTTAACGGTCTTGTTACCGCAATATACAAATTTTATTTGCACATGTCAAGAAGCTCACCTATTGTTATGTCAGGGTTTTCAATACCTGCCATAACAACCTTCATGCAGTTTTTATGAAGTGCTTCAATCTGATGCTTTTCTGAAAGCTTTACTCTGTACATATAGTTAAGGTCAATGCCGTTATCAACAGGGTTCGGGGTACAGATTGTGTAAAGCGGTGTGAAGTATCTGCCGAGATCATAGAACATAAAATCAAATTTGAAGCCGAGATCCATACCTACAGGAAGAGGAATCCATGAGAACATCATGCAGGCAGGTCCCTGAATGAGGTTGTAGTTATAAATCTCCCTTGACATATCTCTTGCAGTGATGTAAGGATATTCAACATGACGGTAAAGCTGTGTTCTGACAGAGGTATATTCATTGATACCGTCCATAAAGGTCTGGTCCTCCGAAAGGATTGTGCGCACCTGAACGGGCTGGTCAAGACAGCCGCCCATTCTCTTTTCCTTAACAGTGGCACGCTTTGAGCAGTTTGCCATCATAAATACGTCATTGATTCTGTAGTTGATTGCAGAGCAGTGTGTACGAAGACCCATCATAAACACACTTTCAGGTGCAATGCTGTTCTTTTTGCAGAATTCAAAAATCTTTGCAGCATCCTCAGAACCAATGTGTCCGTTAACAAGGCTACACTTGTCATAGATGGGATTATATGCTGCGGGAACACGAAGGTCGGGATTCTTCTTTTTAGCTCTGTACTTTTCAAGGAATTCCGGGCCGTGAACAGCTGCATAGAAGGGCTCTCCTCCCTTTTCAAAATATTCACGGTACCATTTTTCATGCTTATCCCACTTTTTCTTTGCAACAACCTTTGTCAGCTCCTGCTGAATGTATTCTTCATAGGAATAAAGAGGCTCGGGAAGGGGGCTGTTGGTTTTAAGTGCCTGATAAACACCCATAAGGTCAAGATAGAAAATAACTGCACCGAGTGCATCCATATTGAGATGGCTGACATTGAAATAAATGCCGCTTCCCTCGTTTGCAATTTTGTAAAAATAAATTCTGAAGCTTTCGCCCTTAAGGAACTTAACGGGAACCTGTGCATCCTTTGCAAAGAATTCCTTCTGCTCCTCCAATGAACGGAAATACTTCATCGGAACCTTGTTCATTCTGAATGAAGGAAGGAAATACTGCTTAATCTGCTTATCTGCCTTTGTGAATCTGAGACGAAGACTGTCGTTTCGCTGGAATTCAATATTAAGAGCCTTGGTCAGCACATCAAAGTCAACATCCAAATCAACGGTGATTGATGTGGGAATCTGCGTAATCTGCTTTGAGAAGCTGTATTTTACCATAAGGTACATCGTTTCCTGTGAAGGAATAAGGTCATAAACCTTTGAAGGGAGCTCTTTCTTCATGTTCTTCTCTTCTTTCCTGTTATTTTCGCCTTATATAGATAAAGGCACATTCATATACTATTATATAATAGCAAAATCAGCTTTTAAAGTCAATAATATTGAACAAAAAATGCCACACTGTGTCTCATTCAAATACTGCTATTTGATTAAGACAAATTTACTTTGATATTGCATTATAGAATTATTAACAAAATGTGAACATTTGTTTTTGCAAAAAAATGCAGCCGGCTTTTGCCGACTGCAGCTTTCTTTTTTATCAGTCTGTTCTGAGTGCTTCAACGGGATCCTTCTTTGCCGCAAGTGATGAGGGTACAAGACCTGCAATAAAGGTGAGGAATACGCTGATTGCAATGAGGATAATCGCCGATTTGAAGGGCAGCTGTGCTGCTGCACCCGTATGGGTCAGATAGTCAAGAAGGAAGTTAATCGGTATTTCAAGTATAAGCGTACTAAGAATACCTATTACACCTGCCGCAAGACCTATGGTTATGGTTTCTGCGTTGAACACTCTTGATACGTCGCCCTTTGATGCACCGATTGAACGGAGAATACCGATTTCCTTTGTTCTTTCAAGAACTGAAATATAGGTGATAATGCCGATCATTATTGATGATACAACAAGTGAAATTGCAACGAAAACAACAAGAACATAGGTTACAATGTCTATGATTTTCGTAACAGATGAAAGCATAACACCAATGGCATCTGTGGGAGTAATTGAATATTCGGGGTGTCCGTCAGCAGTAACCTGCTCGTTATAATAATCAACCATGCGGTTGAATTCATCCTTTGCTTCAAAGCTCTTCGGATAGAAGTAAATTGAAGTGGGAGTATCAACACTCTGATAGCCGAGAAGCTCCATTGTTTTGTCATAGGATGCCTTTGAGTTGATTGTATCAATATATGCCTGCTTCAGGGCAATAACCTGCTCATCGTTGAGATAGCCCTCCATAAGCTTTTTCTGAAGGTCTGTCATGTCACCGAAATTGAAAAGTGAAGACATATCCGTAATATCAATCTGTGAAAGGTCAATATCCGTAGCCATGCTCATGAAGGGTGAGATGTCGAGGTAATTCATGTCGATTTCCTTCATGTCAATATCGGCAAGGTCGAAGTCGTTTACGGTGAGGTCAAAGAACTCAAGACCTGTGATAACGTCAACCTTGGGATTGCTGAGCTGCTTTTGCACAACCTCAGATTTTTCTGTTTCGGAAAGAGCATAATCCATAAGCTCTGTGAGATAACCTATACCACCGGTGCCCACGGAAAGAACATTGTCTTCATCGGGACGAAGGATACCGACAATGTTGATATCCATGCCGCCGTCAACAAGTGTTTTAACAAAAGCAAGGTTGTTTCTTCTGTCTGCCCAGAGACCTGTTTTCTTGTCCTTCACCATATATTCGTGGTTGAGCACAAGCTTGAATTTCATGTTGCAGATATCCTCGTAACTGTAAACTGCATCTGTTGTTTCAAACTGAGTGCCGCCTGTGAGTGAAGCCATAAGATCTGATGAAAACTCACTCTGGTCCTTAAGACCGAGAGCATAAAGCACAAGCTCATTAATTTCGTTGTTACCGTCAACAATCAGAACAACCTCGTTCTTTTCCTTGGGGAGTCTTCCGTAGATTACGTCATATTGGTTTGAAATTACGCTTTCATCACCGATAAGCTCCATCCATACGCTGAAGCCTGCTCCCATGAAGCCTTCCATTGAAGCCATCATCTGATTGCCCTGGAAGTTATCCATAAGAGTGCTGGGGTTTACCTGAATAACACCATTTTCGGTGTCTGCACGGTAAATGTTAAGGGGTGTTGAATACTTGTACTGTATATCATTACAGATTTCATCAAACTTTTCTCTGTTATCCTCAATATACTTTCTGAATGAACGCAGGTTGTTTGAGGAGGACTGAGAAATGAAGGTGTTGACAAGGTCGGTAAACATTTCATTTACATAGATCTTGTCAAGGTCATGGGAAAGCTCACCCGTCGGCATCATGCCCGTTACAGAGGTCATCATGCTGTTAAGGTCAACAGATTCCTTTTCGATTGAAACGGGGAAAGCAAGAAGTGTATCGTTCTGCACCTTGTCAACATAATTCTGAATACCTGTTGAAAGTGCAAGAACAAGGGCAATACCGATAATACCGATTGAGCCTGCAAAGGCTGTGAGAATGGTTCTTCCCTTTTTTGTTGCAAGGTTGTTAAGTGAAAGACCGAAGGCAGTTTTGAAGCTCATTGAAGGCTTTCTGCCCTTGGCTTTTTCCTCCTCAGCCTTGCTCTTTTCAAGCTCATAATCCTTTGCAGCAGGATTAAATGGGTTTGAGTCATCGGTCATTTTACCGTCCTTGAACTTGATGATTCTGTTTGAATATTCATAAGCAAGGTCGGGGTTATGGGTAACCATGATGATGAGCTTATCCTTGGAAATCTCCTTAAGAAGCTCCATAATCTGAACGCTTGTTTCACTGTCGAGAGCACCTGTAGGCTCGTCAGCCAGAAGGATATCAGGATTGTTGATAAGTGCACGGGCAATTGCAACTCGCTGCACCTGACCGCCCGACATCTGATTGGGCTTTTTGTGAATGTGGTCTTCAAGACCTACCTGTCTGAGAGCCTCAATAGCTCTTTCACGTCTTTCCTTTTTGCTTACACCGGAAAGAGTAAGGGCAAGCTCAACATTGGAAAGCACCGTCTGATGAGGAATAAGGTTATAGCTTTGGAAAATGAAACCGATTGAATGGTTTCTGTAGGTATCCCAGTTTTCATCGGTGAAGGTTGTGGTACTCTTGCCGTTGATTACAAGGTCACCGCTTGTGTATCGGTCAAGGCCGCCGATGATGTTAAGCAAGGTCGTTTTACCGCAGCCTGACGGGCCGAGAATTGAAACGAATTCGCTTTCTCTGAAATTGATGCTGATGTTATCCATAGCTCTGACAGTAGTATCACCTGTCACATAGTCTTTAACAATATTTTTTAATATCAGCATGGCTTACACCTCCTGTTTATCGGCTCTCTGAGCCTTCTGCTGTTTTTTCTCTTTTAATTCATCAAGGTAAATCATAATTCTGTCACGGTTTGCAAGACCGAGAAAAAGTCCGATGCCGACAACAAACAGTAAAACGGTAAAGATGTTACCCCAGGGCATTTTGAATTCTTCCTTATAAATTACCGTTGGCAGATAGTTGTCATCCTTCTGTTCAACAACTGCCCTTTCCCTGAAGAAGATTTTATAAAGCCATTCAACCGTTTCGTCAACACTCATAGCTGCAAGCTCTTCTGTGATTCCTCCGGAATAGGTTGCAAACATATCATTTCCGTCAGCTGTACCTGAGCCCATAAAGGATGTCATAAGGTCTTCATTGCCCGGTGTTTTCATAACTGTGACAAGGTATCTCAGAAGCGTTATGAGAACTGCAGTCTGGTCAGCATCAACGGTATAAACCATTATCTGAGCACCCTGCTGAGTTCTTTTTGAGGGTGCAGTAACAATCTGTCCCATACCCTGGAACTGATTGAGGTCAAGCTCGGGAAGATTTAATTCCATACCAAGGTCCATATTTCCCATTAAATCCTTTACGGTGGAATTGATATCAAGCTTTGTCATCTGAGAAAGGTTGAGCATTTGTGAAAGCCCTAACTGATCCATAACCTTCATAACGGGATAAAGCAGGTTGCCGATTACAATTTCAATTCCGCCGTTATTAACAAAATAGAGAAGATTGGGAAGTATTTCGGTAATTGTGTATACAGGCTTATCAAGTACTCTTTCAATAAGAGAAACAGCAGATGTCACAATAGGCTTCATGGAATCCTGATTCTGAATCTGTGCAAGATACTCTTGAAAAGTGGGTATGCTTTCCTGATAAACTCCCACAGCTTCAAGCACAGGGATAATTGCGGTGTTATAGCCGTCACTGCCGTATAAATCAACAGCACCGAAAAGGCTGTATTTTCCGCCGCAGAGCATCATTTTCAGAATTTCGTCAAAGGGTCTGAAAACGGCACTTACCGCATCAATAAATCCGTTTTTGTCGCCGTCCTTAAAGCCCCATGTAAGAGCTTCCTTTTTGACGACGGACCATGAGAAGTACTGGTCAAGCTGTCTTCTTGTTTCAGCATACTTTTCTTCAGAAAGTGCCCGGGCAAGAGCCGAGGGAGACAGAGAAACGCCGAGAAGCTCCGTAAGCTGCTTCATGTCCTCTCCTGTGAGCATTGAATAAATACCTACTGCAAGCTCACTTACAAGGCTGTTTGAATAAATCTGAGGCTGAAGTGCATCACGCACTGTTTTTGCTTCGCCTGATTCACGGATAAATTCATTCAGAAGCTCATCAATGCCTTCAAGCACTCTCTGATACTTCTCCTGACCGAGGTTAGGTGTATATGTTACTGCTGTTTGCGGATTATCGCTGAAGAACCACTGATAATCATTCACAACAGCTGTTGTCTGATTGAAAAGGCTTATGATAACAGTTATAAGCTCATCGGGAGTTTTTGAAAGCAGAGAGTTGAGAATTCCCATAAGCTCTTCACTTGCATTTTCACCAAGCATTGAGGGAATTGATGCCTGATTGAGTTTGAGCGTTTCAAGAAGCCACCTTAAAACAACAATAAAGGTATCTCCCTTGTTGGAAATTACCGTGTCACCTGAAACGGTACCGCAGGAAGCGATAAGCTCCATATCAAGAGGAGCTGTTCTGAAATTGGAAACGCTGAGCATATCGCCGAGATTGATATCAAAGGTGAAGCCCTCCGTTGAACCCTCGTTATTCATCATTGACTGAACATCAATGGGAATTTTGATTATAAGAACCTCAACCTTAAGAGGCTCAATAAGGCTCTGTATTGCTTTGTCGAATCCGCCGTTATTTATGAACCAAGCAATTCCCGGCAGAATATCCGTAAGATGGGAGCAGGGAGCTTCAAGAATATATTCAACAAAGCCCATAAGGTCAAGAACAATGTGTCTTACCATTGAATAGCGGTCAGCCTCCGCATCCCGATAAAAGGTATCGGGTGCAGTGTACTGCTTGCAGCCGATATTTTTAAGAATGGGAATTACTGCATTTTCATAGCCCTTATCGCCGTTGATAGAAATGAGAACGTTGATTGAATACTTTCCCGAGCAAAGCAGAGCATATAAAAGCTCATTAAAGGGCCCAAAAATTGCAGAAGCTGCATCAGCCATCTGCTCTTTTGTGCTTACCCCCCAGTCAACACCGTTAAGGTCTGCCTCAGCCCAGGAGGTAAGTGATGCTACCTTCTGTGCGGCATTGGGATAATTTGTGAGATAAGAAGCAACGGCAGCAGGTGTTGTGTCAAGTCCGAGGGTGGAAAGGGTTTCCGCATTCTGCTCCACCATTTTATATATTTCCACCGTAAGCATGGAAAGAGACTGACTTGAACAAATCTGCGGCATAAGCATCTGCTTAAGCGTTGTGTTCTGTGTTTGTTTAAGCATTGCACTGATAAGTGCATCTGTTTTTTCAATGGCGTTTTCCGCCTGCTCAGCCGTAACACCCTGAGGGTACTGCACTGCAGCCATTGATACCGGCGACATCGTGAGGGCAAGTATCATTACCGCCATCAGAACGCATAAATATTTCTTTATATGTTTCATATTCTTTTTACCACCTCATTGCCCTGAATCTGTGTTCGATATATCTATAAGCTTTTTGACTGTTCTGAGAAAACTCATAACTTCCTCTTCACCCAACTGTTCTATTACCGTGAGTGCATTGGATATTATTTCAGCCCTGAGACGGATAAAATGCTCATACCCTGAAGCTGTCAGAGCAACGATTGAGCTTCTTTTATCGTTCTCGTTGCAGATTCTTTCAACAAAGCCTTTGCTTTCAAGGGACTTGATTATTGCGGAAAGTCTTGCAGCTGTAAAATCTATTCTTTCGCAAAGCTTACCCGGTGTGCTTCTCCCGCCGTACTCATTAAGAAGCATGAGAATAGCATTCTCACCCTTAAATGAAAGATTCAGCTTGTTGAGGATATTCTCTGTATTTATACCTTCAAATGTTTTAAGCATCTCTGAAGCAAGGTGCTCTCTGTCCATTATATTTTCACTCCTGTTCATATTATTTAACAGTGTTAAATAATATACCACATATCATTTTTTATATCAACATCAAAATGATTAAGAATTATAATGCTGCACAATAAAATATAGTAAAATTTATATAAAATTTCCTTTTACTTGTTAATATAAAACAAAACGCCTGCGGATTATTTGTTGCATTTTAATATGATATACCTTATAACATAAAATAAACTTAAAATTATTTAACAGTGTTAACTTTTCTCTTAATTCTTTTTCATTGTTTTATTATGGATTTTTTATTGACAAAAAATACCAATAAATCTATAATGTATAAAGTTGTTCGAAACCTAACAGTTAGACACCTTACATTCAAAGGAGTGACATATATAGTGGAAGATGAGCGTAAGCTTGGTTTTGAAATACACAAAACCTCCCGCATAATCAAAAGATACGCCGATTCTGACGTAACAAAAAGCTATGTTGACAAAATGACGGGCACTCACGGCTGGGCAGTAGGCTATTTTTACCGCAACCGTGACAAGGATATTTTTCAAAGGGATTTTGAGCAGGAATTCAATATCCGCCGTTCAACAGCCAGCTCCATTCTTTCCCTTATGGAAAAGAATGACCTTATCCGCCGTGAAAAAGTTCCTTATGATGCACGGCTTAAAAAAATCACTCTTACTCAGAAGGCAATTGATGTTCAGGCAGTTGTAATTGAAGCCTTCGACCGTTTTGAAAGCACCATGAAGCAGGGAATAAGCGATGAAGAGCTTCAGGTGTTTTACGGTGTTCTTGACAAAATCAATAAAAACATGGAAAGGAATGAAAACAGCAATGATTAAACGACTGAGCAAAAGCATAAGAGAATATAAACTCACGGCAGCCCTCACACCTTTTTTCATGTCTCTTGAGGTTGTGATGGAGGTTCTCATCCCCATGCTTATGGGTAAGCTGATTGACAACGGAATAAACAAAGCTGACACAGCCTATGTTGTTAAAACAGGCCTTGTGCTTCTTGTTCTTTGCGCCTTCAGCCTTTTCGCAGGTGTGTCAGGCGGTATCACAGCTGCAAAAGCATCCTCAGGCTTTGCAAAAAATCTCCGTCATGATATGTTTTATAATATTCAGAGCTTTTCCTTTGCAAACCTTGATAAGTTTTCCACATCGGGTCTTGTAACAAGGCTCACAACAGACGTTACCAACCTGCAGAATTCATTTCAGATGATTATCAGAATTGCCGTGCGTTCTCCTGCCATGCTGATTTTTTCTTTGGGTATGGCACTTTCAATCAATGCAAAAATTTCCCTTATTTTTGTATGCATTATCCCCTTTCTTGCACTGGCTCTTGGCTTTATCGTTTCCAAGGCTCACCCAATTTTCAAAAGAGTTTTCAAGACCTACGACAAGCTGAACAGTGTTGTCAACGAAAACCTTCACGGCATAAGAGTTGTAAAATCCTTTGTCAGAGAAAACGAGGAAAAGAAAAAATTCAATTCTGTTTCCGATACAATATATAAAGACACAAAAAGAGCTGAGGGTATAATAGCCTTCAACGCACCCGTTATGCAGTTCAGCTCATACCTTTGCATGCTTCTTATTGCCTGGTTCGGTGCAAACCTTATTATAAAAACAGGAGCTACCGAAATGACAACAGGTGAGCTTTTCTCCCTCATCAACTACACAATGCAGATTCTTATGAATCTTATGATGCTTTCCATGATTTTTGTCATGCTCACAATGTCAAGAGCCTCAGGTGAAAGAGTGTGTGAAATTCTTAACGAAAAGTCAGACCTTCATAACCCTGAAAACCCGATTTACGATGTGCCCGACGGAAGCATTGAATTTCAGAATGTAGGCTTCAGCTATTCAGGCTCAGAGGATAAGCTTTGCCTTAAAAATGTGAACATAAAAATTGCCAGCGGTGAAACTGTTGGTATTATCGGCTCAACGGGCTCATCAAAAACATCCCTTGTGCAGCTCATCCCCCGCCTTTACGATGTTACAACAGGTACACTCAAGGTAGGCGGCAACGATGTGCGTGAATATGACCTTGATTCTCTCAGGCATTCGGTTGCCATGGTGCTTCAGAAGAATGTTCTGTTTTCCGGCACAATAAAGGATAATCTTCGTTGGGGCAAGGAGGATGCCACAGACGAGGAAATGCTTGAAGCCTGCAAATCAGCCCAGGCTCACCCCTTCATTTCAGAAATGCCTGAAGGATACGACACCTTTATTGAACAGGGAGGCACCAATGTCTCAGGCGGCCAGAAACAAAGGCTGTGCATTGCGCGTTCACTTCTTCAGAAACCGAAAATTCTTATCCTTGACGACTCAACAAGTGCCGTTGACACAAAAACAGACGCTCTCATAAGAAAGGCCTTCAGTGAATATATCCCTGAAACTACAAAAATTATTATTGCACAAAGAATATCTTCAATTGAGGGTGCAGATAAAATTATTGTTCTCAATGACGGTGATATTGCAGGCTTCGGTACCCATGAGGAGCTTATGTCCACCAACGAAATTTACCGTGATGTTTATCTTTCACAGACGAAGGGAGGAAAGGAAAATGAGTAATAAACCAAGCACTCAGACAAAGGCACCTCCCAGAATGCCCGTTAACCGTCACGGCGGAACACCTGTCAGAATGAAGGGTGAAAAGCTTGACTTCAAGGTAATTAAAAGAATATTCTCATACCTTGGCGCAAAGCAGAAAATACTCATGCTGATTGTTGTTCTGTGCATTTTTCTTTCAAGCATTGCAAGCATTTTCTCTTCAAGGTTTATCGGCTCAATTATTGACGATTACATCACTCCTATGCTTGAAAGCGGCTCAACGGATTTTGCACCGTTTATATCAATGCTTTTCAAAATGGCAGCAATTTTCCTCATCGGTATTCTTTCCACCTTCACATATAACCGTATTATGGTTGTTGTGTCTCAGGCAGTGCTGAAAAATGTCCGTGACGAAATGTTTGCACACATGCAGACCCTTCCCATCAAATATTTTGACACAAACAGCCACGGAGATATCATGAGCCGTTACACAAACGACATTGATACTCTCAGACAGATGATTTCCCAGACAGTGCCTCAGGTAATTTCTTCAATTGTTACAATTGTTTCAACCTTTGTTGCCATGTTCGTTGAAAGCGTTCCCCTGCTTGTTGTTGTGCTTATCTGCATTTTCTGTATGATTACCGTTACGGGTAAGGTTGCAGGCAACAGCGGTAAATTCTTTATAAAGCAGCAGCAGTCCATCGGTGACGTAAACGGATTTATTGAAGAAATGATTACAGGTCAGAAGGTTGTCAAGGTTTTCTGTCATGAGGAAATGACCAAAAATGAATTCGATGTAAAAAATACTGAGCTTTTTGAGAATTCTTATTCAGCAAACAAATTTGTTAATATGCTCGGTCCCATCAACAACAACCTTGGTCATCTGCAATATGTTATTCTTGCAATCATCGGCTGTATTCTTGCTGTTATGACAGCAAAGGGCATGTTTCCCGAAAAGGGCTTCATGAGCATTTTCACCCTTACGGCAGGTTCTGTTGCAACCTTCCTCGGCTATTCAAAATCCTTCACCATGCCCGTAAATCAGATTTCTCAGCAGCTGAACTCCGTTGTTATGGCAATGGCAGGTGCAAAGCGTATTTTTGAGGTAATTGACGGAGAAAGTGAAAAGGATGAGGGATATGTTACCCTTGTAAATGCAAGGTATGATGACAACGGTGAAATCTGCGAAACATCGGAGCATACAGGGCTCTGGGCATGGAAGCACCCTCACGAGGACGGCACCACAACCTATACGAAGCTTCAGGGTGAGGTACGCTTTTATGATGTTGACTTCGGCTATAACGAAGAAAAAATTGTGCTTCACAACATCAGCCTTTATGCCGAGCCCGGTCAGAAGGTTGCCTTTGTAGGTGCCACCGGTGCAGGTAAAACCACAATCACCAACCTCATCAACCGTTTTTATGACCTTGCTGACGGTAAGATAAGATATGACGGCATAAACATCAACAAAATAAAAAAGAGTGACCTTCGCCGTTCACTGGGCATTGTTCTTCAGGACACCAACCTTTTCACAGGCACTGTGAAGGAGAACATCCGTTACGGCAACCTTGATGCCACTGACGAGCAGATTATTGAGGCGGCAAAAAAAGCAAACGCCCACTCATTTATATCACGTCTTCCCCAAGGCTATGACACAATGCTGACAAGTAACGGAGCCAACCTTTCACAAGGTCAGCGTCAGCTGATTTCAATTGCAAGAGCTGCCGTTGCCGACCCGCCGGTTATGATTCTTGACGAGGCTACCTCATCTATTGACACCCGTACAGAGGCTCTTGTGCAGAAGGGTATGGATGCACTGATGAAGGGCAGAACAGTTTTCGTTATCGCTCACCGCCTTTCAACGGTTATGAACTCCGATGTTATAATGGTGCTTGAAAACGGTGCTATTATTGAAAGAGGCACCCATGAGGATCTGATTGCCAAAAAAGGCAAGTATTATCAGCTTTATACGGGTGCGTTTGAGCTGGAGTAAAAACCACATAAGATTGATTAAAGGACAAGCAAATTAAATTGCTTGTCCTTTTACGTTTAATAGTATTTTTCAATATCCTTCATAATTTCGGAAAACTCCGCTTGAATTTTAGCAAGCCTCTTCATAAGGGTTTCGGCAGAGGGCTTATTTTTTACGGAACGACCTAACAGGTAATCTGTTGAAACATCAAAAAAATCAGCAAGCTTGATAATAGCCTCACTATCAGGATTTGTTCTGCCGGTTTCATAATTGGAAAGGGTTTTCTGGTCGATTCCTGTGGATTTTGCAACATCGATTTGTCTTAAGTCCATATCTTCACGAAGATCACGAATACGATTCATTTTATACAGCCCCTTTCTATAATGTTGATACCATACCAATATTTTAGTTAAATTCTATTGACTTACTAAAATCTTTCTGTTATAATTCTTTCTATAGTAATATTTTACTATAGAAAGGAGTAGATAATATGGTTCATTAAAAAGTAAACTACCCCACTTTTATTATATCACAATCAAAAATATTATGAAACGGAGAAAACAGAAAATATGAAAACTAAAAAATTACTATCAATCTTAATGGCACTTATGATGATGTTATCAGTTGTGCCGTTTTATGCAAGTGCTGAGGCGGTTGCATTGACAAAAGACAATGTAGTAACATGGCCGACAACAAGCGGTGAAATATGGTTTGGTCAAAAACTGAGTGACGGAATTGTTCTGCACGCAGAAAACGCACTCGTAACAAGTGACGGCACAGAAAATGGAACCGTTATTCCCGGTACATGGTCATTTGCAGATAACGATTTTGTTCCGACAACATCGGGAAGCACTGCACGTTTTACTCTTGTGTTTACACCTGAAGATCAAACGGCTTATACCGGATTTGAGCGCGTAAACGGCAGAGAATGTACATGTGTTGTAAATAAAGTAACACCTGTGTTTGTGGACGAGATAAATGACCCTATAATTGCAACTGATGTTGAGCAGGGATCTAAACTCTCAACATCAACGCTCTCCGGTGGACAGATGAAAAATCCATACACAAATGAGATTATCGACAAAGCTTGGAAATGGTCAAGCGGCAGCACCATAGTCAATTCATCTGGGGAATATAAAGCAAATTTTGCAGGTGGTAGTGGCTACAATAAGGTTGAAGCAATGATCACGGTAAAAGTAATCGGTACAATGCAGGAAACTGAAATTATTGCAGTTGATCCAGTCACAGTTGAGTATTACGCTTCTCTTAAAAATGGTGATCTCTCCATTACAGGTGCAAAAGCTGTTATTAAGGGAACAGATACAGAAGTACCCGGTACATTCTCAATTAAAAATCCTGATGGTTCCACCTTTGCAGTTGGCGAATATACAAGAACTGTAATTTTTACTCCCGATGATACAGAAAACTACATTGCATCAGAAGGAAAAATGTCTGTTACCGTTACCAAAGGTAACTACAAGTTCGTCAATGAAAACGGTGAAGTAATCGTTCCCGAACTCACACTGCCTTACGGTACAACCTTTGACATAAACGGTAGGCTCGGTGTAACACTCAAAAGTATGATTAAGGACCGTTCAGCTCTCAGCGGTGCTGATGTTGCATTCGTCGCATTCCCCGAGCACGAAAAGGATGAAATAATTCTCCTGGGCACACACACCTATAATGTTCGTATTTATCCAAGCCATGAAGATAACAGCAGCTATAAGTCAACATACTATCAGTTCGTTATCACAATTGAGCCTGCTGTTCTTGAGCTCAGTTTAAAATCAGAGCTTGACGAAGAAAACGCTAACATCCATTACTATTATCTTGCCAAGAAAAACTATAATGACCCTGCACCCAAGGGCACCTTCACCTATTATATTGACGGTGAGCTTGCGGCTGAAAATGTAGGCATGGGCTATAGGGTTAAGATTGCACCCGAAAAATCAGGTACCCACGAGATTAAGATAGTTTACAACCCTGTTGAAAATGACCCCTTCATAATTGAGGATATAAACCGCACCACAAATATAAAACTTCTTCATAAGCTCAGCAGAGGCAATCTTGTTATGGGCGGCAGACCGGAAGAATGGTACGGCGATGAAGTGAAACTCAGTGCAATCGTTCCTGAAGAAACCTTCGGTGGTTGGAAGTTTACCGATGCAAACGGCAACGAGGTTGTTCTTGAGGATGCAGTGTATGAAGGCCAATATGTCACCTTCACAATGCCCGACTTTGACCTTACCGCTGAATTTATTGATAAAAGCGCATCATCAGACGACAGCGGCAACATTGATGATATCTTTGGTGACCTTGGCGACCTTACTGAAGGCGACAGCGAAAGCAAGCTTGTTAATATAATTAACAACATTATCGCATTGTTCAAAAACATCATTGAAAAAATCACGGGCTTCTTCCGTGCAATCGGTGATGCAAGCTGAGTGAATTCGAAAGGCCCTCTCAGTCGCTCTGCGACAGCTCTCCCAAAGGGAGAGCCGAGAGTGCATATGTAAATATTTGTATATCACTATCTTGCCTCTCCCTTTGGGAGAGGTGTCAAATGCTAAGTATTTGACGGAGAGGGCTAACCCAAACAGATACAACAAACCAATCCAACTATAGTTCTATTCTCCTTAGTGAAAGCATCAAACCCCCGAGGTCTGACCCTTCGGGGGTTTGGTGTTTATAAATAATTTTTTATTTCTGTTGACATTATTCAATCAAAAAGGTAAAATATAAAATACGGGTAAAATGCCCGAATTCTTAAGGGTATAATTAAAAGGAGGTGGGTCGCACAATGGACGGCGATAGTAAACCTAACGCGTGCAATTTAATATTAAACAGTGCGGACCCTGCCAATTCACTGACGGCTCTGCACTGATAAAAGTGCAAAAAAAGAAAGTCGGTGAACAAAATGAATGAAAACGAATTTGGCGGGCTTTATAAGCTCCTTGCCAAAAACAAGCTTAAGCAGCTGCGTGACGAGCTTTCGGAAATGGCATATGCCGACATTGCAGAATTCATTATGGATCTTGACGACGACAAATTAGCCGTTAAAATTTTCCGTATTCTGCCCAAGGATATCTCCGCAGACGTTTTTTCCTACCTTGAAACTGACAGCCAGACTGTTATTGTTCAGTCCATAACCGACAGCGAAATTGAGCGTCTTATGGATGACCTTTATGTTGACGATGCTGTTGACTTTCTTGAAGAGGTACCGGCAAACATTGTGCGCCGTGTGCTTGCTAACACAGACAAGGAAACAAGAGAAATCATCAACCGTTTCCTTAAATACCCCGAAAATTCGGCAGGCAGCGTGATGACCATTGAAATGGTTGAGCTTCACGACCGTCTCACCGTTGCCGAGGCAATCAAAAGCATCAGAAGAACCGGTGTTGACAAGGAAACAATTTACACCTGCTATGTTATTGACGATAAGCGTCACCTTGTGGGTACTATCCCCCTTCGCCGTCTTCTTTTAAACGACGAGGATACTCTTATCACAGACATCATGAGTGACGATGAGCAGCTCATTTTTGTGCGTACCATGGACGACCAGGAAGAGGTTGCCGCCGTTGCAAAAAAATATGACCTTCTGTCTGTTCCCGTAACAGATAAGGAGGACCGCCTTGTTGGTATCATCACCATCGACGATATCGTTGACATTATTGATGAAGAGGCTACGGAAGACTTTGAAAAGATGGCTTCACTTACCCCTTCAGAGGACGAATATCTGAAAACAGGCGTTTTCTCCCTTGCAAAAAACCGTATCGGCTGGCTGCTTGTGCTTATGATTGCGTCCACCTTTACAGGTCAGATTATCGAGGGCTTTGAAAATCAGCTTGCAACAATTGCAGGTCTTACTGCCTGCATACCGATGCTTATGGGTACCGGCGGTAACTCAGGCAACCAGGTTTCCACCCTTATTATCCGTGGTCTTGCCCTCGGCGAGGTTAAAATCAAGGACTACTTCAAGGTGCTCTGGAAGGAAATCCGTGTTTCCCTCATGGTAGGTATAACACTTGCCATTGCCAATTTCGGCAGAATGCTGCTTGTCAGACTTCTCACCGGTGACGATGTTACAAACAGTGTTATTCTTGTGGTTTCACTTTCCGTTGCTGCCGTTGTTGTGGTTTCAAAAACCATCGGCTGTACCCTTCCCATTGTGGCAAAGTGTCTTAAGCTTGACCCTGCTCTTATGGCAGGTCCCCTCATCACCACACTTGTGGACACAATTTCACTTGTAATTTATTTTGCTTTGACAAAAGCTCTCATACCAATGTGACTTTAACTCAAAATTAAGGTTGCAGCTATATAATCAAGAAAATTTCCGGGCGGATTATATCCGCCCATACTGTTTAAAATGAAGGAGGTCCTTTATTTGGAGAAAAATCCTTTTAAGGTAAACAAAGAGCATACCAGAGCCGCCATGAAACGCTTCTGGGGTTTCACAAAGGGCTACAGACTTTTAACCCTGCTATGTCCCGTTCTTATTTTCATCGACGTTCTCATTGAGCTTGAAATTCCTGATGCAATGAGCGATGTTGTCAACATTTTTTACCGCTTTGACGATGCGAGCTTTGACCTTTCGCTTGTTCAGGATGAGCTTGTTATCTCACTTTTCAAAATGCTCGGTCTTTGTGCTCTGGCACTTTTCGTGGGATATATTGCCTCAAGATGCTCTGCAATTTCCAGCATGGGCTTCGGCGCAAATCTCCGCCGTGAGCTTTTCAACAAAACTCAGGACCTTTCCTTTGAAAACATTGACAAGCTTAAAATTTCCTCACTTATCACAAGAATGACAAGTGACGTTTCTCAGGTACAGGGTGTTTACAAAAATACACTTGTAACCTTTCTTAAGGGTCCCTTCCTTCTTGTCGCCGCACTCGTCAAGTGCATCAACATGAGCACTGAGCTTTCAACAATGTTCATCGCTGCAGTTCCCGCTATCATTATAGTGCTTGGTATTATGGGATATCTTGCAGTTCCCATTTTCAAGCAGATGCTCAAAACAACTGACGAATTCAACGGCACTCTCAGAGGTAACATCAACGGTATCAGAGTTGTTAAATCCTTTGTTCGTGAGGAATATGAAAAAAGTAAGTTTGACAAGGTCAACACCGCAGTTATGCAAATGAACGTAAAGGCACAAAGACTTGTTCTTTACATGACTCCCGCCATTATGATTACAATGTACGGCTGCATAATTTTTGCCCTTCTCAGAGGCAGCCATCTTATTATAAAGGGCGAAACAGCACTGCTCCCCGGTGACCTTTCAGAATACACCACCTACATAATGAACGTTCTCACCTCCACCATGACAGTTCTTCTTGTGTTTGTCAGCATGGTTATGGCTAAGGCCTCCATTGGCAGAATCGGTGAGGTTTTCCTCGAAGAATCTGCTGTTTCCGACAAGGATAACGACCCGTCTCTTAAGCTTGAAAACGGCTCTGTTGAATTCAGAAATGTATGCTTTAAATACAGTAAGGATGCAGTGAAGGATATTCTTCACAATGTGAATCTCAGAATTGAAGCAGGTGAAACCGTTGGTATCATCGGTTCAACCGGATCTTCAAAAACAACACTTATTCAGATGATACCCCGTCTGTATGACCCCTATGAAGGCGAGGTGCTTGTTGGCGAAAACAACGTAAAGGGCTATACCTTCGACAACCTCAGAGGTGAGGTATCTGTTGTTCTGCAGCAGAATATTCTCTTCTCGGGCACTATAAAGGATAACCTTCTCTGGGGTAAGCCCGACGCAACCGAGGAGGAAATTATTGAAGCCGCAACGGATGCTCAGGCACACGATTTCATTTCCGAATTTGAAAAGGGCTATGATACTGAGCTCGGTCACGGAGGTAATACCGTTTCCGGCGGTCAGAGACAAAGAATATGCATCGCAAGAGCCCTTATCAGAAGGCCGAAAATTATTATTCTTGACGACTCAACAAGTGCAGTTGACACAGCAACGGATGCAAAAATCCGTGCAGCTCTTCGCTCCGACAAATATAAGGATATCACAAAAATTATTGTTGCACAGCGTATCACATCCATTATGGACGCTGACCGTATCATTGTTATTGATGACGGTAAGATAGCTTCTGTGGGAACTCACGATGAGCTCGTAAAAAGCAGTGAAATTTATAAGGAAATTTTTGTTTCACAGCAGGAAGGAGTGTTGGCACAATGAATAAGACTCCCGCAAACAATGAAACAAATAAAGAAGAAAACACAATAATCAAGGAAGAAACGGCAAACGCTGCTGAAGAAAAAGACAGTGCAGAAGCAAAAGCAGAAGAAAAGAGCAAAAAGAAATCTCTTTTCAAAAAGCGCCGTAAAAAAAAGGCTCCGAAAAACGAAACGGAGGAAGAAAGAAAAGAACGGGAGAAAAACGAAGAAAAGAAAAAGAAGAATAAGCCAAAGGACGTAAAGGCTGCAGCCAAACGCCTTATCGGGTACATAACCGAATTCAGGCCTCTTCTTATTCTTGTGGCTGTTCTTGTTGTTTTCACAGCTGTTACAGGCGTTGTTGCATCACTTTTCACTTACCCCATCTTCGGTATTCTGAAGGATGTTCTCAGCAAAAGCCAGGAAATTGATTCGGCTATTCCAGAAATTACAAAGTGGATTCTTCTTATGGCAGCATGCTATATCCTTTCTGCCGTATGCAACCTTGTTTACACAAGAATCATGCTTTATATTTCCTGCAAAACCCTTGCAAACATGCGCCGTGATCTTTTCAATCATCTGCAGACTCTCCCTCTTGAGTTTTTTGACAAAAAAAGAACCGGTGAAATCATGAGCCGCTTCACAAACGATATAAGCCGTGTAAGTGACCTTGTAAGCAATCAGTTCCCCTCCGTTATTTCTTCAGCAATTCAGGCAGTTATGACGATTACCATTATGATTGTGCTTTCCTGGAGGCTGACTCTGACAATTACCGTTGCCATTGTTCTTATGTTTGCCGTTGTTATTTTTATAACAAGCAAGTGCTCTCCCCTTTTCAAAAAGCAGCAGAAGGCTATCGGTGAATGTAACGGTTACATTGAAGAATACATAAAGGGAATTAAGGTTGTTAAGCTCTTTTCTCAGGAAAAAACAACAAAAAGTCAGTTCAATGAGCTTAACGAAAACTACCGTAAAACAGGTGTAAAAGCAAACATTATCGGTGGCTTCATGAGCCCGCTCATGTCAATTATCACAAGAATAAACTTTGTTATTGTTGTTTTCTACGGTGCTAAGCTTGTTATGGGCGGAAGCATTGCAATTGAAGGTCTTATTACCTATCTCAATTATTCAAAAAGCTACGCTTCACCCATTGCCTCCCTTGCTTCAAGCTACAGCTCTCTCATATCTGCCCTTGCAGGTGCTGAGCGTGTGTTTGAAATTCTTGATACCCCCTCTGAAACAGACGAGGGCAAAACCACCCTTGTGCGCATAATCAGAAATGCTCTTGGTGAAAAAGAGGAAACCACCTCTGAGGAAGGAAAATACAGCTGGAAGGTGCCCACAGAAACCGGCTTCGAATATGTTCCCGTTAAGGGTAACATCGAACTTAAGGATATCTCCTTCGCTTATGTTGAAGGCACAGATGTGCTGAAGAATGTTTCCGTTGACGCTGAAAGCGGTCATAAGGTTGCCTTTGTCGGCTCAACGGGTGCAGGTAAAACAACCATCACCAACCTTATCAACCGTTTTTATGAAATTGACCGTGGTGAAATTACCTATGACGGTATTTCCATTAAGAACATAAAGAAGGATGACCTTCGCCGTTCAATGGCAATGGTTCTTCAGGATACAAAGCTGTTCATAGGCACAATCAAGGAAAACATCCGTTACGGTAAGCTTGATGCAACCGATGAGGAAATTATAGCAGCGGCAAAGCTGGCAAATGCCCATTCCTTCATTGAAAAGCTTCCCGACGGATATGACACACTTCTCAAGGCCGATGCCGCCAACCTTTCACAGGGTCAGGCACAGCTTATTAACATTGCACGTGCCGCAATTGCAAAAAGTCCCCTTCTCATTCTTGACGAAGCAACATCTTCTGTTGACACAAGAACAGAAAGGCTTATTGAAATCGGCATGGATAAGCTGATGGAAGACAGAACTGTTTTTGTCATCGCACACAGACTTTCCACTGTCCGCAATTCTCAGAATATTGTTGTTCTTGAAAACGGTGAAATCATTGAAGAGGGCAACCATGACGAGCTTATTGCAAAGGGCGGAAAATACTATCAGCTTTACACCGGAACCTTTGAAATGGAATAAAAATCAAGCACCGCAGAGCATCTGTTCTGTGGTGCTTTCGCTCCCCTAATAAGGTAGCTTTTTTCTTTATCAGTGCTGAAAAAGAACAAAAAAAGGATGGCTCCCGGCCATCCTTAAAGTATGAATTTTACGGCATCGGATAAGATGTGCCGTTACCCTGCAGTGAAAGAAAATATCTTTTCAAAAAAGGCCTTGGCAAAATAAATAATATCCGATAAAGCTGCGATTACATACATCATAGTTGTTACCTCCTTTAATTTGGTAATTTTATTATACACAATTTGTTCACAATTTTCAATATAAAAAGCATAAATACTATATTTTTGCTTTATCTGTTGAATTCACAACAAAATACCAGGCAATGACAAAAATGCACCCGTTTTATGACGGGTGCATTCATAATTAAATTTACCTTTTACAATGAGCAGATTACGGATTATCAGAAGTATCTCATCATTGCAACAACCTTACCGAGAATCGCAACCTCATTCACAATGATAGGCTCAAATTCATCGTTTTCAGGCTGAAGACGGAAGTGTCCGTTTTCTTTATAGAAGGTTTTGACAGTTGCCTCATCCTCAACAAGAGCAACAACAATTTCTCCGTTTCTTGCAGTGGGTGTTCTTTCAACAAAAATGATGTCACCGTCAAAAATGCCTGCACCAAGCATACTTTCTCCTCTTACACGAAGGGCAAACATATCCTTATCTGAGGAAATCGGTCCGCCTGTGAAGGGAAGGTATGATTCAATCTGTTCAACTGCAAGAATGGGAAGACCTGCAGTAACAACACCGAGAAGAGGAACATGCCTCACATTTTCTGCCTGACCCACAATACGGATTGAGCGCTTGAGCATGGGGTCACGCTCAATGTATCCCTTTTCCTCAAGAACATCAAGATTGTTCTGAACAGAGGAAGTTGACTTAAGACCGACAGCCTTACAGATTTCTCTCACAGACGGTATTGCACCATAGGCTGCCCTTTCCTTAAGATATTCCAGAATCCGATATTGATTTTCGCTGAGTTCTCGCATAATTTCAGCCCCTTTTTATAGAAAATTTCGAATAAATGTTCGTTTACAGATTCATTATAGCACATAAAAACAAAAATTGCAAACATTTGTTCTGCATTTTTCAAAAAAATTTTTTTACCCCTGTAACAGAGTATAAATTGCATCTCAGCCGTCAAGGATAAAACTGACAATAAACCAGAAGGGTGAAAGCAATGAAAAACAAAAACATCTTAAGCAAATTATCCTCAGGCAAGGGCTTTTATATCACGGCTGCCGTAAGCTTCATTCTTGTTGTTGCGGCTATTGCTCTTGTCTACAGAACCTCAACGGGTATGCTCAAGGACATTCTTACAACACTTCCCGAAGAGCCCACAGCCCAGCAGGTACGCCACAACGAAACTGACGAAACAGACCCCCGCGCCGAAGAAGAGGAAGACACAACAGTTATAACAACACAAGCAACTACCGAAGAAGAGCCGGAAACCTCAATGGCATGGGTTAACCGTGATGACAGCAAAATCCCCTCAACAACAGAGGTTACTCAGGCAGCAATTTCAAACGATTCTTACGTGTTCCCCGCAGGCAGAACAATACAAAAGGCATACTTTCCCACTTCCCCTGTTTATGACGAAACCATGGGTGACTGGCGTGTCCACAAGGGAATTGACTTCAGCCTTGAGAATGGTGCTGAGGTCAAAAGTGCAGGCGACGGCAGAGTCACCAGAGTTATTTCAGACCCGGGCTGGGGCTACATTATTGAAATTGACCACGGTGATTTTACGGCACGCTATTGCGGACTTGAGCAGGGCTCAACGGTAAAAACGGGAGATATGCTTGAAAAGGGCGACACGGTAGGCAAGCTCGGTGTTATTCCCTGTGAAGGGGAGCAGGAAAGTCATCTTCATTTTGAAGCATTTAAGAACAGCAAAAATGTGGACCCGATGAGTGTGCTCAAAACCGATGAACAAAAGTGATAAAGACAAAACATACAACTAAAATCCACCTTGAAATAACAAATTTGTCCTTATTCACAAAAAGGTTTTTAAGACCGTTTTTTAATTGACATCAATCGTCATTTATGCTATAATTTGGATATAAAATTTATGCTGTAATATTATAGTATACATTCCCTTGAGACTGACGGCTAAGTGGAGTTCACCACACGGATCAGGGAAGGAAATATCAGTCGACCGTCTGGGCTGCTTACAAGGGTTTTTAAAGACCTTATGTAAGTGTGCCCTTTTTATTTTTATCATCATTCAGGAGGTTGAAACAATGAAAAAAGTTGCAATCATCATGGGAAGCGACAGCGATTTGCCTGTTGTTTCAAAGGCTGCCGATACTCTCAGGGAATTCGGTGTACCCTTTGAGCTTCACATCTTCTCTGCTCACCGCACACCCATGGAAGCAAAGGAATTTTCAGAAAATGCAAAGAAAAACGGCTTCGGCTGTATCATTGCCGCAGCAGGTATGGCTGCTCACCTTGCAGGAGCTATTGCCGCAAACACAGTTCTCCCTGTTATCGGTATCCCTATGAAATCAAAATATCTTGACGGTATTGACGCCCTTTTATCAACTGTTCAGATGCCCTCCGGTATCCCTGTTGCTACAGTTGCTATTGACGGTGCAGTCAATGCCGCCTTGTTATCTGTTGAGATCCTCGCAACAAGCGATGAGGAGCTTTATGAAAAGCTTATTGCAAAAAGAAAAGCAGACACTCTTAAGGTGCTTGAAAAGAATGCTGCCGCCGAAAAGCAGTACAACATCTGAGTCACCTACCGGCTACTAAAAGCACAAATTAAAAATTAAAAAAATAAATTAAAAATAATTTCACGGAGGTTATTAATCATGGAAAAAATTTACACAGGTAAAACAAAGAACGTTTATAAGCTTGAGAACGGCAACTGCCTTCTTAAATTCAAGGACGACTGCACAGGTAAGGACGGCGTTTTTGATCCCGGTGAAAATGCAGTAGGTCTCACAATTGACGGCGTTGGCGACGTTAATCTTCGTATGTCAATTTATTTCTTCGAAAAAGTTAATGCAGCAGGCATCAAAACTCACTATGTAAGCGCAAACCTTGCAGATACAACAATGGAGGTTCTTCCTGCAAAGGTATTCGGTCACGGTCTTGAGGTTATCTGCCGTCACAAGGCTGTGGGCAGCTTCATCCGTCGTTACGGTGACTATATTGAAGAGGGCGCAGACCTTCCCGCATATGTTGAAATGACCTTCAAAAACGACGAAAAGGGTGATCCCCTTGTAATCAAGGACGCTCTTGTTGCTCTTGGCGTTATGACAGACAAGCAGTATGACGATATTAAGGAAATGACTCAGAAGATTACTCAGATTGTAGCTGATGACCTTAAGGAAAAGGGCCTTGTTCTTTACGATATCAAGTTTGAATTCGGCTACGACTCAGAAGGCAATGTAATGCTTATTGATGAAATCGCATCAGGCAATATGCGTGTTTATAAGGACGGTAAGTATATTGATCCTATGACACTTTCAGAGCTTTTCTTTGCATAAAAAACAGATAAGCCTTATTGAGTTCAGACACCGTCACCCCCACAAGGGTGACGGATGTAATCTGTAACCCTTTCCTACAGGAGGTAAAAATTTATGGGAGGATTTTTCGGCGCAACATCAAAAAGAGATGTTGTTCTCGATGTGTTTTTCGGTGTTGACTACCATTCACACCTCGGCACACGCAGAGGCGGTATGGCGGCAGTAAACGACACGGTCGGCTTCCAGCGTGATATCCACAACATTGAAAACTCACCCTTCAGAACAAAATTTGCAGGTATAACCGACGAAATGCACGGCAACGCCTGTATCGGCTGCATCAGCGACAGCGACCCTCAGCCTATTATCATCCGTTCAAACTTAGGTGTTTATGCTATTGCAACAATCGGAATTATAAATAACTCAGAAGAGCTTATCAAGGAATTCTTCACCCACACGGGCGGCCACTTTACCGCTATGACCGGAGGCAGAATAAACTCCATTGAGCTTGTGGCGGCTCTGATTAACCAGAAGGAAACCTTTGAAGAAGGCATCCGCTTCGCACAGGAAAAAATCGACGGCTCTCTTTCACTTCTCATCCTTAAATCAGACGGCAGGATTATCGCCGCAAGAGATAAGGTCGGAAGACTTCCCATTGTTATCGGTAAGGACAGTGAGGGCTACTGCGTATCCTTTGAGTCCTTTGCATTTGAAAAGCTTGACTATGAAACCGTAAGGGAGCTTGGTCCTGCCGAAATAGTTGAAATCAGTGCAGATGACATAAAGGTTCTTTCCGCACCGCAGAAAAAAATGCGTATCTGTTCCTTCCTCTGGACCTATTACGGCTACCCCAATTCAAGATATGAGGGTGTTAATGTTGAGGTTATGAGAACACGCAACGGTGAAATTATGGCAAGGGAAGATAAGAAGTGCGGTAAATGTAACAGCATTGACTTTGTTTCAGGTGTCCCCGATTCCGGCACTCCACACGCCATAGGCTACGCCAATGAAAGTGACATTCCCTTTGCAAGACCCTTTATCAAATATACTCCCACCTGGCCCAGAAGCTTTATGCCCACTAACCAGAATGAGAGAAGCAAGGTTGCAAAGATGAAGATGATTCCCGTTCACGAGCTTATCAAAGACAAGAGCCTCCTTTTTGTTGACGACAGCATTGTAAGAGGCACTCAGCTTCAGGGAACCGTTGACTTCCTTTACTCAAACGGAGCAAAGGAGGTACATATGAGGTCAGCCTGCCCTCCGATTATGTACGGCTGCAAATACCTCAACTTTTCAAGAAACACATCAGACCGCGACCTTATAGCAAGAAGAACTATTCTTGAGCTTGAAGGAGAAGAAGGCGAAAAGCACATTGAGGAATATGCAGATGCCTCCACCGAAAGAGGTAGGGCGATGCTTGAAAGCATATGCAATAAATTAGGCTTCGCATCTCTCGGCTATCAGAGCCTTGAGGGACTTATTGAAGCAATCGGTCTTCCGGCAGACTGTCTTTGCACCTACTGCTGGAACGGTAAAGAATAAAAATACAGGAGAGTGTACTATGGACCATAAAAATTCTTTTTCTGCCAGCTATGCTGCTGCAGGCGTAGACATTACCGCCGGCTACAAATCGGTGGAACTTATGAAAAAGCATGTTGCAAGAACCCGTAACGAAGGCTCCGTGGACGACGTAGGCGGCTTTGGAGGCTGCTTTGACCTCAGCTCAATTGCAGGAATGGAACACCCCATTTCCGTTTCAGGTACTGACGGATGCGGAACAAAGGTTAAGCTTGCTATTCTTATGGATAAGCACGATACAATTGGCATTGATGCAGTTGCTATGTGTGTTAACGATATCATCTGCGTGGGTGCAAAGCCCTTGTTTTTCCTTGACTATATTGCATGCGGCAAAAACTATCCTGAAAAGATTGCAGAAATTGTCAGCGGTGTTGCAGAAGGCTGTGTTCAGTCAGGCGCTGCTCTCATTGGCGGTGAAACTGCAGAGCATCCCGGTCTTATGCCCGAGGAGGATTACGATCTTGCAGGCTTTGCTGTAGGCGTTGTGGATAAGCCCAAAATGATTGACAACAGCAAAATGGCCGCAGGCGATGTGGTTATCGCACTCCCCTCAACAGGTATCCACTCCAACGGCTTCAGCTTATGCCGTAAGGTTTTTGACATTGATAACAATAACCCTGAGCTTTACATTCCCCGTGAAGAATTGGACGGCAAGAGCATTGCAGAGGCATTGCTTGTTCCCACAAAGATTTATGTAAAGCCCGTTCTTGCTCTTCTTGAGAAGGTAAAGGTAAAGGGTATTTCCCACATCACAGGCGGCGGCTTCTATGAAAACATTCCCCGTTCAATTCCCGACGGACTTTGCGCAAAAATTGACAAGTCTGCCGTTAAGGTACTTCCCATTTTTGATGTTATTGCAAAGTGGGGCAACATTCCAGAAAGAGATATGTATAACACCTATAACATGGGCGTCGGTATGAGCATTGTTGTTCCCGCCGATGAGGTTGAGCTTTCACTCGGCATTCTCAAGGAAAACGGAATTGATGCTTATGTTATCGGCGAAATTATTGAAGGCGACGAGAAGGTGATTCTGTAATGGCAAAGAGAATCGCAGTTCTTGTTTCCGGTGGCGGAACAAACCTTCAGGCTCTTATTGATGCTCAGAAAAGCGGTATAATAAAAAACGGCGACATAAGCCTTGTTATTTCAAACAACAAAGCTGCCTATGCTCTGGAAAGAGCAAGAATGAACGGCATCCCCTCTGAGGTTGTTCTTAAAAAGGATTGCGGCAGCCAGGAGATGTTTGAGCAAAAAATCATAGGCCTTCTGAGAGAGCATGAAATTGACCTTATTGTTCTTGCAGGCTTTATGAGCATCCTTTCATCTGATTTCACAAAAGCCTTCGAGCACAGAATTATAAATGTGCATCCCTCTCTTATCCCCTCCTTCTGCGGAAAAGGCTTTTACGGTCTTCACGTTCACGAAAAGGCTCTTGAATACGGCGTGAAGGTAACAGGTGCAACAGTACATTTTGTGAATGAAATTCCCGATGGCGGCGAAATCATTCTTCAGAAGGCTGTTGAAATCAAAGAAGGCGATACTCCCGAAATTCTTCAGAAGAGAGTTATGACAGAAGCTGAATGGAAAATTCTTCCCGAAGCTGTAAGCCTTTTCTGCCAGGACAAATTAACAGTAGAAAACAACAAAGTACATATAGGAGCGTGAGTTATGAAAGTTTCAACCATCAAAGACGAGCTTAATTCCCTTGCTTACCACGGAAGAGGTATCATCATCGGCAAAAGTGCCGACGGCAAAAAGGCTGTTACTGCTTATTTCATTATGGGCAGAAGCGAAAACAGCCGTAACCGCGTTTTCGTGCTTGAAGGCAACGCAATGCGCACAAAGGCTTTTGACGAAAGCAAGATGACAGACCCTCACCTTATCATTTACTATCCCGTAAGAGTGCTCGGCAACAAGACCATCGTTACAAACGGCGACCAGACCGACACAATTTATGACCTTATGGACAAGCAGATGACCTTTGAGCAGGCTCTGCGCACAAGAGAATTTGAAGACGATGCCCCCAACTTCACTCCCAGAATTTCCGGCATCATCCGTTTTGAAAAGGAAGGCATGAACTTTGCAATGTCAATTCTTAAAAGCGCGGAGGGTGACGATAGCTCCTGCGAAAGATTTACATATGCTTATTCAAATCCCCTTTGCGGCAGAGCAAAATTCATTCACACCTACAACTGTGATGGTAATCCCCTGCCCTCATTTGAAGGTGAACCCAAGACTCTTGAGCTTCCCGATGTTTCTATCGACGAGCTTACAGACCTTATCTGGACAAATCTCAACGAAGACAACAAGGTTTCACTTTTCGTAAGATATATTGATATTGAGTCGGGCGAAAGTGAAACAAGAGTTGTTAATAAGAATAAGTAATAGAGCTAAGGAGTTATAACAATGAAAGAATTTGAACTTAAATACGGCTGTAACCCCAATCAGAAGCCCTCAAAAATCTATATGCACGACGGAAGCGACCTTCCCATTGAAATTCTCTCAGGCCGCCCCGGTTACATCAACTTCCTTGATGCTTTCAATTCATGGCAGCTTGTCAAGGAATTGAAGGAAGCAACAGGTCTTCCCTGTGCTGCATCCTTCAAGCATGTAAGCCCCACCTCTGCCGCTTGCGGAACAATTCTTCCCGAAAAGCTCAAGAAAGCATGCTTTGTAGATGACGTTGAAGGCCTTGACGAAAGTCCCCTTGCCTGCGCATATGCCAGAGCCAGAGGTACTGACAGAATGTGCTCCTTCGGTGACTGGGTTGCACTTTCAGATGTTTGCGATGCAACAACAGCAAGGCTTATCAAAAGAGAAATTTCAGACGGTGTTATCGCTCCCGGCTATACTGATGAGGCTCTTGCAATTCTCAAATTAAAAAGAAACGGCAACTACAACGTTGTTAAAATTGATGAAAGCTATGTTCCTGCTCCTCAGGAAACAAAAATGGTTTACGGTATAACCTTTGAGCAGGGCAGAAATAACTTTGAAATCAACGAAGCCCTTCTTTCCGACATCGTAACAAAGAACAAGGAGCTTCCCGAAACTGCTAAGCGTGACCTTATCGTTGCTCTCATCACTCTCAAATACACTCAGTCAAACTCCGTCTGCTATGCAGTTGACGGTCAGGCTATCGGCGTGGGTGCGGGTCAGCAGTCAAGAATTCATTGCACACGCCTTGCAGGCACAAAGGCTGACACATGGCTTCTCCGTCAGGCAGATAAGGTGCTTAACCTCCCCTTCCTTCCCACCCTCGGCAGAGCAGACAGAGATAACGTTATTGACGGCTATATCAACAAGAACGAGGAAGATGTCTGTGCAGACGGTAACTGGCAGAAATATTTCACCGAACAGCCCGAGCCATTCACAAAGGAAGAAATGGAAGCACACCTTAAGACCTATTCAGGTATTGCCCTTGGCTCAGACGCCTTCTTCCCCTTCTCAGACAACATTGAAAGAGCATACAGAAGTGGCGTAAGCTATATTGCAGAGCCCGGCGGCTCAATCAGAGACGATGCTGTTATTGAGTGTGCAGACAAATACAACATGGTAATGGCATTCACAAAAATGAGACTCTTCCACCACTAAGAAAAAGCCTTCGGCTTAAAAAATAAAATGCGACGCCATATGGCGTGCGAAACTCAGCGTCGCTGATGACAGCAAGCTATTACAAATATAATAAAAAGGAGCTAACAATGCTTAACTACTTTAATGAACTTAACAATTATGATTCAGAGGTTTTTGCTTCCTGCGACAAGGAAATGACAAGACAGCAGAGCTTTATTGAGCTTATTGCATCAGAAAATATTGTTTCAAAGGCTGTTCTTCTTGCTGCAGGCAGTGTTCTTACAAACAAATATGCAGAAGGCTATCCCGGTAAACGCTATTACGGCGGCTGCCACTGCGTTGACGAGGTTGAAGAAATTGCAAGAGAAAGAGCTAAAAAGCTTTTCGGTGCAGAGCATGCAAATGTGCAGCCTCACTCAGGTGCTAACGCTAACCTTGCTGCATTCTTTGCCCTTGTAAATCCCGGTGACACCGTTATGGGTATGAACCTTTCTCAGGGCGGTCACCTCTCCCATGGCTCACCCGTTAACATTTCAGGTAAATACTGGAACATTGTGCAGTACGGTGTTGACGACGAAACAGAAGTAATCGACTATGACAAGATGAGAGAAATTGCTCTTGAATGCAAGCCTAAGCTTATTGTTGTGGGTGCAAGTGCTTATTCAAGAATCATCGACTTCAAAAGATGCAGAGAAATTGCAGACGAGGTTGGCGCTTATCTCATGGTTGACATGGCACACATTGCAGGCCTTGTTGCTGCAGGTGTTCATCCCTCACCCGTACCCCATGCTCATGTTGTTACAACAACAACACACAAAACACTCCGCGGACCCAGAGGCGGTATGATTCTTTGCAAGGAAGAGCTTGCAAAGCAGATTGACAAATCTGTTTTCCCCGGCACTCAGGGTGGCCCTCTTATGCACATTATTGCAGCAAAGGCTGTTGCCTTCGGTGAAGCTCTCACTGATGACTTCAAGGCATACGGTGAGCAGATTGTAAAAAATGCCGCTGTTCTTTGCGACGCACTCAAAAAGGAAGATATTGACATTGTATCAGGCGGCACAGACAACCACCTCATGCTGCTTGACCTTCGCAAATACGGCATTTCAGGTAAAGAGCTTGAAAAGCGTCTTGATGAGGTTCATATCACTGCAAACAAAAACACTATCCCCAATGACCCTGCAAGTCCCTTTGTTACAAGCGGTCTTCGCATCGGCACTGCAGCCATTACCACAAGAGGCTTCAGAGAAAAGGAAATGGTAATGATTGCAAAATGGATTAAGGAAGTTATTGTTGACTTCGAAAACAGCAAAGACAGAATCACAAAGGAAGTTGAGGCTCTTTGCGCTGAATATCCTATCTATTAAAATATAGTTGAGCATTATACAGTAGGTCTTATGCCTGAGCAGTCAGTAGCGGTAGTCAGGAATTAACCGAAAGACGGTATTTTCCCGACTACGGCAGTTGTTAAAATTGCGAAGTGATTCCACCTGACTATCGGCTACTGACTGCTCCCGAAACACCTTAATTCATAAACATCAACCCGAAAAGGAGTAACCCATGAAAATAATGGTTGTAGGTGGCGGCGGAAGAGAACACGCCATCATCAAAAAAATTAAAGAAAACAAAGCTGTAACCGAAATTTTCGCTCTTCCCGGAAACGGCGGAATTGCAGCCGATGCAACCTGTGTGGCAATCGGTGCAAAGGATATCGAAGGCATTGTGAATTTTGCAAATGAAAATGCAATCGACTATGCTATTGTCGCTCCCGATGACCCTCTTGTACTCGGCTGCGTTGATGCACTCAATGAAATCGGTATTCCCTGCTTCGGCCCTTCTAAGGCAGCTGCAATAATTGAAGGCAGCAAGGTCTTTTCAAAGAATCTTATGAAGAAATACGGTATTCCTACTGCTGAATATGAAGTGTTCACTGACCTTGATTCAGCTCTCCGCTATCTTGAAGCAGCTCCCATCCCCACAGTAATCAAGGCTGACGGCCTTGCACTCGGCAAGGGTGTTATCATTGCAATGACACGTGACGAAGCAAAGGACGCTGTAAAGTCAATGATGGAGGATAAAATCTTCGGTGAAAGCGGAAGTCAGGTTGTTATCGAAGAATTCCTCACAGGTCCCGAGGTTTCCGTGCTTTCATTCACAGACGGAAAAACCGTTGTTCCCATGATTTCCTCAATGGACCACAAGCGTGCCAGGGATAATGACGAGGGTCTCAACACAGGCGGGATGGGTACTGTTGCTCCCAACCCCTATTACACAAAAGAGGTTGCTGACAGATGCATGAAGGAAATTTTCATCCCCACAATTGAGGCAATGAACAAGGAAAACAGAAGCTTCAAGGGCTGTCTCTATTTCGGTCTTATGATTACAGAAAAGGGCCCCAAGGTTATTGAATATAACTGCCGCTTCGGTGACCCCGAAACTCAGGTTGTTCTCCCCCTTCTTGAAAGCGACCTTCTCACTGTTATGAAGGCAACAACAGACGGCACCCTCAGTGAAACAGAGGTTAAATTCTCAGACAAAAACGCCTGCTGTGTTATCATGGCATCCGACGGTTATCCTCAGAAGTATGACAGCGGCTTTGAAATCACTATTCCCGAAGAAATCAAGAACAGTGTTTATGTTGCCGGCGCAAAAATTGAAGACGGTATTCTCAAAACTGCAGGTGGCAGAGTTTTAGGTGCAACTGCAGTTGCCGACTCACTTGAAAAAGCAATTGATGAAGCCTATGAAATGGTTGAAGCAATTAAATTCGAAAACGCATATTACAGACACGATATAGGCAAAAAAGCCAGGGTGGCAATAATTGAGCCCTAAGGAGGAAAATAATGGTATATCGCATTTATGTTGAAAAAAAGCAAGGCCTTGACAACGAAGCAAAGGGTCTTCTTAATGAAGCAAAAAATCTGCTCGGCATTGAAAAAATTGAGGATATCCGTCTTTTCAACCGCTATGATGCAGAAAATATTACAGAAGAATTATTCAGCTATGCTGTAAAAACAGTTTTCTCCGAGCCCCAGCTTGACAATGTGTCAGATGAGGTTAACCTCCCCGAGGCTTATGTTTTTGCAGTTGAAGCTCTTCCCGGTCAGTTTGATCAGAGAGCAGACTCAGCTGCCCAGTGTATTCAGATTATCTCACAGGGTGAGCGTCCCCTTATCCGCACTGCAAAGGTTTATGCTCTTTACGGTGCACTTTCCGAAAAGGATATTGCAGCTTTCAAGCACCATGTAATCAATGCAGTTGAAAGCCGTGAGGCTTCCCTTGAAAAGCCCGAAACCCTTGCCGCACAGTATGCTGCTCCCGAAACAGTTGCTACCGTTGACGGCTTTATCGGAATGGACGAAGCTGCTCTTTCAGCTCTTCTTGACGAAAAGGGTCTTGCAATGGACCTTGACGACCTCAAGTTCCTTCAGGGCTATTTCAGAGACACAGAAAAAAGAGATCCCACAATTACAGAAATCCGTGTTGTTGACACCTATTGGTCAGACCATTGCCGTCACACAACCTTTTCAACACATATTGATAACGTACGCATTGACGATGAAGCTGTTCAGGCAGCTTATGACCGTTATATTAAGGCAAGAATTGAGGTTTACGGCGAAGAAAAAGCAGCCGCACGCCCCCAGACTCTTATGGACATTGCCACAATCGGCACAAAGACTCTGAAAAAGCGCGGACTTCTTCCCGAGCTTGACGAAAGTGAAGAAATCAATGCCTGCTCAATTCACGTTACTGCAACAGTTAACGGCGAGGACCAGGACTGGCTTCTCATGTTCAAGAACGAAACTCACAACCACCCCACAGAAATTGAGCCCTTTGGCGGTGCTGCAACCTGTATCGGCGGTTGTATACGTGACCCCCTTTCAGGCCGTGCCTATGTTCATCAGGCAATGCGTGTTACAGGCGCAGGCGACCCGAGAAAGACCATTGCAGAAACAATGGCAGGTAAGCTTCCTCAGCGTAAAATCTGTCAGACCGCTGCAGCAGGCTATTCCTCCTACGGTAACCAGATTGGTCTTGCCACAGGTCACGTTGCTGAAATGTATCACGAGGGCTTTGTTGCAAAGCGCCTTGAATGCGGTGCAGTGGTTGCTGCTGCTCCTGCTTATAACGTACGCCGTGAGCGTCCCGCACCCGGTGATATAATTGTACTTCTCGGCGGTCGTACCGGCCGTGACGGTATCGGCGGTGCTACCGGCTCGTCAAAGAGCCATAATATGAAATCCCTTACCACAATGGCATCTGAGGTGCAGAAGGGTAATGCCCCCGAGGAAAGAAAAATTCAGAGACTTTTCCGCAATGCAGAGGTAACCCGTCTTATCAAGCGCTGCAATGACTTCGGTGCAGGCGGTGTATCCGTTGCTATCGGTGAGCTTGCTCCCGGTCTTCAGATTGACCTTGATGCAGTACGCAAAAAGTACGAGGGGCTTGACGGAACAGAAATTGCTATTTCCGAATCACAGGAGCGTATGGCAGTTGTTGTTGCCCCCGAGGATGCAGATAAATTCATCGCATTTGCTGAAGGTGAAAACCTTGAGGCATACCGTGTTGCCGTTGTAACCGAAGAGGAACGTATGGTTATGAAGTGGAAGGGAAATGTTATTGCTGACCTCAGCCGTGAATTCCTTGACACAAACGGCGCAATAAAGCATACCGACGTTACAGTGACCGAAAAGGATCTTTCGGTTCTCAGCAAGGCTATGTTCGCTTCACTCAAGGAAATGGCTTCAGACCTTCGCACTGCAAGCCAGAGAGGTCTTGTTGAACGCTTTGACTCCACCATCGGCGCAGGCAGTGTTATTATGCCCTACGGCGGTAAAAAGCAGCTCACTCCCGCTCAGTCTATGGCAGCAGTATTGCCTGTTCTTCCCGGTCAGGAAACAGACTGTGCAAGTGTATTCAGCTGGGGCTGTGATCCCGATCACCTTTCAGTTGACCCCTACACAGGTGCTCACGCAGCAATTTACAACTCTGTTGCAAAGCTTGTAGCTGCAGGCTGTGACTATAAAAAAGCATACCTCACTCTTCAGGAATTCTTCGAAAAGCTCAGAACAGAGCCGGAGCGCTGGGGCAAGCCCTTTGCAGCTCTTTTGGGTGCTCTTGATGCTCAGCTTGAGCTTGGTGCTGCCGCAATCGGCGGTAAGGACTCAATGTCAGGCTCATTCCTTGACAAGGACGTACCTCCTACTCTCATTTCATTTGCAATTGCACCAATCAGAAAGCAGGACGTTATCAGCCCCGAATTCAAAAAGGCAAATAATCCCGTTTATCTTTTCGGTGCAACCGACGAAAGTGCTGAAAACCTCAAGGCCACATGGGAAGCATTCCACGAGCTTTGCAAAGAGGGCAAGGTCAATGCTTCATGGGCAGTTGAAAGAGGTATCGGTGAAGCAGTTATGAAAATGAGCTTCGGTAACAATATCGGCTTTAAGTCAAGTGCTTCTCTCGGTGAAAACTGGCATCTCGGTATGTGGGGCTTCATTGTAGCAGAGCTTACAGAGGATGTTGAAATTCCCGGTGTTATGAAAATCGGTACAACCACTGAGGAGCCCGTTATTGTTCTTGAAAATGACAGTGCAGCAATTGATGAGCTTTATAAATTACACAGTGCAACACTTGAAGACGTATATCCCACCAAGGCTAAAGAGGAAAAGGGTGACATTCCCGTATATTCCTTTGACGGAAAATGCAGCATAGCACCGAAAAACAAGGTTGCAAAGCCCAAGGTGCTCATCCCCGTATTCCCCGGCACAAACTGTGAATACGACTCCGCCCGTGCAGCACAGAAGGCAGGCGCTGAAGCTGAAATCTTTGTAATAAGAAACCTCACTGCAGAGGATGTTGCAAAGAGCGTTGAAGGCTTCTCAAAAAAGGTTAAAGAAGCTCAGATGATATTCATTCCCGGTGGCTTCTCCGGCGGTGACGAACCTGACGGCTCAGCTAAATTCATCACTGCTTTCTTCCGTAACCCTGCAGTAAAAGAGGCAGTTACTGACCTTCTCGATAACCGTGACGGTCTTATGTGCGGTATCTGTAACGGCTTCCAGGCTCTTATCAAATTAGGTCTTGTGCCTTACGGTAAAATTATTGACACTGATGAGAATTGTCCCACACTGACCTTCAATAACATCAACCGTCACCAGTCAAGAATTGTACATACATGCATTGCATCTGTAAAATCTCCCTGGCTCAGCCTTATGAATGTGGGTGATGTGGTAAATGTTCCCATTTCTCACGGTGAAGGTAAGTTCCTTGCTTCACCCGAGCTTATTAAAGAGCTTGCCACAAACGGTCAGATTGCAACACAGTATGTTGACCTTGAGGGTAATGCTACAGCAGACATCGATTTCAACCCCAACGGCTCACTTTGTGCCATTGAGGGTATCACCTCCCCTGACGGCCGTGTATTCGGTAAAATGGGGCACAGTGAAAGAATCGGCAACGGTCTTTATAAGAACGTACCCGGTGAATATGATATCCGTATGTTCGAAGCAGCAGTGAAATATTTCAATAAATAAAGTGAAAAGACGGAAGCCTTAACTTCCGTCTTTTCGTTTATTCAGGTGCTCACTCTGACATACTTTTATACCTCTAAAATGCAAGCATTTAAACAAAAGAAAAAGCCTTGATTTTTTCTTTGAAAAAATTAACCTTAAATATTTTTTGAAAAAAATTATCTAAATTATGAATTTTCTATTGACAAATTGAATCAGTTGTTATAAAATAAAGGTACCTTAAATAGGAATTTATAAAGGAGGTATATTCAAATGAAAGAATTCGCAGAATGGCTCAATGCAACAGCAGAAGGCGGCGCAGACGGTGCAGACTCAACAAACGGCGATTTCCTCAGAGCTTTACTTGCAAACCTTGCTAAGGCTATCATCGCTCTTCTTGATGCACTTGGAGAATGGCCCATCGACGTTGAATAATTTTTAATTTTTATTCAACCCTTTTAAATCAGTATAACTGAAATCTAATAAGGAGGATTTTACAATGGATTTTTCTGTAATTCTTGACTTCGTAAAGAAGGCTATCGCAGCTCTCCTTAAGCTTCTCGGCATCGAAGCTGACGAAGAATTTGCTGATAACATTGAATCAGGCATTAAGGATGTTGTTGATTTCGGCAACGATGCAGCAGCTGAATAATTCAGTGCTAACATAATTATAGTATAGTATAGTATAATTAAAAACCTCACCCATTAGGGTGAGGTTTTTGTTATTTTTTATGTTTTTATCTTTACAGATTTCACTTTTTTGTAACATTATACAAACATGTATTATTTCTGAACAAATCATTGACTTATAACGGTTTTGTGATAGAATATTTCACATTGGGTGAGTTTTAATCTCAAAATATTACAGGAGGTAGCAGTATAATGGATATCAAAGCATTAGTAATGAGCTGGATTTCACTTTTCATCGATTTCCTCAGAATTGTTGGTCTTGATGATGTTGCAGACGAAATCTCAAACAAAATCGTTATGCCTCTCTGATTTAAAAGCATAACAAAAGCCTGACTCTTCTGAGTCAGGCTTTTACTTTTTGAAGTCATAACATCTGCCTGTTTAACATTCATTTTTATATAAAATTATGAACCGCTTGAAAATCCGCCGTCAACCACAATTGATGTGCCTGTTATGTATGAGGCCATGTCTGAAGCAAGGAACAGAACAGTGCCTGCAACATCCTCAGGCTTTGCAAGGCGGTGCATGGGGGTTCTCATTGTCATATAGCCCATCCACTTTTCATTTGCCATGTTGTCGGCAATGAGAGGTGTTTCAACAAAGCCGGGGCAAACACAGTTAACGGTGATTCCGAAGCGTGCCCATTCACATGCAAGTGACTTTGTTGTCTGCATAATACCGCCCTTGCTTGCGCTGTAAGCCGCTGCACCGGGGATACCCATAATTCCGCCAAGGGAGCACATATTGATTATTCTGCCCTGCTTCTGCGGAATCATGAAGGCATTTGCAATTGTCTGAGCCATGAAGAACTGGGCTGTGAGATTGAGCGAAATAACCTTGGTCCAATCCTCTTTTGTTTCATTGATGCTGTATGCCGAATGAGCCATACCTGCATTGTTCACAAGGATATCAACTCTGCCATTTTCTTTCTTGACGATTTCAGGAAGCTTCTTCACATCATCACTGTTTGTGATGTCGCAGCAAATTGTGATAATTCTGCTTTCAGGGTATTTTGCTCTGAGCTCATCAGCTTTTTCATTGAGTGCCTTTTCGTTATAATCTGCCATATATACATCGGCACCGTTCTGAAGAAAAGCAACTGTGCTTTCAAGACCGATACCGCTTGCGGCACCTGTTATGAGAACTGATTTATTTTTAAAGTCAAAGCTGTAGTTCATTATTATTTCCTCCTGCTAAAAATCTGCTAATTATTATAACACAAATTATTACACTGTGCAACAAAAAAACGCAGACATTCGAAAGAAAGTCTGCGTTTTGGATTTTATATAGCCTTATGCAACCTCTGCTGCAAGCTCTTCAAATGCTGCCATAAGTGTTGATGCAGTCTTGTCGCCAAGGGAGATAAGCTCCTGATAGTGACCGAATGCAAGTGCAAGGCAGTAATCGTTATCGGGTACGATATAACCGCAGGCGTCATTTGCAAGACCGAAAATGATAAGCTCATCACCGAAGATTTCACAAAGTGTTTTGCCTTCGAAGTCCTTACCGTCAACACTGCCCTCTGCAGTAAGTGAGCTGCCGCCGTAAACAAGGTCTGCACAAAGCTCACCCGGTACCATTGCAATTCTGATATCCTTGCCCATTTCGATATAACCGATTTCTGTTGTCATGTAATACTTATTGTCAGCCTTCTTGATCTGATAGCTGAATATGCCGAGCTTGCCTGCAAGCTGCATTACGGGATTTGTAAGCTCAACTTCAACAGTATCAATTGCAACATTGAGAATGGGCTCAACTACATTTTCTGTTGTGGGCTGCCAGCCTTCATACCAAGGCTTATAGCTGTTTTCACCAATCTGCTCCTGAGTGAAGTTGAGGCTCATGAGATATTCATCTGCCATGATTTCCTCTTCCGTCATTGTGAGACCGAGAGTCATTTTACCGATTTCTCTTCCGTAGTTTGCAGCAGCTTCAACTCTGAGATCCCAGTCAACATTAATGCCGCCTGTGTAGATACCGCAGATTGCACCGTTGAAGAACATGAAATCATAGCCTGCATTGTTTATTACTTCACCGATATAGTATACATAGTCACCTGAAAGGCCGTGGCCCTTTGTGGGATCACTTGCAGTTGCAAGACCGACTGTATCGGGGTGTGCTGCCATGTTAAGAATGATTGTGGGTGTTGATGATGCATCGTAGGGAGTGAATGTGAAACGCTTGAGATCGGTTTCCATTGAATCGGCTGAAGGTCTGTTCTTGTTGTTGAAATACTTTTCTCCGATGTCCTTTGAAGCAAATGTCATTGAGCCTTCTTCCATGTCTGCAACAGCCATTTCAATTGCTGTTTTTACCTTGTCATAGAAGAACGCCATGTACTTAGCATCTGTACCCTGCTCTAACTCACCAAGACCTGTGAGAGCGTTTACAAGGTTGAAGGGAATCTTACCGAAAAGGTTTGTCCAGAGGCCCTGTGTATCAATGCATGAATGTGCATGTGTTGAGAAAAGGTTGATTGAGCTGAGATTGTTTGCCTTTGCAAAATCCGAAAGCATACCTCTGATTACTCTTACATCAGAATTTGAAACACCGATTGCATCGATGGTTGCAAAAACAGTAATGCCTCTGTCACTGCCGTCATCCATTGCAATTACACGGACCCTCATATCGTCAAGAATTTCACGTACATCGTTTGTAAACAGGTTCTGCTCACTCATGAAGCCGCCGAGATAAAGGCTGTAATCCTCCCAGTTTTCGGGAACAAGGCTGAGTGTTGCACTGCCGAGTGACCATTCTGCATCTGCTGCAGCTTCGTCAATGAATTCGCCTGTGCCCTCATAGAAGTTATCGTAAACATAATCCTCTTCAGCCTTGAAGGCATCGTTTTCAGTCATAACACTGCCAAGACCCTTGACAAGTGTGCCGAAAACCCATTCAATTGCTTTTGCAAGAACGACAGTAAAGCCGCTGTCTGTTCTTTCAAAATCAATAGCTGAAGCAGGAACGGCTGTTACACTGAAAAGCATAACAACTGCGAGAATAACTGCAACTAATTTCTTTTTCATATTGTATCCTCCTCATGTGCCAAATTATGGCACATTATTATTCAACGATATAATGACACAACAATAAAAAAATATAATTCCGAAAAAGAATATTTCGGAATTATTTATAAGATTTTAATATTTTTTATCTGATAAAACTACCCTATTCCATAATGAGCATTCTTTCGTTTTTCAGCTGAGCAGGATAGGTTTCCATAATTTCCTCACTGCAGATAACCGTAACCTTTTTGCCCTTGAAGGAATCTGCAGCAAGGTCAACAACATACCAGCCGTCATCCACAACTTCTATGTCATCACTGTAGCAGAAGCTGTATCTTCCGCCCTTTCCGTCAGAAATGACGAGTATATTTCCCCTCACCTGCTCAACCTTGCCTGAAATTGCTGTTTCACCCTCTCTGAGTGAGGTATCAGCCCTGTTTTCAGGCTTACTGCAGGCACACAGGGTGCAAAAAGTAAAAAGCACCGTGGCTATACATATCATTTTTTTCATAATCATCACCTCTGCTATATTAGAGTAAATTTCTACCTTAATTGTTGCATTATTTTCTCTGAAAGTCAATCTTATAAAAAACTTTTAATTATCTTCAAGAAATCATGTTTTTCTTCTTGAAATCTTATTTATATTATAGTATACTATAACAGTATATGTAAAGTGGAAAGTTATCGGATTTTTCCGAAATTCTGCAAAAAAATAAATGGAGGAATTACCATGGCAGAAATTGAAAAAAGCAACAGTTTTATTTCCATGGAACACGACGTTCTCAAGTTCTGGGAAGAAAATGAATGCTATGAAAAGCGTAAAGCAAAAAATGAGGGCAAGGAGCGCTTCCGTTTCATTGACGGACCTATCACCGCTAATAACCCTATGGGTATCCACCATGCGTGGGGACGTACCTTAAAGGATACATTCATCAGATATAAGTATATGAGAGGCTATGACTGCCGCTGTCAGAACGGCTTTGACAGCCAGGGTCTCTGGGTTGAGGTCGGCGTTGAAAAGGATCTCGGCTTTGAATCAAAGAAGGACATCGAGGATTACGGTATCGACAAATTCACAAGAAAGTGCGTTGACCGTGTTAAGCAGTACTCAGGTGTTATCACAGAGCAGTCGAAGAGACTCGGCCAGTGGATGCAGTGGGATAACTCCTACTACACCAACACAGACCTTAACATCACTTCAATCTGGCACTTCCTTAAAACCTGCGACAACAACGGCTGGATTAAAAGAGAATATAAACCCATGCCCTGGTGTCCGAGATGCGGTACATCGCTTTCAGAGCATGAAATGACCGGCTCATACAAAACTGTTACTCACAATTCCGTATTCTTCAAGCTCCCCATTGAAGGAACAAACAGCAAAATCATTGTATGGACAACAACCCCCTGGACACTTTCCTCAAACGTTGCTCTTGCAGTTAACCCTGAAATCGACTATGTTGAGGTTAAGGTTGCATCCGACGAAAAGACACTCATTCTTGCAAAGAATGCTATCAAATATCTCGGCGACGACAAGCAGGAAGTTCTCCGCATGTTCAAGGGCGCAGAGCTTGTAGGTCTCAAGTATGACACCTGCTTCCCCGAGCTTGAGGCTCAGCAGGGCTTCGAGCACAGAATCGTTGCATGGGAAGATGTTGACGCTGAAGAAGGTACAGGCGTTGTTCACATCGCTCCCGGCTGCGGTGCAGAGGATAACGAGCTTGGTAAGAGACTCGGTCTTCCCGAAATCATGCCCGTTGACGATATGGGTATTTTCCTCAAGGGCTTCGGCTTCTTCTCAGGCAAAAACAGCAAAACAATTGCTGACGAGGTTTTTGAAGAGCTTAAAAGCAGAGACAAGCTTTATCTCGTCAAGCCTCATGAGCACAGCTATCCCGTTTGCTGGAGATGTAAGGAAGAGCTTATCTACCGTCTTGTTCCCTCATGGTTCATCACAACAGAGGAGCTCAAGCCCCGCCTTATCAAAAACGCTATGAGCGTTAAGTGGGAGCCCGAATCAAACGGCAAGAGAATGCTCGACTGGCTCAACAATATGGGCAACTGGAACATTTCACGTAAGCGCTATTACGGTATGCCCCTCCCCTTCTATGTATGTGAGGATTGCGGCAATGTTCATGTTGTAGGCTCACTTGAAGAGCTTAAAAAGCTTGCAGTTGACCCGGGGAAGGTTGACGCTCTTCCCGAGCTTCACAGACCCTGGATTGACGAAGTAGAAATCAAGTGTCCCAAGTGCGGCAAAAATGTTAAGCGTATCACCGACGTTGGTGACGTATGGCTCGATGCAGGTATCGTACCCTTCTCAACCACAGGCTATTTTACAGATAAAGAAGAATGGAGAAAGAACTATCCCGCAGAATGGATTGTTGAAATGCGCGAGCAGGTTCGTCTCTGGTTCTATTCAATGCTCTTTATGAGCACCGTGCTTGAAGACAAGGCTCCCTATCAGCGAGTTCTTTGCCATTCGAGTGTTGTTCAGGAAAACGGACAGAAGTTCTCAAAAACCGGCTTTATGATCCGCTTTGATGAAGCTGCAGAAAAAATCGGTGCTGACACAGTCCGTTACCTCTATGCAGGCGGCTCTGTTGCAAACGATGTCCGTTTCGGCTTCAACCTCGGTGACGAAGCCAGAAGAAAGCTCCTTTCCTTCTGGAATATCTACACCTTCTTTGAAACCTATGCAAAAATTGATAAGCCCAACTTTGAAGGCTATACTCCCGATAAGGTTGCAATGACCGTTACCGATAAGTGGCTCATTTGCAGAACAAACGACTTCATCAAAAAGGCAACTGCTCAGATGGACGACTACAAGGCTTACAATATGGTCAAAGAATTCGAAATTTTTGTTGACGATATTTCTAACTGGTATATCAGAACAACCCGCCGCCGCTTCTGGAAGACAGGCGACGAAAGCGACAAGATGATTGCTTACTGGACACTTTTCCAGGCTCTCAATGCCTGCGTTAAGGTTATGGCTCCCGTAACACCCTTTATGACAGAAAGCATCTGGCAGAATCTTATCCGCCGTGTTATGCCTTCAGTTGAGCTTTCCGTTCACCTCTCCGACTGGCCCACAGAAATCGAAGGCTTCGAAAACGACGGTATCATCGAGCAGACAGCTTTCGCACGTGACATTATTGCTGTTGCAATGAGACTTCGTAACGAGCATCAGATCAAGGTACGTCAGCCTCTCAACAAGCTCTTTGTCTGCTGCGACGCTGACAAGGCTGAACAGGTTAAGGTATTCGAAAAGAATATTCTTGACGAGCTTAACATCAAAGCTCTCGAATATATCAGCGATTCATCCGTTCTTGAAGACAGCTATCTCACTGTTAACTTCAAGGTTGCAGGTGCAGTGCTTAAGCAAAACGTAAACAAGATGAAGCAGGCTCTTGAAGCTGCAACGGCAGAACAGATGGCTGAGTACACTCTTAAAGCTAAGAACGGCGAAGCAGTTCTTGTTGAAGGCTTTGATGAAGCTTATGAGCCCACAATCTTCAACATCATGTCAAAAACGAAGGCAGGTATTGTTTCAGCTGAATGTCAGGGCGACACAATCATCGCTCTTGATGTTGTTCTTACAGATGAGCTTATAGCTGAAGGTACACTCCGTGACATCATCCGTCAGTGTCAGCTTATCAGAAAGGAAGCAGGCTATGAGGTTGACCAGAGAGTCAACATGTCAATTGTTTCCGACGATGCACTTGTTGCTGATGTTATTGCAGGCAATAATGCATACATGTGTGAAGAGCTTCTTGCTGATTCAATTGTAAACGAAGCTATTGAAGCTGACCTCACAAAGGAAATTACTATCGGAGATAAGAATATTACAATTTCTGTTAAGAAGGCTTAAGTGCTTTGGCGTTTATCCAATTATAACTAAAGTAATGTAAAAGTAGTCAGTAGTTAGTAGTCAGTAGTCAGGGAATTGCTCCGCAATTTCATATTGCATATATAATTCCCTGAAAAACGTACTGATTCGGTTACTGACTACTTAATAATTACAGTTTCAGTTCAGGTCCTCAATCGCAAAGCGGTTTCCCCTTGCTACCAGCCACTGACTACTAGTTACCGGCTACTGGCTACTGACTACTAATACCCTTACGGGTTGATAAAATACTGCGAAAAAAGACAAAATTCGTATACTATTATATATATGTGTTTTTTCGTGAGTAATTTGAAAGGAAAATTACTATGGCTAACGATAAAAAAATGGTTGAAGATATTACTTCAATGGAAGAAGATTTTGCCAAATGGTATACTGACATCTGCAAAAAAGCAGAGCTTGTTGAATACACCAGCATAAAGGGCTGTATGGTTATCCGTCCTTACGGCTACGCTATCTGGGAGCACATTCAGAGAATCCTTGACGGTATGTTCAAGGAAACAGGACACGAAAACGTATGCATGCCCATGTTCATTCCCGAATCACTTCTTCAGAAGGAAAAGGACCATGTTGAAGGCTTCGCACCGGAGGTTGCATGGGTAACTCACGGCGGCAGCGAAAAACTTGAAGAAAGACTTTGTGTACGTCCCACTTCAGAAACACTTTTCTGTGAGCACTATGCCAACATCATCCACTCCCACAGAGACCTTCCCAAGCTTTACAACCAGTGGGTAAGCGTTGTACGTTGGGAAAAAACAACACGTCCCTTCCTTCGTTCAAGAGAATTCCTCTGGCAGGAGGGTCACACAATTCACGCAACTGCAGAAGAAGCAATCATCGAAACAGAAAAAATGCTTAATGTTTATGCTGACTTCTGTGAAAAATATCTTGCTATCCCCGTTGTAAAGGGTAAGAAAACAGAAAGCGATAAGTTCGCAGGTGCTGTTTCAACCTATGCAATTGAAGCTCTTATGCATGACGGTAAGGCTCTTCAGGCAGGCACATCACACTATTTCGGTGACGGCTTTGCAAAGGCCTTCGGCATTCAGTATCAGAGCAAGGAAAACAAGCCCGAATATCCCCACCAGACATCATGGGGCATGACAACAAGACTTATCGGTGCAATCATCATGACTCACGGTGACAACAACGGCCTTGTTCTTCCCCCTGCAGTGGCTCCCATTCAGGCAGTTATCATTCCCGTTGCACAGCACAAGCCCGGCGTTCTTGAAAAATGCGATGAGCTCATGGCTGAGCTTAAGGCAGCAGGAATCAGAGTGAAGCTTGATGACAGCAACAACTCTGCAGGCTGGAAATATGCTGAATATGAAATGAAGGGTGTTCCCGTTCGTATTGAAGTTGGTCCCCGTGACATTGAAAACGGTCAGTGTGTTGTTGTAACCCGCCACAACAGAGAAAAGAGCTTTGTTTCACTTGAGGGCCTTGCAGACACTGTTAAGGAAAAGCTTACAGAGGTTAACGAAGGCATTTACAATAAGGCTCTTGAAAACCGTGAAAACAGAACATATGCCTGCAAAACAATGGATGAAATTACATCTGCTCTTAACGAAAAGGGCGACGGCTTCATCAAGGCTATGTGGTGCGGAAACGAAGAATGTGAAGATAAAGTCAAGGAAATTACAGGCGTAGGCTCCCGTTGTATCCCCCTTGAGCAGGAAAATGTGGCTGACACTTGTGTTTGCTGCGGAAAACCGGCTCAACATATGGTATATTGGGGCAAAGCATATTGATTTTGCACAAAAAATACAGTGCGTTTTTGTGCACATTTTTCACGAATTTGCAAAATTCTTTAATTTCGGCGATTTGTATAATTATTGAATAACCGAGAAATATATTTTATTTACATCGCACTAAAAACACCTCATTTTTTGAGGTGTTTTTCTTTTTATTTTTTCAAAAAAAGGGCCTCAAAATGCATAAAACTTGACAACTTTGCCATAAATAGATATAATACCAACCGTTGCCGATATGACATGGAGTTACATAGGGCGCCCAAAAGTCGCTCTAATAGGCAAAAATGACTGAAAGTAAACATCTGCAAGGTCAGAGCAAGGCGGAACACATTTTTATAAAACGTATAATTATCAACAAAAAATTCATTCATATTCATTCAGTGTTCCAAAGCCGAGTTTATGCAAATATAAAGTGTTTACCGGAATGATTTCAGTGATGCCTGTGTGTCGGATTAATTTTGACTTGAAAATTACTTCCGACATAAAAATATCAGAGGTGATAAAATGAAAAAGGCTTTAACAAAAGCACTGCTTATTGCAATGACTATTGTTACACTTGCCACAATTATACCACTCTCAGCAAATGCAAGTACCAGCAACAAACAACAAATCTATTCGTTTCTTACAAATGAGATGAAACTCAATTCAGCAGCAGCATGTGGCATACTCGCAAATATTGAAAGAGAATCAAACTTTAAATCAACTTCAGTTATACGCGACAGCAACGGCCGTAAAAGCGGCGGCTTGTGTCAATGGAACGGTGGCAGATTCAACAATCTCAAAAAATATTGCGAAAAAAACGGCTTCAATTATCTTTCAATTGAAGGTCAGCTGAATTACCTGAAGTATGAGCTTAGTCAGAATTCATACAGCTACATTTACGATTATCTCAAGAATGTCGCAAACAACGCCGACGGAGCTTACAAGGCAGGCTACTATTGGTGCTATCATTTTGAAGTTCCTTCAAACAAAAGAACCAAAGCCAAGCAAAGAGGCTCAATGGCTGAAGACGATTACTGGCCCGATTACGGAAACAAAACACCTTCTAAGCCCAAGCTTTCCTTCACCAAGGATTCAAAAAGCTATGACATGGACAATGTGATCGGCTTCAAGTGGACATCAGGCGGTAAGAACTGCACATCCTATAAGCTTTTTGTTGCCGAAAAAACAGGCAAAGACAAAAAGTACAACTGGTCTGACTGCAAGGTGTATAACATCAGTTCAGGCAAAACAAGCTATACAATATCAAAGAACGGCTTACCCACCGGTAGTTACGCAGCAAAAATACGTGCTATCAACAACACAACAGGAGAATACAAGGACAGTAACCTCCTTTACTTCACAGTAAGCTGCAAAACCCACTCCTTCTCAACTAAGGTTACAGTTCAGCCTACACTTGAAAAGACAGGTAAAAAGGTTGACACCTGTAAGCAGTGCGGTTACCAGAAAAGCGGCAGTGTAAATAAGCTTACACTGAACGACTTCAAAAAAATGAAAATGTGCAAACCGAGCGTTTCATCAACTGCAAAAAAAGCAATCAAGCTCAGATGGAACAAATTTGCAGGCGCAACAGGTTATTATGTTTATCAGAGAGTCAACAACAACTGGAAGCTCATTGGCAAGGTATCTGCCAAAAAAGAGCCGGCTTTCCTTGTGCAGAAGCTCACACCTGCAACTGAGTATAAATTTGCAATAAGAGCTTACATTGTGAAAGACAAAAAAACTTATTTCAGTGTTGTTTCCCCTTCAGTTACAACCTCAACTGAAACTGCTGTTCCCTTCATTGATTCCGTGGAAAGAGGCTCAGGAAAGGGCACTGTCATCTGGAACAAGGTTGCAGGAGCAGACGGTTATCAGATTTATATTTCAACAGGCGAAAACAGCAAAAGCTTCAAAAAGCTCGCTTCAGTTGATTCAAAAACCACAAAGTACACTGCAACAGGTCTTAAAAAGGGACAGTACTACAACTTCAAAATCCGTACCTATATCAAGTGCAGTGACGGCTCTTATGTTTACAGTAAATTCTCGGATGTTAAATATATTTTAGCTAAATAAAAAGCAGGCCTTCTCTATGAATCAATCATGGAGAAGGCTTTTTGTTTTACATGCTTTTTTGATGCTGATTCCTTATTTTTAAGGGCATTTTCAGAGCATGACTCGGGAAATTTTTATCACTTTGCTGAAATTTTGCCAAAAAGGCGGTTTTCAGAGCTTTTTCACTTTTTAATATTCTTACATAGTTTAATCATCAAAAGCTTAATTTTTCGTATTTTTGCGAGCAATTTGCAATTACCTTTATTCAATCACCACAAAGCCATGGATTTTTAATAAAAGAAGGCTTTTTTTTAATTCTTTCCCCCACTCAGATGCTAATTTATGACAATTTTTTACATGCAAAGCAAAAGACAAAAAAATTACAGGTATATACGGCTTTTGTGCCGTATATACCTGATGCTTTTTTTGCGCTGATTTCAGCTTTTATCAGAAGTGCTTTCTGATGTTGTAAATGTCAATGCAGCCTACGGGACAAGCCTCGTGACAGGCACCGCAGCCGGTACATTTATCGTAATCAACCTTTGCGCAGAAGTTTTCAACGGTAACTGCGCCTTCAGGACAAACCTTTGTGCACTTCATGCAGCCGATACAGCCTGCCTTACACTGCTTTCTTGTTTCAGCACCCTTTGAGTGATTCTTACAAAGAACTGCTGCCTTTGTTGTGTCAAGGGGGAAAAGGTCAATAAGCTGTCTGGGGCAGGTTTTGATGCATTTTTTACATGCACGGCATTTATCGGGATTGATTCTTGCAACACCGTCACAAATGAAAATTGCATCGTAAGGACAAACCTCCACACAGTCACCAAAGCCGATACAGCCGTGAACGCAATTTTTCGGTCCACCAAAAAGCTGAGTTGCAATTTTGCATGAATGAACACCGCTGTAAAGAAGCTTTTCTTCAACATTAAGCTTGTTACCCTGGCACATAACCGCTGCAACCATAGGTGTAACATTTCCGGCTTCAAGGCCCATAACAGCTGCTATTGCCTGTGCAGCATCGTTACCGCCGGGGGTACAAAGGTTACATTCCTTGGTCTCACCCTTTGAAAGAGCATCTGCATAACCGTCACAGCCTGTGTAGCCGCAGGCACCGCAGTTGGCACCGGGAAGACATTCACGCACCTTCTGTGCAGTTTCATCAACAGGTACAGCAAAAACAACAGAGGCAATTGCAAGTCCGAGACCTGCGATAAGTCCTATAGCCGCAACAATAATTACAGGAATTATAATCTGACTCATTGTTATACCTCCTTAACCGAAAATATTTTCAACGATACCTGTGAAGCCCAAAAAGGAAACTGAAACAAGTGATGCCGCCACAAGAGTGATGGGCAAGCCCTGCATAAACTTGGGAATCTCACAGCTTTCAAGTCTTTCTCTCACACCTGCAAACATAACCATTGCAAGCATAAAGCCGAGACCTGCACCAACTGAGTTGAACATTGACTGTGCGAAGTTATAGCCCTCATCAATGTTAAGAATAACTACACCGAGAACGGCACAGTTGGTTGTGATAAGAGGAAGATAAATACCCAGTGCACTGTAAAGTGCTGGGATATACTTTTTGAGAATAATTTCAACAAGCTGAACGAGAGCGGCAATAACAAGAATGAATACTATTGTCTGAAGATATTCAAGTCCGTTTTTAACAAGCAGGAACTGATTAATCGGATAAGTTACTGCTGTTGCAAGCGCCATAACGAAGATAACAGCCGCACTCATACCCACTGCTGTGTTAAGCTTTTTTGAAACACCGAGGAAGGGACAGATACCAAGGAACTTTGCAAGAACAAAATTCTGGGTAAGTATTGCTGTCAGGAGAATAGAGAATAATTCTTTTGTCATGATTCACTTACCTCCTCTTTCTTTTCTTCCTTTTTGTTAAGTGCACAGTTCTGAGCCATGGGACAAGCCTCACAGCCTCTGAGCTCTGCTCTGGGCTTACCCTTCTTCTCGGCAATTCTGTTTGCAACTGCCATCAAAATACCGTAAACAAAGAAGCCGCCGGGAGGAAGAATAAATATGAGCATGGGATTTTCTGAAAGAAAGGGAATGCTAAGTCCGTAGAATGTGCCTGCGCCCATAATTTCACGTACTGCGCCCATGATGAAAAGTGCTGCAGTGAAGCCGATACCCATACCCAGGCCGTCAACGGCTGATGCAATAACAGGATTCTTGCTTGCAAATGCCTCTGCTCTGCCAAGGATAATACAGTTAACAACTATAAGAGGAAGGTAAACACCAAGCTGCTCGTCAAGAGCAGGAAGGAATGCCTTTACAACCATCTGCACAATTGTAACGAAGGATGCAATGATAACGATGTATGCGGGGATACGCACCTTATCGGGAATTATTTTTCTCAAAGCTGAAATAACAATATTGGAGCAAATGAGAACAACAGATGCTGCAAGGCCCATACCAACTGCACTTTCAACTGAGGTTGTTGTTGCAAGTGTGGGACAGGTACCAAGCACAAGTCGCAGAACCGGGTTCTCGGATATAAAGCCCTTTGTCAATTCTTTACCTAAGCTTTTCTTCTCAGCCATTGCTCTCACCTCCTCTTAAATTAAGCTCTTCAAATGCAGCAGTGATTGAATTGACTGCATTTGTAACAGCCTTTGATGTGATTGTTGCTGCTGTGATAGCCTGAATGTTCTGTCCGTCGTTTGAGGTTTTGTTAACGGTAAGCTCACCGTTTTTACCGATAAATCTTTCCTTGAAATCGGGCTTAACTGCGTTTGCACCAAGGCCCGGTGTTTCAGCATGGGACAGAATTTCAACGCCTGTGATTGTGCCTTCGTTATCAAGACCTACCATAACGGAAACTGTTCCGCCGTAGCCCTTTGCACCTGCGGTGAAAACATAGCCCACCTGGTTTCCGCTGTCGTCTGTGCCCTGACAGTATGTGATGCCGTTTTCGAGAACGGTCACCTCGCCGTAACTTTTGCCCTCGGGAAGAACGAGCATACGGCTCATTTTTTCTGTTTCAACTGCATTAAGTTCAATTTTTTCACTTGTGATTAAGTTTGTTCCTGCAAGAAGAGCTGTTGCAATAAGACAGATAATGAGAAGTGCGGCTGCAGGAATGAGAATATCCTTAGGATTCATCTTTTTCATGCTTTTGCCTCCTCCTTCTTTGCTTTTTTCTCCTTAACCTCACCGAATACCTTCGGCATTGTCATGTTTTCAATGTGAGGAACAAGAATGTTCATAAGAATAATTGAGAAGGAAACACCTTCGGGAAGGGAACCGAAAATTCTTATTACGGATGTTATGAGGCCGCATCCGATACCGAAAACGATTTTGCCCTTTGTGTTGATGGGAGAGGTTGCATAGTCTGTTGCCATGAAGAATGCACCAAGCATAAGACCGCCGCCGAGAAGCTGGTATGCAACAAATTCAAAGTTACCCTTACCTGCAATAAGCATGAACACTGCAACAGTGCCGATGAAGGTAAATGGAATAACGGGAGAAATAACTCTTCTGAGAATAAGGTAGAAGCCGCCGCAGATAAGAGCGATGGAGCAGACCTCACCCATTGAGCCGCCGTGCTTTCCGAGAAGCATGTCTGCAAGACAGGGAAGCTCAGCTGCCACTGATGAAATATCTCCGCCGTTAACATTTGCAAGAACTGCCATGGGTGTTGCTGTTGTTACTGCATCCCATGAGTTTGTGAATGGAGCCACCCACTGTGCCATGGCTGTGGGGAAGGACACCATAAGAATGATTCTTGCTGTCATTGCAGGGTTAACAAAGTTCTGTCCGATACCGCCGAACATCTGCTTTACAACAACAATTGCAATAACACTGCCGATTGCAGCCATCCACAAGGGAAGGCTTGAAGGAAGGTTAAATGCAAGGATGATACCTGTTACAATTGCTGAAAGGTCACCCAGCGTTCCGCTTCTTTTCATAACCTTTCTTGAAACGAATTCAGCAAGAACTGCACTGCCGACAGTAACAGCAGTGAGAAGCAATGCTCTGAGTCCGAAATATACAACGCTCATAACAAGAGCGGGAACAAGAGCAATGATAACATCAAGCATAATGCCTGTTGTGGTTTCGTTTGAGCGCACATGAGGTGAGGCGCTGACTGTAAGTTTCTTTGCCATTATTTTGCACTCTCCTCTCTGAGTACCTGCTTTGCAAGTCTCATATACTGAACAAGGGGTCTGCCTGAAGGACATGCATATGAGCATGAGCCGCATTCCATACAAACCATAACATTAAGACTGCTGAGCTTTTCAGCATCCTTTGTTCTTGAGTATCTTTCAATAAGAGTCGGCATAAGACTCATGGGACACACATCAACGCATCTGCCGCAACGGATACATTCTCTTTCCTTCTTGATGAGATCCTTTCTGTCATCAAAGGCAAGAATTGCATTGTTCTGCTTGCAGATGGGAGCATCTGTGCCGCAGATTGCAAGTCCCATCATGGGGCCGCCTGAAATAAGCTTTCTGGGCTCTGACTTGAAGCCGCCGCAGTAATCGATAATATCCTGAATATTTGTACCGATGGGAACACGAAGATTCTTCGGCTGACTGATTGCTCCGCCGTCAACGGTAACACTGCGTGATACAAGAGGCTTACCTGTTTCAAGATATCTTGCAATGAAAGCAGTTGAAGCAACATTCATAACAACACAGCCAACATCTGAGGGAAGCTTTCCGGGAGGTACCTTTCTGCCCGTTGCGGAAAGAACCATCATCTTTTCAGCACCCTGAGGATATCTTGAACGAAGAGTCATAAGCTTGATTGCATCGTCCTTGTCATTGTCACGGTCTGCAATTTCCTTCATTATTTCAAATACCTTGGGCTTGTTATCTTCAATTGCGATTATGACCTGCTTGAAGCCGAGGAATTTTTTGAGAATTTCAACACCCTTAAGCACATTTTCTGCATTTTCAATGCACTCACGGTAGTCAACGGTAATATAAGGCTCACATTCAGCTGCGTTGATAATAAGAGTATCAATTTCCTTATCATCAGGAATGTTAAGCTTTACATGTGTGGGGAAGCCTGCACCGCCAAGACCTACAAGACCTGATTCTCTCACGGCTGCACACAGCTCTGCCTTATTTGTTACAACGGGGGGCTTTATACCCTCGTAGGTTCTCATTTCGCCGTCACTTTCAATGGTAACACCCTTTGTGATAATACCGTTTGCAAGCTTTACATCACCCACTGCAACAACCTTACCTGATACACTGGCGTGAATGGGAGCTGACACAAACTTATCTGTATCACCGACCTTCTGACCAACACCCACAATATCGCCGACCTTTACTGTGGGAGCACACGGTGCGCCGATATGCTGCTGCATGGGAAGCACAACCCTCTGAGGGATCGGCATTCTTTCAACAGGCATTTCTGCTGTGTTCTTGTTATGGGCTACACTCACTCCGCCGCGGCCTCTGCGCACAGCAGTGAGAACACCCTGAACCTTTTTGCTCATATTTCCATCTCCTTTTTATATTTACTGTCTTTTTTATATAATTCTGAAAACCTTTCCACTCTGGGAACAATCAGAAGGAGCATGACTCCCGTAACCGAGCCCGTGATAAGTGAAAAAATTAAAAGATATTTACCGTAGCCCATAAGAGCCGATGTGCCCGAAATAAGCGTTGCAGCAAAAAGCTGTCCCATGTTGTGCATAACTGCAGAGAGAACTCCAATGCCCCAGAAGGAAAAATATTTTTTTCCGTGCTTTAAAAGAAGGCAGGCAGCCGCCGTGCTGAGAAGACCGCCGCAAAGGCTCATGAAGAAGGCCGTTGCACCCCTTGTTATAAGAGCAAAAAGTGCTTTTATAAGGGTTATATAAACTGCACCGGGAAAGCCCATAACAGATGCAACATACATAGTCACAACATTTGAAAGCCCCGGCTTTGCACCAACTGGCATAAAGGGTATGTCGGGAATAAGCAGATGCTCAAGATAGCCGAGCACCAGTGCAAGAGCTCCCATCATTCCGAGAAAGGCAACTTTTTTTGTTTTCATAATAAGCCACCTCAGTAAACAACAGAATCAAAATCCGTGCTTTTATCGGATTTCAGTGAAACAACAACCCTTTGGGGAACACATGCCATGGCATCTCCTGCCTTTGTCATTTTTCCCCTTTTTTCGCAAAGCTTATCTGAGCAGCTGCTGTTAATGAAGGTTGCTCCGTCCCGCTCAAGAAGAATTTCACAGCCTGCAACAACAACTGTCCGGGGCTGAGAAAGCGTGGAAAGTGAAACGCTACTGACAGCTTCACCGTCAAGGAAAATTTCAGCCCTGATTTTTTCACTGCTGCTTCCTGACAAAAACCACATGATACACACTGACACGAGAATCACAAACAGAAGAATATCGCCCTTTTTTACCTTCTTAATAAGCTTCAAAGTCAACTTCTCCCACCACGGAAATTTCCGTTTTTTCATTCACAAAAATTGCTGCCGCACCGTATTTTTCAACAAGTGCCCTGCCCTCCTTCTCACCGAGAACAAAGCATGCCGTTGACAGTGCATCTGATAAAAGTCCGCTGTCACATATCACAGTAACGCTGATGAGCCCCGATGCTGCAGGGTAGCCCGTTCTCGCATCAAGGATGTGATGATATCTTATTCCGTCCTTTTCAAAGTATCTTTCATAGTCGCCCGATGTGGAAACAAAGCCCTCATCAAGAGAAATAATGCCCAGATATTCATTTTCATTGCGGGGGTGACGGACGGCAATTCTCCACTTGTCCCCTGCCTTGTTATAATTGCCGTAAGCAACATTGCTGCCGCCAACGGAAACAACTGCACCGCTGACGTCGTCACTTGCCTTGAGATAATTCATAATATAATCGCAGGCAAGACCCTTTCCCACTGCACCAAGGTCAACTGAACAAGCAGAAGTGAGGGATACGGTATTATTTTCGATTTTTATATTTTCGCTTCCGACACTCTTCAGTGCCTTTTCAATTTCGGATTCTGAAGGAATTCTTTCATCCTCTTCGCCGATATTCCACAAACGGGACACACCGCCTACGGTAATATCAAAGCCTCCGTCACTGCTGCGGCTGATTTCAGCACACTTGCCGAGCACCTCATAAAGCGCTGAATCCTCAACGCTCTTTCCTTCATTCAGCTGAGCAACGAGGGATTCCTGCTGTCTCCATGAAATAACACCCTCAAGTGAATTCACAATTGAGTTGATGTGCGATATATGCTGACCTGCTCTTTCAGAGTAAATCTTCTGAGTGAGCACCGTGCCCATGGCTACAGTATTTTTTTCACCGTAGTCAAAGCGCTTGTTTCTTTCCGAAACAAAAAGCACGGAAAAAACAAGGGCAGCTATGAGTAATATACTCAGCATAAGCCTGAGAATTCTGTTTTTATTTTTCATGCCATGCACCTTAATATATTAAGTCTATATATACATAAAAGTCAGGGTATATCCCCTAACTTTTATATTCTATACTATATCGACATATTTTTCAAGTGAATTCGGGGCAAAACTTGAAGTAAAGTTTTGGTTTTTGTGATGACAGAAAGGTTTTTTTATGTTATAATCTCAAACAGAAAAGACATTCAGGAAAGGAATCGCAATTATGGATTTCAATATCAACATGCCAATTAAGGTTGTAAGCGGTCAGAAGGCTGTGAAAAACAACTCTCATTTACTTAAAGCCTTCGGAAGAAAGTGTATAATTGTCACAGGAGGCTCAAGTGCAAATCTCAGCGGAGCCCTCTCAGATGTTGAGTCTGCACTCCAAAAGGAAAGGATTGAATATACCGTCTTCAGCAAAATCGGTCCTAACCCACGCCTTGATGACTGCCATGAGGGGGCAAGAGAGGCTGTGAGCTTCGGTGCGGAGTTTGTTATCGGAATCGGCGGGGGGTCACCCCTTGACGCTGCAAAGGCTGTTGCCGTTTATGCGGCAAATCCTTCCTTTTCACAAAATGATATCTACGCTTACTCCCTTGACGAAAGAAACAGAGCGCTCCCCATAGTATGCATCGGAACAACGGCCGGCACAGGCAGTGAGGTTGGCAGAGTCAGTGTTCTGACAAGTCCTGAAACAGGCAGAAAGAAAAGCATTTCGCCCGATGACTGCTACCCTTCTCTCACCTTTGCAGACCCGGCCTATACCCAATCAATGCCCTTTGATATTACGGCATCAACTGCCCTTGATGCTCTTTCACATGTGCTTGAAGGCTATATGTCTGTCAAGTGCGGTGACATTCCCACCCTTTTCGGCGAAAAGGCAATTGAGCTTATCTGGGAAGGTCTTTCCTTCCTTTATGAAACAAAGGCTCTGCCCGATGAAGCAATGAGAGAGAAGCTTTATTACGGTTCTCTTTACGCCGGCATTACCCTTGCATATTGCGGAACAGCCTTTCCCCATCCTCTGGGATATGTGCTTACGGAAAATTACGGCGTTCCCCACGGCAAGGCATGTGCAGCTTTCATGTGTGAATTTATTTCACGCAGCATGAAGTATACTCCCGAGAGAGCAAAGAGAGCTATGAGAATTATGAACACCGACGAAGAAGCCTTTAAAAAGGTAATACAGGCTCTCACTGCTCTGCCCGAAATAAAAATGACAGAGGAAGAAATTGAAAAATACTGCGAACGCTTTGATACTGTTCCCGCAAACTTCAGATTTTCACCCGGTGGCTTCACAAAGGAGGATGCCGTTGAAATTTTTAAAGTGAAGTTTATGTGATGAACATAAAAAATTGAAATAAGGTCTTTCCTTTTTCAGAAAACAGGTGTATACTGTTTAGCCGCAAGAAATAAATCAGTAAAGGAGTTATTCCAATGCTCAGAAAAATCAAGATTTTTATAAACAGACTAAAAACCATGAGCTTCAAAAAAATGTTCATGATGATAAATCAGATTCATGAAGAGTATCACAAGTCAAGAATTGTTACATTCATTGATATGATAATCTGCGCTCTGAAATTCGGTGTGGGATATCAGGATTACCGTGTTTTCGGCTTCGCGAATGTACCCATGAAAAAAAGAGAGACCTTCATGACAATGAATCAGAATCTCTCCCTTGTAAGGCAGGTAAACAACCCAGAATGCTTCAGGCTTTTCAACAATAAAATTTTATTTTTTGAAAAGTTCAACAAATACATCCGCCGTGACTGGATAAACCTTGAAGGAAAAACAGCAGCAGAGCTCAAGGCCTTCTGTGAGGGCAGAGAAAGAGTTTTTGCAAAGCAGACAGAAACCTTCGGCGGTCAGGGTATTTCTCAGGTGAAGCTTGACGAAAGCACAGATTACGAAAAGCTTTTCAGTGAGCTTTCAGAAAACAAGCAGTTCCTTATTGAAGAAGCTATCACACAGCACCCCAGAATGAACGAGCTTTATAAGGACAGTGTCAACACCCTTCGCATGGTAACGCTTGTAAAGGATGGCAAAAGCGTTCTTATGTATGCCCTTGTCAGAATGGGTCAGGGCGGAGCCGCCATTGACAACATCACAAGCGGCGGCATGTATGCACCGCTCAATGATGAGGGCGTTATCACTCACCCTGCCTTCTGTGACCGTGAGGGTGTGTGCCATGATGTTCATCCCACAAGCAAAACAAAGTTTGTAGGCTTTGAGGTGCCCTTTTTCAAGGAGGCTGTTGAGCTTGTCAAGGAGGCTTCCCTTGTTGAGCCCGAAATGAGATATATCGGTTGGGACGTTGCAATTACTCCCGACGGTCCCATTCTTGTTGAAGGCAACAACTTCCCCTCTTACGAGCTTCCTCAGAATTACAGACACAGAGATAACGATGAAGGCATAAGAGCTAAGTTTGAAGAGGTAATGGGAATAACTTTATAAAAAAAGACTGCCTTGGGCGACATTTCGTAAGGAAGTTAGGGTTTTTACAGGCTCTTTTCCGCTTAAACATCACGAAAACTCCCCGTAATACACGAGTATGACGGGGAGTTTATCATTTCCTTTAAACGAAAAATATCTCTGTAAAAACTGCCTTGCACCTTAAA
>JAZUNJ010000011.1:0-4137 GCA_045604105.1 Acutalibacteraceae bacterium | reverse complement strand
ACCGCCGAGACCGTAAATGTGAATAAGAACATAAAGAAGAATCACGCTGACCGTATCAGAGGATGCATACACACCGTTTATGTAGTCACTGTAAAGGCCGTGAGGTCTGACACGGTTTTCCTTCGGGATAATGACGTTTGCATTGTGCTCTTCCTTAAGGACTTTTATCATGCCCTCAACTGTCAATTCACCCTTTTGCACCTTTTCGGCAACATCATTGAAGGTGCTGTGTATCTGACCGATTCTGCTGTTTGACCATCTGAGCTTATCAGACAGCACATAATCAAGGAACAAAGAGCATTTTCTCACCGCCTCTTTCATCCCTGCATCATAACGCTTTTGCCGGCGGAAGGTTTTATGTGTTGCTGTGCAGTTCATGTGCCGTCACCTGCCATTTCTTTTATAATGTCGATGATTTCATTTTGCCTGAATGCGATGCCTTTACGATACATATAATAGGTGCTTTCAAACTTTGTCGGGGTGTTTACGATTTTATAAATCAGTTCCTCCGCAAACTCTTTTACCGCTTCGGCTCGCTCTGCTTTTGCCATATTCGGCATAGTCTGTGCCATTGCTTCAAGGTTGTGTGTCAACCTCTCAAGCTCTTCGTTTTTGCGGTTGATGAGGTCAAGAACATTTTTGTTAAAATATTTACCACATGTATATCTTTCATTTACATAGTAAGGGCAGTGTTTACAGTCACTGTCTTCACCGCAACACTCCAAAGCCTTTATAATCTGTTCATCTGTCATTCTGTATCACTCCAATCTAAAGCCTGACCGCAGTCGCTGCAGTACTTCCTGTTTTCTAATACAACCGTGTTACACGAAGGGCAATGATGAAACGGGAATTTTTCAATGGGCTTTACTCCTTTGAGCGTTTCATATTCCGGCTCCTTGCCCTCAATCAATGCAAGGCAATATCTGATACCGTTTCTGAAACCTGATGAATAGTTATCTGCAGAATCTGTTGCTTTAATAGCAAACTGAGCGTTTTCAACAAAAGGCTTAAGCTCAACCATATCAATTTCGACCTCTTCAAAGTAGTCATAAAACCACTTGACCACATATTCAAGAAAGTAAGAGCCGTAACAATTTATCCACTCTTTTTTCTCTATGTCATAATAAGTGATACTGAAATATGGCTTGTTGACATTTTGGCTGACTACTATCTGAGGCATAAAGGCTTTGATTTTCTCCGTAGGAGGTGTCTCAACCTCGTATGTGTGTTCAATGGCAATCACATCGTTGATTTTTGTTTTCAACGGTGAAAAGCGCTTAAGCTGTTGCCTGAAGTAATCAGTGCTCCCCTCACAGCTGAGTTCCTTATCTCTGTCTTCTGCATAATTGGCAGCTTTCATCTTTTTGAGCCTTTTGAACTCTCTTTCATTCTGCCGGTCTTCATCCTGCTTTCTTCTCTGAAAGCGTTCTCTCATTTTAAAATCAAGATTTTTCATTACTTTATTCCCTCCATATCCTCAACATAGCACCAACTCTGTGGCGGTCTTGTGATAGTCTTTGTTTTACACTTTCTGCACCAATCCGTTTTATCTTTGCAAAAGTAAGAGCCGGGAAGCATCGCACCGTTTGTAAAATCGGGACTGTTGTATATTCGTTTTCTGTGTTCGCATCTTTTGACTGCTTCATTATCAACAATGCAAAACTCACTCAGCTCTTTCAGCTTGTCATAGATTTTGAGATTTGAAATGTGCCAACCGTAACCGACTTTATCCCTTAAATATGCCCTCATATCCGTAACAGTTAAGCAAGTTTGTGGTAACGCTAAAAATCTCTTGAAGCTTATTCCTCTTTCCGTAGGAATAAATTCATCATATCCATCACACACAAACTCACCAACGACCTTGCCTAAAAGCGGTTTCATAAAGGGCTGATACTCTTTCGGTATCTTGGCAAAGGATTTTTTATCCTTACTGCAATATATCTTTGCGACCTCGTTCCAACCTTCGTCCTTCGGGAAGGTTTTTCTGACTTCAACCGTTTTTTTCTTTGATAATGTCCCATCCCATAGCCTTTGCTATGATTAAAAACACCCAATACGGCTGTATTGATATTAAAACTGATTTACTCATATTATCCGGCCTTCCTTTGTTACATAATTTTCTTCAATGCTTTGTTAGCATAAGGTAACCACACTGCATTCACATACTCTCTGGCATCCTCGGAAGGGCTGTGATTATGCTCCGCATAACATTGGAGTACCTTTTTCTGTTTAGGCGAATACTCTATGGTCACATAGGGCTTGTCCGGAGCATCGTGCTGACGAAGGAAAAATATGAGGCTTTCTTCCCTTGCGAACTTCTGGTCATAGCCGTTTTTTCCTACACAGTGGTTAAGCCTTCTGCCTTCCTTCTGAAGTTCGGCGGGGCTTTTAGCTATGAATATCACGAAAGACTCTTCCCCGTCTCTTTCCAGAGGCTGATACTTTTCGGCAACACCCGAAAACTTCTTGTAAAGCTCTCTCCTCTTTTTGCGGTCCTCTTTGGCCCGTTTCGAATCAGCTTCATCGATACGGATGTCGTGCCACCTCATAAAATCGCGAGGAAATCTGTTTTTATTCACGCTCATATCGAGACCGAGATAATTACAGGCGTTGAGATAGTCAAGATATAACCTGTTTTCAATACCCTGTTTTTCCGCATAATCGAAATATTTCTGATAGTCCGTACTGAAGATATTAAGTATAGATCTCAGTTCTTTATTTTTTCGCATATCTTCATACCTCTGAGAATTCTCTAAAGATAGATTTTCTTTGTATGCCCTCATAACGGCGTGAATATCAAAGTGGCCATTTTTAAGTTCTTCTCTGTTTCTGTATAACCACTTGCGGAACCCTTTGTCTTTTGCCGCCCTTTTTAACATCTGCACACTGTAGGTGTAATATGAGAGTCCCATTTTTTCGAAAAATTCCACCTGTGGATACTTCTCATACTGTTTAACATAAGAAAAAACATCATCACCTTTGTGCAGTTCATAAGCGCTGTATCTGTATTCGGGGAATTTCGAAAGATACTCTTTGTTCACAGTCAGCGCCCACGGATTAAACATAAAATCATTTTCGTACCACTTTCCGTCTTCATACCATTCCTGTCTTTTGGAAAGGCCTAAATCGTACCATCCTACAGAATATCCGCTCATTCCGTATGTATATTTCATATCCTTCACGAAGCAGAAATCTGTATGTATCCCGTGTACGATGCACTGTTTGCAGTACCAGGTTCCTTTATGACATTTTACCGCTACGAACACCTTACACAGCTCGCCCTCATTTTTGGCAAGATAAGCATAATATCTTGTGTGTCCGTCCTGGTCGGGGTGCGTTTTCTTATCGAGCCGTTTTATCCTCTCGACCATATATTTCGGAATAGGTTTGATTTTTTCAATTTTCATAACCTCTCCTTATCCAAACATATCAAACAAAGAAATCTGATTGGACTGTTGTACCGGCGGGGCTTTCTTCGGCTTTTCTTCTTTCGGTTTATCCTTTTTCGGCACCGTTGTTCTTGTATATAACGGTCGTGAATGTTCGGTGCCGTCTTCGTTATAAAGAATTCCGATAATGCTGTCCTCTTCGAAATAATGCACTGCCCAACCGAAAACAACACTATCTTCAATGCAGGCACTTCTTGCACCGCTTTCGGCTTGTTCTCTCGCTTCTTCGGTGGCATATTTCATAAACCCGTCAAGATCTTTTTTGTTAATCAGTGTCTTGCCGTCTTTTTCGATTTTTACACCGTTGTTGATTTTGTCAACTAAAACATCACTCGCATTTTGCTCAAGGTATTCTTTAATCCTTTGTTCGGACGGCGTGTTGGCCGTTAAATTTAATCGTTCCATATATCGTCTCCTACTCACTTAAATTCAAATACTCCTCTATCCGCTCACGGGCTTCTTCCCAACCGTAGCAGACATAGGCGGCGTTGCCGAGCTCCCACATAAGGTCAATCCATTCCCTTTGTTCATCGGAAACACGGCCGCTTTTTCTTCTTTTCAGTTCAATAAATAAACTGCCGTACTGTCCTCTTTTAACGGGAAGCTCAATATCACTCACGCCTTCCCGAAGGCCCTCTCTTTTAAGCTTTGCACCCGTTGCCTTGCTCCTTTTGCCCTCATTGGTGAT
>JAZUNJ010000010.1:0-32500 GCA_045604105.1 Acutalibacteraceae bacterium | reverse complement strand
GAACGGCTTTGAGGAATGAAAAAATAAAGAACCACTGTGCTTTTATGCTTACAGTGGTTCTTATTCTTTTTCTTTAGAATATGGTTCTTTTATATCGGTTCTGTCCATAAGATAATCTATACTGACGGAATAAAAATCAGCGAGTTTTATTAGTACTTGATCAGTAAGTGCAATTACACCGTTTTCATATTGTGAATAGGTGTTTTGTGATACACCCAAGTATTCAGCAATTTCACGCTGACGAACATCATTATCTTCTCTTAATGCTCTTAAATTCTTAAATATCATTAATATCACCAAAAACATTATAAATATCTTGAATACAGATATTGACTTTTATCTGTAATACAGATAAAATATAGTTAGGTATAATATAAGGAGGAGTTTTTTATGAACAAGTCAGTGAAAAAGAGTAGTGTGCTTTTGATTGTACTATCGTTGTTTATGGTTGGGTTCAGTTCAACTGCAAGTGCAGCTATAAATTGGGGATCTGGAGTTTACATTTCAAGTTACGGACAATTGGTAAATTCGATCACTTATAATGGTGTTACTGTTAATGCAATATATGCACCGAGAAGCCAGGTTTCAAATTATGATAGTGATCCAACTTTTTGCTGTGCTGCATTTGTTAGTAAGTTTTATCGTTCGGTATATGGTATCGGAGTAAATAACCTTTATCCCGGAAACACACCAAATATATATTCAGGAAATGGATATTTTTATAAAACAACAACACCGCAAGTTGGTGATATTGCCGGTAGTTCTGAACATTGGGCTATTGTAAAAGAAGTTTCGGGCAATACTGTAACTTTAATCGAACAAAATGCATGGAAAGATAAAGCATATACTACCGCAGCTGTAAACAGACAATTGATATTGCCTGAAAACAGCTATTGGTTTTGGAGATATTCTTTGAGTGAAAACAACAATGTTACTTCAAAAGCTGATTTGGGTAATAATTTTTATGGAGCAATTATAAATACAGAAAGAGATAAAGCATTAACTGTTGAAACTAATAATAACAATAATATTGCCATATATACATACTTGGGTAGGCCTAATCAAATATGGTATTTTACTAAAAACAATGATGGTTCATACAGAATTAAAAGTTGCTGTAATGGAGAATCCATAGATGTATGTGGTGGTTCTTCCGCTTCGTGGGTTAATGTTGTTACTTGGGCAAGTAATGATTCTGGTGCTCAAAAATGGAGCTTTTATGGTAATTCACCCTATATGTTCGTATCTCCTGAATGTAATTCTGGAGTTTTGGATGTTGCTGATGCAAAGTATGCTGATGGTACTAATATTTGTATAAATGTTAAAACTGGCCATAATGCACAGTTATTTAAAGTAGTTAAGGTTGATCCACCATGTGTAATGACAACACCTACAATAACCTTGAACAAAACATCTTATAAAGTTGGAGACAGAGTAAATATTTCTTGGAAAAAAACAAGTTCCGATACTGATTTTTATCAATATTGGCTAATTATAAACAATAAAACAACTAATACACAAATTTTTGCTGGTGCTACAGGTGAAGCAGGAGATGTGGAAAAAAACTCATATTCTTTTACAACTTCAACTCCAGGTGAATATTCTGTAACTGTCTATTCAGTGCCGTATAATGACAAAGATTCTAGACAAAAGGTTTCTTCAAAAAATTTCACTATCTCTAGTGGAGAGAGTAACACCGAAACAAATACAACAACTCACACATATAAAACCACCATAACCAAAGCAACGCTCTCCCAAAACGGTAAAACAGTAACTAAATGCTCAGATTGCGGCTATGTTTCAAAAACAACCACAATCTACTACCCCAAAACATTGACCCTTTCAGCAACATCTTACACCCATGACGGTAAAGCAAAAACACCAACGGTAACTGTGAAAGACAGCAAGGGCAATACCCTCAAGAAGGATAGAGACTACACAGTTAAGTATGAAAGCGGCAGAAAGGCACCGGGCAAGTACACTGTTACAATTACCTTTAAGGGCAAGTATACAGGCACAAAGAAGCTTTATTTCACAATTGCACCTAAGGCAACAAGCAAAATCACAGCAACACAGACCACAACCACAATTACACTCAAGTGGAACAAGGTAACGGGTGCAGACGGTTACAGGGTTTACAAGTACAATTCTAAAACCAAGAAGTACGAAAAGCTCAAGGATGTAACAGGCACAAGCCTTAAGATAAGTAAGCTTAAGGCAGGCACAGCCTATAAGTATAAGGTAAGAGCTTATACGAAGGATTACGGAACAATTTTTGGTTCATATTCATCTGCATTCGAAACAGCAACTAAATGTAAGACTCCTTCAATCACAAAGCTCACAACAACCAAGGGTAAGGCAAGCTGCACATGGTCAAATGTAAGCGGTGAAAGCGGTTATCAGGTATACTATTCAAGCAAGAAAGACAGCGGATATAAGAAGGTAGCTTCCTATAAGACAAACGTGGTAAAGGGCTCAAAGAGCAAGCTTAAGAGCGGTAAAAAGTACTACTTTAAGGTAAGAGCCTACAAGAAGACTGCTTCAGGTACAGTTTACAGTGCTTGGAGTTCTGTTAAGAATATAAGAGTTAAATAACACATAAGGACAGACTTTTTAGTCTGTCCTTTTTGAATGAATTGCCCTTCGGCATGAATTGATTTTATCATGAATTGACCTTTGGTGCATTATTACCTGACTATTGGCTGCCGGCTACTCTTTCCTTCAGCTCATACCACTTCTCCACAATCCACAGCCTGACCTCGTATTTTTTTCCGTTCTCCACAATATTCATGCTCTTTTCACCGAGCACATCAGAAAGCTCAGCTTCATTTTCCTTTGCCGCAGGAAGGCACATGGGCGGAAACATAACGCACCACCAATTTTTACCCTCGCCTTCGCCTATAATTATCCTGACAGCGTTATATGTTCCTGCTGGCAGGGTAAAGCTTTTATATTGCCTTGTGGGGAAATAACACTCTGCAACCTCAACCTTTACGGGATATGTATATCCGTTGTCTCTGATTGTGCTTTCGGCTGTTTTCTGAATCAGTGAAAGATTTTCCCTGACCTTTTCCTCTGCTGCCTGAAGGCTGTCATTTGAGGAAAAAATTTCTGCTCCCTTTTCAAGCACTGCATCTCGTACTTTCAGCTTCAGAGCCTGCTCGGGGGCTGAATTGCCTGACGCAATCACATGCAGCCTTAAAAGGCTGCTTCGTATTTCATTACAGTCATTGTTGAAGCTGACAGAGCTTATGATGCAGATAAAAAGAGATACAAACACTGATATTTCAATAAATTTAAGCTTCATTTTGTCACCTCACACATATTATTGGATTATTTTTCCTTCTTATTCAATTGTTTCGCATTTCAGATGAATACATCATTTTTACGGGGACAAAATAAAGGTAATATTATGGCGCAATTTGGCATACGAAATATATTGACAAAAAGACCTCTTACAGATAATATGAATGTATAAAGGAGTGACTGTGATGAACATTTTTGAAACAGTATGCACAATAATAAGACAGCAGCTGAACATAGACGAGGAGCTGGTAATTGAAGAAAGCACGCAGCTTGATGAGCTTAATGCAGACAGTCTTGATGCTGTTGAAATAATTATGGCTCTTGAGGATGAATACGGAATTGAAATTTCCGATGAAGATGCTGAGCAGGTAAGAAGTGTTGCAGATATTGTTAAAATCATTTCATCAATGGTTGAGTAATATAAGGCAGAAAAAGAAAGGAATTTTAAAGTGAAGTATAAATATATAATATGGGATTGGAACGGAACACTGCTTGATGATTTGCAGATGAACTTTGACATTGAAAATATTCTTCTTTCAAGGCGCAATCTTCGAACAATGTCAGCCGTTGATGAGTACCTTGAGAAATTCCGCTTCCCCATAATTGAGTTTTATAAGGACCTGGGCTTTGACCTTGAAGGGGAAAGGTTTGAAGACATTGCAAGGGAGTACGCTCATCTTTACGATGAGATGTATCCCATGGCAGAGGTTTTTGACGGTGCGGAAAGAATACTCCGTAAAATAAAGGATTCGGGAATCGGACAGCTTATTATTTCACAGACGGAGCAGAGCTATCTCACCCGTCAGGTTACATATTTTGAACTGGAGCATCTTTTCACAGATATTCTCGGCAACACTGATATTTATGCACGAAGCAAGGTTGCAGTTGCTCAAAAATGGATGAGTGAAAACGGTGCCGACCCGTCACAGATACTTTTTATAGGCGATACCGTACACGATAAAGAGGTTGCCGACAGTATAGGCTGTGACTGCGTCCTCATTGCAAAGGGACACAACCCGAGGGAAAAGCTTGTTGCAACGGGTGTACCCGTTCTTTCCTCAATATCGGAAATTGAGGGTGTGATTTTTTTATGAAAAAGATTATAATTGCGCCTGATTCCTTCAAGGGTACTCTTTCCTCGGTTGAGGTCTGCCAAACAGTTGCCGAGGAGCTGAGAAAAAGGTACGCTGATGCAGAAATTCTTGAAATTCCCGTAGCTGACGGAGGCGAGGGTACGGTTGAAGCCTTTTTGTATGCAATGGGCGGAGAAAAGGTATATTGCACCGTTAAAAGCCCATTGGGGAATGACATTGAAGCCTATTACGGAGTGCTGCCTGACGGCACCTGTGTTATCGAAATGGCGCAGGCATCGGGAATTGTAATTGAAAAGAAGAATAATCCCCTTGAAGCATCAACCTACGGCACGGGGCAGCTGATTTCGGCAGCCCTTGACAGGGGTGCTCACAAAATACTTATCGGAATCGGCGGCAGTGCCACAACAGACGGCGGAATCGGAGCCGTTTCAGCTCTCGGAGGAAAATTCCTGGATGCCAATGGGAATAGTGTTGCTCCCTGCGGCAGAGGACTTTCCGGCATACATAGCATTGACCTTTCAAAGCTTGACAAAAGGCTTTCAAAAAGCAGAATCATCGTGCTTTGCGACGTCAAAAATCCCCTTTACGGCAAAAACGGAGCAGCTTATGTCTATTCACCGCAAAAGGGCGCAGATAAAAATGAGGTTGAGCTTCTTGATAATGGACTCAGAAGCCTTGCTGATGTTACTGCTGCTACGTTGGAAAAGGATTTCTCAGAGCTTGAGGGTGCAGGTGCTGCCGGAGGATTAGGCTTCGGACTTGTGGCATACTGCAAGGCAGAGCTTATGAGGGGAATTGACTGTGTGCTTGAAACGGCAAGTTTCAGTGAAAAGGTGAAATCTGCAGATCTTGTTATAACAGGCGAGGGAAAAATGGATTTTCAGAGCCTCATGGGTAAGGTGCCCTTCGGAGTTGCAAAGGAAAGTGCGGGAAAAAGGGTAACGGCAATTGTGGGGGTGAGTGAGGTTGACATTGAGTCTGCCGCACGTCACGGCATAAGTGAAATAATCGAAACCAATCCAAAGCATCTTCCTTTTGAAGAAATAAAGGATAAAGCAGAGCCCATGCTGAGGACAGCCTGTGAAAAAATTACTCTGTGAACAAAGAAATTTAACACTTTCCTATTGATTTGTTTGGAAATTTGTGGCTTAATATAAAGTGGTAAAATTCAGAATTTAAATAATGCAAAGGAGCAATAAAAAATGAGCAATATCAAAAGACTCAAGTATTTTGTTGACGGCCGTTGGCTTGAATCAAAAACAGAAAAGTATATGCCTGTTTATAATCCCAGCACAGGCGAGGTAATTGCAGAAACACCCTGCTGCACAGCAGAAGAGGTTGAATCAGCAATTGCATCTGCAAAGGCAGCCTTCCCCGCATGGTCAAACACACCTGTTATGAAAAGAGTTCAGGTGCTTTATAAATTCCGTGAGCTTCTTGTTGAGCATATGGACGAGCTTGCTGAGCTTTGCGCCCTTGAGCACGGAAAGGTGCTTTCAGAAGCAAAGGGTGACATTCTCAAGGTTAAGGAGCCTGTTGAGCATGCACTCAGCGCCCCCTCACTCACAATGGGTGACGCAATGAGAGATACCTCAAGCGGCTACGACACCACACTTTACTATGAGCCCGTTGGTGTTTTCGCAGGTATTGTACCCTTCAACTTCCCCGGTATGATTCCCATGGGCTGGATGGTTCCCTGCTGCATCGCATGCGGTAACACAATCGTTCTCAAGCTTGCATCAATGACTCCAATGACAGCCATGAGACTTAACGAGCTTCTTATGGAAGCAGGTCTTCCCAAGGGCGTTGTTAACCTTGTTACCTGCTCAAGAGTTGAAGCAGACATTCTTCTCAAGCACCCCGATGTTAAGGGTATCACCTTCGTTGGTTCAACAAAGGTAGGTCTTCACGTATATAAGGAAGCATCAGCAACAGGTAAGAGAGTTCAGGCTCTTTGTGAAGCCAAGAACCATGCACTTGTTCTTGAGGATGCTGCACTTGAAAGATCAGCAAGAGGTATCATCAATTCATCCTTCGGCTGCGCAGGCGAAAGATGTATGGCTCTTCCCGTTGTTGTAGCTCAGGAAAGCATTGCAGATAAGCTTGTGGCTCTTCTTAAGCAGTACGCTTCAGAATTAAAGCTCGGCCCCGCATATGAAAAGGAATCAACCCTCGGACCTGTTGTAACAGCAGAGCATAAGGCTTCTGTTATCAACTGGATCAACAAGGGTATTGAAGAGGGTGCAACACTTGTTCTCGACGGTAGAGATGCAGTTGTTCCCGGTTATGAAAATGGCTTCTATGTAGGCCCCACAATTCTTGACAACGTTACAGAGGATATGACAGTAGGTACACAGGAAATCTTTGGCCCCGTGCTTTGCATCAAAAGAGTCAAGAATTTTGAAGAGGGTCTTGCGCTCATGAACCGCAACCCCTATGCTAACGGCTCAGTTATCTTCACACAGAGCGGCTACTATGCAAGAGAGTTTGCAAAGAGAACAGACGGCGGTATGGTTGGTGTTAACGTTGGTATCCCCGTACCCGTTGGTGTGTTCCCCTTCACAGGTCATAAGCTCTCCTTCTTCGGTAATCTCCACTGTCTCGGTAAGGATGCATTCCGTTTCTTCACAGAAACAAAGGCTGTTACAACACGCTGGTTTGACGAAGAAGAAATGAAGGCAACCACTGTTGACACATGGGACGGCTCAGTTGGCGGAGGCGTGTAACTTAAGTAGTCAGTAGTCAGTAGTTAGAGCACCTTCGATGCCTAATAAATCATAATACCCAACAGATATTAACGCCACGGAAAATCCGTGGCGTTGTTATTTTACATTTATTTTGAAACACCGATTATCCCCTGAACATGAAAAAAGTTAACGGTCACTTCACAAATGAAGTGACCGTTATTCACTGCCTTTATTACCTTTTCATCTGCGCCGAAGGCGCCCTGGCTACTGGATACTATTACAGCAGTTCCGCGCCGTTCTCCTTGCAGTAGCGCACAGTTTCCTCATCCCAGTAGGAGGACTGTACCTCACCGATGTGAGCCTTTCTCAGGAAGAACAGACACATTCTTGACTGACCGATACCGCCGCCGATGGTGTAGGGAAGCTCACCGTTCAGAAGAGCCTTGTGGAAGGGAAGTGACTTTCTGTCTTCGTTTCCGCTTTCTTTAAGCTGTCTTTCCATGGCCTCCTCGTCAACTCTGATACCCATTGAGGAAAGCTCAAGTGCAATGTCAAGCAAGGGATAATAAACGATAATGTCACCGTTGAGCGTCCAGTCGTCATAGTCAGGTGCTCTGCCGTCGTGAGGCTCACCGTCCTTGAGCTTACCGCCTATCTGCATGAGGAAAATTGCACCGTATTCCTTAACTGCAAGATATTCACGTTCTTTTCTTGTTTTATCGGGATATTTTTCTTCAAGCTCACTTGCTGTGATGAAGGTGATTTTTTCAGGAAGAAGAGAGCCGATGAAGTTATATTCCTTTGTTATGTAATACTCTGTGTGGCGAAGAGCAGAATAAATGAGCTTAACAGTCTTTTTAAGCATTTTTTCTGTTCTGTCTTCCTTTTCAATAATTTTTTCCCAGTCCCACTGGTCAACAAAAATTGAATGGATGTTGTCCGTATCCTCGTCACGGCGGATTGCATTCATGTCAGTATAAAGACCTTCACCGCTTTCAAAGCCGTACATTTTGAGTGCGTATCTTTTCCACTTTGCAAGTGAGTGAACAATTTCAAAATTCTTACCGCTGAAAACATCAAAGCTTACAGGTCTTTCCTTACCGCTGAGGTTATCGTTAAGACCGCTGTCGGTGTCAACAAAAAGGGGAGCGGAAACTCTTGTGAGATTGAGCTCAATTGCAAGGTCTCTTTCAAAAAAGTCCTTAACCTTTTTGATTGCGATTTCAGTTTCTCTTAAATTAAGATGAGGTACATAGTTTTCGGGTATATAATGTGCCATAAAAAACATCTCCTTAAAAGGAATAACTAAATTTCATTATATCAATTCGGGGTCCATCTGTCAATATTTCCCGTTTACTGCTCCTTTTCTTTTATCTCACCCTTTTTGAGCTTCACAAAATGTCTGATGAGATAAGCTATTGCGCCTATGGGAATACAGATAATAACTATTTTAATAATCAGATGAATTGGGATATAATCGTAAATACCGTCGCCAAGAATAGTAAAGAGTATAACCCTTGGCATAATGCCGATAACCGAGGCAAGGAAATAACGGGGGAAACGGCATTTTGAAGCGCCCCAGAAAAGGCTGACAAAGTCAATGGGGAAAACAGGCAGAGCACGGATTCCCAGAAGGGTGGGAAAGTTTTCGTTGAGCTTCATGTCAAGAATTTTTTTGCCGCCCTTGGTTTTGGCAAGCTGCTTGTTAACATAATCTCCGCCCAGGAAAAGTCCCAGATAATAAGTGACCGTAACCTCAAGTATGATACCCACAAGGCTTATAAGGCATGCAACGGGAGTATCAAATGCCATACCTATTGAAATATAGATAAGTGAAGCGGGTATAATAAAAAGAACGCTTTTCACAAGGTATACGCCCCAGATTGTACCAATGGCAACAATCATGTTTGCACTGGAGTCAACAATGGCTCTTATATCAATGTTTTTAAGCTTTTCGTAATTCACAACAGCAAGCACGAAAATTGTCATTGCCACTGCAACACGCAAAAGTGCCAGAAGAGTTGATTTGGTTTTATAATTCATAATCTACCTCTCGGATTTTTATAAACACAATTGTTATATTATATACATTTTTTTCACCTATTACAAGTAAAAACAGACAGAAAATAAAAAAATATCCTTATAATGTAATAAAATGTTTCGCTATAAAACATTATTTTACTATAGACTTTTAATCCGGAATATGTTATATTATATTGACATACTTTTGAGCAAAGTTTTATTCAGAGAGGTGTAGCTATGACAATTAAGGAAAAAGCTGAAAGAGCTGCCGTTGGTGCAACTCTTGACGGGCTTCTGAAATATATTGATAAAAATCCAAAGGAAAACCTTACAAGACTTCTTGACATTGCTGAAAAGCTTCTTGGCGGAACATTCCCAAAAAAGTATCTTGATGCAACAAGACAAGCCATTCAGGACGGCGACAATGTGTATTATCAGCTTGCAATGAATGTGCTTTCCGACCTTAACAGAGACATGCTTAAAAAGATGCTTCTTGCAATGGGTCTGGGTGCAGGTGTCAAGGGTACAAAGGCAGTAAGAGAAAACAGAGACATTTACAAATGTAACATTCCCTTCCTTCTTCTCATGGATCCCACAAGTGCATGTAACATGAAGTGTAAGGGCTGCTGGGCTGCCGAATACGGACACAAGAACAACCTCACTTATGAGGAGATGTCATCTGTTGTGTCTCAGGGCAGGGAGCTTGGCACTCATCTTTATATGTTCACGGGTGGTGAGCCCCTTATCAGAAAGGATGACATCATAAAGCTTTGTGAAACCTATCCCGACTGTGCTTTCCTTGCATACACAAACGGAACACTTATTGACGAAAAGTTCTGCGATGAAATGGTAAGAGTGGGTAACTTTGCCGTTGCAATTTCCGTTGAGGGTGAGGAAAAGGTAAGTGATGAGCGCCGCGGTGAGGGTCACTATCAGAAGGCAATTGAAGCTATGAAGCTTCTTAAAAGAAAGGGCTGCCTTTTCGGCATTTCCGTTTGCTACACAAGGGATAACATTTACAGCGTAACAAGTGACGAATTCCTTGACAATATGGTAGAGCTCGGTGTAAAGTTCGGTCTTTACTTCAACTATATGCCCGTAGGTCACGATGCGGTGCCTGAGCTTATCACCACTCCCGAGCAGAGAGAGTATATCTATTACCGCATGAAGGAGCTCAGAAACTCCAAAACCGGTAAGCCTCTGTTCTTCATGGACTTCCAGAGTGACGGTGAATATGTAGGCGGATGCATTGCAGGAGGAAGAAACTATTTCCACATCAATTCAGCAGGTGACATGGAGCCTTGTGTATTCATTCACTTCTCAGACGCCAACATCAGAACTCATACTCTTCTGGAAGGTCTCCGTAGTCCCTTGTTCATGGCGTTCAGACATGACCAGCCCTTCAACGATAACCATTTAAGACCCTGTCCCATGCTTGAAAACCCCGAAAAGCTCAGAGATATCTGTTCGAGAACGGGCGTTAAGTCAACAAACCTTATCTGTGAAGAAACTGCAGAAATGCTTTGCAGCAAGTGCGATAAATTCGCTAAGGAATGGGCACCCAGGGCAGAGGAAATCTGGAAAATCAACAAGCACCCCAATCCGAAGACACAGTATTACAGAGATACTCCCGAGGGAAAAGCCGAGTTCGGCACAAAATAACACCAAAGCAGCTGAGAAGAATCTCGGCTGCTCTTTTTTGTTTTTTCTGTATTGACCTTATAAAAGATGTTTGATATAATATTTACCATCATATAAATCGGTGGTGAAGCTGATGAAAAGCAAAACAAAAATTGTTGTTGCTCTTACAGCTGTTATAGGTGTATCTGCCGTGGGTGCGGTGAAATATTCTCAGGCTAAGAAATTCAAGGTAAACCTTCCCGAAAGTTTTACCCTGACCGCTCATACGGGCTGTGAGGATACGGAGGATAACTCCCTTGAGGCTATAAAGGTCGGTTATGAAAAAGGTGCAGATATTGTTGAGTTTGACCTGAATTTTGATTCTTCAGGTATGCCCGTCCTCTCGCACGATGAAGCGGGTGAAAACTCGGTAACACTTGAAGAAGCCTTTAAGCTTGTTGCAGAATATGACAGCTTGAGGGTTAATGTGGATTGCAAGAAAACGGATAGCCTTAAAGCCGTGGTCAATCTCAGCAAAAAATACGGTATCCGTGACCGTATTTTTTACACAGGCATTGAAGAAATAAATGTCCCTGCCGTAAAAGAACAGACCCCCGATGTGGAGTATTACCTGAATGTGCCTGAAAAGGAAATCGGTCGGGATGAACAATCTCTTTCCGCCCTTGCAGATAAGGTGAAGAGCCTTGGCGCAGTTGGCATAAATATGAAATACACAAGGTGCTCGTCTGAGCTTGTTGAGATTTTTCACAGTAAGGGGCTTCTTGTTTCCGTGTGGACGGTAAACAGCAAAAGCGCTATGAGAAAAATTCTGCCCTTGGGTGTTGATAATATCACCACAAGGAAACCGTCGCTTCTTAAGACGGTTGCTAAAATTGAAACAGACAAATAATCACCAAGGAGTATAAAATGGAAAAAATTAAAATGGGTAAAATCGTCGAAATGGACGGCGACGAAATGACAAGAATCATCTGGAAGATGATTAAGGATGAGCTGCTTGAGCCTTATGTGGAGCTCAATACAGAGTATTATGACCTGGGCCTTCCTCACCGTGATGAAACAAACGATCAGGTAAGCATTGATGCTGCCGAGGCAACAAAAAAATACGGTGTTGCCGTAAAATGTGCAACAATCACACCCAATGCACAGAGAGTTGAAGAATACGGCCTTAAGGAAATGTGGAAAAGCCCCAACGGTACAATCCGTGCAATTCTTGACGGTACTGTTTTCAGAACGCCTATTCTTGTAAGCGGCATAAAGCCCACTGTCAGAACATGGAAGGAGCCTATCACAATTGCCCGTCACGCTTACGGCGATGTTTATAAGGCTACGGAATTCCGTCCCACGAAGTCCGGCAAGGCAGAGCTTATTTTCACATCGGAAGACGGTGAAGTGGAAAGGGCAACAATCTATGATTTCGAATGCGGCGGCGTGCTTCAGGGTATGTACAACAAGGATACATCAATCCGCTCCTTTGCTCACTCATGCTTTAAGTATGCAATTGACACAAAGCAGGATCTGTGGTTTTCCACAAAGGATACAATTTCAAAGAAGTATGATCAGACCTTCAAGCTCATTTTCCAGGAAATTTACGATAATGAATACAAAGAAAAGTTTGAAGAATTAGGTATCAACTATTTCTATACTCTTATTGACGATGCCGTTGCAAGAGTAATCCGTTCAAAGGGCGGCTATATCTGGGCATGCAAAAACTATGACGGTGATGTTATGAGCGACATGGTATCAACAGCCTTCGGCTCGCTTGCCATGATGACTAGCGTGCTTGTGTCACCTGACGGAAACTATGAATACGAGGCTGCTCACGGCACTGTTACCCGTCACTATTACCGTTATCTTGAGGGTGAAAAAACCTCAACCAACCCCATTGCAACAATTTTTGCATGGACAGGCGCTCTCAGAAAGCGTGGCGAAATTGACGGCAACGAGGCACTTGTTGATTTTGCAGATAAGCTTGAAAAGGCATCCCTTGACACAATCGAGGGCGGCAGAATGACAAAGGATCTTGTGGGACTCTGGGAAGGCAGTGAGGCTGTGGCACTCACAACGGAAGAATTTATTCTTGCTGTAAAAGTCGAGCTTGAAAAAGCACTCAACTAAGAAAAAGGTCTGTTGCACTGAGCAACAGACCACTTTTTTTACAGCATTGAAAATACGGCTTCATCATCTGTCATACGGCAGATGTATTTTTTATTCTTTTCAATTCTGCCTTCAAGCACTTCCTCCGAAAGTCTGTCTTCAATTCGGCTTTGTATAACACGCCTGAGAGGTCTTGCACCGTAAACAGGGTCAAAGCCTGCATCAGCTACGGCTGAAACAACGCTTTCGTCAAATTCCATATCAATTTCAAGTGCCGAAAGCCTTTTCTTAAGGTTGTTCAGCATACGCTGAGCAATTTCTTTTATCTCTTCCTTTTTCAGCTGACCGAAAACAATAATTTCGTCAACTCTGTTAAGAAACTCGGGGCGGAAAGCCTTTTTCAGCTCTGACATAACAGCATCATGGATTCTTTTGTCACTCATTTCGCCGTTATCGTCACCGAAGCCGATTGACTTGCCCTCCCCTGCAATGGTTTTTGCACCAAGGTTTGAAGTCATGATAATAACAGTGTTTCTGAAGTCTACACGTCTTCCCGTCGAATCTGTGAGGATACCGTCGTCAAGAATCTGCAAAAGCATGTTGAAAACATCGGGATGAGCCTTTTCGATTTCGTCAAACAGCACCACACTGTAGGGCTTACGGCGGATTTTTTCCGTAAGCTGACCACCCTGGTCATATCCAACATAGCCCGGGGGAGAGCCGACAAGACGTGAGGCATTATGCTTTTCCATGAATTCACTCATGTCAAAACGGATAACTGCGTTTTCATCACCGAACATGGCACTGCCAAGAGCCTTGCAAAGCTCTGTTTTACCAACACCTGTGGGGCCGAGGAAAATGAAGGAGCCCATCGGTCGGTCAGGATCCTTGAGTCCGCTCCTGCCACGCCTTATGGCCTTTGCAACAGCAGAAACAGCCTTGTGCTGACCGACTATTCTTTCATGGAGAATATCCTCCATTTTAAGAAGGCGCTGACCCTCCTCCTTTGTAATTTCTGTTACGGGAATACCTGTCCAGCCCGAAACAATCTGAGCAATTTCAATTGCAGTGACCTCACTTTTTCTCAGGTTGCTTTCTTCCTTCCATTCACTTCGGGCAACGGCTATGCGGCTCATGAAATCCTTTTCTTTGTCTCTGAGATTTGCCGCCGCTTCAAAATCCTGAGCGTTTACGGCTGCAGCCTTTTCTTCCGTAATGTCCTTAAGCTGTGCTTCAAGGTCCTTGATTTCCTGAGGTACTGTGAATGAGCCGAGACGTACCTTTGATGCGGCCTCATCAATCAGGTCAATCGCCTTGTCGGGAAGGTATCTGTCACTGATATAACGCTGTGAAAGCTTAACGGCAGCATCAATTGCTTCGTCTGTAATTTTCACCTTGTGGTGTGCTTCATACCTGTCCCTGAGTCCCTTAAGAATCTGAACAGCCTCTTCAGGTGAGGGCTCACCAACCTTAACGGGCTGAAAACGGCGCTCAAGGGCTGAGTCCTTTTCAATGTATTTACGGTATTCCTCAAGGGTGGTCGCACCGATAAGCTGAAGCTCACTTCTTGCAAGGGACGGCTTCAGAATGTTTGCCGCATCAACGGCACCCTCAGCAGAGCCTGTACCGATGAGGTTGTGAACCTCGTCAATGAAAAGTATAACGTCCTTATTTTTGATAACCTCTTCAATGCATGCCTTGATTCGTTCTTCAAAGTCACCGCGGTATTTTGTGCCTGCAACCATACCCGTAAGGTCAAGGCAGACAACTCTTTTGTTTTTGAGAAGCTCGGGGACCTCGTTTTTCACGATTTTCAGTGCGAGTCCCTCAGCAATTGCAGTTTTACCGACACCCGGCTCACCGATGAGGCAGGGGTTGTTTTTTGTTCGGCGGGAAAGAATCTGTATCACTCTTTCAATTTCGGCCTCTCTTCCTATTACGGGGTCTGTTCCGTTGGCGGCAGCCTTGGCTGTCAGGTCCTGACCGTATTTGTCAAGGGAGGGAGTGTTGCTTTTGCCCTTTGGTGTTTTTCGTGCACCCGGTGAGTGACCGAAGGGAGAGGTGCTTTTTTCACTGCCGTTTTTCATTTCATCGGCAATTATCTGTGCTGAAATACCCATTCCGGAAAGAAGTGCACAGGCACAGCAGTCCTCTTCACTGAGCATAGCCTTTAAAATATGCTCGGTGCCCACATATCCGGCGTTTTCGTTTTTTGCAATGGAAATTGAAAGCTCAATAATGTGCTTTGAGCGTGGTGTGAAGTCATTGGGCGTAAGAACTGTGGGAATACCTGCACCGATATTCTGCCTTATGCTTTCCTCAACGGACTGGAAGGTTACGCCCTTTTTCAAAAGAAATGAGGTTGCAATTCCGTTGTCCTCTCTCACAATGCCTGCAAGAAGGTGCTCACTTCCGATATAGGTGTGTCCCAGATTTTCAGCCGTTTCCACGGCTGAATTGAGAGCCCTGTTTGCTTTTTCAGTAAATCCCGTGAATTTATACATTGTTTTTTCCTCCTGAATAAAAAATGAAGGGGATGCTGAAATTTTCAACATCCCCCGATATTAGCTGAGCTGAGCTCTTACCTTTTCTGCTCTGAGAATGTCTCTTTCGCTTTGTGAAAGGTTTTTGCCCTCGCTGACATTTATTGTTGCCGGCTGAAGCTCAATGAACATTGATGTAAGCTTTTCCAAGGGTACATCAATTATACCCTCTGCAGCGCCCATGCGCACAAAGGAAATAAGGTTCGTAAGCTCATTTGATGTCAGCTTGTATGCAGAGCGGAGTATACCCCATGAACGGTATATTTTATCAATATAGTCCACATCCTTGACAAGTGCAGCCCGTGCCTGCTTTTCCTGAGACACAATCTGCATTGCAATTGATGTAAGGTTCTGAAGGGCGGCCTTTTCGCTGATGCCGAGGGTTACCTGGTTGCTGAGCTGGAAAATATCGCCTGAGATGTCACTTCCTTCACCGTAGGAGCCTCTGAGAGTGAGACCAAGCTTTGCAACGGTTGTGGAAAGGCGGCGCATAGCACCCTTTTTATTAAGGGCGGGAAGATGAAGCATAACTGATGCTCTCATACCTGTGCCGAGATTTGTGGGGCACTGAGTAAGATAGCCGATGCGCTCATCGAAGGCATAATTCAGCTTGTTTTCAATTGCACAGTCAATTTCATCAGCCTGACTGAAGGCCTCCTCAAGGGCAAGTCCGGGAAGGATTACCTGAATTCTGATGTGGTCCTCCTCGCAAAGCATAATGCTGATGTCTTCCTGCTCGGATAAAAGCAGGGCTCTGCCTGCACCCTCATAGGCAAATTCGGGGCTGATAAGATGCTTTTCTGCAAGGGATACGGCTTTTGCAGGTGTCAGCTCTGACATGTCAATAAAAGAAAGGGGAGCTGAACTGTAATCTGCAAGGCAGTTTTTTACAAGAAGTGAAATGTCATTCTTTTCCGTTGTGCTGAGCCTTACGGGGAAGGGATAATCCTCAAGGTTTCTTGCAAGGCGCACACGGGTGCTTAAAACAACATCGCCTTCCTTGCCTTTGTTTCTGTACCAGTTCATATCAGTTCTCTCCTTTCATTTTTTTAATTTCATCTCTTAAGATGGCAGCCTGTTCAAAATTTTGTTCTTCAATTGCTTTTTTCATAAGAGTCTGAAGCTCGGCAATTTTTTCTTCAGGCGTTTTTTCCTTGATGACTGTTTTTTCCTTTGTATTCTTAGGTGTTTTGCCGGCATGCTTTGCCTTCCCGTGTATTCTTTGTATGGAGGGCTGAAGCTTATTAAAAAACTTTTCATAGCAGTCGGCACAGCCAACGGCACCGCTTTTGATAATATCATCAAAGCAGCAGCCGCATTTTTCGCAGCGGTCAAGTCGGCTGCCTTCAATTGCAAAGGCACTGTCACCGAAAATGTGCGAGAATATATCGGGCATGTTCAGTGAGAAATCATCGAAAAAGCTTCCCATACCGAGATTCTGTGCACAGGAAGAGCAAAGATGGCTTTCCGTTGCTTCGCCGTTGAGCACACGCTTGATGTGGGTTGTGGCTTCACTTTTCTTACAGTTCTGACATAACATAATAATTACCTCCTCAAGTATTCTGATATTTTAATTCTGCATAACAGTTAAAAGCATTTGTCTGAAGACGTTGGCTCTTATTGAATTTCTGATTTCTGCAGGAAGAATTTTAAAATTAGCATCACTGCAGGCAGAGAGAATAAGAGCTGCGTCTCTTTGTGAAATAATTTCATGATAAATAAAATTTACAAGATGGTTTTTTACCGTTGCTTCATCAATTGTGGTGCCCAGAGACTTCACGACCTGCATAAGAAGGGTATCCTTGTCATAGCTTATCCTTGTTATTCTGATGCAGCCTCCGCCGCCACGGCGGCTTTCAACAATGAAGCCTCTTTCGGGGGTGAAGCGTGATGAAAGAACATAGTTTATCTGACTGGGTACACAGCCTAAATCCTGGGCAAGTATATTCCGCTGAATTTCAATTTCACTTTTATCTTCAAGCATGTCGCTTATCATCTGAGCAATTGCATTTGAAAGATTCATCTGTTCACATCCTTTTGTGTCAGGTTTGACTTTGACTTTCTTTGACCTTGATTTTATTATAGTCAGATTTTCGTATTGTTCAAAGGTCAAAAAAGGTCAAAAACAAAGTTTTACCTTCTGAAAATTTAATTTAGCTTCAGTTTTCTTCGTTTTTCGCTTGATTTTGAATTTTTTCAGAAAAAATATTTTCATTTTTATAAGCCTGAAAACGGTTTTCGTGCATTGCTGTTTTTGACCTTTCGTCAAAAAATGAAGGCATAGTCTGACCTTTTGTATCAGACAAAAAAAGGTCAAAGGAATCAGAATTTCTTTTAGTCATATACATCACCGAAATTATTTTACTCTTTTTTAAAATCCGATATTCAGAATCTGTAACACTAATGAAGCTATTTCGTATAATGGTGATGTAAGGCGAAGACAGCAGCTTAAAAAACAGCGTCTTCACCTCGGAAAGGGGGTCAAACACAAATGGCATGTAACAACGGTCTCTTCGGTGGCAGCGCTTGCTCATGGATTGTAATCCTTCTTATTCTCTCAATGTGCTGCGGTAATGACGGCGGTCTTTTCGGCGGTAACGGTTGTAACCACAATTGCGGTTGCGGCTGCAATGACAACTGCGGTTGCTGAATGTAAAAAAATAAAAGGCTAAGGGTTGCCTTAACCTTTAAGAAAAAGTGTACCGCTGTACTTTTGTACAGCGGTATGCTTTTGTTTTTATTCAATTACTGTTGTGGGCTCGGTTGTTGTTTCGTAATATTCACTTTCAAATTCCTCAAAGTTTTCATAAATGCCGAGGAACTTCTGAATAAGACGGCCAAGGGTTTCAAAGGCTGACATGATAACTCTGATAACTCTGGGATATCCGTCGTCCTTTTCTTCCCATACAGCGTAAAGCGTAACAACACCGTCAACATAAATTTCGTCGCCTGCATAGTAGTATTCGCCTGTTTCGCCGTGTCTCCAGCAAACGAACTTGTAGTCAACTGAAATGGGGGAGTCTGTTGTAACCTTTGCCATAACGGGCTCCTTGAAGGTGATTGTGGGCATAGGCTTATACATGATGCTTACAAGACCGATGGGCTCCATTTCGTAATGAACGCCGTACATCATCTGCTGGTCAATTTCGCCTTCCTCCTGAGTAACACCGAGGTAATCCTCAACAAGGTCACCGATAATGTTATCAGTTGCTGCAAAGGCTGATGTTGAAACAAGTGAGAAAATGCAGAGAACTGAAAGTAAAACTGCTAAAACTTTTTTCATAGTATGTACCTCCTTTTATAGATAGTAATATTATATATCATCACTTTGCTATTTTATTTCTAAAACAGAAATAAAACTCAAATTAATGGAATAAAGAAAACAAATTGAAAAAATATATTTACTTTTTTTTAAAATAAACTATACTATTAAGTATGAGTAAAAACAGTTGTGCGGGATTTTTTCAGCCTTTATTGTGAGGCTGAAAAAGCTCACATAACATCAAAGGTAAAGTGGAAGATGATATGAAAATTCTTTTTGTATGCACGGGCAACACCTGCCGCAGCCCAATGGCTGAGGGAATAATGAGGGTGCTTGCCGAAAAAAGAAATGTTGATATAACTGCAGAAAGTGCAGGCCTTTCTGCTTTTTCAGGTGATGAGGCGGCAGAAAATGCCGTTAAGGCGGCAAAGCTTTTCGGCGCCGATATTTCTCTTCACCGTTCAAGAATGATAAATAGCTACATTATTGATGAAGCAGACCTTATAGTCTGCATGACTCAGGGCCATAAAAATGCACTGCAGCCTTATGTGAATGAAGAAAAGCTCTGTACCTTCGGCAATATTCCCGACCCCTACGGCAAAGATGAAGGAACATATTTACGCTGTGCGGAAATGATAAAGGCTGAAGCTGAAAGGCTTATTGATGAGCTTTTTTCCGTCACTGTTCAGACTATGACTGAGTCTGATGCCGGTGAAATTGCGGAAATTGAAAGGGCATGCTTTTCACAGCCCTGGAGTGAGGACGGAATAAAACAGGAGCTTCAGAATGACGCAGCAAGGTTTTTCACTGCAAAAGAGGGTGGAAGGGTTGTTGGCTACATCGGCATGCATGTTGTGCTTGATGAATGCTATATTGCAAACATTGCCGTACACCCTGAAAAAAGGCATCACGGCACAGGTGAAAGGCTTCTGATACATGCCGAAAAAGCCGCTGAGGAAGAAGGCTGTGCATTCATATCTCTTGAAGTCAGGGTTAGCAACGCTGCCGCAATCAGACTTTACGAAAAAAGAGGCTTTCAGAAAATGGGGGAAAGAAAGAATTTCTATTCTGCTCCCACGGAAAATGCTTTGATTATGACAAAGACTTTTGATAAGGAATGATGAATAAATGAAAATACTTGCAATTGAATCCTCCTGCGATGAAACTGCAGCATCAGTTGTTGAAGACGGAAGAAAAGTGCTTTCAAGTGTTGTGGCATCTCAGGTGCCCGAGCATCAGATTTACGGCGGAGTTGTGCCTGAAATTGCATCACGCCGACATGCTGAGGCTATTTCAGGTGTGGTCGAAAAGGCACTTTCCGATGCAGGAACCACCCTTGAGGGCATTGATGCAATAGCCGTAACCTATGCGCCGGGACTTATCGGAGCACTTCTTGTGGGCGTCAACTATGCAAAGGGACTTTCCTACGGCACAAAGCTACCCCTTATTCCCGTGCATCATCTGCGCTCTCACATTGCGGCAAACTATATCACTCACCCCGATCTGAAGCCACCCTTTTTCTGCCTTGTTGTAAGTGGCGGAAACACAATGATGGTTGAGGTGAAGGATTATACGGACTTTAAGATAATCGGCAGAACAAGGGACGATGCGGCAGGCGAGGCCCTTGATAAGGCTGCACGAACAATGGGAATACCCTATCCCGGCGGACTCAATATGGATAAAATGGCAAAGGGCGGCAACAGTGAGGCATTTAAATTTCCCATGCCCAAGGTTGAAAACTGTCCCTATGATTACAGCTTTTCGGGGCTTAAAACCTCTGTGATAAACACAATTCACAATGCACAGCAAAAGGGCATTGAAATCAACAAGCAGGACCTTGGTGCTTCATTCATGAAGGCTGTTTCAAACTGCCTTTGCAAAAACACGGAAAAGGCAATGCTCGACTTCGGCTATAAAACCCTTGTTATTGCAGGCGGTGTTTCGGCAAACTCTGTTTTGAGAAGTGATATAACAGCACTTTGCAAAAAGCATGGCTGGAAGCTTTTCCTTCCCGACCTTTCCCTTTGTGGAGACAATGCCGCAATGGTAGGCTCTCAGGGATATTATGAGTATCTCAGCGGCAATGTGGCAGGGCTTGAGCTTAACGCATTTGCAGGAATGAGTATTGAATAAAAGAAAACGCTGTTGTACCGTGAAGGTGCAACAGCGTTGATTTTTGTACAGAAATTTTCAGCTCTGATATTCCTTTATCTTTTTTGCCGAAATGATGCCCACAACAAGGAACACCGAAACAAGCAGGTGCACAATTACCTCAATGAACACAGCTGAATCAAGGGGCTTCGGAAAAAGAAAAATCATTGAGCCGATAAGGCATATGAAATCAAAAAGATAAATTCCGAGACCTACGGTGATAAGCTTTGTGCTTTTGTTTGCAAAAACTGCAAGGGATGTATATGCGAGAATATAAATAACGGATATTACTGCGGGAATAATAATATTACCCTTTTCCTGCCCGATTTTCAGAATCATATCTGTGAACGAAAGGCTGAAAAAGTAGTTGAAATTACCGCTTAAAAAGAAGCGCACAGCGTAAATCAGACCAAGGATACCTGTAAGCAGAATTACGGTGGAAGCGGATTTTATGTTTGTTTCATGCTTTTGAAGCATATCTTCTTTTGTGAATTCTTTTTTCATTTCTGTCACCTTACCAGTCAAATTTAGTCAGCTTGCCCTCGCAAAGAAGGTCGGGGAAATTCCACTGACGGAGAATTTCATAGGTCACAAGAGCCACGGTGTTTGAAAGGTTCAGGCTTCTTGCTTCGTCACGCATGGGAATGCGAAGGGATGCTTCGGGGTTGTTTTTCAAAAGAGCTTCAGGCAGACCTGCATCCTCACGCCCGAAAATTATATATGAGTTTTCGGGAAAGGCTACATCGGAATAGATGCGTGTTCCCTTTGTTGTGAGATAGAAAAAATTTCCGCCTTCATTTTTGTTATAAAAATTCTCAAGGCTGTCATAATAGGTTATATCGAGCAGATGCCAATAGTCAAGGCCTGCTCTTTTAAGCTTTTTATCGTCAACGGTAAAGCCCATGGGTTTTACCAGGTGAAGGCTTGCTCCCGTTGCGGCACAGGTTCTTGCAATGTTGCCTGTGTTCTGAGGAATCTGCGGTTCAACAAGAACGATGTTAATTTTCGGCATCGGATTTTTCCTTTCTCTTTCAGAGTTCCTTTATTGTATCATTAAATTCAGAAAAAATAAACACCCTTTTGTGAAAAATTCCCTTGGCTATTGAAAAATCCTCTTCTAAAAATAATACTGTCCTGAAAGGGCAGAAATAAATTAAGAAGGTGAGGGGAATTTTATGGATATGAAAAGCATTGCAAAGGGTATCGGCATCGGCATGGCAGTCGGCGGTGCAGGTGCTTATATGAGAGGCATGATGAACGGCTCAGGCATGAAGCGTTCTGCAAGGAAAAGCATGAACAAGGCAATGAAAAACCTTGAAGGCTTCGTTTCAGATATGCGCTACATGTTCAAATAAGCACAGGTGTTTTAAAGCTACAGGGCGGACTTTATGCCGCTCTTATACATATGAAGGAGTTGATATTGATGAAAAAAATTCTTTGCACCTTTTTGTGCATTTGTCTTATTACGGCAAGCTTCACCTGCTGCGGCAAAAACAACAGTGAAATCAGCATGCCCGAAGCCACAACGGCACAGAACAAGGCTGAAGACACAACTGCCACTCAGACGCCGTCGGTGACACAGCTGGCACCTCTTATAAATTCTTCAACGGTAATAAGTGACGAAAACAAGGAAAAGACTTACCCCATTGACCTCGGCAGCATGATAATCACAGGTGAAAAGGGCGGTAACACACTGACGGGCTATAAGCCTCTGGATAAGGTTTCCTATACTGCAGCTGAAAAGGCGGCAGATTTATCTGTTGCAATGAAATCCCACTCTCACGGCCCTGCTTCCGACGGAAAGCCGCACCATACCGTTGTTAAGTTTCAATCTGATTTTGACAAATTTCATGCAGTTACCCTTGACACAAAAGGAGAGGGAAAAAATCTGTATCTTACCTTTGATTGCGGCTACGAGCATGATAATCTCACATCAGATGTTCTTGACACCTTAAAAGAAAAAAATGTACCTGCAGCCTTCTTCAGCACCCTTGACCATGTTGAAAAGGAGCCTGAGCTGATCGCCAGAATGATCAAAGAGGGGCACATTGTGGGAAACCACTCTGCAACCCATCCGTCCTTTGCCAAAATAGACCGCAGCACCATGGCAAAGGAGCTTGAGAAATTTGAAAATCACATGCGTGAAAAATTCGGCTATGCTTCAAAGTTTTTCCGTTTCCCTGCAGGCGAATATACAGACAGTGCCCTTGACCTGGTTGCGTCCCTGGGCTATGTAAGTGTTTTCTGGTCCGTTGCGTATAATGACTGGAACACAGATAAAATTCAGGGTAAGGACTATGCCGTTGAAACTGTTATGTCCCGCCTTCATGACGGTGCAATTATTCTTCTTCACAGTGTATCCCACGATAATGCTCAGGCACTTCCCGAAATTATAGACAAGGCAAGAGCCGAAGGCTATGTATTCCGAAGCCTTTCTGAGCTTGGATAATAAAAAGGTCGACTCACGGAGTCGACCTTTTTTAATCAGCTTATTGTATAGGTTTTGCCCTTTTTGGCAGTGAAGCTTGTAATGCCGTTTTCAAATTCGGTTTCAATTTCTTTTCCGCTTTCGTCGTAAACAAGAATAATTTTTCCGTCATATTTCAGTGAGCATCTGCCGCCCATGTTTGCTTTTACGGTGCCCTGCTTAAGCTTTCCGACGGTCCACTTTATACCGATTTCAAAATTGCCTCTTGCAAGAATACCTTCAATTTCACCTTCACGCCATGTGTCAGGGAGAGCAGGAAGAAGATGAATATAACCGTTATGGCTTTGAAGAAGCATTTCACAAATGCCTGCAACAAGGCCGAAGTTACCGTCAATCTGGAAGGGAGGATGAGTGCCGAAAAGGTTTTTCAGTATTGCAGAAGACAGAATGTTGCCAATGATTTCCTCACATTCATTACCTCTGCGAAGCCTTGCATAGCTGAGAAGTCTTACTGCAAGTCCCCAGCCCGTGCTACGCATACCTCTGTCCTCAAGGGAGGTGAGAGCTGCCTTCAGCATTTCAGGGTTGTCAGCATCAATTTGTCTGAAGGGATAAAGGGAAAGAAGATGTGAAAGGTGACGGTGCTTTTTCTGCACACCCTTTGTGCGGAAGCCTCGCATGAAGAATTTGTCCTCATCGTACCATTCCTTGATTTGTCCCCACTTGCCGATATGTATTGGCTGAAGATACTTTATCTGCTCTTTTACGGTTGCAACAAGCTCTTTATTAACACAGTCTTCAAAGCCCTTTGCAATAAGCTCATCGGCGGCATGAATAACATCCTCATAAAGGTTATAAATAATGCTCTGATCATAGGTGTTTCCTGCGGCAACAGGGCCGTGCTCAGGTGAAAAGCCCGGCGATACAACAAGTCTGCCGCTTTTTGTGTCCTTTCTGAGAAGCTGAGTCCACATGAGGGCACACTCCTCCATGGTGGGATAAATATCGTTTTTAAGCTTTTCAATGTCCAGAGTATAAAGGTAATAGTCAAACATGTTCTGGGTTGCCCATGCACCGTTTGTGGGAGCCCAGCCCCATTTCCATTCCCAACCCGGACCGACAAAGCCGAGGGGTGTTACCATTGTATGAATCATCCAGCCTGTGGCTTTTTCAAAATCGGGCTCACCGTTTTTTTCTTCTCCGATGCCGAGGGTTTTATAAGCAACAATTCTGCCCGGCTTTTTCAGTGAATTCACGAAGTCAATATAGGGAAGAGCTGTTTCGCAAAGGTTGGCACAGTAGGCTGCCCAGTAGTTCATCTGAATATTTACATTGAAATGATAGTCACATGACCAGGGGGGATTGTTTTTTGCATTCCAGATTCCCTGAAGGTTGGCAGGAAGGCTGCCCTGCCTTGAGGATGCAATGAGAAGATATCTGCCATACTGGAACAAAAGTGTTACAAGGTTACGCTTATACTCCTTCTTTTTTGTGTAGCGCTTGAGCATATAGTCTGTGGAGTATTTGAGATCCTCTTCACCGAGGTTGAATTTCACACGCTGATAAAGTGCTCTGTAATCCTCAAGATGTCGTCTGTAAAGTGCGGAAAAGCTGTGCTCAGATGCCTTTTTAACACATGTAACAGCCTTCTGAAGAGGGTCGGATGAATCTGAAAAAACCGGGAAGCTGTTTATGTAGTCAGTTGCAAGGCTGAGCAGAATAACAACGCTTTTTGCACCGCTTACTTTAATTTTACCGTCGGGTAAGGCAGTAACCTCGCCGCCGTCTGCAATGAACTTCACGGCACCGCCGTATTTCATGCTGTTTTTATCCTTGCCGTCAGCTGCTTCAAGGCCGTCGTTTGCATTGACGGTGCCCGAAACAAAAATCATGTCACCCTCACTGCGGCTTTTACCCTTCTGGTCAGAGATGAAATAGGCTTCAAAGTTTATCGTAGGGTCAGGCTTCGGCTCCTTTTCATCCTCGGAGTGCTTTGTTTCGTTTTCAATTCTTGCCGCAAGCACATTGTCGGGATAGCTGACAAAATAATGGCGTGTATAGGTGGTCTTTTCTATTTTGTAGGTCACCATGGCAGAGGCTGTGTCAAGGTCAAGGTCACGGGCATAACTCTGGTATTCACCGCTGTGGTCAAACTGAATATAGAGATTACCGAAGCTCTGATATGCGCCGAAGCCCTTGCCGTTGCCTTCAAGCTCCTTCATTTTTGAGGTTGCAGCTGTGGTGTTACCCTTATCAAGAAGCTCCTGAATTTCACGTAAGGCCTTGCCCTTATCGGCATTGGAGATGCCGCCGTTGAACCCGTCAACATAAGAACCGCCTGACCACAGAGTTTTTTCGTTTAAGTGAATAAGCTCACATTCCTTGCCGCCGAAAACCTTTGCACCGATTTTACCGTTACCGAGGGGTAAGGCTTCATTTTCCCAACCGAAATAGCTCATATGAGCCGCATCGTTATAGCATAAAAACATAGTGACACCTCACATAGTATATATTTAAAGCAGATTGACGTATTTATTATATAGTTTTTTGCATATCCGTGTCAAGAAGATAAAAAATATAGAAGAATAAATTGATTTTTTCTGACAGTTGTGTTATTATCTATAATGTATATTTATGTTTACATGCCGAAAGGATAATTTAATGGAAAATCAGTATCTTATAACTGTTGTCACCGTTCAGGAAATTGACGGTGAAACCGAAACAATTGAGCTTACCACCCATGCTTCATACTCGGGTAACAGTAATAATTATACAATAACCTATAAGGAAGTTGATTCCGAAGAGGGCGAAAGCTCAACGGTGCTCAGGGTTGAAAAGGGAAGCTGTGTTTCAGTGTCAAGGGAGGGTGCAATCAATTCCTACATGACAATTGAAGCAGGCGTAAGACATCTTTCACACCATGTAACGCCATATGGAGCATTTTCTCTTGGTATTACTGCAAAAAAGGTTGAATCGGAAATGGACGAAAATGGCGGAAAGCTTGTTTTCAGATATGCCACAGACCAGGAAATGCAGCCCATAGGTGAAATTGAATTCATAATAACTTTAAAACCTAAAAAGAAACAGTAACATCGGCTATCTGTTTGGAAAAGAGAGGATATATAAATGTCACAAACCGTAAACAAAGCTCATGAGCAGATAAGACATATGATAGCTTCAGCAATTTCGGAGGCTCAGAACAAGGGTCAGCTTGCACCGGGTGAAAGCAACGCTTTTTCCGTTGAGGTGCCTGCAGACAGAAAAAACGGGGATTACTCAACCAATGCAGCAATGGTGAATGCAAAGGTGTTCAGACTCCCTCCCATAAAAATTGCCCAGGCAATTGTTGAAAGCATCAGCCTTGAGGGAACATATTTTGAAAAGGTTGAAATTGCCGGCCCCGGCTTCATCAACTTTTTCCTTTCAGACATTTACTATGCAGATGTGCTTTTCGAAATCAGGCAGGCGGGCGACAGCTACGGCAGGTCCGATTACGGCAAGGGCAAAAAGATAAATGTTGAATTCGTGTCTGCAAACCCCACAGGTCCCATGCACATGGGTAACGCAAGAGGCGGCGCACTCGGTGACTGCCTTGCCGCAGTGCTCGATTATGCAGGCTACGATGTTGCAAGAGAGTTCTATGTTAACGATGCGGGCAATCAGATTGATAAGTTTGCATTGTCCCTTGACATCAGATATCAGCAGCTTCTCGGTGCAGAGATTGAGCTTCCTGAGGACAGCTACCACGGTGAAGACATAACCGAAAGGGCTGCAGAATTCAAGGAGGCCTACGGTGACAGATTCCTTAATGTAAGCGAGCAGGAAAGAAGAAGGGCTCTTGTTGAGTTTGCTCTTCCGAAAAACCTCGATAACATGAAAAAGGCAATGGAAAAATACCGTATTGATTATGATCTGTGGTTCAGTGAGCTTACACTTCATAACGGTGGTGAGCTTCAGGAAACAATAGACATTCTCACAAAGGGCGGTCATACCTACGAAAAGGATGGCGCTCTGTGGTATAAAAACAAGGATATCCAGACTCAGATGCTTCTCAGCCAGGGCAAAACCCAGGACTACATCGACAAGCTTGAGCTCAAGGACGATGTTCTTATAAGAGCAAACGGAAATCCCACTTATTTTGCAGCAGACATTGCATATCACAGAAACAAGCTTGAAAAAAGAGGCTTCGATAAGGCAATTGATGTGTGGGGTGCAGACCACCACGGACATGTTGCAAGAATGAAGGGTGCCATGAAGGCCGTTGGCATTGACCCTGACAGACTTGATATTCTTCTCATGCAGTTTGTTCGCCTTGTCCGTGACGGTGAGGTTGTGAGAATGAGCAAAAGAACCGGTAAGGCAATCACCCTTGTTGACCTTCTTAACGAGGTGCCCATTGATGCCGTACGCTTCCTTTTCAACATGAGAGAGCCGGGCTCACTTATGGACTTTGACCTTGACCTTGCCGTTGAGCAGAGCTCACAGAATCCCGTTTACTACTGCCAGTATGCTCATGCAAGAATCTGCAGCATTCTTGCAAAGCTTGAGGGTGAAGGCAAGGTAATCCGTGACTGCACTGCACAGGAGCTTATGCTTCTTGAAAGTGAGGAGGAGCGTGAGCTCATAAGATACCTTTCAACTCTCGGTGATGTTATTATCAATGCAGCAAAAAATTACGACCCCGCAAAGGTAACACATTATGCAATTGAGCTTGCAACCCACTTCCACAAGTTCTATAACAACTGCCGTGTAAGTGTTGAGGATGAAAAGCTTATGCAGGCAAGAATCTTCCTTTGCATCTGTACAAGGGACACAATGAAGAGCATTCTTAAGATGCTTAAGGTTGACGCACCTGAACGTATGTAATGTATTTTTAAAGTTAAAAAAAGAATACTATAAGTAAATTTAAGCTTGTGCTGATAAAATAATTCAAATAACGTAAAAAGGAGATAACACCATGAACGCAGAAAAAATTCTTGTTGTTGACGATGACCTTAATATTTGCGAGCTTCTCAGACTTTATCTTACAAAGGAAGGTTATGAGGTTGTTATTGCCAATGACGGTGCAGCAGCTGTGTCAACCTTCAGAGAGGAAAGTCCTTCCCTTGTTCTTCTTGACATTATGCTTCCCAAGCTTGACGGCTGGCAGGTTTGCAGAGAAATCAGAAAATTCTCTGAAACCCCCATTATTATGCTCACTGCAAAGGGTGAGGTTTTTGACAGAGTTCTCGGACTTGAGCTTGGTGCCGATGACTATGTTGTAAAGCCCTTTGACACAAAGGAAATTGTTGCAAGAATCAAAGCAGTTCTGCGCCGCAGTGCTTCATCTGCAAACGATGAGGTTAAGGAAGTTAACTATGATAAGCTTTCAATCAACCTTACAAATTATGAGCTTAAGGTTGGCGGTGTTCAGATTGACACACCTCCCAAAGAAATGGAGCTTATTTTCCACCTTGCAAAAAATCCCAACAGAGTTTTCACAAGAGACCAGCTTCTTGATGAGGTATGGGGCTATGATTATTACGGTGACTCAAGAACCGTCGACGTGCATGTTAAGCGCCTTCGTGAAAAGCTTGAGGGTGCATCCGATAAGTGGGAGCTCAGAACCGTATGGGGCGTAGGCTATAAGTTCGAAACAAAAGAATAAACACCACAAAAACGCTCCGGTTGGTACGGTTTAACAGGTGCCGTGGCACGAGGGCGTTTTTCGGTCGTGGAGAGGTTATAAACTATGAAAGCTAATAAAAAGGACAAAAAGAAGGGCAGTCTTTTCAAACGCTATTTCGGTGTTTCGGCTTTGATAATTATGTTGGGCTTTATGTTTATCGGCTTTGTTATGATGTTCTTTGTTGCAGGACAGTGGTGGACCGATAAGGTTGATGTTCTCACCCGTAACGCTCAGAATATAGCAGGCACATACACTGAGCTTGAGGAAACTGATTTCAAGGAAGAAAACAGTGAAGAAATTATAAAAAATGCCCTGAAGTTTATGCACGAGGCAACCCTTTCCGACTATTTTATAACAAACGTGGAGGGTAAGGCTATCTATTGCTGCGATTCCGATTTCGGCGGAGAAAGGGTGTGCCTGTATCACAGAAATCTTACCGTAAGTGACGCTCACATGCAAAGAGCTGTGAACGGTGGCTTTTCAGACTATACAACCGAGGACGAATTCGGTATCGGTAAGTTCGTTGTTGCCGTGCCCATAAAGCACGGTGAAGAGGTTATTGCCGTAACCTACGCTGTTGAAGATGCTATTACGGGCTTTCTTCCGTATGTTGCAGGTATTGTGCAGTCCATGACATATGCAATTCTGCTTGCGCTTATCGTTGTTTTCATTGCAATGTATTACACCACAAAGGGCATTACCACACCTCTTAGTGAAATGCAGGAGGTCACAACCCACTTTGCAAAGGGTGAATTCAACCACAGGGCTGATGAAAGCTATAAAAAGAAGGACTTCAGTGATTTTGCCAAGGCACTTAACAAAATGGCAGACGAGCTGAGAGTCAACGATGAATCCCAGAAGAGCTTTGTTGCAAATGTTTCTCATGAGCTGAAAACACCCATGACCTCAATCGGAGGATTTATTGATGGCATACTTGACGGCACAATTCCTCCCGAGGAGGAGAAAAAGTATCTTACAATTGTTTCCTCTGAGGTCAAGCGTCTTTCAAGAATGGTTGTTTCAATGCTTAACCTTTCAAAAATTGAAGCAGGCGAGGTTCAGCTTGCTCCCATAAAATATGATGTAAGCTCACAGATTTTTGACACCCTCCTTTCCTTCGAAAGAAAGATTGATGAAAAGCATATTGAAATCAGGGGCTTCGAGGATATGGGTGCGGTTATGATGTGTGCTGATAAGGACCTTATTCAGCAGGTTATTTATAACCTTTTCGACAATGCGGTCAAGTTCACTCCCGAAAACGGAACTATTTCCGTTTTTGCACAGAATGACTCAGAGGTAACAAGGGTAAGAATAAGAAATTCAGGCACCGGCGTGAATCCCGAAGAAATTTCCCGTATTTTTGAACGCTTCTATAAGGTTGATAAATCCCGAAGCTATGACACCAAGGGCGTTGGCCTGGGACTTTATATTGTAAAAACCGTTATCAACATGCATGATGGTGAAATCAGAGCAACCAGCAAGCGGGATGAATACACGGAATTCGCTTTTGAAATACCGTATACAGAATAAAAACGGAATCATTTAAACTTTATTTTAATATTCTGATATATGCTGAAATACAGTTTAAAGATAAATTCAGTTATCAGAAAGGGGTATTAACATGGATGATAACAAGCTTGAGGGCGAGGTTTTCAACTCTTTGCCCGAAGATGAAAATACAGATATGACAGAAACTGAAGCTGTTCAGGAAGAGACTCAGGCTGATGTTTTTTATGAGGAGCCGACAGAATTTTCAGAGCCAGAGAATATTGCCGAAATAACCGACAATGACTACAGTGAAGCATCCTTTGAATCTGCTGAAGAAAGCACACAGACAGAAGCTGTGCAGCCGGAGCAGGACTTTTTCCAGGACTATCCGAGACCTGAAATTCCTCAGCCCGTGGTGGCACCTGCCTATGATGATTCCTATAATGCTGCCGATAAGGCAGCTGAAGAGCCTATTCAGCAGGCAGAGGAAAAGGAAAGCGTTGTGGGACATTTCAACCCCTATGCACCTGCAGCTCCCGTTCAGCAGGAGCAGGCACAGCAGGTGAGCCCTGCTTATACTCAGCTTGGCGGACAAAATCAGTTCAGTCAGCCCTATAATCAGTATGCACAGCCGGCACCTCAGCCGGAAGAACCCAAAAAAAGCAAGGGCAAAACCCTTGTCGGAATCATAGTTGTTGCCTGCCTTGCACTTGCAATTATCGGTATGGTTGCAGCACTTTTCAATGACAAGGGACAGGACGGAACAACAACCACAGGCAGTACCAATGCAACATCTGAAAATGCATCGGGCGGCTTTGTAACAGTACCCACACAACCCACAACTCAGACATTGCCGGAAAACTCCACTCAGGCAACCACGGTTCCCACCACTGCAGTGCCCACAACCCAGCTCCCCAATTCAATTTATGTTGCCGACAAGGTAAGGCCCAGTGTTGTCGGAGTTATGACATATGTTGAAGGTAAGGTGTCAGAGGAGGGCTCAGGCGTTCTCATGAGTGAAAAGGACGGTTGGACCTATGTTGTGACCTGCGCTCATGTTATCAGTGCAGACAATGTTACCTACGGTATACTCCTTCTTGACGGAAGACGCTATGAGGCACAGCTTGTGGCCTATGACAACAGAACAGACATCGGTGTTGTCAAGGTTGAAGCAACGGGACTTCCCATTGCAGAATTCGGAGATTCCACAACACTCAGAATCGGTGAGCCTGTTTATGCAATCGGTAACCCGGGCGGCAGTGAATACTTCGGCTCAATCACAAACGGTATTGTGTCAGCAATTGACCGTTCTGTAACCTCAACCTACACAATGACATGTATCCAGCATAACGCTGCCATAAACCCCGGTAACTCAGGCGGTGCTCTTGTTAACTCAGCAGGTCAGGTTATCGGTATCAACTCTTCAAAAATTGCCTCAACCGAATATGAGGGTATGGGCTTTGCAGTGCCTACATCAATTGCTTCACCTATTGTTGACGCTCTCGTTGAGCACGGATATGTGCCCAACAGACCGAAGCTCGGCATTGAATATGCACCCATCAGTTCATATCAGCTTTACTCCCTTGTTGCTTCAATCAAGGGCTTACCTCAGGGCTCACTTGTTATTGCAGGTATTTCAGAGGACAGCTCCCTTGCAGGCACTGAGGCACAGGTAGGCGACCTTATTATTGCAGTAAACGGCAAGAACATGGACAACTCAAGTGTTCTTCTTGACCTTATTGAAACAGGCTCTGTCGGTGATTCTCTCACACTTACTCTTTGCAGAATTGAAAACAGAACCTACAAAACATCAACCTTTGATGTTGTAATCAGACTTGTTGAAGACAAGCCCGTTGAAACCCAGGCGACTGTTCCCTCAACTGAATATCAGGACGACGGCTACTACCGTGGCGGAGCAGGTAGCTTTGAGGACTTCTTCAATGATTATTTCGGATGGTAATAAAAAAATCGGCTGTTGGGCGACACTTCGTAAGGAAGTTAGGGTTTTTACAGGCTCTTTTCCGCTTAAACATCACGAAAACTCCCCGTAATACACGAGTATGACGGGGAGTTTATCATTTCCTTTAAACGAAAAATATCTCTGTAAAAACTGCTT
>JAZUNJ010000009.1:0-33489 GCA_045604105.1 Acutalibacteraceae bacterium | reverse complement strand
CGACCGCAAGACCTTTGAGGTGGTGCAACGGCACTTCGCCGGACGTAAACGCCCCGACAAGCAAGGTGAAATGGACAAGTACGCAGGATTCCTCTTCTGCGGTGAATGCGGTAAGCGGTTATACCTCCACCGAGGGAAAACCGTCAAGCCGGAAAACAACAACTTTCAATGCGGAGGATTCCAAAGCAGAACCACCGAATGCACTGCACACTATATCCGTGAAAGCGTTCTCGATACCATCGTACTGCACAACCTGAGAACCGTGACCGCCTTTGCAAGAGATAACCCCGACGAGTTCTATGCGATGGCAACGCAGAACGGCGAGGAAGAAGCGGAAAAGTTCTACCGCAATGCCAAGCTACAAAAGGAGCAGCTTGAAAAGCGAATCCAAGACCTGGACAACATCATACGGTGCTTGTACGAGGACAGAGTATCGGGAAGAATCACTCCCGAACGCGATGACTCAATGGCAAACGGATATGAGCAGGAGCAGGCGGAAAAGAAACGTGAGCTGCAAGAGTTGGCAGAGTGAATTGGCGAGGTAGATATGAGGGACAAATGCATACAAGAATTTATTCGCAACGCCAAGCAGTATATTGAGATGCCGAAGCTGACACCCGAACTGCTGCGAGTATTCATCCGCAGGATAGAGGTGTACGAAAAGTTCGAGAAATACTCACGAACGGCGGGCAATCCCATCCGCATACACTACGCCTTCCGACTTCCCGAACAAGAAGGTGTCCCCGCAATCGACGTCCTCGCACAACCAACAGCAAAAACCGCATAAAAAGTAATAACCGGAAGGTTTTTACACCTTCCGGTTACATACCACCCACTAATTCTCCGTTAAGAACATCACGGAAATCGCTCCGATGTTTTTTTATATACTCTAATCAGCTGCCTATAAGACCTTCCTTGAGTGAAACCTCAAAGCCCTGTTCCTTATATCTGTTATACATATCAACATTGTTGATGATGTTAACAATTCTGCCAACAAAGAAGGCAACGGGCTTCAGATACCATGCAGGGTTCTTATATGTGTGTCCGCCTTCCTTTGCGGTTTTTGTGATTGTGAGACGGTTGAATTCTTTTCCGCTTTCAATGCTGTAGGATTTGAATGTGAGGGTATTTTCTGTGAAATCCATAAGGTTATACACAGTTTCTTCTTCAAGCCATACATAGCCTGCATTTTCACCAACGGGAGGAACATTTCCTTCGTCATCAAGCAAGGGGGCAAATCTGCTTATTGAGCCTGATGCCATGTAAATTGTGCCTGCAGGGTCAGTAAGCTCTGAATCCTTTTCAACCTTTTCAACAGTTTTTCTGTTGTAAATTACATTTGAAATGCTGTAATAATGGCTGTGACCTGTAAGAACCATGTCAACACCGAATTCATCAAAGAAGGGAGTCCAGAGAAGACGGAGCATTGTGTTTTCAGTGTCAAGCCAGGGTTCTCTGCCACCGAACATGTCATGGTGCATTGAAGCAATTATCCATGTAGCATCGGGGTTGGCTTCAGTTGCCTGCTTCATGAACTTGTAATGCTCTCTCATTGAAACGTTGCAGGAATCGAGCATAAGGAAAAGAGCGTTGCCGTATCTGTACCAATAGTCAGTACCGATATATGACCTGAAGGTCTGTTCAGGCTCATTGGGGTTTGCAGTGTAATATTTGTAACCTACGCTCTTACGGTCGTGGTTACCCACTGTGATTGAAAAGGGAATCTTCTTAACACCGTCGGGAGCGCTGAGACCGATGAACTCGTTGCGAAGGCCCTCTGAAGCCTGGTCACCGCCTGAAACAATAAGATCAAGGCTGTTACCTTCTTTTTTTGCCTGAGCAATTGCCGAATCAACAGCTCTGTCCCAAAGGTATGCTGTGTCACGGACCTCGTTTTCATTTTCATCGCTTTCGCTTACATGAATATCTGAAACATACATTGCGGTGAAGGAGTCTGCCTTTTCAACCTTGAATTTGTAATTTTCCGATTTGTAGTCACCGCTTACACATTGATAGGTATATGTACCCTCAGTAAGACCTGTGAGAACTGCTGAAAGGCGGTAGTCACCTTCAGGTGTAGATTTTGAGGTGGCATCAATTTCCTGAACACCGTCCTTTGTTTTGAGTGCAACATGACCGGTTTCGTTGCTGCTGTACCACGCAACAATTCTTTCAGTTTCATTGCTTCCGGGAAAGAGAGTTACAGCGGCACCGATTTCATCGATGTTCTTTTCCCATGCAGTGTTCCATGCTTTTTGTTCATCTGCAGCAAGGGATGTTGATGAAAGTGTGAAAAGCATGATGAGTGCAAGGGTAATGCTTAAAATTCTTTTTGAAATTTTCATCTGATGTTCTCCTTTTTGTTTAAATTTCATGGGTAATTATAGCAAATAATATTTAAAAAGTCTATAAATAAGAAATATAATTTTGCTGAAAATAAAGTATATTCAATAAAAAAGAGTCTCATAACTGATGAGACTCTTTTTACTTTTAAGCTTCTGCTTCAATGTTTTCTCTCTTTTCACGGATGAATTCATAAATAGGCTCAAGCTTTTCCTTGGTAAGAGGATATCCGAATCTCATAAGAATCCATACGCCTGTGTAAACAACAGCAGGAATAATTGTGCAGATGAACATAATCTTTTTACTTGTGTCGTTTTCTGTAATAAAGCCTATGCCTGCAACATCCTTGTCATATCTTGCCCATTGAAGAAGATAAAGACCGAGAGTGTCAGCAATTGTCTGACCGAACTTACGTGAGAAGGTATAAACGGCATAAACGGCACTTTCGTTTCTTATGCCCGTTGCATATTCCTGATAGTCAATAACGTCCATTACAACTGCCCAGCAGGTAAGACTTACAAATGTATAGCCCATACCGATTATGAACAGTGCTGCCATGAATATCGGCCAGGGGAGTCTGCCGTTTACGGGGTCAAGAAGGTCAAGGATTGACTGGTTGTTTGCCACAATTGCAATGGCAACTGCTGCAATTGCAGAAACGATTGTTGCTTTTCCGCAAAGCTCCTTTTTGCCGTATTTGGCTGAAAGCTTACCAATGAAGGGAATGAGAATAACTGTGGGAAGGTACGTACAGACTGTGCCGAGAAGGCTGAGGTTTGTGTTTTCAAAATAGTTTTTATAAAGGTATGCGTTGAAGGAGCCGAACTGAAGCTGACCGCTGATAAGAACACCTGCAAGGGCAACGGTTACAAAGGGTCTTGATTTCAGAAGTCCGATGTAGGTTGCCTTGAAGTCCATTTTCGGGTCAGGCTCTGAGGGTACTCTTTCCTTTGTTGACTTATATCCCCAAAGGTAGAAAACAAGTGAAAGCACAGCCATGGCAACACCGAAGATGAACATCTTATTGCCGTCAGCCTGCTGAACCTCTTTGCCGTCAATGGTGACGTTGTTATAAATGAACATGGGTGCAATGAAAAGAACAACTGCACCACCGATGCCTGAGCCGATTGAACGGAAGGTTGAAAGAAGGCTTCTGCCGGCAGGGTCATCGGTAATAACGGATGCGAGTGAGCCGAAGGGGATGTTCATACCTGTGTACATCATGCCGTAGAAGGTATATGTAACATAGGCAAGAAGAAGGAGAAGTCCGCTGCTCAGACCTAACTTATGATAGGGGGCAAAGCACAGAAGTGTTGAAAGAGCAAGTGGGAATGCCACCCATTTGAGATAGGGACGGAACTTTCCGTCCTTTACAGGAGCTTTTTTTGCAACCATTGCACCCCATAGGGGGTCATTGATGCAGTCCCATATTCTGGTGATCATGAACATGGTACCTGCTTTGCCGGCTGAAATGCCGATAACGTCTGTCAGAAACACTTTAAGGAAGGAGGAAATATATGTAAGGTTAAACATATTTCCGGCTTCAGCAATTGTATAGCCGGCAGCTTCCTTAATACCTATTTTATTAGGATGGGTATTGACCGGCTTTTCCTTTTTTACTTTTTCTTTAGCCATTGTTTAATCTCCTTTTGTTGTTGGATTAAAAGAAAAGTCCTTCTTTTATGGTGATTTCACCAACCTCGAAGCCCTTTGCGCTTATTGCTTCAACAAGAAGCTTATCGTCAACGTCGGTTTTCATGGTTGCAGTTGCAGTTTTCTTCTGAAGATCTGCCTTTGCCTTTGACACACCTTCAATTGCTGAAAGGGCATCTTCAACAGCCTTTGCACAGTTCTGGCAATGCATACCCTCAACCTGAATTATTTTTTTCATTACGAGCTCACATCCTTTCTTTTTTTATTGCGTTTAACATATAATAGAATACACCAACGCTGAAGAAAAAGCAAGAATATTTTTTGAATCGTCATCACATTTATTTATTGATTTTTATCAGTAAATTGCGGCTGCGGAAAAACAACAGAGAAAATTATTGAATGTTTTGCCGAAAATGCTCAAAACTGCTTGACTTTTTGCAAAAATTAATGTAATTTTATATAGGTAGATGGCTATGAAAAAATCTGCTATCATTACGGAAACAGCGTTATTGTAGAAAAACGCAATACTTTGAAAGGGGTTTCACAACCATGAAAAAAGAAATTAAGATTGTTGCTGTTGTACTTGCACTGCTTGTAGTTTTCCTTGGCGGTGTTGTAGTCGGCACAACAAACGACGGACTTATCACCATTCAGATGGCTGCTCCCGGCGCTGCAGGTTCAGCAGGCGCAACCCAGGCACCTGCAACAACTCAGACTCCTGCAACAACACAGGCACCTGCAACAACAGTTGCTCCCGCAACAACACAGGCACCTGCAACAACAGCACCTCAGGGCGGCGACACAACAACAGCAGCACCCACAACAACAGCACCTCAGGGCGATGCAACAACAGCACCTCAGGGCGGCAGCAGTGCAGTTCCCTCAACAACTGAAGAGGTTTGTGCAGCTTACAACAAAGCTATCAATGAATACAGAGCATTCAAGGGTACTGTTGAACTGCATAAGGTTGAAAATGTACAGGTTAATATCACAGACCTTCCTTCAATCGCAAAACCCCTTGAAGGCACACTTAACTCAGTTATCGGCAATATTGTAAAGCCTGTTGACGAAACCTTCACATTCACAAACGGTGCAGATGTAAATGATCCCGGCAGAACAATCGGTAAGAAGATTATTCCCTGGGACAGAGATGCAAAGGTAACAGCAGCAGACGTTTCCTCAGCAACAGCAGCAGCAAACGCAGACGGTGGCTACACAATCACCCTCAAGTTTGTTTCAGAAACATCAAGCTATGACGGAACAAACACAACAGACCCCGTTCATCACATGACTGCAATGGATCCCCTTAACCTTGCAACAATTAATGCCGATCCCATCAAAATCACAAGTGCAGAAATGAGCTATTCAGGTGCAACAACAAAGCTTACAGTTGACGCGCAGGGCAGAATCATCAAGCTTGAAAACAACCTTCCTCTTGAAGGCAGCGGTACAGGCGGTATGGGCCCCATCAAGGCTACAATCGGTCTTGCAGGTCAGATGGATTCAGTTTATACAATGCAGTACAAATAAGAAAGCAGAAAATCCCGCAATGCTTATTGCGGGATTTTTTTAATAATCAACAATCCGGAGCAGTGAATGTTTTTGAAGCATATATTAAATTAAAGTTTTCAAAAAAACTTGACTTTTTAAATGTTTTGTTGTACCTTTATTGCATATGAGAAACAGTCTCAGTAAAAATCAAACAACTTTTGAAAGGGGTTTAAAACAATGAAAAAAGAATTCAAAATTGTTGCCGTTGTTCTTGCAATGATTCTTGTTTTTCTCGGCGGTGTTATAACAGGCACAACAAAGGGCGGACTTGTTACTATCCAGACAGCCGCGGATGCAGGCTCAGCTGATGCAACAACACAGACACCTGCAACATCAGCACCCACAACTGCTACTCCCACAACTGCAGCACCCACAACTGCTACTCCCACAACTGCAGTACCTACAACAGCTGCACCTACAACAGCAGCACCTCAGGGCGGCAGCACAACCACAGCAGCTCCCACAACAGCAGCTCCTCAGGGCGATGCAACAACAGCAGCACCTCAGGGCGGTAGCAGTGCAGTTCCTTCAACAACTGAAGAGGTTTGCGCAGCATACAACAAGGCTATCAACGAATACAGAGCTTTTAAGGGAACAGTAACTCTTCACAAGGTTGAAAACACAGTTGTTAATATCACAGAGCTTCCTTCAGTTGCAAAGCCTCTTGAAGGCACAATCAACAGTGTTATTTCCAACGTTGTAAAGCCTGTTGACGAAACCTTCACATTCACAAACGGTGCAGATGTAAATGATCCCGGCAGAACAATCGGTAAGAAGATTATTCCCTGGGACAGAGATGCAAAGGTAACAGCAGCAGACGTTTCCTCAGCAACTGCAGCAGCAAATCCCGACGGCGGCTACACAATCACTCTCAAGTTTGTTTCAGAAACATCAAGCTTCGACGGAACAAACACAACGGATCCCGTGCATCATATGACTGCAATGGATCCTCTCAACCTGGCAACTCTTTCACTTGACCCCATTAAAATTTCAAATGCTGAAATGAGCTATTCAGGTGCAACAACAAAGCTTACAGTTGATGCACAGGGTAGACTTATTAAGCTTGAAAACAACCTTCCTCTTGAAGGTAAGGGTACAGGCGGTATGGGCCCCATCAAGGCTACAATCGGTCTTGCAGGACACATGGATTCAGTTTATACACTTCAGTATCAGTGATAAAAAGTATAGTGCATATAGCAAGGTGCTGTGTTTCATACGCAGCACCTTGTTCTTGTTACATTGACAGCTGTTGTGTTGACAAATTTAACAAAAGGTATTGACTTTTTATAAAAAATATTGTAATTTAAATAGGTGAATGACTGCTTATGCCAGACATTATCATAATGCTGAAAAAGCATACTTTGAAAGGGGTTTAATAACCATGAAAAAAGAAATTAAGGTTATTGTTGCCGCACTTGTTGTTCTCGCAGTATTTCTTAGCGGTGTAGTTGTCGGTACAATAAACGGAGGACTTGTAACAATTCAGATGTCAGGCGGCTCAGGCTCATCAACAGCAGTTGATGCAACACAGGCACCTGCAACAACAGCACCCACAACAGCTGCACCCACAACAGCTGCACCTACAACAGCAGCTCCCACAACAACTGCTCCCACAACAGCAGCACCTCAGGGTGGCGACACAACCACAACAGCTGCACCTCAGGGTGGTGATACAACCACAACAGCAGCACCTCAGGGTGGTTCATCAGCAGTACCCTCAACTCCTGCTGAGGCTTGTGCAGCATATTGCAAGGCTGTTAACGATGCAAAGGCATACTCAGGCAATGCAACTGTTCGCAGAATTGAACAGATTGACGTTGGTGTTGACAGCTGTTCAGTAGCTGCTCTTAAGGGCACGCTTGATAAGGTTGTAAGAAGCTTCATCACAAGCTCAGATGAAACCTTTGAAATGGTAAACGGTGCTTATCAGAACGATAAGGGTGAAACCAGAACAATGAACGACAGACTTTATCCCGGCGGAAGAAATGTTACCGTTGCAGAAGCAAACGTAACATCAGCTACAGCTGTTGCTACTCCCGACGGCGGTTATACCGTTACTCTTAAGCTGCCCTCAGAAACATCAGTTTTTGATAACGGCACTGTTACTTCATCACCCACAAATCACCTTACAGCAGTTGACCCGCTTGACCTTGCAACTCTTAACCTTGATCCTGTTAAAATTGTTAAGGCTGATATGAAATACTCAGGTGCAACTGTTGAAGCAACAGTTAACGCTGAAGGCAAGCTCGTTAAGCTCCATATCAATCTTCCTCTTGAAGGTACAGGTAGCGCAAAGATCGGTCCTGCAGGTCTTGATCTCGGTGTAAGCGGATTTATGGATACAACCTTCGAAATCACTTACAAATAATTAAGATAAGTAATTAAGGGGCTGTCGTTAAGGCAGTCCCTTGTTTATTCAGAAAGGGATAATATATATGAAAAAATTAGGCACAATCCTGACTCTGTGCGCAGCAGGGACAGGTCTTCATCTTGCAAGCAGTTATCTTCACAAGGCTCTTGTTGAAAGACGCTTTGCAGTGCCTGCGGCAGTGTCAAGGTTTATCACAGAGTCCGGTGAAAGTGATATGGATTCAATTTATAAAACCAACATGCAGTATCTGACAGATTACGGCTATGAGCTTCACAGTATAGTAAACGACAGAGGACACAGGCTTCAGGGCTATCTTATGAGACCTGAAAAGCCCTCTGATGTTTATGTTTTCGGCTCTCATGGCTACAGAAGCGACGGCAAGGGTGAATGGTGCCATTTTGCAAAGCATTATGTTGAGGAGCTTGGATATAATCTGTTCTTTGTGGACCATCAGGCGGCAGGTGAAAGTGAGGGTGAAATGATCGGCTTTTCATCTCATGAGTCAAGGGACTGTCTCAAATGGCTTGAATATATGACCTTCACCTTCGGCAGAGATATTCAGATTATTCTTCACGGCATTTCCATGGGCAGCACAACGGTTATGCTCATGAGCGGAAGTGATGAGCTTGTAAGCAATGTTAAATTCACAATTGCTGACTGCGGATTCACCTCTGCAATGGATGAATTCACCTATAAAATTGAAAGCCTGAAGCTTCCGTTCGGGCCTCTAATTCCTTACATAAATTCAATGAATCAGAAAAAAGCAGGCTATGATTTCCAAAAGGATACAAATGCTCTTGAATCTGTATCAAGGGCAAAGGTACCCATGCTCTTTATCCATGGCGGGGAGGATAAATTTGTTCCCACACACATGGTATATCTTCTTCATAATGCTTGCAATTCAGAGTATAAGGACATACTTGTTGTGCCCGGTGCAGACCATGCAAAAAGCTATCACACGGATAAAAAAACCTATGACGGAAAAATCGACGAATTCATAGAAAAGTTTATAAACAAAAAAGAGGCTGTCAATTGACAGCCTCTTTTTATTATATTTTTTTTATTTGCTGACCGGCATGAATACCCTCATCTGGTTTTCACCTCTGTTTGCCCAGAGGTAATAGGGTATTGCCCTTGCGGTGCAGGGACTTTCCTTGGGTGCTGATGAAGAATAAAGGGTGTCTGTCTGTTGAAGTCTTACTGCTTCAAGCTCCAGCATGACAGTTTTTCCTATGTATTTATCCTCGTAAGCCTTAACGGTGCAGCTGCCGTTTTCTTTAAGAACCATTGACAGAATATCATTCTGATTGTCTGTACCCTCAAAGCAGTAAACAAGGGGACCTCTTGCAATGCATACCTTGCCTGAAAGGTCGGGTATTCTGACCGAGGGATAAACGGTTCTGATTTTGTCGCTGAGGGTGAGTATAACCTTGTCGGCATCGCTGACATCAAGGTATGCATAGCCCTCGTTGAACTCGGTCAAGGCTTCCTTTCCGTTGACTTCAAGTCTGTAGCTGTCAGACCAGCCGGGGATACGCAAAGCAATTTTTCCGCCTTTTTCAACTGTGTATTTCACAGTGAAGGAATAGGGGTAATCTGTTTCGCATTTAAGCTTCACACCGTTTCTGAATTTCACTTCACCCTCTGCAAAAAGGTGGCAGTAGGCTGTGGTGTCATTTTCTCCGTAGGCGTATTTTCCGAAGGATGAAACAAGCCTTGCAACATTCGGGGGACAGCAGGCGCAGGTGTACCAGGGCGGTCTTTGCGAAAGAACGTGACGGTGGGTAGCTGCTTTTTCCGAAATGCCGGGTATTACCTCAAGGGGATTTACATAGAAAAAGCGCTTTCCGTCCTTTTGCATGCCTGCAAGAACCGTGTTATAAAAGGATTTTTCCATTATGTCGGCATATTCGCTTCTGACTTCACCCTGAAGCATCTGAGATGCGAACATCATGAGGCCTATAGAGGCGCAGGTTTCGGCATAGGCTGTGTCAGATGGCAGGTCATAGTCCTCGGTGAAAGCCTCTCCGTGCACGGTTGAGCCTATTGCTCCTGTTATGTACATTCTTTTTTGTATTATGCTGTTCCAGAGACTGTGGCAGGCTTCAAGAAGCTCATCATCATCATTGACACATGCAAGGTCAGCCATGGCAGTATAAAGATAAACGGCACGGACAGAGTGACCAACTGCATCCTTCTGCTTTCTCACGGGTGCATAGCTTTGCTGATAATGGTGGTTTTTTCCGTCACCGTTCCAGACGGTCCAGCTTCTCTGCTGCCTTTCTTTTTCATAGTAGTGAGGGTCCACACCTCTTGTGTCTACAAAGTGCTCTGCAAGATGGAGCATTTTTTCATTTTTGCAAAGTCGGTACAGCTTCATCAGAGCAAGCTCAATTTCAGGATGTCCGGGGTAGCCTTCATGCTTATTTTCAATAAAAACATCATAAATATGCTCTGCATTTTTTTGAACAGCCTTAAGAAGCTTATCCTTGCCCGTTGCTTCAAAATAAGCAACAGCCGCCTCAATCATATGACCCGAGCAGTAAAGCTCATGACCTTCAAGGATATTTGTCCAGCGTTTTTCCCTGTCCTTGATTGTGTAATAGGTGTTAAGGTAGCCGTCACTGTCCTGAGCATCGGTAATTATATCAATAAGTGCGTCTGCAGTTTTTTCAAGCCTTTCATCGGGGAAAACAGCAAGGGAATAAGCAACGGCTTCAATCCACTTTGCAGCGTCGCTGTCCTGGAACACCATACCGTAAAAGCCGTCTTGCGTATCCTCGCCCCTGAGAGACTTAGCCGCATTTATAAAATTCTGTATAACATGGCTTTTTTCCGCACCGTCGGCTTTGTCGCAAAGAACATCATACTGATAAGGTATTGCAACATCCTTGATGAGCTTCTGATACTGTCCGATGAAGCCTGTACCGGGTGAATATGAATGTATGGGGAGCTGGTTGAAAACCTTCATTTCTGCACCGCCTTATAGCTTTTTTCTGATTATATCATAAGCCGGGCAAAAAAGATATAATAAATAATAAATTCTAACATTGTATTACATACTTAGTTTACACATTATTCATATTATATTGCTATACTGAACTATAATTGCCTAGGTATGCAAAAAAATGGATTTAACATAAATTTTATAAAGAAGAAAACCTAAACACATTCGGAGGTAAAAAGCCTTGATTCAACTATTGAAATATCTGAAAAAAATAAAAGGTTCTGCAGCTGCAGCCATGGTTTTTGCAGTTGTATCTCAGGCAGGAAGTCTGATTCTTCCTTTGCTTATGAGTATGATTGTAAATAACGGAATAAGAAACGAAGATACTGAGTACATAAAGAAAATCGGCATAATTATGATGGCAGTTTCAGCCTTTGCGGTAATTATTGCGGCCTTCAACAGCTATTATTCCAGCAAGACCTCAGCGTCTTACGGAAAGCTTCTTCGCAGAGAGGTGTTTCTTAAGGTTGAGTCACTGTCACAAAGGGACATTGACACAATCGGCACGCCGTCACTCATAACAAGATGCACAAACGATGTAAGAGTTATTCAGGATTTTGTGCTTATGGGTCTTCGTATGATTGTTTCTGCACCCATCATGCTTGTGGGCGGAATCATCATGGCATTCATTATGAATCCCAAGCTTTCAACGGTTATTTTTGCCGTTGTTCCGATTATCGGTGTTATTGTGGGAATTGTTCTTAAGGTTGTCATGCCCCTTTTCAGAAAAAGGCAGAAGCTTGTTGACGCAATTAACCGCTTCATAAGAGAAAAGCTTTCAGGCATCAGAGTAATCAGAGCCTTCAACAGAAGTGAGTTTGAAGACGAGCGCTTCGAAAAAACAAATGTGGAGCTTTCAGCCCTTACACTGAAATTCCAGCGTCTTATGTCTGTGCTTATTCCCGCCTGCATTGTGCTTATTATCACAGCGCTTGACCTTCTCATTGTTTTTGCGGCAAAGAATCTTGATAAACTTGATTATGTCACTCAGGCACAGGAGCTTACAAATGCAATAGGTAATCTTCAGGCCTTTGTTGTTTACATGATTATGATTGTTTTTGCCTTTACAATGGCCGCCGCGATGTTTGTTATTGTTCCGAGAGCCAGGATTTCAGCAAAAAGAATCACTGAGGTTCTTTCAATTGAGCCATCTGTTAAGGATGCAGAGGAAACTAAGGATATTGACGAAGGTAAAAAGGGTACTGTTGAATTCAGAAATGTTACCTTCGGTTATGATAATACCGGCAACCCCTCACTGAAAAACATCAGCTTCACTGCTGAAAAAAACAAGGTAACTGCAATCATCGGCGGCACAGGAAGCGGCAAGTCAACGGTGGTTAACCTTATTACAAGATTTTATGATGTCAACGAGGGTCAGGTTCTTTTTGACGGCGTTGATGTAAGAGAGCTCAGGCAGGCAGACCTTCATTCAAGAATAGGCTATATATCACAGAAGGCATGCCTTTTCAGCGGCTCTGTAAGGGATAATCTTCTTTACGGTGACGAAAACGCAAGTGAGGAAAGACTCCGTAAGGCTCTTGAAATTTCACAGGCAGCAGAGTTTGTTGACAAAATGCCCGACGGTATTGATTCCTTTGTAAGCCAGAGCGGAACAAACCTTTCAGGCGGACAGAAGCAGCGCCTTTCAATTGCAAGAGCTCTTACAAGGCAGGCAGAGGTGTATATTTTTGACGATACCTTCTCAGCTCTTGACTTCAAAACCGATGCGGCACTCAGAAAAGCAATAAAAGAAAACATAACTGCAACAGTTATCATTGTCGCCCAACGTGTGGGTACAATTCTTGATGCCGACAAAATCATTGTTCTTGACAAGGGCGAAATTGCAGGCATGGGTAAGCATGCAGAGCTTATGGAAAGCTGCGACGTTTATAAGGAAATCTATTTTTCACAGATTCAAGGGGAGGAAGAAGCATGAGTAAAAAAGCACCCCTTAAACAAAATGACAAATTCGATAAGTATGCACAGTACCGTGACCACAGTCACAACGAAAAGGAAAAGCCGGAGAATTTCGGCAAAACCTTCAAAAAGCTTCTCGGCCTTTTAAAGGGCAACGAGCTTATGGTTGTTCTGACGGTGATTTTTGCCGCAGCCAGTTCATTCCTCAGCATTCTCGGCCCTGAGTATCTTGGTGATATAATCAATGTGCTTGATGAGCAGGTAAAAATCAAGCTTCAGGCAGGAAGCATGAATTTTGAACCGATTTATGACATTCTCAAAACAATTTTCTTCATTTATCTCGGCTCATCACTTCTTGGATTTTTCCAGCATTATATTATAGCAGGCGTTGTTCAGAAGCTTATAACAAAGCTTCGAGGAAACCTTAACTCCAAGCTTTCAAGGCTTCCTCTTTCCTATTATGACAGCCACAACAAGGGCGACATCCTTTCACGAATAACAAATGATATGGATAATATCAACAACACAATGCAGAACAACCTGATTCAGATTATCACTTCTGTTGTCACCTTTGTGGGCGTGTTCGCAATTATGATGAAGCTCAGTGCTTCACTCACCTTCACAAGTCTTATGCCCTTCCCCGTCTGCTTTGTGATTGCAATGGTAGTTCTGCGCTTTTCCAAGCACTATTTCAGACGTCAGTGGAAGGTTACGGGCAACGTAAACGGACATATTGAAGAAATGTTCACCGGCCACAGAATAGTTAAGGCATACGGCCACGAAAAAACAGCAATTGAAGAATTTGATATTATCAACGAAGAGCTTGCAGAGGCAGGAAGAAAGGCTCAGTTTTTCTCAGGTCTTCTTTCTCCGCTGATAAATTTTGCAAATAATGCAGGATATGTGATTATTTGTGTAATTGGCGGTTATCTTATTATTAATGATCAGGCAGAGGTTGGCGACATTGTAACCTTCATGACCTACACAAAGCTTCTCATGCAGCCAATCACAGACCTTTCAAACATTGCTAATAACCTTCAATCCTCTCTTGCATCGGCAGAGCGTGTTTTCACTGTTCTTGAAGCAGAGGAGGAAGATGCAGACGTCACAGCTGACAAAGCAATTGAAAGTGCATCATCTGTTCAGTTCGAAAATGTTGACTTTTCATATATTCCCGAAAAGCCCGTTATCAGGAATTTCAGCCTCAATGTAAATAAGGGCGACCTTATTGCAATTGTAGGTCCCACAGGTGCAGGTAAAACCACCATCGTAAACCTTCTTATGAGGTTTTATGAAATTCAGGGCGGTGCCATCAGAATTGACGGTACGGATATCAGAGAAATATCCAGAAAGAATCTTCGTGAGCATCTGGGAATGGTGCTTCAGGACACATGGTTGTTTGAGGGCACTGTGAGAGACAATATTATGTACGGCAGACAAAACGCTACCGAGGAGGAGTTCCTTGATGCTGTTGAGGCGGCTCAGGTGAACACCTTCATTGATACCCTCTCAGACGGCTTTGACACCGTGCTTGAGGAAGACGGAACAAATCTGTCTCAGGGACAAAGGCAGCTTATCACAATTGCAAGAGCAATTCTTGCTTCTCCCGATATTCTCATTCTTGACGAAGCCACATCCTCTGTTGATACAAGAACGGAATTGCAGATTCAGAAGGCTATGCAGAATCTTATGAAGGGCAGAACAAACTTTGTAATTGCACACAGGCTTTCAACAATCCGTGAAGCAGATATGATTCTTGTTATGAAGGACGGTAGCGTTGTTGAAACAGGTAAGCACAAGGAGCTCATGGCTAAAAACGGCGACTATGCAGAGCTTTATAATTCACAGTTTGTAGAATAAAAGCTTATATAAAATGCCAATTTCAATATAAAGAAAAACGTACTTTTGGTTCCCGGGAGGAAAGATGAAGCTTATCACACTTGAAAACGGGCTGAGAATATTCTTCAATCCCTGCAGTACATTGCGTTCGGCAATTGTGGGTGTGTGGGTTGGAAGCGGCTCACGTTATGAAGCAAAAGAAAATAACGGAATTTCCCATTTTATTGAGCATATTGTTTTCAAGGGGAGCAAAAAAAGGAACGGCCTTGAAATTGCAGAGGGAATGGATGAAATCGGTGCCCAGGTAAATGCATACACAACGAAGGAATACACCTTCTATTATGTTAAAGCCCTTGATTATCAGATCCTTAAGGGTGCAGACATTCTTTTTGATATGCTCTGCAATCCTGCTCTTGATGAAAAGGATATAGAAACCGAAAAGGGTGTTATACTTGAAGAAATCTCAATGTGCGAGGATGACCCCTCCGACGTCTGCTATGAGGTGAATGAGGGTGCAGTTTTTGACGGCACAAGCCTTTCACTGCAGATACTCGGCACAAGGGACACGGTGGCAGCCTTTAATAAGCAGGACATCATAGCCTACATGGCAGAAAATTATCTGCCTGAAAGAACGGTTATAGGCGTAAGCGGCAGCTTTAATGAAGAGGAAATGCTGAAAAAGATAAAGGAGTATTTTTCCTTTTTCAAAAGCAAGAATAAGCCACTTTTCTTTTATGACGTTCCATTTAATAAAGCATACACATTAAAAAACATGCCCACAGAGCAGACACACATTATGCTTTGCTTCAACGGTGTGGGTATTGAGCACAGTGACCTTTATCCGCTTCAGCTTGTTATGTTCATTCTCGGAACAGGCACATCCTCACTTCTTAACCAGAGAATAAGGGAGCAGCTGGGGCTGGTATACTCAATCGACTCATGGCTCGGCAGATACATGGGCGGCGGTTACATTGCCGTTTCGATGAGTCTTCAGGAAAAAAGCGAAGAAAAGGCAATAAAGGAAGCAGTTAAAATTATAGGTAGCTTTCCTTGCATTGTTACACAAAGGCAGGTCGATATAGCAAAGGAAAAGCTGATATCAAGCCTTATCATGTCAAGGGAGCATCCTCAGTCAAAGTTTTCCTCTGAGGGCAGAAATCTTCTCATGCTTTCAAAGGTTATTGAGGATGATGATATAATAAACAAAATCAAAGCCATAACACTTTCAGATGTTAAAAATGCAGCTGAAAAGTATCTGAAGCTGAAGGATATATCCTTCACAGCTGTTGGAAAAGTGAAAGAAAAGTCCGAATATGAAAGAATTATTTCTGAGGGCATAAAAGAAGGGGATTCAGAATGAGTGTTATCTCAAATGCAAAAAGAATAGTTATTAAGGTGGGTACCTCCACCCTTACATATGAAACGGGTAAAATCAACATCAGAAGAATGGTGAAGCTTTGCAGCGTTCTTGCAGACCTGCACAATTCAGGCAAGGAGGTTGTTCTTGTAACCTCGGGTGCAATCGGTGTAGGTGTGGGAAAGCTGGGTCTCAAGGAAAGACCCAAGGACATTCCCGGAAGACAGGCTGCTGCCACGGTCGGACAGTGCGAGCTTATGTTCATGTATGACAAGTTCTTCGGTGAAAACGGAGTGAAAACAGGTCAGCTTCTCATCACAAAAAGTGACATCGAAAACGATAAGAGAAGAGAAAATCTTGAAAACACCTTCGAAAAGCTTTTTGAATACGGAGCTGTTCCCATTGTCAATGAAAACGACAGCGTTGCAACAGAAGAAATTGTGTACGGTGATAACGATTCCCTTTCAGCAATTGTTGCAGCACTCATAAAAGCAGATGCGCTTATCATTCTTTCCGATATTGACGGACTTTTTGATGAAAACCCCAACGATAATCCTGACGCAAGGCTTATTCCCGTTGTTAAGGAAATCAACGAGGATATTATTGCCCTTTGCGGCGGTGCAGGGAGCGAAAGGGGAACAGGCGGCATGATAACAAAAATTCATGCTGCAGAAATTGCCGGTAAGGCAGGTGTGCCGACGGTAATAATGAACGGTACTGCTCCTCAGGATATATATAAGCTTATAGACGGTCATTCCGTGGGAACAATTTTTATTTGTTAAGGAAGGTGTTTACAGTGCTCACTCAGCTCGGAATCAATGCAAAGAAGGCGGAAAGAAGGCTTTCTGTTGCTTCTTCTGAAACCAAAAACAAGGCACTTTCTGCAATTGCAGAGGCATTGGAAAAAAACAGTGATTACATAATTTTTCAAAACGAAGCAGATATATTGGCTGCAAGGGAAAAGGGCATGAGCGAAGCCATGATTGACCGCCTTTCCCTTGACAAAAAAAGAATAAAGGCTATTGCTGATGCCGCAAGGGAGCTTATTATGTCTGAGGACCCGGTCGGCAAGGTAATATCGGGAACCAAAAGACCCAACGGCCTTGTTATTGAAAAGGTGAGCGTTCCCCTGGGCGTTGTTGCTGTTATTTTTGAAGCAAGACCTAATGTAACCGTTGATGCGGCAGTGCTTTGCCTTAAAAGCGGAAACGCCGTAATACTCAGAGGCGGTAAGGAGGCAATCAACTCCAATAAGGCAATGACCGTGATTATGCGTGAAGCTGTGGCAGGTGCAGGCCTTCCCGCGGACTGCATTCAGCTTGTTGAAGACACAACAAGGAATTCGGCAACTGCTCTTATGAAAATGACCGAATATGTTGATGTTCTTATCCCGAGAGGCGGAGCAGGTCTCATTTCCACCTGTGTTCAGAATTCAACAGTACCTGTTATTGAAACAGGCACGGGTAACTGTCATATATATGTTGACAAATTTGCCGATATAGACATGGCAACCGAAATTATATTCAATGCAAAAACCTCACGTCCCTCAGTTTGTAACGCATGCGAAAGCCTTGTTATTCATGAGGAAATTGCCCATAGGGTTCTTCCTCTTATAAAAGCAAGACTCGACGAAAAGGGAGTTGTAATCCACGGCGACAAAAAAACAGCAGAGCTTATTCCCGATGTTCTTGAAGCCACTGAAGAGGATTACGGCAAGGAATATCTCGGATATGAAATCAGCGTCAGAGTGGTTTCAGACATAGAAGAAGCCATGGAGCATGTCATGAAATATTCAAGCGGCCACAGTGAGTGCATAGTAACGGAAAATTACACTGAAGCCAGAAAATTCCTTTCTGTTATTGATGCTGCTGCAGTTTATGTGAATGCATCAACAAGATTTACCGACGGCGGTGAATTCGGCTTCGGTGCGGAAATCGGAATTTCAACCCAGAAGCTTCATGCAAGAGGTCCCCTCGGACTTCCCGAGCTCACATCTCAGAAATATATCATTTACGGTAACGGTCAGGTGAGATAATATGGAACAGACTAAAAAAAGAAAACCGTTAAGCTACCTTGTCGGTATTCTGGTAATTTTGCTTGCCGTAACGGGAATGGTCAGTATTATAGGCTCTGTTGCTGATAAAATTGATAATTCCGTAAAGCAGCAGGAGGCCACACGATATGAGGAATTCGAAAAATTCGTGGCGCCCATAATTATGTATGACCCGGACACCTTTGACGACATTTCTCTTGCAAATCCCCAACAGCTTATAAGTATAACAATCTGGTCAATTCTTGACAGTAATCCGGAGCCTGATAAGTATGAATATACTGACGGCGGTATGCTTATGCCCCAAAAAGAGGTTGAGGAAAAGCTTCAGTCGCTGTTCGGCGCTGATGTTAAATGGAGCCATGAAACAGTTGACGGCGGCGGAATTTATTTTACCTACAGTAAAAGCAAAAAAGCCTATATAATTCCTATCACGGGTGTTACCCCCGTTTACACACCGAGGGTTATTGAGGTATCAGAAAGACCGAGCACGGTTATTCTTACCGTTGGTTACCTTGCTTCAACGGATTGGGTGCAGGACAGTGAGGGCAATATAGTTTCACCCGAGCCCTCCAAGCTAATGAAAATCACCCTTGGTAAAAATTCAGACGGCAGCTACTTTGTCCGTGCCGTTCAGGCAGCAGATTAAAGAACAAATTGTGTCAATGTGTTGAAAAAAATATACAAAATTATTTAAAGTTTCATCTTTTCATTGACTTTTAGCAAGAAAAATTATATATTATATTCAGGGTATAGTATCTTGACGTACTGTATTCAGTTGAATTTAATGAGGTAAATTTTAATTCGGAAAGAAAATTTATGGAGGAAAGCTTATGAAAAAGAATATGAAAAAAGCTTTAATCATCATGGCAGTTGTTATCACTGCAATGCTGATGCTCACCTTTGTGTCATCAGCTGTTACAGACTGCGGTGACGGAAAGCATCTCATTAACACAAGAGTAATTGAACCCACCTGTGAAACAGACGGTTACACAGAAAGCTTCTGTACTGTTTGTGAGAAGGTTCTCGGTACAAGTGACCACAAGGCAGCTCTCGGACATGATTATGACAATGCTGAATGGAGCTATCATGAAGACGGTGACCATTTTGTTTATCAGGCAAGCTGTGCACGTGACTGCGGCGCAGTTAAAAATGACGGCAAAATTTATTACACCGTTGATTTCATTAACCCCTGGGCAGTTGATACGTACTGTGAAGATGTCTGGTATGCAAAGCTCGCTGAAACTCACAAAGAGGTTGAAGTGGCATCAGCTTTTGTTGCAGCAGGTGAATGTGCTCAGTCTCCTGAAGTCACAGTTACCCGTATAAAGGACAAGGCATACGGAAGATATATATTTGCAGGCTGGACTGCAGCAAAAACAGATTCTGAGGAAGCACTCGGCGCTGTTATTGACCTTGCAGCAACACCTATTACAGAAAACACTGAATTCTTTGCAGCATTTACTGCAGACAAAGAGGTTACATATCAGGTTCAGTTCCACAACGCAAACAATGCTTCCCTCACAAGATATATAACCGTACGTCACGGCCAGAAGGCTGACGACGATATCTTCAAGCCTCAGGGCGTTGATGAAAACGGCGATATCATTTATTTAAAGCCTCCCACGATGGACGATTCAAACAGATATTACTATGTTTTCAAAACATGGAATCTTGATATCAACCATATCTACGGTAACACAGAAATCGTTGCTGTATATTATGAAAACCCCAGAATTTATGAATATGTATTCTGCGATTTCAACGGCAACCCCTTAGGTGATGAGTACACAGAAGCAGTAATTTACGGCGGCAGATCAAAGTTCTATTCAGATTCTTCCTTTGAAGCCCTGATGGCAAGACCCAAGGACCGTACATATATCTATGCATGGATGGGCGGCTTCACTGCAAAGGAAAGCATCCATCAGACATCAGTAAACAGTCTCACTCCTCCTGCAGGTGCTCTTGACACAAGATTCAAGGACGAGTCAAACTATAAGCCCATCGAGCTTATTCCTCAGTATGTAAAGAATCTTGTTGACTATGAGTTTGACCTCACAGCAGTTATCCCTGCATCAGAAAAAGACCCGGAATATTATCTTGATAAGATTCTTGTCAACATCGTAAACAGCTCAGGTCAGCTTGTTGCAACAGGCATGACTCAGAATGTAAACGGCAAGGCAATTTTCAAGTGCTCAGTAAATGACAGCATTTATTTCGATATCACAGCTGTAACTCTTGATGAGAAATATTCTGGCTCAAAGCGCCTTGAACGTAATTTCATTTACGACCCCACTTACACAAAAATTTCAACAACCATCAATCTTGAAATCAGTGAATCATTCATCGCAGGAACACATTGCGGATGTCTTCACCACAACACACTTATCAGACCTATTTGGGTAAGAATTCTTAACCTTCTTTACAGATTCTTCAATGTTAAGTATGCTTGCTGTGACGATATGTACGCAACAATCGGTGATCTTCTCATTTACACAAAATAATTAATTGCCAAGGCTTCCGTAAATAAACGGAAGCCTTTTTTTACATTAATTTAACAAATCTGTATCTTTGTGTGCTATAATGTAAAAAAGACATATAATTAAAGATTGTCTCTTTTGAAACATGGGAGGAAATAATATGAATATGAGCATGGAAACAATTCTTGCAATTCTCAATGCAATAATGGGGCTTATCAGAAAGCTTGTCGGCATTACAGGCGGAGAGCTTGATTTTTAATTAATGCCGGGCTATTGCACAATTTAAAAAAATCTTCCGTAACATGAAAGTCAACGGAAGATTTTTCATTTTTTTGTGCGGCCTACTTTACCTTGCAGATACAAATGTGATATTATATAAAAAAACAAAGGAGAGTATAATATGGACTCAATAAAAGCACTTTTTTCAGAAAATTTTCCCGCAGCCTTTGCCACAGCCTGCCTGGCAGCATATTTTTTCGGCATGGCAATAGTTTTCATTTCAAAGCCCATTAAAAATGCAGAGAGCTTTTCAATCAAGCCTGTTGACAATGCAGGTAAAACCGAAATCAGAGTTTACTACGGCGGCATTTCCTTTGCTCTCGGAGCATTCCTTTTATATCTTGCTTTTGCAACGGGAACAGCTTTTTATTCACTCGTTGGCGGAATGTTCTTTGCAACAACAGTTTTCGTAACAAGAACAATTTTCCTTTTTGTTGACAAAGGCTGGAAATGTCCCTACACAAAGCTTGCGATTCCTGCAGAGGGCTGCTTCGTTATTGCACTCTGGGTCTGCTGGTTCTTTGCAAGATAATTTAACAGCATGAAATATTCAGTTATACCTGAGCCCGTCTTTTTTGAAATTCAATCAGAAGAAATCGGCTTTACGCTGACAAGGCTTTGTGAAATTGAGGCTTCTTCAGGTACGCAAAAGGCTGAAGCTGAGCTCCGCTGCTTTTTGGAGGAGTATTTTGAAGCTGAAGTTCTCGGAACAGGTAAAGAAACGGTAAGACTTTCCATAACCGATACGGGAAGTGAAAAGGAAGGCTATGACATCACCGTTGAAAACAACACCGTTAATGTAACGGGGAGTGATGCTGACGGGCTGTTTTACGGAGTGCAGAGCTTAAAGCAGCTTTTGCTTCAGGGTGAAATGAAGCTTCCATGCCTTAAGATTAAGGATTATCCCGCTTTCTCTTCAAGAGGCTTTATGCTTGACTGCGGCAGATATTTTTTCACGAAGGAAGCGGTTTTCCATTTTCTTGATATGATGGCACTTCATAAGCTGAATGAATTCCATTGGCATCTCAGTGATGATCAGGGCTTTCGCTGTCAGCTTGAAAATCAGCTGCTTTTAACAGAAATCGGCTCATACCGCTCTCACACAAATTTCAATTCTGTCTCTCACTGCGGCTATTACACAAAGGCCGAAATGCAGGAGATTATTGAGTATGCCCATAAAAGGTGCATAAGGGTTATTCCCGAAATTGATTCTCCCGGCCATGCTGTGAGCATGATCGCAGCATACCCCTTTCTTTCCTGCTTTGATCGGAAGCTGAATGTTGCAACCCGTTGGGGTGTTAAGCATGATGTTCTTTGCATTGGAAAGGAAAGCACCTTTGAATTCATGGAGAGCGTTTTTGATGAGCTGACGGAAATTTTTACCGACGGTATTATTCATCTCGGCGGTGAAGAGGTGCCCACAACACGGTGGGAGCTTTGTCCTCACTGTCAGAAGAGAATGAAGGAGGAGGGCCTTCAGAGCGAAAGCGACCTTCATACCTATTACCTTCAGAGAATGGCAGACTACCTTCACAAAAAGGGCATTGAGGTAAGAGCGTGGTGCGGCAGACAGAATAAGCTTGACTATTCTGTCACTGTGCAGCTTCAGAACAGCTTTGACGGTGAAACAAATGACGGCAGAAGGTATATTCTGTCTGACGATAATTTTAACCTTGCCTTACCCTATGCGGCTGCAGACCTTAAGAGCACATATGAAAAAGCTTCAGCTGGTAAGGGTAAGTATGCAGGTGTTGAGGCGTGCCTTTGGACTGAATTTGTACCTTCAATGAATGAGGCTGTATTTTGCATGTATCCGCGTCTTGGTGCCATCAGTGAAACTGCATGGACAAATGAAGAAAAACGTGATTATGGCCGTTTTTGTCAAAAACTCGGCGGGTATTACAGAGCTCTCAGCTTTTACGGCATAAATCCGGTGAAGGAAAGGGTGTATAATCCGAATTCTCTGAGAAAATTTGCAGGCCGTGTTAACCTTAAAGGCAAAAAGCTCCTCACAGAGGGCTTTCACTGCTACATTGATAATTATGCGGTGAAAAGAAAATACGGAAAAGCCGCTGCACAAGAGTAACCAACACTTAAAAGTAAATAACTAAAATCCCGCAATACTCGCGTATTACGGGATTTTTTTATAATCAAAAAGTCGGTGAAGACAAAAAACGTCCCGAAGGCCGGTCCGGAACCACCGTATCAGTCTTCTTTGCCAACAAGCCAATTGATAGAAACACCAAGAATGTCTGCAATTGCAACAAGCTCATAATCACAAACACTTCTGATTTGTCCTTCAAGCTTTGAAAGACCTGATGCAGTGAGTTCAACACCTCTTATCTGGAGCTGGGTGAGAAGATCAATTTGCTTGATTCCTAATTCTTTTCTTTTTGCTTCAATTCTTGCGCCAACGATGTTACGGTCACCGAGGGCCTGTTTGCGGATTCTCATTTAACACACACCTTCAAATAATACAATCTTGGGTTCGTATGACCCGAATACCTATACAATATATCATACAGTTGTATATTTTGTCAAGAATTATATGTAAGTTTTCATTAAAAAATTAAGAATTTTATTGTCTATTTTATACAATTTATCTTTTTGGAAAAACAAAATTGTATTTTTTCATAAAAAACTTCGGAATAATTAATAAAAGTCTTTTTTTATTGCGATTAAAGTAGTATAATTAATTAAAATAATTAATTCCGGAAAGTGGGAGTATACTATGAGCAACACATTGGAATCCAGAAATCTGACAATGCTTGTCGATTTTTATGAAATGACAATGGCAAACGGATATTTTACCAATGGCATGAAGGATAAAATAGCTTACTTTGACATGTTTTTCAGAACTGTTCCCGATAAGGGCGGCTTTGCAATTATGGCAGGTCTTCGTCAGCTTATTGATTATCTTAAGAATCTCAAATTTACTCAGAAGGACATTGAGCTTTTCAAAAGAAAGGGCTTCAATGAGGATTTTATCGACTATCTTCGCAATTTCAGCTTCAGCTGTGATGTCTGGGCAATTCCGGAAGGCACACCCATTTTCCCCGGTGAGCCCATCATTACCGTAAAGGGCCCTGTTATTGAAGCTCAGCTTATTGAAACCATGATTCTTCTCACAATAAATCATCAGAGCCTTATTGCGACAAAGGCCAACCGTCTTAAAAGGGCAGCAGGGGACAGAGCCATTATGGAATTCGGTTCACGCCGTGCTCAGGGCTATGATGCTGCAATTTATGGCGCAAGGGCAGCTTATATCGGCGGCTGTGATGCAACGGCATGCACAATTGATGAAAGAGATTTCGGTGTGCCTGCGGTGGGCACAATGGCGCATTCATGGGTTCAGCTTTTCGGAGATGAGCTTGAGGCATTCTGCGCTTACGCAAGGCAGTACCCTGACAACTGCACACTTCTTGTTGACACCTACAACGTTCTGAAATCAGGCATACCCAATGCAATTGAAGCCTTCAGAAGAGAGGTTCTTCCCCGTGGCTTCAGACCAAAGGGAATCAGAATCGACTCAGGTGACATTACATATCTTTCAATAAAAGCCAGAAAGATGCTTGATGAGGCAGGCTTCCCTGACTGTAAGATTGTTGCAAGTAATTCCCTTGATGAAATCATTATCCGTGACATGCTCATTCAGGGCGCTCAGGTTGATTCCTTCGGTGTTGGTGAAAGGCTGATTACAGCGGCTTCAACACCTGTTTTCGGCGGCGTGTATAAAATTGTTGCAGTAGAGGAAAACGGCATTGCTGTGCCAAGAATCAAGCTCAGCGAGAATGTTCAGAAAATCACAACTCCCTGCGCCAAAAAGGTATACCGTCTTTTTGATAAGGAAAGCGGAAAGGCTATAGCTGACGTGATAACACTTCTTGATGAGGAAATTGATGACAGTAAGCCCTATGAGCTCTTTGATCCCAACTATACCTGGAAGAGAAAGACTGTCCGTGATTTTGTTGCAAAGCCCCTTCTTGTCAAGGTTTTCGACGGTGGAAAATGCTGCTATGACAGCCCTGATATCAAGGATATCAAAAATTACTGCAACGAGCAGGTCGCAATGCTCTGGGATGAAGTTAAGCGCTTTGAAAACCCCCATACCTATTATGTTGACCTTTCGCAGAAGCTTTGGGAGGAAAAGAAGCGTCTGCTTGACGAATATTCTAAAAACAGCCAATGAGAAGCATTGAATATACAGTAACGGAATACTTTAACGGCAAAAAGGTCTTCAATTTTTTAAGAGGCCATGTAAAAATTTCCGTAAGGCTTTTAAGGAGCTTAAAAACCGTTGAAAACGGCATTATGCTCAACGGAAATCAGGCAAGAACAATCGATATAATCCACACTGGAGACAAGGTGACAATCAACATCCCTGATGACAGCACCTCCTCAATTCCCGTTGATTATCCGCTGGATATTGTTTTTGAGGATGACGACCTGCTGATTATCAATAAGCCTCCCATGCTTCCCATGCATGAAAGCCACAACCATCAGGGTGATACCCTTGCAAATGCCGTTGCAGGATACCTTACCAAAAAAGGTAAGCCCGCAACCTTCAGAGCAATCGGAAGGCTGGATAAGGGCACATCAGGAATTGTGGTATGTGCGCTGAATTCCTATGTTGCTGCAAGGCTTTCAGGCAAAATAAAAAAGCAGTATCTTGCACTTGTTACGGCAAGGTACGAAGAAGACGGCACAATAGATAAACCGATTTACCGTCCCGACCCCATGAAAACCTACCGTACAGCTGACGACAGGGGAGACTATGCTGTAACTCACTATCATGTTGAAGAACGGGGAGAAAACTATTCTCTCATGCGAATTGACCTTGAAACGGGCAGAACGCATCAGATACGTGTTCATTTTGCTTTTTTGGGTACACCTTTATACGGTGACAGGATGTACGGCACCGAGGATAAAAGAATTTGCCATCAGGCACTTCACTGCGAAAAACTTACCTTTATTCATCCCGTAACAAATGAAGAAACGACAGTCAAGGCAGAAATGCCTAAGGATATGAAAGAACTTTTAGAAGAATTACGAGAAGATAACAAATAAAAAAAGAACCGACACCATCGGTTCTTTTTTTGTTTATTTTTTCTTAGCCATTTTTGCAGCTGCTTTTTCAGCAAGCTTTTCTTCTCTAAGAGCAATCTTTTCCATTTCAAGACGCTTCTGCTCAGCAATCTGAGCTTCACGGGATGCTTCTTCTCTTGCCTTTGCAGCTTCATACTGGTCTGCAAGCTCTTCAAGGTGAGTGTAGTTTTCCTTCTCTTTAACTGTTTTTGCAGCATTGAGATAGGCTTTAGCAGCACGGTTGAACTGAACATGCTTATCCATTTCTGCTTTTGCATCCTTCTGTGACTGAGCCTTCTTAGCTTTAAGCTCTTTGATTTCTGCGGTGATTTCTTTAAGTCTGAAGGAATCCTTACGCTTTTTGCACTCTGCCTGTTCAAGATAAAGAGCGTTGAGCTTTGCTTCACATTCATCTTCAATATTGTAAAGTGCTTCAAGAGCCTTGTAATCGGGTTCTTTAAAGGAAGCTGAATCCTTATAATACTTTCTGATAGCCTTCTTTGAGGAAAGCTTGCTTTGTGCAATTTCAATTGCAAAGGTACGAAGTTCCTTTTCTTCCTTTGTACCCTTAGGCATTGCTCTTGCTTCCTTAAGCTCAGCGGCAATGCTTGAAATATCTTCATTATAAAGACCTATAAGGCCTGCATTGTAAACCTTGAGACTTGCGTTATATTTTGCAATATATGTGCCCTTGTTGAACTTATCAAGCTCAGCGCATACCATCTTGGAAATTTCAATTTCCTCATTGAGGCTGCGAGCTTCCTTATAAGCCTTCTTGTCGGCTTTCTTGTCAGCCTTGGTAACCTGAACGGGAGTCTTTTCTGCGATTTCTCTTGCTTGTCTGATAATATCAATTGCTTCAACAAGAGTCTTATCGTTAACAACGCCATTGCCGTAGTCTTCAAACATAGCACGGATTCTGAGAATACGGACAATACCCTTCTGATCCTTTTCCTTAAGGTCGTAGAACAGATAGGGAACCATATTCATAAATGCACCTACGGCAGCCATAATAATAAGCGTTCCGATAACCTTTTCAAGAAGACCGGGCTGACCTGTTGTAACATCAAGAATATCGTAAGGCTTTTCATAACCGTTACCTTCATAAATTCCGTAGCTTTCGTAAACGAAGGGGAGCACGGAGGAGGTGACAAGAGTAACAATGTTACCTATTGTCTGAACCGTTGAGAACATACCGTCAATTCTTTCTCCGGTTTTGTACTGGTGGTAATCACGGATATCAGCCTGAATTGCAGGAGTTGTAATCTGCTCAAAGGCACCGAAGAGCCAGTTGAGATAAACACAGATTGCAAGCCAGATAATGTTTGTTTTGTTGAGTCCCATAGCAAGAATACAGATAATGTTCATTGTGTTGATACCAACAAGAACATTCTTTTTGCCAAAGGCACGGATGCAGAAGGGCGCAAGAATCATACCCCACATGGAAGCATTACTGATAATTCCGTTAATAATGCCCATTGTGTTGCCGTCGCAGGCGTGACCGTAGTTATATGTCCAGGACATAATATTGCCGTAAGAGCCTTCAAGGAAGCCGAGCCAGCCTGCAAGGGCGATAATCCAGAAGTATTTGTTCTTTGCAACAGCCTTGAAAGCATCTATGAAGCGCACCTGAATAACACGGGTTTTTGCCTGAATGATTTTCTCCTTGGTATATCCGAAAACCAGAACTGTAAGTCCCATACCAATAACGGCAAAGACGGGATAGGTAACTCTGTACAGCTTTATGTCATACATATTGTTATCGGTGAGATACTGTGCGATAACGGGGAGAATTATATTAGCGATTGACGGTGCAAGAGAGTAAACAACGCTCTTGATTGCAAGAACATCAGTTCTTTCCTGGGTGTTTGGTGAAAGAACATGAATAAGGTTGTTGTATGCATCGTGGAAGAAGTTGAAGAAGAATTGAAGAAGAAGATTAAAAATAAGAACAACTGCACACTTGGCAACATACCCGCCGTCAAAGCCGAGAAGCTGCATCGGGAACAGGTTATATAAAGCATCGTAAGGGAACCAGACATATCCGATTGCGATAAGTGCGGTAGGAATGCCCATTGAAATAAGGTAGGGTCTGTATTTACCTGCTTTATTTCTTGTATTGTCAATCATATTCGCTCTGATAGCGGTCAGAGGAATATTTGCAAGGGTTGCGATTATGTAAAGGATATACATATGAGTGGGAGAAACACCTATAGCACCACCGACAATCATATTGTTGATGTTAACAACAAGCTGATTACCCATATAGATAAGGAAATAGGCACCGATACCGCCGCCGGCATAAGCTGCGATTTCCTTAAAGGTCATATAACGGCCGGGCATTGGAAGATTCCAGTAAACCCTGGCGTCAGAAAGAATGCCTCTTGCTTTCATTGCTAAGTTTTTTGTCTGAGCCAATTTTTTACCTCCTCATGGACTGTTTGCTGCGATTATAAAGAATAATGCACAGTCTTATACAAATACAAATTATACCACAGATACTATCTTTTGGCTACACAAAAAAGGGAAATATATTAATTTTGGCAGGGTTAACAAACGGAGCTTTAAAATTTAGTTTAAATTGCCTTATAAATTAAAATAACAGCTACACTTCAAGAAAAAATGCAGCTGTTTATAATTAAATATAAGATTTACACTTTAGTTCCCTTTGTACCTTTTGCACCGCCACCGAGCTTTACGCCCTGAAGCACATTTGAGTCAAAGGTGTAAGTGATGCTTTCCTCTTCCCTTTCTCTTTTAAGAGCATAGGAAATCATTCTGTCAAGAAGCTCAGAGTATTTCACGCCCAAGGGCTCCCACAGATAGAAGGAAAGTGAGCCGGGAATTGTGTTAATTTCATTAAGCCAGATTTTGCCTGATGCAGTGTCCATCATGAAGTCAATTCTTGAAACGCCGTTGCAGCCGAGACATTTGAAGGCTTTCACTGCCATCTGACGGATTACGTCTCTTTGCTCACTTGTGATGTCAGCGGGAATCTTTCTTTTTAGTGTTGCCATTCCCTTGCTGCCTGATGCAGAGCCCTTGATGCCGCCCTTTGCACCCTTAGCACCTTTTGCAGAGCCGTCACCGATATACTTTTCTGTGAAGGTAAGAATCTTATCTGATGAAACGGGCTCTTCACATTCTGAAGCCTCAGCGGTCTCATAGTCACCGAGAACTGAGCAGTTGATTTCCTTAAGGTTCTGAACTGCTGTTTCAACAAGAACCTTTGTTGCGTAATGGAAAGCAGTGTCAAGTGAATCGAAAAGCTCACTTCTGTTTTCAGCCTTGGAAATACCTATTGATGAGCCAAGGTTAACGGGCTTCACAATTACAGGGTAGCCGATTGATTCTTCAATTTCGTCAACAATTTTTTCGCTGTCCTCATCATAAAGGTTTGCAGTGTAGCATTTGCAGTCAAGCACGGGAATACCGTTGTCCTTGAGCACGGTTTTCATAACATACTTGTCCATACCAACAGCTGAAGAAAGCACATCGCAGCCGACATAAGGAATGTTGAACATTTTAAGATAACCCTGAAGTGTACCGTCTTCAACATTTGTGCCGTGAACAACAGGGAAAGCGATGTCAATATAATCAACCACACCCTTTGAGAACATCTTCTGAGGGTATTTTATAAGCTGAGTTTTGCCACCCTCGTTAACCATAATAATTCTCTGGCTGTTTTTGAGAAGGGTGTTGATATCTGTATATGCTTCAATTTTGCCGATGCTTTCACCAACATAGAATTCGTTATTTTTGGTTATGTAAATGGGAATTACATCGTACTTGTCACGGTTGAGATATCCCATTGCCTGAATTGCGGAAATAACGGAAATTTCGTGTTCAACGGTTTTACCGCCGAAAAGAACGCCTACTTTGATTTTCATATCAGTTCACCTCTTAATAGTTATCGGGAAGGTCGTTTTCAAGAAGAATAATCTTCTTTCTGCCCTGAGAATTGAGGGCGTAAACATGGTCAAGAGCTTCGTTGATTGTGGAAGCAACGAAGATTTTACTTTCGTCATATTTTTTGTCAAGCAGACCTGCCTTGATGGGTACAGCCTGCTTTGCACCAACCAGCACCACATAATCACATACTGCAGCAGCATTTCTTCCGAACTCACGGTTCAATTCATCCTGCTTGGGTCCAAGCTCAACCATACCGGGGGTGACAAGTATTTTGTAGCCGTCAAAAAGGCTGAGAGCCTCAAGGGCTGCCTTGGTGCCGCTGGGGTTTGAGTTATAAGCATCGTCAATAATTGTAACATTGCCCTTGTCGGAAAGCTGAAGTCTGTGAGGCACGCCCTCAAGCTTTCTCACCTGTCCTTTGAGGTCCTTGAGCGCAATGCCCATCTTGTGGCTTATTGCAATTGCACCCACAATGTTGAGAACATTGTGACGGCCGATGAGTCTTGTTGAAAATTCTGCAGTTTCTCCTTCAGGAGTTTTAACGGTGAAGGTGGTACCTCTTTCCGAAACGGAAAGGTTATAAGCAACATAATCCGCTTCGCCTTCAACGCTGTATGAAATATAAGGTCTGTTACTGCCGTGGTCACGGATGTTTTCGTCATCTGCATTAAGGAAAAGCATACCGCACTCGGGAAGAGAATCGGAAAGCTCAAACTTTGTACTTTTTACGGCATCAAGAGTCTTGAAGGATTCAAGATGCTGGGGACCGATTGAAGTGATAACACCGTGCTGAGGATGAACAATGTCACAAAGCTCCTTGATGTCACCGACCCATTTTGCACCCATTTCACAAACAAAAATCTCGTGAGTAGCCTTCAGTGAGCCTCTGATTGTTTTAACAACGCCCATGGGTGTGTTGTAGCTTTCGGGAGTCATGAGAACGTTATATTTGCCCTTGAGAAGAGTTGTGAGATAATATTTCACGCTTGTTTTGCCGTAGGAGCCTGTGATACCGATAATTTTAAGGTCGGGACACTGGCGGAGCATCTTTTTTGCATCATTGGTGTAATACTGATTGATGCTCAGCTCAAGGGGTTTATTGATAAGGTTTGCAGCAAGGCACAGAACGGGGGATAAGCCGAAAATAAGTGCAAGAGTGAGAAGAGCGTAGGTTTCGTGACTTGTTTTAAGGCTCGGCACGGAAACTGCAGCAATTATAAGAGCAACAAGCAAAGCCTCGGTAAATAGCATTCTTTTAACTCTCGGAGTATATACGAGAGGCTTTTTTGCCTTCTTCGGCTTTGAAACGGGAATTGCAGCAAGTAAAAGAAGCGCAAGAACAACAGACTTCACCGTAATGCTCATGTTGAAAAGCAGAACGATAAGCATGATAACTGCAACAGTTGAGTGGGAAAGGTACTTTCTTGTGTTTTCCTTTATCCATTTTGTGTGAGTGTCAAAGCGATAGGAATTAAGCTGGAAAAAGTGCATGGAATCAATTGCACTCATTGCTGTGGGAACAAGAAAAATCACAGCACAGGCTATAAACAGAACAGTGTTTATCATCCGGGTATCTCCTTTCAGTTAAGAGGAATATTCATAAATGAGCACAGAACTCTGCCGAACTGTTCACGGCATTCAAGGAAAGAGTAATGTCCTGCGCCTTCAAATTTAACAAGACCTGCTTCGGGCATAAGCTTTTCCATAATGAGAGCATCGGAAAGTGGAGTTGCGTCGTCAAGGGTGCCCCACACAAGCAGAGTGGGTGCCTTCACATTGGGCATAAGCTCCTGAAGGTCCTCGTTAACAACCTTCACAAGAGTCTGACGCATAACGGGGGAGGCTGCATTGTAGTCTGCAGAGCCGTTTTTTTTGCGCAGGTTTTCCAGTGCCTCGGGGAACAGCTTCTGCACAGGGGCAGAGGAATAAATGCTTTTTGTGGCTTTATATATTTTCTGCTTTGTTTTTTGCTTCAGGGTCTTCTTGGGCATTACACCTGCCGAGTCAATGAGAATAACCTTTTCAATTTCGAAGGGCAATTCCCTTGAGCAAAGCTTGATAATAACTCTGCCCCCGAAGGAGTGACCGATAAGCGTTACCTTTTCAGGTGAGTATTCTTTAAGAAATTCAAGAACAAAGTCAACGTAATCGTCAACACACCAGGCCTCATTCGGCTCCTCACTTTCGCCGAAGCCGGGCATGTCCATGGCAAGAACTCGGTATTTTCTTTCAAGAAGACCTGCCATATGCTCATGAAGTGTGATGTTGCTTCCCCAACCGTGAAGGATAACAACAAATTCACCCTCGCCTTTGTCAATATAATTTATGTCAAGACCGCCGATATTTTTTATCAAAGTCTTCATTCCTTTCAAAAGTAATAAGCATAATAACCCATACTAAAACAGTATAGCACAAATGAATCTCAATTTCTATATTAATGAGAGAATTATTCTGTTTTTTACAAAATTATTTGCATTACTATTTATTTTTTCGGCTTTTATGGTAAAATATATATGATATATAACAAAGGGAGGACGGAAAATGGCAGATATTATTATCATTGGCGGCGGTCCTGCAGGCCTTACCGCAGCAGTTTATGCCTCAAGAAGCGGAAAAAGTGTTCTGCTTTTTGAAAAGCTTTCCTACGGAGGGCAGATTGCGAAAAGTGCCAATGTTGAAAATTATCCTGCAATAATGTCAATTGCAGGCGCAGAGTTTTCAATGAATTTGTATAATCAGGCAAAAGCTTTCGGCTGTGAATTCATAAATGAAAGGGTTCTGTCAGTTGCTGACGGTGAAATCAAAAGGGTGATAACCGAACAGGGTGAATACAGTGCAAGGGCAGTCATTTTTGCCCTTGGGACAAATGAAAGGAAAAGCGGCCTTTCAAACGAAGACGACTACATCGGAAAGGGTGTGTCCTATTGCGCCTTCTGTGACGGAAACTTTTTCAGAAAAAGGGACGTTATGGTTGTGGGCGGAGGCAACACTGCAGTTCAGGATGCACTGTATCTGAGTGATATCTGTAACAAGGTTTATCTTGTGCACAGAAGAGACAGCTTCAGAGCTGAACTGAGCCTTATGAATAAAATAAGAGCAAAGGAAAATGTTGAGATTATAACAGATTCCGTGCTTTGTGAAATCGGCGGTGCACCCATATTAAAATATGCAAAAATCAAGGATAAAGTGAGTGAAAGCATACGTGAAATTGCAGTTAACGGACTTTTCCTTGCAATAGGTCAGGTGCCCGGCACAAAGGATTTTTCCGATATTATTCCTCTTGACGAATACGGTTATGCGGATGTGGGAGAGGATTGCACAGTCAGGGACGGTATATATGTCTGCGGAGACTGCCGTAAAAAAGATATCCGCCAGCTCACAACAGCTGTGGCTGACGGTACAGTTGCCGCCACAAAGGCAGCAGAATATATTGACCTGATGTGAGAAATCCGAGCATCATGACGCCTGACTACTAAAAAAAGACTGCCCAAGGGCGCCACTTCGTAAGGATATTAGGCCTTAAAATTTGCTATTTCTGCGCATAACTGCGTTGAAAATGCTCGAAATCCGAAAGGATTTCTGTGCTTTTCGCCTTGTTCTGCATCAAAAATATCATAATTTTAAGGTGCAAAGCAGTTTTTACAG
>JAZUNJ010000008.1:0-24076 GCA_045604105.1 Acutalibacteraceae bacterium | reverse complement strand
TAAGAAGCGTTGGGGGATGGTTAGCTGTATTGAGCCTTGACTTTGTGCGACCCATGAGGCTGGTAAGCTCCTCGTTAACGATTTTGATAACCATCTGTGAGGGTGTGAGACTTTCCATAACCTTTGCACCGATTGCTCTTTCGGTGACGGTTTTTGTGAAGTCCTTTGCTACCTTATAGTTAACGTCCGCTTCCAGAAGAGCAAGACGAACCTCTCTCATGGCTTCTTTAACATCAGACTCGGTAAGTGAGCCCTTGCTGCGAAGCTTTTTAAAGGCGGCTTCCAGTCTTTCTGAAAGACCTTCAAATGCCATTGAATCAAATCCTTTTGATTTTATTTACTCATCATTCACTGAGCATGCGTGTGAGAACATCAATTCTTGCCGTTGCGTCATTGATTTCTCTTGATAAAATTGTTCTTCTGTTGACTTCGTTGATAATTTCAATCTGCTGTCTGATTTCTTCAAGTCCGTTTTTTGTTTTTTCAAGCCTTGCATGAAGTCCCATATGCTCTTCAAATGAGAACAGCTGAGCTTCCGCACGCTTGATTGCATCACGCACGCCCTGACGTGTGATGCCTTCATTTTCTGCAATTTCTGCAAGAGAAAGGTCATCGTTATAATAATAGCTGATAAAATCCTGCTGCTTTTGTGTAAGCATGTCGCCGTAGATGTCAAAAAGAATGATAACATCAAGATTTTTTGCCATTATTTCCCCTCCTCTCACATGTCTGTAAAGACTTCTGACTTTACAGCCTGATTATTATACTAAATATATCTGTAAATGTCAATACCTTTACAGAAGTTTTTTTGTAAAAAATAAGTGCAGCACCTCTGAACACCGCTGTGTGGTGAAAGAAATGCCGCCTTTTTTAATTTTTAATCATCGTCCTCTTCGGCTTCAATGGGAGTTATCTCAACACGGACCTTACCTATTCTTCTTTCCTCAACGTTAAGAATTGTGAATCTGAGGTTTTTGTATTCAACCTCATTCATGTCCCCGTCCTTGGGCAAAAAGCCGAGAAGACTGATAATGAAGCCGCCCAGTGTGTCGTAATCGCCTTCGGGAATAATTTCACCCACAAGCTCATTCACTTCTTCAATGTAGGCAGTGCCGTCAATTGTGAAAAGGTTTTCACTTTCTTCAACAATTTCTTCCTCTTCATCGTCGTATTCGTCCCTGATGTTACCCATGATTGCTTCAACAAGGTCTTCCATTGTAACAATACCTGCCGTGCCGCCGTACTCGTCAACAACAACAGCCATCTGAACCCTTTGCTCTGTCATTTCACTGAAAAGGTCACCGCAGTTTTTGCTGAAGGGTACATAATATGCAGGACGCATTATATCGCTCGGGCTTTTTGTTTCAGGCAATGACTCAGAAACATATTTAAGAAGGTCCTTGATGTAAATTATACCGATAATATTATCCTGGTCCTCATGGTAAACAGGGATTCGTGAATAGCCGTGTTCAATTGAAATTTCAACAACCTCACGCAGAGTATCTGTATCCTCAACGGCAATCATATCCGTTCTGTGAGTCATGATATCCGTTACGTCAATATCATCGAACTCGAAGATATTATTTATCATTTCCTTCTGTATGTCTTCGATAACGCCCTTTTCCTGACCAACATCAACCATCATACGGATTTCCTCTTCCGTAACGCTTTCCTCATCTGCATTGGGGTCAAAGCCGAACATGCGTACAACTGCATTTGTTGAAAAGGAAAGAATCCTCACAAAGGGGGTGCACACCTTCTTGACAACAAGAAGCACGTCAACCACCTTGTATGCAATCATTTCAGGCTTCTGCATCGCCATGCGCTTGGGAGCAAGCTCACCCAAAACAAGGGAAAAATACGACATGATGATTGTGATTACAACAACACTTACACCGCTGATGATATCATCGAACTTTTCGAAGGCGGGGTTAATGCCGAGAATTGCATTTGTGAGCATCTCAGCAAAGGTTGTTGATGCGCTCGCTGATGTAAGAAAGCCTGCAAGCGTAACACCGATCTGAATTGTGGACAGAAAGTTAGAGGGATTTTCTGTGAGAGTTTTAATTTTTTTAGCCTTTTTGTGGCCCTCTTCGGCAAGCTTGTCAATCATGTTATCGTTGAGAGAAACAATTGCCATTTCACTCATTGCAAAAAATGCATTGACAAGAATCAAAGCAAACAAAAGAATTATACTGAAAATAAGACTGCCGGGGTCATCCATTTTGGATATATCTCCTTTCGAAAATAAAAAATATAGCTTGTACACTGGTACATCAATTCAGTATTATACTACAAATTATTCTGTTCGTCAAATTTTTATAGAAATTTCTCTAATCTGTTTGACACAGAAGCTGCATAGGGTTATAATTAGCTGAGGTGAAGACATGAATAAGAAAACAATTATTATAATTATAGCTTTTGCTGTTATTGCTGCCATCGGCATTGCAGTAGCTTCTCTGCAGCCGAAAAATGACGGAACAGACATTACTCAAAGCACAGTAAGCACCGCACCGGGCAGTGAGGCAGACACAGACGGCAGCAGTGTGGTTAACATATCTCCCGACACTGTATGCTGCACCGTTTACGCCCCGAAGCACTGCACTGTTCTTCTCGGTGAAGCTGAAGTGCCCTATATCGAAAGTGCAGAATGCTACAGACTTTTCACTGAGCTGACCGGAAAGCATACTGTCACGGTTTCACGTTACGGCTTCAAAACGGTTACAGAGGAATTTGACTTCGACAAAGAAAAATTTGCTGAAATGCACGTCAGTCTTGAAGCCACAGAGGAATACAAGAAGGAAGCCGAAAAAGCAGCACAGAAAATACTTACAGATCTTATCGAACTCTGTGCAGAGGGCAAAAACAACCTTTCATCCTTCAGCTTTTCAAGCGAAAAGGACAAAGTAGAGGTTCAAAAGGTAATTGACGGCATAATAAGCAGCACAGACATTGACACAGACTCTTACAAAACAGGTAAAATCAATGTGTCAGCAATAAGATGTAACGGCTTTGACGAAAGCGGAAGCACTGTTTCCTGGTCTGACGACATTGAAGGCAGTGTTGTCACTTTCACAATAGAATATAACTATTCCTGGAAATATGAAGGTGAAAGCTATCAGGATTCAGGTATTGACAGCAAAACCTTCAATCCATTTGTAAAGCTTGAAAACATCAACGGTCAATGGTGCATAAAAACGGTTTATCTTGATTTGAAAAAAGATATACATTAATTAAAGAAAAGGAGACAAACCCATGAAAAAAATTCTCTCAGTCATTCTGGCTATAGTTCTTGCTTTTTCCTGCCTTATCACTGCTACAGCCACATATGATTCAACCACACTCAAATTCGGCGAAGACGGCAAATTCAAAATTATGATGTTCAATGACACTCAGGATACCTGTGACATGAACCGCCGTACTGCCAATTTCCTCAGGATGGCTCTTGAACAGGAACAGCCTGACCTTGCTGTTATTGCAGGCGACATGCTTTCTGACGTTTTCCCTGCACCCACAAAGAAAAGAGTTACAAAGGCTCTTGAGGTTCTCGGCGGCTTTTTTGAAGATGCAAAGGTACCCTTTACCGTTACCTTCGGCAACCATGACCACGACCTTGAAGATGTGCTTTCAACGGAAGAAATGATTGAAGTTTTAAAGCAGTTCGATTATTTCTGCCACACCGACGGCTGTGACCCCGGCACCTTCAACCTTCCCATTCTTTCATCCGATTCAAGCAGAATTGCTCTTAATGTCTACATGATGGATACACACAACAAAAATGCTGATAGAGGCGGATATGACGGTGTTCATCCCGAACAGAACGAATGGTACAAAAACACAAGCAATGCCTTAAAGGCACAGAACGGCGGCAAGGCTGTTCCCTCATTTGTTTTCCAGCACATCCCCGTTAAAGAAATTCACCAGTTCTATGTTGAAGGCGAAAAGGGCGGCAAGGATGCCTTCTTCAGCTACACAGAAAATGCATGGTACAAGCTTGATGACGAGCGTATCATTTCTTCACCTGAGGAAAACTACTCCTATGAATCACCTTGCTCCGAGCCCACAGATGTAACCACAGGCCAGTATGAATCATGGCTTGAGCAGGGCGACATCATCGGCGCCTTCTTCGGTCACGACCATATCAACAACTTTGTCGGCAGAACAAAGGACGGTATTGTTCTCGGCTACAACGGCGGCACCGGCTTTGCATCCTACGGCATTAACGATAACCGCAGTGCAAGAGTTTTCGAGCTTGACGAAAACGATGTTGAAAACTATTCAACCCGCAGTGTATTCTACGGTGATGTTACCGGCGACAGAATGGATTTCTTCTTCACAGACCTGTTCTCTCCCTACATTCTCACAGTTCTTTTCAGAGCCTTTTACCGTGTTTTCTTCTTCTTTAAATAATCTGCGATAGTTACGCAAGCAATCTGAAACAGTTTAAAACACCGATATCCGCTTGGGGATATCGGTGTTGTTTTGTGCTTTTTACTTTTCAGCCGGAATGTACCCTTATTCTTTAATATCATACTTCTTTGAAAGCATGCTCATGGCCTGCTCTCTTGTGATTTTGCCTGTGTTGCAGTCAATCATAACCTGAACATCCTTATCCTTCAGATCATAGAAGCACCACACTATGTATGCAAGAAGTCCGCCGATTGCAGGAATAAGCATGAAGATGAGCCAAAGCATGTTCAGTGCATGGGGTGTCTGTGTAACTCCGCTTTGCTCAAGCTCCTGGAAGGAGCCCACCTCAACAACCTTCCAGCCCACTGAATCGAGACCGAGTATGAAAAGGCCCAGAGCGCTTGAAACAGAGCCGGTAAGCTTTGCCATAAAGGTCTGCACTGCAAAGGTTATGCCCTTAGCCTCAGTGCCGCTTTTGAATCTGCCGTATTCGGCACAGTCAGGTGTGAACATAAACATTTCAAGGGCAACAACAGCAAGAGGTACGGAACGGATTGTAAACATGATTATGTAAACAACAACATTACCGTAGCCAATAAGCCATGTGATAACACTGAGAACAACATAAGCCAGAAGGCATATCTGATTTACCTTCATCTTATCGTATTTTCTGATAATCTTAGGCAAAAGCAGAGCGATGATAAGCTGGGGTACAGTTCCCACTGCGCCGACAACAATTGAGAACAGAGCGCTGTGGAACAGATAATAAGAAACATAAAGGGTGAAGGCATTGCCGATATTCAGTGAGGAATAGAAGAAAATACCAACATAGTATATCAGCAGATACTTGTTTTTGAAAAGATAAGAAAACATTCTTCTTACAGTAAAGGTTTCCTCTGCCTCGGCATGGAAGCGCTCCTTAAGCTTATATGAAGCAGGAAGCATAAGAGCAAATGCCATAACACAGATTATAACTGCTATCATGCCGTAATTCATGCCGACCTTTTCACTGACAAGAACTGTTGCAAGGGTTGAGGTTACGCCAACGCCTGCATAGGTTGCAATGCTTTTGAGTGACTGAATTGTGTTTCTTTCGTCAATGCTCTGACTCATAGAGGTCAGAATACCGAATATAGGAACATCACACAGTGTGTAGGCAGTATCCCAAAGCATATATGCAACGGCAAACCATGCAAGCTTCACTGTTTGTGAAGAGCCTGAGGGAATTATAAAGGTCAGTATCGTGGTAATCGGAATGAGTATGGTGGAAATTTTTATCCACGGCAGATATTTTTTTCCGCTTCTGAATTTGATTGAGTCGAAAATCACACCGAAGAGCGTATCATTCACAGCGTCCCACACCTTAACAATAAGCATAACAGCTGCTGACTTGATGGGGTCGATACCCAGAAACAGAAGATAAGTTGTAAGACACACATTAAAAAGCGTGTAAATCATATTCTGCCCTGCAAAATATGAATAATAGCTCGCTCTTTCAACGGGCTGAGTTGACCATCCCTCTTTTGTTACAAAAAGACCTTTGACCTTTGACTTGATTTTCATAATTTTCTTCTCCTTGAAAAAGCAGATTAATATAATACTGCAATAAAACTATTTATGATTAATGATTGTTGCGTTGGGACAAAAGAACAACCGTCTCGACATGAGTTGTTCTGGGGAACATATCAACTGCCGTTGCTTTTGATGTTTCATAGCCGTAGTTCCTGAATAAGGCAAGGTCCCTTGCAAGGGTTGCAGGGTCGCAGGACACATATACAATTCTGTCAGGTGACATGTCCGAAACAGTTTTTATAACCTCGGCAGAGCAGCCCTTTCTTGGCGGGTCAAGAATCACAACGTCAGGTCTGATTCCTTCATCGTAAAGGATTTTTGCCGCACCCGTTGCATCGTCACAGATAAAGCGTGCATTTGTAATTCTGTTAAGCTCAGCATTTTCCTTTGCGTTTTCAATTGCCTGAGGGATTATCTCAACACCGATAAGATTTTTCACCCCGTCTGCCATTGTAAGACCGATTGTGCCTGTTCCGCAATATAGGTCAAGCAGGGTTTCCTCACCTGAAAGGCCGGCATATTCCTTTGCCTTGTTATACAAAAGCTCCGTTCCTTCAGGGTTTACCTGATAAAAGGAAAGAGGTGAAATTCTGAACCTTAAGCCGCACAGCTCATCTTCAATAAAATCACTGCCCCAAAGGGTAATGCATTCGTCACCGAGAATTACATTAGTATTCTTTTTGTTTATGTTAAGAACAACGGATTTTATATTTTTGCCCGATTCAATAAGATGATTTATAAATTTTTCCTTTTTCGGAATACTGTTACCGTTTATGACAAGACAGACCATAATTTCCTTTGTTTTTCTTGCCTGCCTGAGATAAATATGTCTGAGAAGTCCCCTGCCCGTTTCTTCGTCATAAATTGTTACGGGGCTTTCAAGAATATACTTTCTGACAGAGCTTATCACCGCACCGAAATCCTCACTCTGAAGAAGGCAGTTATCGCTGTTGATTATTCTGTGTGACCTTTTGGAATAAAAGCCGATATTTATTTCGCCCTCAGGTCCGAGACCTACCGGTATCTGCGCCTTGTTTCTGTAATGCACGGGCTCCTTTATGCTGAGAATATCCTCACATTCTGCGTCGAGCCCGCCGATTCTTTGAAAAGCGTCTGTAACGGTCTGCTTTTTAATTTCGAGCTCCTTAACGTAGTCGATGTGTCTGTATGCACAACCACCGCAACGGCTGTCATAAACGCAGTCAGACTCAATTCTGCATTTTGCTTTTCTGAGTATCTTTTTGATTTTACCAACGGCATAATTCTTTTTAACCTTGATGATATGTACCAGAAGCTCGTCTCCCGGTGCGGCACCGTCAACAAACACTGCCATGTCATTGAAACGACCTAAACCACTCCCCATTGAAGTAAGAGTGGTTATAGTAAGGTGTATTTCATCGTTTTTGTTAAGAACACTGTTATTTTTCATTCTATCACCGTGTATAGTAGCTTGGTGTTACTCCCTCATAGAAGAGCTTATGGGTATAAGCAACCTCGTCTTCCCAGTCAACAAGAACAACCTCGAAGTTATCTATAAGCTTCAGTGCCGAGGATTTATGCGGAAGAACTCCCTGCTCAAAATCACCCGAAAGGTATGCGGGAACATTAACAAGCTGAGATACAATTTCCATTTTTGAAAGGTCCGTTGTAATATGAGGAAGAACTCTGTTCAAAAGAAGATTAAGCTCAAATATATTCATACTTTTTGCCTGGTTTGCAAGAGAGGTTAAAACATTTCTCTGCCTCTGGGTTCTTTCTCTGTCTGTGTCAATTTTGCGAAGCCGCACATATTCAAGTGCCATTGCTCCGTTGAGTCTGTAGGTTCCCTTGCCTATATATTCATAGCCGTTTGCAAGAAGCTTCTTTTTGAGTGCCTTTGCCTCTGCTGAGGTAAGGGTGATATCAACACCGCCAACAGCATCAATAAGCTCCTGAAAAGCTGAAAAGGTTGTGCTGACATAATTATCAATTCTGATTTTATAGTTTTCTTCAATGGTTCTCATAACAAGCTGAGGTCCGCCATAGCCGTGAGCATGGTTGAGCCTTGTGTTTTCATAACCCGGGATTGATACATAGGCCGTTCTTGAAAATGAAACAAGCTTGATTTTCTTTGTAACCTTGTTTATGCTTACAACAATCATGGCATCAGATCTGCCGTAAGGAAACACCTTGCTGCCGCCGTCAACACCCATGAGCAGAATGTTTATAACATCATCGCTGTACCAGATTTCGTTATTATGAGCATTTTTCTCAATAAGCTTATCGTTTTCCTGAAGCTTATCCTTGACCTTATCATTTTCCTTTGCAGCCTGAATAATTTTGTCGTCGTCATCTTCCTGAGGCTTTGTAGGAGCTGCAGTGGTACTCTCAACATTATTACTGATGTTGAAAACGCTGCTTCCGTTTTTTATAACAACCCTTCCCGACTGCTCAATATAGAAATCGGAAATGCTCATTGTTCTTCCGTCTGCAAAGGTCGCCTTACCCAAAGCATCAACCACAATACCTGATGAAGTGAGGTAATTACCGTTCTGAAAAACAACCGTACCGTCCTTATAGATGGTTGTTCCGTCTGACAGAACAGCAAGTCCGTCAGCAGTTACATAGGAACCGTCCTTGAAGATAATGGTGCCGTCGGGATTCTTAACAGAGCCGTCAACAAAATAAACACGACCGTCAGACATTGTGAATGAGCCGTCAGGATTCAGCTGCGATGCGTAAATTGTGATATATTCACCCGTTCCGAGCTGCACCTGGGTTGTTTCCTCCTCAGTGGTGTAAACAACTGTGGGAGGCTGTGAGCCGTCATCATAATTAATCTTGTTGAGATATCCGTTTATAACTGCAATACCGCTGCATAAAAGCAAAAGGAAAACGGCAACGCAAACGGTCACAACCTTATGTTTTGAAATCAGCTCAACAAACTTAAAAAACAAAGCCTTTGCCTTTTTCAGATATGGCTTGAATTTTGTCAGCAGGTCTTCAAGCACCTGTCTTAATTTTTCCATTGATATATTCACCTGTCTAAATCAAATTACTTTCTTTTTTCCTGTTCTTTCAAGCTCGATACAGATTCTGAGACCTCCAAGCTCACTTTCTGAAGCGTAAATTCTGCCCTGATGGCTTTCTATTATCTCACGGCAGATGGAAAGTCCGAGACCTGCCACCTGTCTGCCCTTATCGGAGGTGTAAAGAGGCTCAAAAATAACCTCCAACTTTTCCTTTTCAACGCCCTCGCCTGAATCGTCAATAAAAATCATGATTTTTTCCTTTTCAGGCTTTATTTCTACCTTGATTATCTTTTTATTATCACCGAAATGCTTGAGTGAGTTTGCAAACGCATTGCCGAAAACTCTTTTGAACCTTGCCTTGTCAATGGCGGTCTGAGCATTTTTGTCACCCGAAACGGTAACATCAAAATCAACACCTGAATTTTCAAGCTCATCTGCATATTCTGCAACAATTGCCTGCATAAGCTCCTTGGCGCTTATTTCAGTTTTTTTGAAGTCACGGAGCTTATCATAGCTGAGATAATCGTCAAATTCCTCCATGAGACCTCTTATCTGATCACTTTTTTCATAAACGGTTGAAAGGTACCTTTCACGCCTTTCTGCGCTGAGCTCAGGCTTCTTCAGCTGCTCAGTATATCCCATAATTGACGTGAGAGGAGTTTTTATGTCATGGGAAATTGACGCAATAATCCGCCGCTGATTCTGTTGCTGCTTGTCAAGGTTTTCTGTCATAAACACAAAGCGTCGGTAAATTTCACCTGCATAGCCCTTGATTCTGACATCCTTCAGCTCACCTGTTTTATCATAATCCTCAATTGCATTATAAAGGGACCTGAAGGGCCTTAGCATTACCGTATAAATTGTGAAAATCAAAAGGCACAGGGCAGAAACGCCAATAAGAAATTCCACAAAAAAGAATTTTGTAAGTCCCCTCACATCACCCACGTAATCCCTGAGAAGATACACCGAGGATTTTATAACATAAGCTCGGTCTTTATATTCAAAAGGGGTTTGCACCTTAACGTCAAGGGCAGACCAGGTCCTTCCGATTGAGCGTGTGACAATTTTGTTTTCACTGTTTTCAATAACAATGACTATATCCTCATACTGCTCAACAACTTCACTCCAGGTTTCCGTGCTGTCTTCCTCTGTCAGCTTTCCGATAATTTCATTGTTATAGCTTTGAAGAATTGCCCTGTCATTATAGGCAACATCAGCAACGGCTCTTGTTACTGATACGTTATAGGAATAAGCAAATGCCGCTATTACACCAAGCAGTATCATTATCATCAGAAAATTTGTTTTTCTGCTTTGAAACACAACATTTGCCCCCTCTTTTTGTTATCAGCTGCGGCTTATGAATTTATAGCCAACGCCCCACACTGTTTTTATGTATTCATTTTCCGTGTCTATTTTGTCACGGATGCTTTTGATGTTAACGGCAACGGTGCCTATGTCACCGAATTCCGTATCCCACACATGATTAAAAATCTGCTCCCTTGTGAGAACCTTGCCCGCATTTTCCATAAGATACTGAAGCAGCTGAAATTCCCTTGTTGAAAAAGAAACTGCCTCACCGTTTTTGTAAACCTCATAAGAATCCGTACGGATTTCAATGTTGCCTACCTTTATTCTACCCGATTCGGGGTCTGCGTGATGTCGTTTGTCACGCCTGAGATGAGCCTTTATTCTTGCAACAAACTCTTCAACCACAAAGGGCTTTGTGATATAATCGTCACCGCCTGACTCAAGGCCGTTCACCGCATCGGCAGAGCTACCCTTTGCTGTGACAAAAACAATCGGACAGTCAACCTTGCTTCTTATAAAGCTGCAAAGCTCAACACCGGAAATATCAGGCATCATAATGTCGAGGGAGATGAGTGAAATATCCTCGCTGTTGTCCATTATATATTCGTAGGCACTTTTTCCGTCATTTGCAACTACCGTTTCAAGTCCTTCGTCTTCAAGAGCGTCAGAAATAAGCTGAGCGATGGAAACATCATCATCAACAATAAGAATTTTACCCATATCTTTTCGCCTTCCTTTTCCACAATATTTTCACATAGCTATACATTATATTATAATAATATATTTTACTTTAAAAATAAAGTACTTTCGCACTAAATTATTAAAAATATAACAACTTATATCCCTTAAATCCGCCTTATTGCGGCTACCGTGGCAAAACTTAAGAAAGTCTTAAGAAATAAACAGTGTAAATCACCCATCTTTTATGTTATAATAAACGGGAGGTGGAAGTTAAAAAATGAGAATTTTAGTTGTAGATGATGAAATTGAAATTGCAGACCTTATTGAGCTTTATCTTCTCAACGAAGGCTTTGAGGTTGAAAAAAGATATAACGGACAGGAAGGTGCAGAGCTGATTGAACAGCAGAGCTTTGACCTTGCAATACTTGATGTTATGCTGCCCGGAGTTGACGGCTTTTCTCTTTGTGCCCGGATAAGGAAAAAGCACACTTATCCCGTAATAATGCTCACTGCAAAAACAGCTTATACAGACAGAATTTCCGGCCTTTCTCTGGGCGCAGACGACTATGTTACAAAGCCCTTCAATCCCCTTGAGCTTGTTGCCCGAGTGAAGGCTCAGTTAAGAAGGTACCGTCAGTACAACACACCCGGGCAGGAAAAGGGCGTTATTGAAATTTCAGGGCTTGAGCTTAACACTCAGGACCACAGCTGCCGCCTTTACGGTGAGACTATCACCTTCACGCCGACAGAGTTCAGAATTCTTCAGCTGCTTATGGAAAATGCAGGTAAGGTTGTATCAACGGAAGAAATTTTTGAAAAGGTATGGGGTGAAGAATATCTTGACAGCAACAATACTGTTATGGTACATATTAGAAGAATAAGGGAAAAAATGCACGAAAAGCCCAAAAACCCGAAATTTATAAAAACAGTGTGGGGAGTTGGATACAAAATTGAAAAAGAATAACAAAGAAAGAAAGCCGAAAAGCACAAAAAATGTGGCACTGAATGTTCTGCGCAGCTTTTTTCTGAGAAATGCTTACTTCTTTCTGGCAACCGTTGTGGTTTACATAATTATCTATCTTTTCGCAAACCTTAATCCGGATTTTGACCGTGCTCTTGCCAATGCTTATATCGATTACATTGCGCCCTTTCTTCTGAACTTTTTTAACGGCGGCACACTGGAATTCTTTTATGAAAACCACTACCTTTTGTGCTTTGTTGTGTTTTTCTGGTGGTTTATCCTGAACTGCTTCATAACCTCGGTTTCAACCCTTGCCGCCTTCAGCAAAACCTGCAAAAGTCTTGAGGCATTCACAGACCCTGAAAGTGAAATTGCATCCTTCCCGAAGGAGTTTTCCGACGTTGAAATCAAGCTCAAGGATATAAGACTTGAGGTACTTGAAAGCCAAAAGCAGGCAATTGAAGCCGAAAGCAAAAAGAATGACCTTGTGATGTACCTTGCCCATGACCTGAAAACACCCCTCACCTCAGTTATCGGTTACCTTACACTGATTGATGAATCACCTGAGCTTACAAGGGAGCAGCGTGCAAAGTTCAGCGGTATTGCCCTTGACAAGGCCTACCGTCTTGAGCAGCTTATAACCGAATTTTTTGAAATTACAAGATTCAACATCAACAACATTACACTGCAGAAAAACCGCATTGACCTTAACATGATGCTCAATCAGATTGTTGACGAATTTTACCCCATGCTGCATGAAAAAAGAATAAAGGTTGACATTGATATCCCCGATAAAATTGTTATGCTTGCCGATTCGGACAAAATTGCACGGGTGTTCGATAATCTTCTTAAAAACGCCGTTAACTACTCCTATGAAAGCACCATGATAAGAATCGGTGCCAGAATCAGGCAGAACAGGGTTATAATCAAATTCCGCAACAAATGCGATGAGATTCCTCCTGAAAAGCTTGAACGCCTTTTTGAAAAATTTTACCGTACCGATTCTTCAAGAAATTCTGCCGCAGGCGGCTCAGGTCTGGGCCTTGCAATTGCAAAGCAAATAACAGAGCTTCACGGCGGCACAATAAAAGCAAAAAGCTCTGTTGACTATACAGATTTCACCGTCATTCTGCCCTTTATAAATGCAGGCGAATTAACTGACGAGCAGCTGGAATTTTAACAAAAAACGGCAGTTGACATTAACCCTCCGAAATTATATAATCAATAAAGGTTATATTTTCGGAGGTGTTTTTATGGCTGAAAAAATTCTTGTTGGTATGAGTGGCGGTGTTGACAGTGCCGTATCTGCTTATCTTTTGAAAAAGGCAGGCTTTGATGCTGCAGGTGTGAACTGCCGTTTTTTCAGGGCAGAGGATGTTTTCTGCCATGATAATCCGTCTGATGTGGCGGACGCCAAAAGCACTGCAAAAAAAATGGGAATGCCCTTTTATGTTTTTGAGTTTTACGATGAATTCAAAAATCATGTTATTCAGGATTTCATTAACACCTATGAAAAGGGAGGTACCCCGAACCCCTGCATTGTGTGTAACAAGAAGCTCAAGTTCGGTGCCATGCTGAAAAGGGCCGAGGAAGAGGGCTACAGCAAAATTGCAACAGGGCACTATGCGAGAATTGAAAGCCATAACGGGCGCTTCCTTCTCAGAAAGGGTGCAGACATAAAAAAAGACCAGAGCTATGTGCTTTACTGCCTTAATCAGCATCAGCTTTCAAGCACTGTTTTTCCCCTTGGCGGACTTACCAAGGATGAGGTGCGCGCAATTGCCGAAAGCATAAGCTTTGTTTCCGCAAGGAAAAGTGACAGCCAGGATATATGCTTCATCCCTGACGGTAAATATGCCGACTTCATTGAAAGATACACGGGCAAAAAGTACCCTGACGGAAGCTTTGTGTCTCAGGACGGCAGAATTCTCGGCACTCACAAGGGAATCATCCGTTACACAGTGGGCCAAAGAAAGGGGCTGGGACTTGCACTTCCCGCACCCATGTATGTGAAGGAAAAAAATATTGAGGAAAACAAGGTTATTCTTTGTGACAACGAAAGCCTTTTCACAAAGGAGCTTGACGCCGACTGCATCAACTTCATTCCCTTCGACCGCCTTGACGGCGACTTGAGAGTTAAGGCGAAAACACGCTACAAGCATGTTGAACAAAATGCAACGGTCACACAAACCGGTGACGATACCTTCCATCTTGTTTTCGATGAGCCTCAGCGTGCCATTTCAAAAGGTCAATCCGTTGTGCTTTATGATGGTGATTATGTCATAGGCGGTGGCATAATAAAATAAAGGGAAAATCCCGCATTCTTACGTAAAACGTTAAGATTTGCGGGATTTTATAGCACTTTAACACAAAAACCTATTGGTCATTTTGTATAAAAATTCCGTTGACAGTAGAAAAATATTATTGTACAATAGTCATAATAATATAGCAATTTGTGGAAAGGATATTCTCATTTTGAATTATATTAATCTCAGTGATGAACAACTGATAAGTCTTATTAAGAAAAATGACTCCGACGCCTTTTCTGTTCTCACTGCAAGGTACACCGACAAAGCAAGACTCATTGCCATGTCCTTCAAAAACACTTCCGTTGAAAAGGACGACCTTATTCAGGAGGGCATGATAGGCTTTCTTTCGGCAGTGCGCTCGTTCAAAAATGACGGCTCATGTTCCTTTGCCACATATGCTTCCCATTGCATTAAAAATAAAATTCTCAGTGTTATCAGAACAAGCTCTTCAAAAAAGCGTATCCCCACAGACCTTGTTATCCCCTTTCAGGAGCATTCCGATATTACTGAAATTGTTCCCTCACCTGAAGAAAGGCTTATTTCAAAAAGCGAGGCAGAATACATATCCTCTGTTATTTCGTCATCCCTTTCTTCACTGGAAAGCCGCATATTCATGCTGTACCTTACAGGTCTTTCCTACAGTGAAATTGCCGCTTCGGTTGGTGCTTCACCAAAATCAGTGGACGGTGCATTACAAAGAGCAAGAAAAAAGCTGCGCGAAAAGCTCAGTTTATAATACAGGCCCCATAGCTCAAAGCAGAGCGTTGTTTTCAAAGAATCGGTGCAATTCCGATAAGGGCAATTAAAATTCAAGCGAGGTAAAAAATCATGTACGAAGACAAAACACTCAAATGCAAAGAATGCGGAAATGACTTCATCTTTTCTGCAGGTGAGCAGGAATTCTATGCTGAAAAGGGCTTCCAGAATGAACCCCAGCGTTGCAAGGATTGCCGTATCGCTCGTAAAAACGCAGCAAAGCCTGCACGTGAGATGTTCATCGCAACTTGCGCATCATGCGGCGGCGAAGCTAAGGTACCCTTCAAGCCCACAGAAGGCAGAGATGTTTACTGCAGCGATTGCTTTGCAAAGATGAAAGAGGAAGAAGAAGCATAATTTGTATTTGAAAGTTTTTGTTTAATTACTTTATAAATAGGTTTTATGCAACCGGAGCATTCAATGTTCCGGCTTTTCTTTTTTATACTGCAACACCATATAAAAGCACCGATATGCTGATGCATACCGATGCTTTGCTTTGTTCTTTTATCCGACGAAGTAATCTTCAAAGGCCTCATCGCCGTAAGGCAGAAGCTCAAAGCTCATCTCCTCACCCGTTACGGGATGAGCAAAGGAAAGACTGCAGGACCACAGAGCAATTGCTTTGCTCTCGTCCCTTGCACCGTAACGGCGGTCACCGTATAATGGCATTTTCCTTGAAGCAAACTGAACTCTTATCTGGTGCGTTCTGCCCGTGTGAAGCCTTACACGGACAAGGCTTTCCCCATTCCTTCTTTCAAGGGTTTTATAATCAAGAAGGGCTTTTTTGACTCCCCTTCTCTCCTTTTTCACAACAAAGGATTTATTCTTTGCCTTGTCAAAAAACAGCAGGTCTTCCATTGCACCCTCATGGGGCTCTCCGTGCACAAGGGCAAGATATTCCTTTTTCATTGTTCGGTCTGTAACCTGCTTTGAAAGGGAGGCTGCAGCCTTCTGTGTTTTTGCAAACACCATAAGTCCGCCGACCTCTTTGTCAAGGCGGTGAACAACAAAAATTTCACCCTTTGTGTGTTCCCTCAGCCTTTCCGGCATGGTGTCTCTGCCGTCAGAATCCTGAGAAAGAATTCCTCTTTCCTTCCGGCATACTATAAGGTGCTTGTCTTCAAAAATAATATTCATTGAATCACTCTCCGTAAAAGAGATGCTTTTTTTAAAAAAGCTGCTGCGTTTCCGCAACAGCTTTCTGAATTATTTTGCATAGTCTACTGCTCTTGTTTCACGGATCATGTTGACCTTGATCTGACCGGGATATTCAAGCTCCTGTTCAATCTTTTCAACAATATTGTGAGCAACAAGTGCCATTTCTTCATCGCTGACAATGTCAGGCTTAACGATAATTCTGACCTCACGGCCAGCCTGAATTGCAAATGCCTTTTCAACGCCCTGGAAGGATTCTGAAATCTGTTCAAGGGTTTCAAGACGCTTGATATAGTTCTGAAGATTTTCTCTTCTTGCACCGGGTCTTGCAGCTGAAATAGCGTCTGCTGCCTGAACAAGGCAGGCAATTACGCTCTTGGGCTCAACGTCACCGTGGTGTGCATGAATTGCATTAACAACAATTTCGTTTTCCTTATACTTCTTGGCGTACTCAACACCGAGCTCAATGTGTGAGCCCTCCTGCTGATGGTCAACTGCCTTTCCGATATCGTGGAGAAGACCTGCACGTCTTGCAAGCTTAACGTCAGCGCCGATTTCAGCAGCCATAAGACCTGCAATATATGAAACCTCAAGGGAGTGGTTGAGAACGTTCTGTCCGTAGCTGGTGCGGTATTTAAGGCGACCGATAAGCTTCACAAGCTCATTGTGAACACCGTTGACACCTGCATCAATAACAGCTCTGTCACCGGCCTGCTTAATGGCCTGATCAACCTCTCTTTTTGCTTTTTCATGAATCTTCTCGATAAGTGCCGGATGAATTCTGCCGTCGGAGATAAGTCTTTCAAGAGTGATTCTTGCAACCTCTCTGCGTACCGGGTCAAAGCTTGAAAGGGTGATTGCTTCAGGTGTGTCATCAATAATGAGGTCAACACCTGTGATTGTTTCGAGGGTCCTGATATTTCTGCCCTCACGGCCGATAATGCGGCCCTTCATTTCATCATTGGGAAGTGCAACAACAGACACGGTTGCCTCCGATGCATGATCGGCAGCGCAGCGCTGAATTGCAGTTGTAATGATTTCTCTTGCAAGATTTTCGGATTCTTCTCTGACAGCCTGCTCATACTCCATAATCTTGACAGCTTTTTCTCTTTTAAGAGTTTCTTCAAGAGAGTTGAGCAAATCGACCTTAGCCTGTTCTTTAGTATAACCCGATATCTTCTCAAGCATTTCTAACTGACTTCTTTTGATGCTTTCTGCTTCGGAAAGTTGATCTTCTGCTTTTTTTATTTTTTCTTCAAGAATTTCTTCTTTTTTCTCAAGCGTTTCTGTCTTTTTGTCAAGGCTTTCTTCCTTCTGGATCATTCTTTTTTCCTGACGTTGAACTTCGTTTCTTCTTTCACGGATTTCACGCTCAGCCTCAGATCTGAATTTATGAATTTCATCCTTTGCTTCGAGAATAGCCTCTTTTTTCTTTGTCTCTGCTTCGTTAACAGCATGGTTAACGATTCTTGCAGCCTCATCATTGGCTGAGCCGATAAGACCTTCAGCAGTTTTCTTTCTGTGAAGTCCGCCCAGAACAAAACCGATGATACCTGCAACAGCAGCACTGAAAACAGCAACGATAATTGTTATAATCACACTTTTTTCCAAAGTAGCAGCACCTCCTTCTTTTTAAGATTCTTTAAGTTGGCAACATATATAATGCGGTTTTCCGCCAGTACTATATCACCGATGTGGTCATCAAAAGAATTACAGTAATGTTACTCGAATGATAGATACACACTATCTAGTCTATTTTAAAACAAAATACACAATATGTCAAGTGAAAAAAATATTAAATAGTATAAATTTTACTAAATATCGGTATGTTTTTTTATTTTTATGCACTCTGTTACATGCTTTAAAGCAAAAAAATACATCCTTATTCTTTCACGGAATAAAAATGTATTTTTCTTTTATTTTATTCTTCTGTTACTTCTTCGGTCTCTTCCGTCTCAGCAGTGTCACGGTGCTTCTTGGAAAGAAGGTAGCCTGCAAGGGAGCCGAGAGTGATAAGTCCTGTTGGTGCTGCAACAATTTCAGGGTTTTCCTTAACTGTTTCAGCTGCCTTTTCAACAAAGGACTGCTGGGTTGTGCTTTCTTCTTCGGTGAAAATTGAAGAGGTTGTTATAATATTTCCGAAGGCATCGGTTTCGTATTCCCCTTCAATAAGGTCTTCAAGATAATTGAAGTCGAACCTTTCGGTTTCCTTTTCCTTGGTGCTTTCGGCTGTTGTTGTTGTTGTTGAATCAGCCTTTGTGGCTTCAACATTATAGGTTGTGAGAGCGTTCTCATTCACTGTTGTTGCAAGCTCAGACTGAATCTTATTATCCACAGCAGAAAAAACGCTGTCAATTTTTTTGCCTGCTTCAGAATCCTTGTCAGGCACAATTGTGTTTACGAACTTTTCAACCTCTGCCACCATATCGTTTTCGGACTGAACGGTGTTTTCATCGTTCAGGGCAGCATCCTTGATAACAGTGAATTCATAAACTGCACTGTCGCTACGCTCACCGTCGTTATAGAAAACTGAAAGCTCAATTTTTTCCTTCTTGAGAGAAGTGAAAAGGTCAACACTTGTTGTTGAGCCCGGAGCAATTGCATTGCCGTTAAGCTTAATTGTTACATAATCATTACTGCCGCCGGGAAGCTGGTCTGCAAGTGCAAAGGGTGTGAACCAGATTTTTTCCGTATCCTCTGCAACAACTATTTCATAGTTGAGAACATCACTGTAAAGCTCATCCTCAAGCATGAAGCAACCCTTTGACTCTGCAAGCTTAAACAAATCTTCTGCAGACATATCCTTATCATAAACTACGCCCTTTTCGTCAAGCATGGTGTGAAGAATAAGTCTGTGAACGGCAAGCTTGTCTTCACTCTGACTTGCAGCAATAAGCTTTATGGGATTCACATTTATATCATACATCGTGTTGAAAATTGATGCATAATAGGCATAGTCAACATATTCCTTCTGTGCATCTGTTGCCTCTGAATAAACTGTGAGGGGTACCTGATAGTCATAGCTTGCAGCAGTGAGAACCTTTGTCCAATGGAACACCTCATCAGGCTGAGGATTCTGGCTGATGGGTATCTGGTCGAACTGACTCACATACTGCTTCATGGTATTCACAGCCATACCCGTAAGAGTATCAATGCCTGAGGGAAGAGTTGTGTTTGTAAGTGCTGAAAGTATAATTACGGTTGCACCGTCAAGGCTTGAGCCCTTGGGGATTTCAACCTTCTTTTCGTAAAGGGCATAAACAGCGTCATATCTGATTGCTGCATAGGTTACGGCAATTGCCATTTTATCTTCAGCATCCTCGTTACCGGGAAGTCTGATTCCGTAGTCCTGAAGGTATGAGCGCATTTCATCAAGTGTGCCTGTCATACCCGTTGCAGTTACAAGATAATAAAGTGCCTCGTTGATTTCGGCATATGCGGCTGCAGCAGTGTTTTCATCAAGCAGATACAGATTTGAATACTGGTCGACCTCCTTGATGAATTCGTCGTATGTATGACTGCCGGGATAATCCAGTGGCTTCGGTGTGATTTTCTTTGCAGTTACAGCCATTGCATCATCTCTTACAACAAGATTGTCAAGCCATGCGTAATTGTATTCCGGTGATGATGAACGTGTGTTGCCGGGAAGCACTGCAAATGTTCCCCCGTAGGTTGTGATTATTGCAGATGCAGGAAGCACTGAAAGGGCAAATATTATCATCAAAGACAGAAACAAAGCAAGAAACTTCTTCATCTTCAGTTGTAACCTCCTTTTAACTTCATTCTGATTTATATACATATAGTCATAGTCTCACTATTATACATAGTATATGATACAACTTTCAAAGGAAGATGTCAACCGAAACTAAAATTAATTCATAAATTAAGCCCGCTTTTTTTCTTTCTTTCACATAATTTGACAAAAAATAAAGTAAATATTACAATCGGAATTAAAGGAGTTGATAAAATTGGAAAAGAAATTTCTCAGAGTTTCTATGAAAGAGGTTTTCAAAGCGATCGGTATTTTATGTGGATTAGTAGGCATAATGGCGATTGTTCTGTTTGTTGCAAGCGATTTTGATTTTGAAGTATTCCTTGATGTAGAAATAGTTCCATCAGCCTTTATTTTTTTAATTGTAACGCTGGTATTTACGGCTGTTTATACTTACCAGCATTATAACAATGTTCTCGAATACGGTAATTTCGGCTTTGCCGTTGGCGGAGCGACCTATTCCTACGGACAGGTAACAAAGCTCGTTGCTGTTCACCGCGGCAGACACGGAACATATTATCACCTTTATGTCGTAGATGAGGTTGTGTTCAGGTTTTCGGCAATGTATGAAAACAAGGACGATTTTATGATGCTTCTGCAAAAGAACGGAGTTCCCGTTGTAGCATAAAAGCAGTGTCTCTTTTTATACAGCTTGTGTATTTCCCTTTTTAATCCGATTCTGTGAACATAAAAGGACCGTTGCAGGAAAACAACGGTCCTTAATATTTTATTCTTCTTGCTTAAGTAAGCCGATGCCGAGAACATCAAGCTGCTCCATGTCAACAATTGCAGGGCAGTCTGTCATGGGCTCACTTGCATTCTGTACCTTCGGGAAGGCAATAACATCACGAAGTGTTTCAAGCTTCAGCATCTGCATGACAAGTCTGTCAAGACCAAGGCCGATACCGCCGTGAGGAGGTGCGCCGTATTTGAAGGCGTCAGTGAGATATCCGAACTTTTCGTGTGCTTCTTCGTCTGAAAGACCGAGAAGAGTGAAAATTCTCTTCTGAAGCTCAGGGTCAGTAATTCTGATTGAACCGCTTGCAAGCTCAATGCCGTTGAGAACAAGGTCATAAGCATTTGCTCTTACCTGAGCCTTGTCTGTTTCAAGGTAGTCAAGGCATTCATCAAGAGGTGATGTGAAGGGATGATGCATTGCAACAAACTGTCCGAGTTCCTCGTCCCAATCGAAGAAGGGGAATTCAACAACCCAGAGAAGATTGTACTTATCCTGAGGAATGATATCAAGCTTCTTTGCAACAGTCTGACGGAGTGAGCCGAGAACGGAAAGTGTTGTTGATGCCTTATCAGCAACAATGAGAATAACGTCTCCGTTTTCAGCGCCGCACTTATCCATAATTGCTTTCATTTCATCCTCTGTCATAAACTTTGCAAAGGATGATGCAATTGTGCCGTCTTCACCGATTCTTGCCCATGCAAGGCCCTTGGCACCGATACCTCTTACAAATTCTGTGAGCTTATCAACTTCTTTTCGTGTGAGAACCGAGAAAGCATTTTTTGCAGTGATTGCCGCAACCTTACCGCCGTTTGAGAGTGCGCCTGTGAACACACCGAAGCCGCAATTTTTAACCTCTTCACCGATATCGGTGATTTCCATTGCATATCTTGTGTCGGGCTTATCTGAGCCGTAGCGTTCCATTGCTTCTGCATAGGTAAGTCTTGGAAGAGGAGTTTCAATTTCAACATCCAGTGCTTCCTTGAACACCTTTTTCATATAGCCTTCAATAAGAGTGAGAATATCCTCTTTTTCAATGAAGCTCATTTCAACGTCAATCTGTGTGAATTCAGGCTGACGGTCCGCACGAAGGTCCTCATCACGGAAACAGCGTGCAATCTGCATATATCTGTCAAAGCCTGCAACCATTGAAAGCTGTTTATAAAGCTGAGGTGACTGGGGAAGTGCATAGAAGCTGCCCTTGTGTATTCTTGAGGGAACAAGGAAGTCTCTTGCCCCTTCGGGAGTAGACTTGATGAGAATGGGGGTTTCAATTTCAACAAAGCCGTTTTCGTCAAAGTAGTCACGGGTAATCTTTGTGATTCTGTGACGCATGAGAATATTCTTCTGCAAATCAGGGCGGCGAAGGTCAAGGTAACGGTACTTGAGTCTTGTGAGCTCTGATGTCTGGCAGTTTTCAACAATTTCAAAGGGAGGTGTTTCACTCTTGCCGAGAATACGCAGATCTGTTACAAAAACTTCGATTTCACCTGTGGGAATATCCATATTCTTTGAGGAACGCTCTCTTACCTCACCCTTTGCCATAAGAACAAATTCACTTCTTACGGTGAATGCCTTATCGAAAATATCCTTTTGTGTGTTATCGTCAAAGGCAAGCTGAACAATACCCGTTCTGTCACGAAGGTCAACGAAAATAAGCGCACCAAGGTCTCTTTGTCTTTGTACCCAGCCGCATACTACAACCTCTTTGCCGCAGTCTGAAACTCTCAGATCGCCGCAGTAATCGGTTCTTTTAAGTCCTGTCATATGATCCATAGCTTTTGTCTCCTTTAAAATAAGTTTCCGCTCATTATTGAGTCGATATCGATATTGCTTTCATAGCCTAAGTCCTCAAGGCCTTTAAGGCTTTCGTTAATTGAAATGCGCATAAAGTCATCACAGAAGGATGCAAACTGAATTTCAATTTCGTCGCCTGTTGCCATATTCTTGAGCTTGGCAACGCCTGATTCAAGCTCACTGTCACCCAGCACCATTGTGAAGGCTGCACCGAGCTTATTTGCAAATTTCATCTGTGCCTTGACGGAGCGTCCCACAACATCAAACTGGGCATGTAAGCCCTCGCCGCGAAGGTCAGTTGCAATTCTTGCCGCCTGAAGGTTTGCATTTTCTCCCATTGATGCAATATAAAGGTCGCATTTGCTTTCCTCGGGGAAGGGAAGCTTCTGTGCTTCCATGAGAAGAAGAAGTCTTTCAAGACCCATGGCAAAGCCGAGTGCAGGAGTTTTCGGGCCGCCTACCTGCTCGATAAGTCCGTCATAGCGTCCGCCGCCGCAAACGGTACCCTGGGCACCTATCTGATTTGAAACGAACTCGAAAACAGTCTTTGTGTAATAGTCAAGACCTCTTACAATTGAGGGGTTCACCTTAAAGGGAATTTCCATTGCATTGAGGTACTGCTGAACCTTGCTGAAATGATCGGCACATTCGTCACACAGATAATCCGTAACCTTGGGAGCGTCAGCTGCAATTGCAGAGCAGACAGGGCTCTTGCAGTCAAGGATTCTCATGGGATTTCTTTCAAGTCTGTCAAGGCAGGTGCCGCAAAGCTCACTCTTTTTGCTTTCAAAATATTCATGCAGAGCCTTGTGATAATTCTTTCTGCATTCGGGGCAGCCTATTGAATTAATCTGCAGCTCAATATCCTTGACGCCGAGGAAAAGGAAAATATCGTTAACAAGTGAAATTACCTCTGCATCAGCAGCAGGTGACGCTGTACCCATACATTCACAGCCGAACTGATGGAATTCACGCAGTCTTCCTGCCTGAGGCTTTTCGTAACGGTAGCAGGAAATGAGATAGCACATCTTCATGGGCTGAGGCTCATTGAAAAGTCCGTGCTCAAGGTATGAACGGACAACACCTGCTGTGCCCTCGGGACGAAGTGTGATTGAACGTCCGCCCTTATCCTCAAAGGTATACATTTCTTTCTGAACCACGTCAGTGGTGTCGCCTACGCCGCGCTGAAACAGCTCTGTGTGTTCAAAAGCAGGCGTGCGGATCTCCTTGAATCCGTAGCCCGCGGGGATCTCTCTGATCTTGCCTTCTACATAATGCCAACGGTAGCTGTCCTGCGGGAGCAGGTCTTTGGTACCCTTGGGCGCTTTTATATTGATTGCCATGTGTTCCTCCAAATGGGCATAATATGCCTTATAATTCAGTTTATTATTATAGCCCAAATCCATGGCTTCTGTCAAATTATTATGCGCTTTTACCCCATAAAAAAACAGCGGAGGGCTGCTTTCCCTCCGCCGTATTTTGTGTTTTCTCAGAGCGCCGCTTTGTAGATCCGATACATATCCTCTTCGTAAAGGACCTTTGCAGAGCCACTGGACCCGCCGCAGGCCACACTGCACATTTTTGCCATGGTGCGGAGCTGTTCTTCCG
>JAZUNJ010000007.1:0-158115 GCA_045604105.1 Acutalibacteraceae bacterium | reverse complement strand
ATTATTATGAATATACTAAATAACATTTGTTTCTTGCAGAAAGAAATATTTTATGGTATATTAACAATATAAATCTTGGTAAGGCATTATATTTGCTTTAAAATTCAAAAGAAAACGCCCCCTCTACTAACGAAAATACTTATTTTGTATAGTTGGTATAATTTTTTTGTTATTATGTTATTTATACCCCCTTCTTTGAAATTTAAAAAAATTAGGATGATATTGTATTATGCAGATTAAAATATCTAATGGTTCTGTTGATTTATCAGGTGAGCCGATTCTTAAACGAATTGATATTGAAATAAATACTGAAAGTAAAATCGGTATAGTAGGTAGAAACGGATGCGGTAAAACGACACTTTTAAGACTTATTTCCGGTGAGCTTGATATAAACAGAGATAACCCTGAAATGAATTCAAGCTTTGTTGTTTCGGGAAAGCCGATAATCGGAACTCTTAATCAGATTGCTTTTAAGGATAACTCAGTTTCAATGGTTAACGAAATACGCAGTGCTTATTCTGAACTAATTTCCATGCAGGATGATTTGGCGGCACTGCAAAAGAAAATGGACAGCTATCCTACAGAGGAAAATATTTATGCTTACACTACCCTTCTTGACAGATTTACAAATTCAGGCGGATTCTATTTTGAAAAAGAATATGAAGCTGCAATTAAAAAATTTGGTTTTACAGATGATGAAAAGTTTAAGCCCTTAAGTGATTTTTCAGGAGGTCAAAGAACAAAAATTGCTTTTTTGAAGCTTCTTTTATCAAAGCCTGACTTGCTTTTACTTGATGAGCCGACGAACCATCTTGATATTGATGCTGTATGCTGGCTTGAAGAATATATTGCGTCATATAAAAAAGCCGTTGTGATTGTATCTCATGACAGAATGTTCCTTGATAAAACTGTTAATATTGTTTATGAAATCGAGTACGGAAAGACATATAAGTATGACGGTAACTACAGCAGCTTTGTTGAACAGAAAAAGCTTGTAAGAGAGCGTCAAGAAAAAGAATATGAGGCACAGCAAAAGGAAATTGCAAGGCTTAATGAGCTTATTGAAAGATTCAGATATAAAGCCACTAAAGCTGCAATGGTCCAATCAAAGATTATACAGCTTGAAAAAATGGAAATAATCGAACCGCCTGAAAAATACGATTCAAAACAGTTTCACGCCAGCTTCGAGCCCGATTTAAGGGCTGCAAAGGATGTTCTTAACGTCAGGAATTTACAAATCGGATATGACAAAACAATTTCTGAAGTTACATTCAACATATTAAGAGGTCAGCACGTCGGAATAATTGGTGGAAACGGGCAAGGAAAATCTACTTTGCTGAAAACAATTGTTGGTGCTATCCCCTCTTTGGGCGGTGAGCTTATAATTGGAAATAATGTAAAAATCGGTTACTTTGATCAGCAAATGGCACAATATACAAGAGATAAAACCGTGCTTGAGGATTTTATTGATGAATTTCCCGGTATAACTAATTTTGAAGCAAGAAGCGCTCTTGGAGCTTTTCTTTTCAGTGGAGACGATGTTTTCAAGAATATTGATATGTTATCAGGTGGAGAAAAGGTGCGACTTGCATTGTGTAAGATTCTTAAAAAAAAGCCGAATTTTCTGATACTTGACGAGCCTACAAACCATATGGACGTTGTGGGTAAAGAAACATTAGAATATATGCTTTCAGATTATGGCGGAACCTTGCTGTTTGTTTCACATGACAGATACTTTATTAAGAAGGTTGCAGATCATCTCTTATCGTTTGAAAATAATAAAGCAGTTTGGTACGAGTTCGGTTATGGTGAATTTTTAGATAAAAGTGCTGAAAACAATATGCCCGAAAAAGAAGAGATTCACCTCTCCCCTTCTAAGGCCAAAAAGAGTTATACCACTCCCGGAAAAGAAAAAGCCAAGCGTGAAAGAGGTTTGAAGAAAGCAGAAGAAACAATAGCTTATCTTGAAGAAAAGCTGGAAACACTTAATGCCGAAATCACTAAAGATGAAGTACTTAGTGATTATGTTAAACTAACTGAAATTCAGGACGAAATCTCACAGGCCGAGGCTGAACTTACAGCTGCTATGGATGATTGGGAAAAATGGGCATTATTAAATGAAGAAGCAGAAAATATATAAGAATAACCCTCTGACAAAAGTCAGAGGGTTTAATTTTTTAAAAACCCAAAAGTCCGAATAAACCGTATGATAATGCAGAAATTATGATTCCCGCAACAAAAACACCGGCCGCAATGGTGGGTAAGGAATGCTTGACTCTTATATCAAGCAAATCTGCAACAAGTGCACCTGTCCAGGCTCCTGTACCCGGTAAAGGAATTGCAACAAATAAAAACAGACCCCAAAGCCTGAACTTCTTAACATTATCGGCTTTTCGCAAGGACCTTGCTTCGAGCTTATCTATTATTACTTCAACCTTATGGATTTTTTTTAGCAGATTAAATATATTTCTGATAAAGAAAAGTATAAACGGTATGGGCAGCATATTCCCCACAAAGCATATTGCAAAAGCTCTGAGAAATTCAATATCTAAAAGCTTGGCAGCAATAAGCCCGCCTCTGAGCTCAAGAACAGGAAGCATCGAGATAATAAAAACAATTACATCAGATGCAACCTTTCCGTCTAAAGCATTAACCAGATATTCAGCTAATGTTTCAGTCATTGAAGATTAATCCCCTTTCAAGAACCAAGATTATCGATAAACTTTTTAGCATCCGAAAGAATAATTTTATCATTTTCGTAGTTCAGAGTTTTAAGGGCATCGTTGTAATCAAACCAATCACATTCTTCAATTTCTTCTTCCTGCAGCTTATAATCATTTTCATGTGTTTCTGCAAGAAATATTGAAACCGATTTCTCAATTTTACCCTGAATGCTATATTCGGATTTTTTTACAAATCCGGGTATGATTCTGATATTTAATCCGGTTTCTTCAAGCACTTCTCTTATTGCAGTTTCTTCTTTTGTTTCACCGGGCTCAATGTGGCCCTTCGGGAAACCCCAATGTGCACTTCTTTTGTTCCTGATGAGAAGATATTTCGTGTTGCCGTTATCGTTGCGGATTACAACAGCACCGCATGAGCTTTCATAAAGGCACTCAATGTTGTATCCGTTTTTACCTTCGGCAAAATCTACAGCTTGCTTTATGTCATTAACTATAAATCGAGTGCTTTTTGGTGCAACAACCCAGGCAATGCCTTTGCTTCCGTGTCTTTTAATAACCGCAATAACTCTTCCGTCAAAATTCCTGACAGGATGGTTTATTCCCATAATATAAGCGTATTGAGCAGTGTTACGGTTACTTTTGTAGTTATCGATAACACCATAGTTAAGCTTATACTTAAAGCCAAATCTGTTATTAAAAGAATACATCGGGGAAGTTACACGAACTTTAACAAATTTTCCTAACATAGGTATCCCCTTTTACGACATGCGAAAACTAATTATTAAGGTTAACCCTTCCTTTTTCGCACAGATATTTGAATACATTATACTTTACTTTAATTAATATTTCAATAGATTTTAAATAAAATAGTATTCAAAATGAAACAAAATATCATAAATTTGTTGTAATTGTTGATTGTGATATTATTTATTATTTGTTGTTGTGTTTTGTGACAGAATGTGTTATAATAACATAAATATATTCTGAAAGGATACAGCTATGAAAACATTATATCTTTCAGATCTTGACGGTACATTGCTGAATGATAATGCTGAGCTTACAAATAAATCAGCTGAGATATTGAATGAGTTAATTAAAAACGGTATGAATTTCTCCGTAGCTACAGCAAGAACAAATGCAACTGTTCTTGAAATGTTCCATAAAGTTGATCTTAATTTTCCGCTTATACTTATGAACGGTGTTGTAATTTTCAGTATTAAGGACAATAAGAATTTAGTATGCCATAATATTGATAATTTACATGTAAATAAGGTGCTTGATATATTTAATAGTTACGGTAAATCGCCGATGCTCTATTATCAGCGTGACGGATATCTTGAAATTGCCTATAGAAATCTAACTAATGATGCTCAGAAGGAGTATGTTTCCCAAAGAAGTGACATGACCAGAAAGAGGTTTCTTAAGGTTGATGATTTTTCGGTTTTGCCGACAGATGATCTTATTTACATTGTTTCTTTAGATTATCCCGATGAAATTAAAGGAATTTACGATGATATTATTGAATCAGATATGCTGACTTGCGCTTTTTATAAAGATAATTACACTGATTGTAATTTCTTGGAGTGTATGAGTAAAAAAGCGTCTAAAGCATCAGCTGCTCTGGAATTAAAGAAGCTTTACGGTTTTGACAGAATCGTTGCATTCGGTGATAATCTTAATGATATACCGCTTTTTGAATTAGCCGATGAAGCTTATGCTGTATCAAATGCTTGCGATGAGCTTAAGAGCGTTGCAACAGGAGTCATAGACTCTAATAATGATGATGCAGTAGCTGAGTTTCTTCTTAAAAGATATAACAATAACGAATTATAAAGGATGTCCCTATGATAGATATTTATAAAGAATTCTGTAAATCTTATACAGGACTGAATTATGAAAATTCCTACGGCTTTTTGGAAACAGTCAAGGATATTCTCTATTCCGATGAAGTTCAGATGATGAAGCAATATGAGCAACATCTAGAAATTGATCGTTTGCAGCACATTACAAGCGTATCATTTATTTCCTATGTTATCTGTAAGGAAAAGGGCTACAATTTCCGTGAGGCTGCAAGAGCTGCAGTAATGCATGATTTAGTTTATTATGACTGGAGAAACGGTGAAACCGGCAAGTGGCACAGACTTCACGGGTACCGCCATCCGAATCTGGCATGCATGAATGCAAAAGAACTATGCGGCAATCTTACTAAGCTCGAAGACAGCATAATCAGGCGTCATATGTGGCCACTCACAATCATTCCCCCTCAGAGTAGAGAGGGTTGGGTTGTTACATTTTCAGATAAATACTGTGCAACGCTTGAGGTTTTATACTCAACAAACAAAAAATTTAAATCTAAATTTTTGAAAGATATAGGTAAATAATTCATGGATAATCTAGTAAAATATATACTTTTGTTCTTCTTTTACAGTTTTGCCGGTTGGTGTCTTGAATCTCTGTATTGCTCAATCGGTGAACAAAAGCTGATAAACAGAGGCTTTCTCACAGGTCCCCTTTGTCCGATTTACGGTACTGCTGCAATTGTTCTGACAGTTCTTATTTATAACCCGTTCAAAAATTATCCACTTGTAGTTTTTGTGCTAGGAATTGTTTTATGCGATATTGTTGAATATCTGACAAGTCTTATTATGGAAAAGCTTTTCGCTGCAAGATGGTGGGATTACACCTACGAGTTTATGAACATCGGTGGAAGAATTTGTCTTAAGCATTCACTTTACTGGGGCGTAATTTCAGTTGTTTTTGTTAATGTCATTCACCCTGCTGTTGACAGGCTTTATGACAAAATTGACGGTAATTATGTGAATTATATCCTTATTGCAGTTTTGATAATTTTCTGTCTCGATTTAATAAACGCTGTAAGAAAAGCGCTTGATATCAGAAAGCTTCACCTTAAGCTCAGTGGATTTATTAATTCTTTTACAAAAGAGCTTAATAGTCTTAAGGGTACTATTGAAGAAAAATACAGTTATATTCAGGAAAAGGTTGTTAAGCAAGCAGACAGAATTGTTGAAATAAAATATCAGATTGAAGATTTATACGCCTCTCTTGAAGAAATGCTCACACCTAAGCCTAAAGAAAAATCAAGTTCCAGAAACAAAAATCGCCTTGCAAGCAGGATTTTTTACAATAATCCCGAGCTTGAAAGGCGCACAAGAAAGCAAATGGAGAAGCTTAACCGAATTATAGATGACATTAAGTCAAATATTTATGAAGGCGAAGATATGCATTAATTATAAGGGGTGTTTTTATGAAGAAAATAGACGTAAGAATTAAAAGGACGTATTCACAACTCATTACTGCTTTTCTTGAACTTTTAAAAAATAAATCCTTTGACGAAATATCTGTATCTGAGATATGTGAGACAGCAGGTGTTCACAGAGCGACGTTTTATAAGCACTTTGAGGACAAATATGAATTCCTGAACTTCTGTCTTGAATCTCTTTTGTCTGATATTGATTATAATGATGTTGTTATGGAGCCCACCCCCGAAAATATTAGACTTTGCTGCAAGTCATTTATCAGAGTTATTTTTGAATTCATTCATGAGTATAAATATGTTTTCAAAGCAGTGTTTTCTGACAAACAGTCCATCGCCTTCAATACAACACTTAATGAAATAATTACGTCATTTTGTGTTGATAAAGTCGGTAGAGTTCTTAGCGAAACACCTGTGTATAAGGTTGAAATTCTCTCGAACTTCTATTCAGGCGCAGTTATCGGCGTTGCAAAATGGTATATAACTAACCCGGTCGACTGTCCGCTTGAAGATATATATACTTTCTTTGATCATCGAATAAGTGAAATAAGCGATTACTATAAAAGGTACATTATTAATAAAGATCAGGAATTATAATCATCCAGAAAATTATACTTATTATCCCCCTTTCTGTAACCGATTACAGTTTCTAGATTAACGTTATGTACACTTCTGAATATATTCATTTCAATGTTGGAGTTCGTTTTCCTGAATTGGGAAATAAGCTCCTTCATTTCTTTTCTTTTTGATTTCATTTCCTGCTCTGATTCAGATTCGGTATCCTTGGTAAATTTGCAGGCACACTGTAAAAACTCAAGTTCATTATATCTAGCCCAAGCTTTGATATCTGCTTCTCTCACCATATATAAAGGTCTGATAAGCTCCATACCTTCAAAATTCGTGCTGTGCAACTTTGGCATCATTGTTTTTATTTCAGCACCATAAATCATACTCAGAAGAATAGTTTCAATTACATCATCAAAATGATGTCCGAGTGCAATTTTATTGCAGCCGATATTTCTCGCATTTTTGTAAAGATGTCCCCTTCTCATTCTCGCACACATATAACAAGGCGACTGCTCTACATCAACAACATAATCAAAAATATTTGCATCAAATACCTCTATTGGTATATTGAGCATTTTTGCATTATTTTTTATCTGTTCAAGATTTTTTTCAGAGTATCCGGGATTCAGCACAAGATACTTTGCCTCAAAGGGAAAGTCACTGTGCTTCTGAAGGTGCTGAATACACTTAGCAAGAAGCATTGAATCCTTGCCACCGGAAATGCAAACGGCAATTTTGTCACCGGGTTTTATCATTTCGTATTCATTTATTCCCGCAATAAATCTTTTCCAGATATCTTTGCGATATTTTTTTATTATACTTCTTTCAACTTCAATATACTTTTCCATAGATAATACAAATCAAAAAAGCAGATGGAAACCACCTGCTTTTTATAGGATTATGTCTCCTTATCTTTAATCTTAAAAATCATTTTTAAAAGACCTTTTAAAGCCTTAGGACTTCTGACAACTACCACTTTCATGCCGATACCTCCTAACGTCTCTGACAAGAAATGATGCCGAGAATGACAAGCATAAACGCCATTACGTAAAGTATAAACTTATCGGGAAAGCAAGATGAAAGAAGAAATCCTGCACCGAAAGCGGCAAATATCAGCCCTTTTGAACAGCTAATTCGATGTCTCATGCTTATCACCTAAAATATTATTGTCTCATAACATCAGAGCTCAATATTATTATACGCACAAGTGAATAAAATGTTCTGCTTTGTTATAATTGCCACTTTTTGATGGATTTCAGCTCGTTATAAAGTGCCTTATAGTTTTCATGCCTGCTCTTGCTTATAACGCCTTCATCGACCATTTCGCAAATTTTACAGCCTTTATCACCGATGTGTGCGCAACCTGTAAATCTGCAAAGTCCGATATATTCATTAAATTCTTTAAAAAGATACTGAAGGTCTTCAGCCAATACTGTATCATTATTTATAAAATCAATACTTGAGAAACCGGCTGTATCAATAACCAATCCGTCGGCAACATGAAAAATTTCCGCCTGTCTTGTTGTGTGACGTCCCCTTCCGAGTTTGTCGCTTATTTCACCTGTTGCAAGACCAAGATTTCCGTTAAGAGCGTTAATCAGCGTTGATTTTCCAACACCTGAATTGCCTGTAAAAGCACTGATGCAGCCTTTAAGCTCTTGCTTGATTGATTCTAAATCATTATCATTGTTCTTATCTGAAAAGCAGTAGACATTGTATCCGACGCTGCGATAAGTTTTTACCAATTCATCATATTCATCGAGATCGGTTTTAGTAATAACTATCACGGGTTCAATATTATTCTTTTCTGCAAGAGCAATCATTTTGTCTATTACAAGTGTATTAGGCATCGGCTTTGCTACAGATACTGCAATAATAAGCTTATCTATATTGGCAACCGGAGGTCGTGTAAGCTTATTTTTTCTTTCTAAAATGGAGTCAATTGTATTATCTTCTCCGTTACGGACGGTTATTGTAACCTTATCGCCAACAACAGGACTGATATTCTTGTTTCTGAACTTACCTTTTGCCTTACACTCATAAACACCGTCAGCGGTTTCTACATAATAGAAACCGCTGATTCCTTTAATAATTAATCCGTTTATAGTCATAGGAATCACTGGTTTTCAGGCTGCTGCGTCTCAGTTGCCTCTGTGGATGGAGCAACAACCTGCTGAGATGTTACAGGTTCTGTTACAGTGGTAGCTTCAGTAGTTGTAGTTGAGGCAGTTGTAGTGGACTTTGTGGTTGTAGGTTTAGTTGTTGTGGGTTTAGTTGTCGCCTCAGTTGGTTCGGTTGTAACTCTAGAAGCAGTCGGTTTTGTGGTTGTAGGTTTAGTTGTAGTCGGTTTAGTTGTTGTGGGCTTTGTAGTGGTGGGTTTTGTTGTTTTTTCGGTAGTTGTAGCTTCAGTGGTTGTTTCCTCGGTTGTTTCTTCTGTGGTTTCTTCCGTGGTTTCCTCCTCGGGCTCTTTACCTGTACTTACAAAAACAACAATAGCAGTTCCAGGCAATGCCTCTTCACCAACACCCTCGTAGCCGATAATTGTACCCTTGGGCTTGGATGATGAACGATAGGTAATGTTATCTTCGTCAAGAAGAAGACCGACGTCGCTGAGGGCTTTTCTTGCCTGTGCAACGGTAAGCCCTAAAAGATCAGGAATATCTACGGGTTCAACCTCTTCATTTGTTGCAACATAAATTGTAACAAGTGAGCCTTCTTCAGCCTGTTCACCCGCCTTCGGTGAAGTTCTTATTACTTTACCGATTTCAACCTTATCGCTTTTTTCTTTAACGATTGTTGTGTCAAATCCTTCAGCCTTGAGTTTGCTTTCTGCAACATTGTAAAGCATACCTGAAACATCGGGAACGTCATTTTTTGTCTGAGGGCCGGAGATATAAAGAGTGATAACCTCATCTCTTGAAATCTTTTTACCACCACGGGGCTCCTGTCGCACAATTGTTCCTTCATCTTCAGTGCTTTCTTCATCGATAACAGGCTCAAATTTGAAGTTAGAGTAATCAATATTCTTGTTTACCTCTTCATAGAAATTCTTGCCGATAAGTTCAGGCACTTCAAGCTTGCTTGAACCTGAAGTGAAAAGGAATAATAATGCACCTGCAAAAATAATAAGAGCACTGAGAAGACCGATAAGAATGGCGATTGTTCTTTTTTTGCCTTTATCATCAGTATCGTTGTCAAAATCATCGTAATCGTCATCTTCAACGGGCTCAATCTCTTCGGGTTCGTTTTCGGATGCTGTGTTGTTTGATTGATTGTCTGCTGCAATGATATTTGACTCATTTTCAGGATTGTATGAGTAATCAAACTTGATATTCGGATTCTTTTTATATGCATCAAGATCCATAAGGATTTCAGATGCTGACTGATATCTGTCTGCCTGATTCTTTTGCATTGCGCGCATAATAATCTGTTCAAGACCAACGGGAATGCCGGGATTAATTTCCCTTGGCATAACAGGATCATTCTGAAGCTGCATAAGAGCTACTGAAACAGCATTATCGGACTGGAAGGGAAGGCTTCCTGTTAACATTTCATACATCATAACGCCAACAGAATAGAGGTCTGTTTTAGCATCTGTAACACTGCCCTTTGCTTGTTCAGGACTGATGTAATGAACAGAACCGATTGCGCCGTCAGTCATTGTTCTTGTTTCACTTCTGCTGAATCTTGCAATGCCGAAATCAGTAACTTTTATAGTGCCGTCAGACTGGAGCATAATATTCTGTGGCTTGATATCACGGTGTACAATACCTTTATCATGTGCGTGCTGAAGAGCACGAAGAATCTGAGTCACAAAATAAATTGCTTCTCTCGGGTCAACAGTACCCTGCTGATTAACATATTCTTTAAGTGATATGCCGTCAACATACTCCATGACTATGTATTGAAGCATGTCACCGTAGCTGACATCATAAACCTTAACAATATTCTTATGTGATAATACAGCAATTGCCTTTGATTCGTTTTTAAATCTGCGTTTGAATTCTTCGTTTTCAAGAAATTCGTTTTTAAGAATTTTAACTGCAACAATTTTATGGTCGATATTATCAAATGCCTTATATACAACTGCCATTCCGCCGACGCCGATAATTTCCATAATTTCGTAGCGTCCGTCCAATCGTTTACCAACGTAATTTTCCATCTATAACACCTTAACCTTTCATTGCAACTACCGTAATGTTGTCTTTACCGCCTTTTTTGTTGGCTTCTTCAATATATCTGTCTGCAAGAGAGTCAAAATCAGTTTCACGGTAAATTCTGAGCATTTCTTCTTCGCCAACAAGCCCGCTGAGACCGTCTGAACACAATATCAAAGCATCATCTTCATTTATACAGACATAGTCGAAATCAATATCAATCTCTTCATCGATACCCATTGCCCTTGTTATTATGTTTTTAATCGGCATATTTTCAAATTCTTGTTTGGTAATCTGCCCTTTATCGAGCATTTCCTGCACAAGTGAGTGATCCTTTGTAACCTGAGAAATGGTATCGCCGCTTATTATGTACGCTCTGCTGTCACCCACGTGAGCGATGCAGGCCTCGTTGTTCTTAACAACAGCCGCAACAATTGTTGTACCCATACCTTTAAGGTCCTGCTGGGCAGAGCCTCTGTCATAAACAGTGACATTTGCTGTCGTGATTGCTGAGAGAAGCAGATTTTCAAGAGAAGATACGGGCATGAGCTTATTATAGCATTTTGTAATTTTTTCACTGACCATATCGATTGCAACTGAGCTTGCAATTTTACCGCCGTGTATGCCACCCATTCCGTCGCAAACTACAGCCCATGAAGTGCCATCATCAAAATGACCGAAATTGTAACCGTCTTCGTTTTTTGAACGAATTTTACCGATATCGGTATTTCCGACAATTTTCATTCAGCATTCATCTCCTCATCGTTTATTTTTCTCCGCGTCTCAGCTGTCCGCAGGATGCATTTATATCACTACCCAGTGTTCTGCGCACTGTAGTATTTATTCCGTATTTTTCAAGTATTCTGATAAAGGCTTTTATTCTGTTATCACAGCTTTTGGTGTAACTGCGTTCCTTCACCGAATTAACAGGTATAAGATTTACATGACACAGCATACCCTTAAGCTTCTTGCCAAGTTCATGTGCACATTCATCACTGTCATTTACTCCGTTAATCATTGCATATTCAAAGGAAATGCGCCTGGAGGTATAATCTGTATAATCTCTGCATGCCTTGAGAAGGGTTTCAACATTCCATTTGTTATTAATCGGCATTGTTCTGCTTCTGATTTCATTATTGGGTGCATGTAAAGACACTGACAAAGTAAGCTGAAGCTTTTTATTCATAAGCTCATAAATACCGCTAACAACGCCGCAAGTGGAAAGAGAAATGTTTCTCATGCCGATATTAAGTCCCTTTTCGTCAGAAATCATTGAAAGAAACTTCATAACATTATCAAAATTATCCAGCGGCTCACCAACGCCCATCATTACAATGTGGGAAATTCTGATATTAAGGTCTCTCTGAGCAGTATAAATCTGTGACAAAATTTCTGACGGCTGCAAATTTCGAATAAAGCCGGCAATACCTGATGCACAGAAGGTACAGCCCATTTTACATCCTACCTGGCTTGAAACACAAATTGTGTATCCGTACTTATATTTCATCACAACGGATTCAATCAGCTCACCGTCATTAAGCCTGAATAAATACTTAACTGTATCATCATACACTGAAACTAATTTTTTTTCAATACTGCAATTGTAAATATCATAGCTTTTTTTGAGCTTTTCACGAAGATCCTTTGATATATCTGTCATTTCATCAAAGTCAGTTACACCTTTTTTATGAAGCCAGGTATATATCTGACCTGCTTTGAAGCTTTTTTCGCCGATAGATTCAATTTCACTCTTAAGTTCAGTAAAACTAAGTGATTTAATGTCTGTTTTCATATAATTATCCTTTTCTTTTAAAAGCAGCAATAAAGAAGCCGTCGCCGCCGCATTTTTGAGGCATCAGAGTTAAATATTTATCGTTATATATTTCAGGTAACGGGACAATTGATTCAAATTCATTTTTATCATTTAAAAACTTGTCACACACATTTTCATTTTCGCTTTTTGACAAAGTGCAGGTTGAATATACTAATATTCCGCCTTTTTTTACATAACGTGAGCCGTTTTTCAATATTTTAAGCTGAATATCAGGCAGTCCTGAAAGTTCTTCTTCATTTTTGTATTTGATTTCAGGTTTTCTGCGAATTATACCAAGGCCTGAACAAGGTACGTCGCACAAAACTCTGTCTGCTGAGCCAAGCTCAGGATTAAAAACAGAAGCATCTGACACAGCTCCTTTAATTGACTTGAGACCGAGTCTTTTTGCTCCGTTATTAATAAGCTCAACTCTGTTTTTATGAATATCGAAGCAATAAACAGCACCTGTGTCATTCATGGTTTCTGCAATTGTGTAAGCTTTACCACCCGGCGCAGAGCATAAATCAAAGATAGTCTGTCCCTCGCTTGATCTTAAAGCTTTTGCACAAAGCTGACATGATAAATCCTGAACATGAAATAAACCGTCTTTAAATGACTTTAGCTTTTCAATATCCTTACCCTTAAGGTCAATTGTCAATATGTTTTCATAATCGGTTTCCTTGTATCCGACATCCTCATCATTAAATACGGAAATAAGATTATCCTGAGATGTTTTCGTCGTGTTGACTCGTATAAAGCAATCAGGGGAGCCTATAGACGCTAATAAAAGCCCTTCGGTGTCATCTTTTCCGTATTCAAGCAACCACTTTTCTATAAGCCATTCAGGGCATGAAAATTTAACACTGAGATATTTTACTATATCGGTTTCATCAGGCAGTATCAATCCGTTTTTATCAACCTTCCTCAAAACTGCATTTATCAGACCTGCAGCATAGCTGCATCCGTTTTTCTTTGCAAGAGATACAGTTTCATTGACCGCAGCTGAAGAAGGAATTTTATCCATAAAAAGAATCTGATACGCTCCTGTTCTGAGTAAAACTAGGACGTCGGGCTTCAGTTTTTTCAATGGCTTTGTCAGGTGCTTTTGCAATTGATAGTCAATTGTCAACTTTCTTTCAATAACTCCATAAAACAAAGCAGACACAAAAGATTTGTCCCTTGTGTCAAGTTTGCATTTTGACAGTGTGCTGTCAAGAATTATATTAGAATATGCACCCTGTTTTTCGGTTTTTAAAAGAATTTCGTAAGCGACCTGTCTTGCATTAGCCATTTTAAAATAATCCTTTTTATATTTTATTTTCTTCTGTTCGTTCTTAAAATCAGCCTGAGAAGTGACATGATTGAAACAAGAAGTGAAGCAACATATGTCATAGCAGCTGCAGTTAAAACTTTTTTAGCTTTTGGTAATTCGTCTTCATATAAAAGCCCCTTTTCTGAAATGAGCTTCATTGCTCTGCTGCTTGCATTGAATTCAACAGGCAATGTAACAAGCTGAAACAGTACAACAGCAGAAAACAGGATAATACCAATGTTAATAATAGACTGATAGCCCAAAAAATAACCAATAATTGCAATTAATACACCGGCACTTGAGCCAAAATTTGCAAAGGGTAAGATTGCATTTCTGATTTTGATAGGTGTATATGCCTGGGCATGCTGTATGGCGTGACCTGCTTCGTGGCAAGCAACACCGATGCTTGCAATTGAAGTACCGTTATAAACCGTATTTGAAAGCCTTATAACATTTGCTCTCGGGTCATAGTGGTCAGAAAGATTTCCACCGATACATTCAATCCTGACAGCGCTGCCGAGACCTGCATGAGAAAGTACATTCATAGCAGCCTGAGCACCTGTAATATTGCGCCTGCTTTGCACTGCAGACATTTTTTTATAAGTGCTTTTAACGTTCGCCTGAGCTATCATAGATAAGATTACGGCAGGCAAAACAAGAATTATATAATAATAGTCATAAAACCAATACATATAGACTCTCCTTAATTTCCAAGAATTGTTCCTTTAATATCTGAATATCCGTTAAGGAAGGCATCAGCTGACATACGTTTTTTACCTTCAAGCTGAACTTCCTTGAGCTCAATGCACTTATTATCGCCGCAGCTTACAACAAAAGAGCCTGAGCTTTCAATTATCTCACCGGGATTATTATTACCTGTTTTATCGCTTATAACACTGGAATGTATTTTCAGCATTTTTCCGTTAAGTGTAGTAAAAGCTCCCGGCCAGGAATAAAGGCCTCTGATTTTGTTGTGGATTTCCTTTGCGGATAAGCTCCAATCAATTTTACTCATTTCTTTTGTGAGAAGACCAACATGACTTGCTTTTGATTCATCCTGCTTTGTTAGTTTAAGCGCACCTTTTTCAATGAGTTCAATTGTTTCAAGCATAGCCTCAGCACCTAAAGGAGCAAGAACTTCATACATATATTCTGTTGTATCATTTATTCCTATTCTGCATTCTTTAATCGTTAAAATATCACCTGTGTCAATACCTTCGTCCATTTGCTGAACTGTAACTCCTGTAATTTCATCACCGTTAAGTACTGCATGATGTATAGGAGAAGCACCGCGGTATTTGGGCAAAATAGAAGCATGAACATTAATACATCCGTATTTCGGATAATTCAGAAAATCAACAGGAAGAATTTTTCCGTAAGCTACAACAACAACCAAATCAGGATTCAACTGCTTTAATATCTCAACGCCTTTTCCGTTTTTCAGGCTCACAGGCTGAAAAATTTCAAATCCGTGCTTTAAAGCCTCAACCTTTACGTCGGGAGGTGTCATAATCTGTTTTCTTCCGACAGGCTTGTCTGGCTGACAGAAAACACCCACAACATCATGCTTTGATTCTGCAAGTGCTTTCAGGCATGGCACGGAAAAATCCGGTGTTCCCATAAAAACGATACGCATATTATCATTCCTTTCGGTTATTTATCTTCATTAAATCTGCGGAATTCTTCTGCTGTGATATCCTTAAGTACTTTATCTGTATAAAGAACGCCGTCAAGGTGGTCAATTTCATGGCAGAAGCATCTTGCCTTAAGACCGCTGCCTTCATATCTTCTCCATACACCGTTGCGGTTCTGAGCTTTAATCTTTACATAATCAGGTCTGATAGTAACGCCCTGCTTACCTGGCAATGAAAGGCAACCTTCAACATCTTTGTTTTCACCTGAAAACTCAATAATTTCCGGGTTAATAAGCTCCATAAACCCGTCGCCGACATCAATCACAACAACTCTTTTAAGAATACCTACCTGAACTGCAGCAAGGCCGACACCCTCAGCTTTATACATGGTTTCTTTCATATCATCAAGAAGATTCCAGAGTCTTTCGTTGAAATTCTCTACTTTTCTGCTAGTTTTTCTCAAAATGCTGTCTTCTTCTGTAACAATTTTTCTGATAGCCATAGGTAAAACACCTCTTTTAAATAAGATTTACGGGATTCATATCCACTGTTAAAGTAACTTTGTTATATTTTCTGTTCTTTCCGTAATCAATAAGCAGCTCTGAAATCATTTTTCTGAAATTCTTGCTGTTTTTGCATTTTATTATAATGCGATAACGGAATTTATTGTTAATTTTTGAAACTCTTGGTGGCATCGGACCGAGAACAATAATTTTTTCATTTTTATATTCGTTTCTATTTTTTTCAGCCAATGAAGCTAAAAACATTCTTGAACAATTGAGTGCATCAACATCTTTTTCTGATATAAACTGAATGCTGCAAAGGTCACAAAACGGAGGATAAATCATAGCTTTTCTTATTATGATTTCGTTTTTATAAAAGCTTTCATAATCCTGCATTTGTGAAAGCTGTATGACTCTGTTTTCGGGCGTGATCGTCTGGATTACAGCTACTCCTTTGTTTTTTCCTCTGCCCGAACGGCCTACAACCTGTGTCAGAAGGTCAAAGGTTCTCTCCTGGCTTCTGAAGTCATCATTGTTCAACTGTTGGTCGGCATTTACAACACCAACAAGCGTAACATTTTCAAAATTTAATCCCTTTGCAACCATCTGAGTACCAAGCATAATGTCATGCTTTCCATCTTCAAACTCAATAAGACATTTTTCGAAGGAATGCTTGGTTGAAACTGAATCAGTATCCATTCTCAAAACACGTGCATCAGGTAAAAGCAGTTCAATTTCTTTTTCAATTCTCTGCGTTCCGTAACCTGCATATCGCACATCATCTTTACCGCACTCAGGACAGGTTTTAATAAACGGTGTTGAGTATCCGCAATAATGACACATAAGTCTGTTGTTAGCGCTATGATAAGTCATTGAAATGCTGCATGACGGACAATTGATAACATTTCCGCAGCTGTCACATGCTGCAAAGGTATTATATCCCCTTCTGTTAATGAGAAGAATTGATTGCTTTTTCTCTTTTAAATTGTTTTCAAGTAATTCAATTAATTCTGAGCTTATATTAAATTTATTGCCGGATTTTCTGTCGTTTTTCATGTCAACAACAGTAACCTCAGGTAAAACGGCATCACCGTAACGCTTGGTTAACTTGTGAAGCCTGTATTTTCCGTTCAGAGCGTGTGAATAACTCTCAACAGAGGGTGTTGCCGATGATAGCAATACAAGAGCGTTGTGCCTCAGAGCTCTGAACTTAGCAACATCAATTGTGGAATATCTTGGTGATGATTCGGATTTATAGGTATGCTCCTGTTCCTCGTCAATAACTATAAGACCAAGATTATCAAAAGGAGCAAACACTGCAGAGCGTGTTCCCACAACAATTTTCACATGGCCGTCACGAACTCTTTTATATTCGTCACGCCTTTCACCAACAGAAAGTGCGCTGTGAAAAATTGCAACCTCGCTGCCAAATCTACCTTTGAATACAGCCATCATCTGAGGAGTGAGCGAGATTTCAGGAACCATGACAATTGCCTGTCTTCCATCTTTTATCACTTTATCAATCATACTAAGAAAAACCGAAGTTTTTCCGCTTCCCGTGATTCCGTATAATAGACTAACTCCCCCTCCGTTCTTGTAATTACTATAAATTCCGTTAAAAGCTTCTTTTTGCTCTTCGGTAAGTTCTATATTTTGTGAAGCTTTTTCAGACAGTACACTTTCAGGTATTCTGTAGAAAGGCTTGTCGTAAATATCAACAAGCTCTTTTTTTGCAAGTGAATTCAGAACAGAAGAAGTAATCCCGCAGAAATAACATATTTCTTTCAAAGAGCAGGAGCCTACATCCATTAACGTTTCTATTACACTTTTTTGCTTTGGTGTAAGCTTGAAAGCAGATAAGTCAGAATAAACTATATTCTCGCAAAGGGAAATGAATTTGTTGGTAGCATCTCCAATTTTTTTTACAGCATCAAATGTTTTGATTACGTAACCCTTTTTGCAGAGTCTTTCAATAAGATCGACTTCACCAGTAAAGCCTAATTTAGAATAAATCAGCTTTTGTTCTTCCGGAGCATCAAAGCCTAGCATAAGCTCGTATACCTGTTTTTCGTCAGCTGTAAGATTATCGTGGGAATCCTTGTTGACAGCAAAATATTTTGCTGTAGTTTTGTAATTCATACCTGACGGAATCTGAACCTTAACAGCTTCATAGTATGTGCAGAATGTTCTGTCTTTGAGAAAAAAGGCAATAGAAAGCATTTCTTCGTTGATAAAGGGTTTATCATCTATTATAGATAAAATGCTTTTATAACCGACAGCTTCAAAGTGATTTGACAAATCAAATACAATGCCTTGCCTTCTTGCCGTTTTACTCCTGCCAAAAGGAACCATTACCCTGGAGCCTTTTTTTATTGCTGCTTTTAATTCGTCAGGAACAATATATCCGTATAAAATGTCAAAATGATATGCAACATTTTCAACAGCCACTAAAGCCAGAACCTGTTCCATATCATTTCACATCCCTTGTATACTTATATGTTTCTAATTTCTTCAGGCTCACTGATGATAAGCTTACCTGAAATGAATTCATCGAGTGCGTATGAAACAGCCTTTTCTGTTCCGCATTTCTCGTTTAATTCAGGTGTTTCGGAAACTACTCTTGCTCTTTTAGCAACTGCTGTTACGAGTGAGTAACGACTGGTGTTGTCTTTGAGTAAATCTCTTAAATCCGGATTAAGCATTGTTCATTACCTCTTTTATTTTATTTTTCATATTGTCTATTTTAAGCTGCTCTGCTCTTATTATTGAAAGAACATCGTCAACAGCTTTATTTAAGTTATTATTTTCTACGATATAATCGTATTCACAAGCTCTGATAAGCTCACTTTTGGCGATTTCAAGTCGCTTTTCAATTTCTTCGTCTGAGTCTGTTGCGCGTGAACGAAGTCTGTTTTCAAGCTCAGTCATTGAAGGCGGTACGATAAATATCTTAGCGGCGTCAGGAAATGCTTTTTTTACGTTTCCTCCGCCCTCTACTTCGATAATAAGTATAACAATTTTTCCCTGTTCAAGCTGTGCTTTAACAGGTTTAATGGGTGTGCCGTAATAATTAGAGCCGTAATTTGTATATTCTAACATATCACCGTCATTGATATGACGGAAAAACTGCTCCTGAGATACATAAAAATAATTGACTCCGTCCTTCTCGCCGTCACGGATTGCTCTGGTTGTCATGGAAACGGAAAGTGTTGCCTCACCTTTCATCCTTTTAAGAACTTCTGAAATTACAGTATCCTTTCCACAACCCGAAGGGGCAGATACAACAACCACAAAACCATTATTATTCATTATAACAATCCTCCGTGTTAATGTCATTCAGGTCGGATTCAAGTCTGTTTGCAACAGTTTCACACTGAAGATAAGTAAGAATTACGTGGTCGCTGTCCATGATTATAACAGCTCTTGTACGCCTGCCCTGAGTAGCATCGATAAGTGTTCCTCTTTCTTTGCATTCCTGAATAATCCTTTTAATCGGAGCGGAATCAGGACTTACAATTGCAATAAGACGCTGTGCATTAATCATGTTACCAAAACCGATATTTATTAATTTCATTTAACTCACCTGAATAGTTTATTCAATATTTTGAATCTGTTCCCTTATCTTTTCAATCTCAGCCTTAATATCAATAACCTTGCGGGCAATTTCAACGTCTTGAGCCTTTGAACCGATTGTGTTAGCTTCTCTGTTAAATTCTTGAACAAGGAAATCCATTTTTCTGCCTATCGCAATTTCACTGTCCATGAATTCATACATCTGACTGATATGGCTTCTGAGTCTGACAGTTTCTTCAGCAACTGCAATTTTATCTGCATAAATTGCAGCTTCAGTGAGAAGACGCTGCTCATCAACCTGAACATCTTCGAGAACAGTTCTCATTCTTTCAAGAAGCTTTGCATTATACTCGATAACAGTCTGCGGTGAACGCTCTTCAATGAATTCAACATTACTGAGTATTATATCACATCTTGAAAGGATATCTTTTTTCAGCTTTTCGCCTTCCTTTTCTCTCATAGCAATAAAGTTCTGAAGAGCAGAATCAGTAACAGCCTTAACCGCATTCCATATACGCTCTTCATCAGCTTCATTTTTATTAACAGAAAAAATATCATGATATCTTGAAACAGAAGAAACGGTTATGTCGTTTTTAAGGCCGTATTTTTCGCCGATTTCATTAAGTGCATTGATATAGCCACCGGCAAGTGAATGATTCACAGAAACAATGCAATCTGTCTCTTCAAGCTCCTCAATCTGAACAAAGCATTCCATCTTGCCTCTTGAGACAAATGACTGAATATAAGTTTTAAGCTTTTCATCAAGAAAGCCGAAGGCTCTGGGTACACGGGATGAAAAGTCAAAATATCTGTGGTTAACACTTTTCATTTCAACAGAAATACTCATGCCGTCAATTATCATCTGACTTCTGCCGAAACCTGTCATACTTCTGATCATGTTAAAAATCCTCCAAAAATCCTTTGAACCAAGGATTAACTGTGCAATATAACTATTTAGCTATTATATATTGTTTTGCCTGTTTTGTCAAACAAATTCAGCTATTATTTGAACAGTTTCCGCAACTTCCCTGAAGAATTGTTGGAATGTCATTTTCATAGCCTTTTTCGGACTTAACAAAGTTTAATTTTCTGAGTGCAAAACCAATGCTTTCATCCTTGCAAACTCCCCAAAAAATGCCGCGAAGTCCTGCAAAATAAAATGCCGCCTTCAGTAAGCCTTCAACTACATATATTGAGTTATTGTCAAATGTCACATCAGTAACCTCAGCAATATCGCTCAAAATAAGCGTACACTCACCTAATACAACATCGTCTTCCAATGCTTTGAATTTTACAGTGCTTTCATTAATCTCATTATGTTGAAAAAAAACCATATTACTTTTTCTTTCTATCCATACCGGATGCGATCATAAGCTTTCTGACCTCATCGTCATTGAGGTGTCTCCAAGCTCCCTGCTTAAGCATACCAAGCTTAATTGAGCCTATAGCTGTTCTTTTGAGCCTTGCAACCTCAAGGCCGACTTCTTCACACATTTTTCTTATCTGTCTGTTCCTGCCCTCATAAAGTATGATTTCAAGAACTACACGGTTTTCTTCTTTGGTCACTACTCTGACTTCTGCCGGTGCAGTTTTTCTGTCATCGATTATAACTCCTGTTGTAAGAGCTGTGAGCTGTTCTTCACTTATGGAAGGACGAACTGTGACACGGTATGTTTTAGGAACATGCTTTGTGGGATGAGTCATGGCATTTGAAAACTCACCGTCATTTGTGAAAAGTAGCATGCCCTCTGAATCTCTGTCAAGACGTCCGACAGGATAAACTCTGCCGGGTACATCTTTTATAAGCTGTGCGACACATTTTCTGTCCATTTCGTCACTCATGGTTGTAATAAAACCTCTGGGTTTATGGAGCATAACATATGTTAATGTTTTTTGTTTAATAACCTTTTTACCGTTAACGGTAACAGTATCCTTTTTAGGATTTACTTTATCTCCGATTGATGCAATTCTTCCGTTAACCTTAACCTTACCTGAATCTATCAGCTCTTCACTTTTTCTTCTTGAAGCAATGCCGCATTCAGCAAGGAATTTTTGTAGCCTGACTCTTCCGTCTGTCATTTTTGTTTCCTTTCTCAGCTTTTAAAAAGCTGTTTGAACTTATATATAAAATCAAAATTTGGCTTTGATGATGAACAGCCCAATTCAGCACTCTCACGAGCATATATCCCGACAGATTTAACACATACTCCATCATTATATATATCAACAAATCCAACAATCTGATTTTTTTCTATAGGTGCATACAGAAATTTCTTTAATCTGATTCTGACGTCTGTTTTATCATCAGCGAATGCAGACAGACCAACATAGGTGCATTTTAAAGTAATTTCATTCTTATCCGATCCGTACACCTTGATTTTGTCGGGGATTTCTGCTTTGATTTCTTTGCTTTTAACCTGAGCAAATCCGTAATCGTATAGTTTTGTATGGTCATTCCAGTCATCAGGTGCATTTAATGTAACAGCAATCAAAGTTATACCGTTACGCTCACACGCACTTACAAGGCAGCGACCGCTTTTTCTTGTAAATCCTGTTTTAACACCGAATACACCGTCGTAGCTGTTCAGAAGTTTGTTGTGATTACTGAAAGTGAGCTTTACTTCAGGTTTAATCTGCCGCGCACTATGGATTTTGGCAGAGCAGATTTTTTTAAATACTGGATTTTTCACAGCATAAGAAGTCAGCAACGCCATGTCATAGGCGGTTGTGTAGTGCTCATCACTGTCAAGACCTGACGATGTTTCAAAATTAGTGGAAGTCATGCCGATGCGATCAGCTTTTTTGTTCATCAATTCAGAAAAAGAATCTTCTGTTTCTGCAAGATACTCAGCTGTTAAAACAGCGGCATCATTACCTGATTCCAGCATCATTGCATACACAAGTGTTTCAAGAGAAAAGCAATCCCCTTTTTTAATTCCAATAGCTGTTCCTTCAATATTGATATCCTTTTCTGAAGTTACTGCACAATTCATTTTTCCGGATTCAATTGCAATAAGACTTGTCATAATTTTTGTTGTGCTTGCCATAGATAGCTTTAAATTATGATTATGTGATGCAATAATCTCATTAGTTTCTGCATTGATCAAAACAAAGCTTCTAGCACTCAATGGTTCGGAAAAAGCCGCATGCGCACCAAATACTAACGTCGGAATTAAAAATATCCATATAAAAAATTTTTTAATTAACAAAGCAACCACCTGCCATTTATATGATATGCAGGCGGTTGTATTAAAATAATAATTATTTCTGTTCTTCGATAGCAGCATCAACTGTATCAGCAGCAGGTGCATCCTTTTTAGCCTTGTTCATAAGGCCTGTAACCTTATCAAACATTTCAGGAACGAGGTTAACAACTCTTTCAGCAGCATTGTCATAAGCGGTAATATGCTTAAGAGTAACATCACCATTATTGATTACAAGGAAAGCAACAGGAGTAATTGTAACACCTGCTCCCCCGCCGCCACCAAAAAGCTCCTTAGTACCTTTTGAGGGGAAATCAGCTCCGCCGGAAGCAAAACCATATGTAACCTTTGAAATGGGGATAATTGTTGTTCCGCCTTCTGCGTAAATTGCTTCACCGATTATTGTGCTTGTATCAACAAGCTCACGGATTTTTTCAATTGTTGATGTGAGAATTGCGCCTGCACTTTTTTCTGACATTAAATATCATCCTTTCATTTGCTGTTATTATTTCGTTTTATTATTTGCGTTATTTACTTCAGATGTTTTTTTCTGTGCGCCTGTGATAAATTTAATAACAACACCGAAAAGAAGTCTGAAGACCATTGAAACGGTTGAGTTAATTATTTTCCTCAAGCAAAGGTTTATATCACAGTAGAATTCGCCTTCACTATTATTTGCTAAAAAATCCGGCTCAACCTGAATATTGTATTTTTTTACAAGATGCTCCGAACAAATGAAGCCCATTACAGGGAAAACACGCTGACATACTTCACCGTACTTTATTGCGGTTGATGCGGAATCACCTGTTCCGACTGAAATGCGAAGATCAATTCTGTCAAAGCTGACACTTTTGAAAAGCTTTCCTCCGTAGGAAGCAAGAATTCGTCCGAGATTGCCGATTACAACCATCATACCGTCATAGCCGTTAGCCTTTACCATCTCGATTATCGGATTTGGCTTTTTTGTCTTTTCGGTTTCTTCAGGTTTGGGCTGTTTTTTCTTAGGAGGCTTTTTTTCTTTCGTCTTTTCCGGCTTCTTCTTTTTTTGTTTCTGAGCAAGCGGTAAGATGTTTATCTTAACAAATAGATATTTAACTGACAATCTGATTTTGTCATCATAGCCGATTGATAATTTTACAGGAATTGAAAGAATGAGAACAAAAAAAGCAATAATACCTGTAATTACACACAGAAAAATTTGGAATCCTGTCACTCTTTCACCTCCGTTTAATTTGACCTTAGTATATGTTACCTTAAAATTTCATTTTCGTCAACAGTTATGTTTAAATCTGTTTGAAGATTTTCATTATTTTTGTCTTTATTGTCAGGTAATTCAGGAAGCTCATCAAGTGAAGAAATGCAGAAACAACGTAAAAATTCAGGTGTTGTGCCGTAAATCAAAGGTCTGCCTGGCAATTCAAGCCTTCCTTTTTCTTCAATCAAAGATTTTAAGCAAAGATTTGAAATTACAGCAGAACAGTCAACACCTCTTATCTGTTCAATAAAAGCTTTGGTAACAGGCTGATTATATGCGACAATTGCAAGAACCTCAAATGCGGCCTGTGACAATGGAGCATTTTTCTTTACTTCAATAACGCTTCTGATGTTATCAGCATAATCTTGCTTAGTACAAAGCTGATATTTATCGTCGAGCCTTAATAAACAAAGGCCTGAGTTTTCATCGTTGTCATGCTTATCTTTTAAAATTTCAAGTGCTTCACCTAAAGTTACAATATCAACATCAAGGGCCTGAGAAAGCCTTGAAATTTCAATCGGCTCCCCTGCTGCAAAAAGAACAGCCTCCAGCATAGGAAGAAGATTCGGACTATTCATCATAATTTTCACCACCGAAACTTAAAATTATCTCATCGGGATTCACGGTCTCGCCCGTTTGTGTTACAAGTGAATCCTCATCACTGCCGTTTACATTTATTTTATTTGCCTTGATAAGCTCAAGAATTGCCAGAAATGTTGCAACCATCTCAGAGCGGGAACGGGAATCCTGAAAAAAATCACCGAAGCGATTTGCAACACCGATTTTAAGCTTTCTGAAAATTCCTGAGATTCTTGAGCTTACAGACACAATTTTTCTTGTAACAATTGCTGAAAAAGCATCTATCGGCGGAGGCAGCTTGCGTTTTCCTTTACCCACAGCTGCAAGATAATATCCTGTTAAATAATTACTGTCATGTTGCCTTTGATACTTTTTATCACTCTTAATTTCCATCATCTGACGGCAGAAATAATCAAAACCGTTTGCGGTATGAGAAAGCTTCTCGGCCATAATCTTACAGTCCCTGTATTCAAGAAGCTCACCTGTAAGCTCTTTTTTCAGTTCTTCAGCTTCGTCATGCACAGGTAAAAGTGACACAGATTTTATGTAAACAAGTCTCGCAGCCATTTCAAGAAAGTCGCTGGCGATTTCCATGTCAGCTTCTTTCATCTGTCTTACATAATCGGTATACTGTTCGACAAGCTCAAAAATCGGTATATCATTGATATTTAGTTTATGTTTTGTTATCAGATGTAAAAGAAGATCCATAGGTCCTTCAAACACATCAAGCTTATATTGTATTTTTTCCATATTTCACCTGTTATGGTTAATTTAATTAAGAGATAAAAAGTTGAAACGGCAATGCAGTGACACTGTCAATTATATTGTATAAAGCACCTGATAATAATGAAATCGGAGTGCTGAGAACTCTTGTGAAAATTAAAACATAAATAATGAGCACAATATATCTTTCATACTGCATGAGCTTATAATAATACTTGTCCGGCAAAACCGCACTCATTATTCTCGAGCCATCAAGGGGAGGAATCGGCAAAAGATTGAACACAGCAAGAGAAATGTTGATTACAGCAGTGTATGAGAAAAATGAGCAGATATAATATTGCCATGTATCCTCATATATTGCTGGAGAAAGATAAAATACAATATTAAAAAGGAACAGAAAAACAGTTGCCATCATGATGTTTGATATCGGTCCTGCAAGAGAAACGATTGCCATATGAAGCTTTCTTTTCCCTGTTTTGAAGTTTCTGATATTAACAGGCACAGGCTTAGCATAGCCGAAGCCTGCAAGCAAAATCATCAATGCACCTATAGGATCAATGTGTGCCAATGGATTTGTAGTCATTCTGCCCGATAGCCTTGCAGTATCATCTCCAAGCTTGTGAGCTGAATAAGCATGTGCGAATTCATGAATCGGGAGAATACAGATAATTATGAATATACGGGACAGAAAATTAATAACAAGATCGATAGAAAAGCCGTCAGATATCAAATCAAAAATCACAGAATGTTCCTCCTTCCGATTACAAATCTTTTTATATGATTATAATCTTCCTTAATGCTTATGTCAAATTTATTTTCGATAAAAATTTCAGCTATATCATCAGCTTGGTCTTCACCGCATTCAAATGCAATTATACCGTCTTTTTTTAAAACACGAGACCAGTTTGCGATTATTTCTCTGTAAAATATTAACCCGTCAGCACCACCGTCAAGAGCTATTGAAGGCTCACGTTGAACCTCTTTTTGCAGCCTTGGCATCTCCTCTGTTTTTATGTAAGGAGGATTGCTTACGATAACATCGGCCAACGGTAAACCAATGAAAGAATCAACATCAAAAATATCTCCGTTAATAGCAACCGGACAAGCGTTACCGCAAATATTATTCAGGTTCTTTTCAAGATACACAAATGCATCCTTACTTTTTTCAACTAAATATACTTCACAATTAGGAATTTCTTTTTTGATCGAAATACCAATACATCCTGAACCGGAGCATAAATCGTAAACGGTGGGGCTTTCAATATCTTTAACAGCGCCAATAACGAACTCACAAAGAAGCTCAGTTTCGGGTCGGGGAATCAAAACACCTTCCCCTACTTCAAATGTGTAGCCCATGAAATCCCATTCACCTATTACATACTGTAAGGGTATGCCTGAGATTCTTTCGTTGACAGAATTATAAATCTGCTCTTCTACTGCTTTATCAATTTTACTGAAATCAGAAATTCTCACTTGGGGAATGCTGACTCCTGTATAATAGCTGATTAAAGCAGCTGCTTCAAAAGAGGCATCTTCAACTCCGTTTTCAGAAAAAATATTTTTAATTTTAGAAAATAAATCAGTTTGAATCAATTGTATCATCCTCAGTAACTTCGTCTACAACTGCCAGAAAGGCATCAAGAGCAACCTCAATCATGCTGTCATCAGGCTCTTTTGTTGTGAGCTTCTGCATCCATAAACCGGGTGCTGCAAGAATTCTTACTAAAAGATTATCATGTCTTCCCGCATATCTTATAAATTCATAGCTGAGGCCGGTAACAACAGGTAAAATAAGCAGCTTAATAGCCATCCATATTATTGTCTGATCTCTCAGCTCAGGAAAAGCAACAGAGATAGCAGATGATATGATTACGCTGATAATAATAATAACGAAAATGAAGCTTGTACCGCATCTCGGGTGGAATCTTGATTGCTTTTTAACATTTTCAACTGTAAGCTCAAGACCTTTTTCGTAACAAAAAATTGTTTTATGCTCAGCTCCGTGATACATAAAGGTTCTTCTTATATCCTTCATTAACGACACAAGTGCAATATATGCCACGAAAATTATCATTCTTATTATTCCTTCAAATAATGCTCTGAAGTTATCGAGAGTGCCTCCAGCAAGCTTATTGATAAAATCAACAGCGAGAGTAGGAAGATAGAAGAACAATAAAAACGCAAGTCCCACACCAATTACTGAAGCAATACCCGTTAAAACTGCCATAACCTTTTTATTTATGTGGTCATTGAGCCATTTATCAAGCTTTGACATGTTCTCTTCGGATTCCTCAAGGTCTTCGAGGCCTGATTTTTCAGCAGAAATCATAAGACATTTATAACCGAACATCATAGATTCAACGTAATTCACAATACCTCTTATCATCGGCCAACCTAAAAATTTGATTTTATCCTTGATATGCTTAACCTTGATAATTTCAGTATCAATATGCCCGTCGGGACATCTTACAGAAACTGCAGCATTTCCGTTAGGATTCTGCATCATGATTCCCTCAATAAGGGCCTGACCGCCAATTGAGGTTTTTCTACAACAGGAATTGTTATTCTTATTCATAGATAACTCCTTTATATATCTAAAAAGTTTGTAAGCGGGGCTAATTCAAGCTCATTCATTTTTTTAAGAAATCCGAATAATTCAGAGGCAATAAGCTTTACTCCGCCTTTGACATCGCTTTCAATATTCAGCGGCATTATAGGGTCATGGACACTAAGACGAAGTAAGAACCAGCCTTGCTTATCCTCATCATCAAAATATACCCTTATTCCTTCACGGTTATCTTCAGCAATACGCCAATCAGATTTTGTTTCAGCATATTTTTCAAGCTCGGATATAACCTTGTTTCCGAAATCACGGAAATTATCGTTGAGAATTCTGAAACGCATCTCTTTTTCTTCAGCCGGGTCTTTAAGTGATTCAATAAGAGAGTCTAATTTCTTACCCTCCTTACCCATCTGTGCCATTTTAATAATTATCTTAGTGATGAGATATGCACCGTCATCAAGATAGTAGTTTTCGGCAAAAGCAGCATGACCGGAGGTTTCAATTGCAAGAGGACAGTTTACCCCTTCCTGCTGCAGCCTTAACTGCTCATTGATTACATTTCTATAGCCTCTTTTAAATCTATAATGAACGCCGCCGAGTGTTTCGTTAATGAACCTTGTGAGACCCGTTGATGTGACACTGTCTGTAACTATTGTGCCACCATCGTTACCCTCAAGTGCTATAATTGAAGCAAGTGCCACAAGTCTGTTTCTGTTGATTTCTTTTCCGTTTTCGTCAACACAGCCTGCACGGTCGACATCTGTATCAAAAATGATACCAAAATCTGCATTTGAATCAGTTGTAGCCTTGCAAACAGATTGCATTGCTTCTTTGCTTTCAGGGTTCGGTGTATGGTTCGGGAACATTCCGTCTTTTTCAAGATAGCAGCTGCCGCTTATATCTGCGCCTAAGGGCTCAAGGACATCTGTTGCATAAAAGCCACCGACACCGTTGCCAGCATCAACAATAATTTTATAACCATTCAAAGGCTTTTCATAATCTTCAGCATTAACTTCTCTGCAAATCATGTCTCTAAGCCTTTTTGCATAAACAGACATGAAATCAATTGCTGTCACCTTTTCTTCATAATCCCATATGGTAATTGGCTCATCGGCATATTCAATGATTTTTTCAATATCTGAAGAGTTGAGACCACCTTCAGCGGTGAAAAACTTAAGTCCGTTTTTGTTGAAGGGATGGTGGCTTGCAGTAATCTGAACTGCTGCAATGCAATCGAGATCGACAGTGGTCATAAACATTGCCGGAGTTGAAGCGTACGAGCAGTCATATACTTCATAACCTGAATTATTAAGTGCACCGATAACCTGTCTTTTTATTCTTTCGGCAGAAATTCTTGAATCGTGACCAACAGAGATTTTATCTCCCTTTTTGAATCCAAGTTCTTTAAGCCATTTGCAAAATCCTGTTGTCAAAGCATACACAGCTTCATCTGTAAGTTGTATTTCTTCGCCGGAAACACCTTCTGCAGCAGTACCTCTGATATCTGTACCGCTTTTTAATGCTGAATAACGGAATTTATTACGCATTATATATCACCCTTCTCATACATTTTTTCAGTAACCTTGATTAAAAACTGATACATCGGCGAAAATGCCCTGTAAGCATAAATAAGCTCCTCTTTAACAGAGCCGTCAACCAACCTGTTCATATCGCGGTTAAAGCAAATAAAAGCAAAGTTTCTGCAATTATAATACATCTGAAGCTCTTTATTTATATCTTCTGTTCCGGGCTTTGGCTTTTTAAAGCATTCAATATTCAATTCTGCACCGGAAAGCTCTATAAACTTCAAGGCTTTTTTGAATAATTTCTGATTATCTTTAAGTGTTTCCCTGAAGCATTCAAGATATGCTGCATCAGTTCTGAACATTCCAACGCCGTAGCTATAGCATTCGGGGAAAAATTCAAACCACATACACGGTTGATAATTCCATTGATGCTTGTCACGCATGAACATGCACCATACATTTGCTCTGTAAAGGTCCTTGTTTTTAGAAAAGCGGGTATCGCGTCTAATCCGTGAAACCATCTTTGTAGGAATCAGATTCATTTTTTCATCAATCTTCATCATTTCCTCGCCGAGGTCAGCTGCAAGAAGACGCATAGGTATAATTGCCTTTTGTTTGATATCTTCTTTTACAGATTCATAAAACTCCTTACTGTCATTGAACTTATTAAGCTCTAACAGCACAAAAGCATCTTTATCAAAACCGTTGAACATTGTTAAATTTAACCTTCTTTATCTAAAACTTTCAATACTTCCTGTGCCGCAAACATTACTGCAACCTTACTGCTGTGAAAATTCAGTCCGCCCTGAAGCCATACTGCAAAGGGCTCACGCAATGGAGCATCTGCAGAAAGCTCAATTGAAGAGCCGAGGGTAAAAGCACCTGCAGCCATAATTACTTCATTGTCATATCCGGGCATTGCCCAAGGCTCCGGAGTAACAAATGAGTCAACGGGGGCGCCCTTCTGAAGACCTTGACAAAAAGCAATAAGCAGCTCTTTTCTTCCTAGCTTAACAGCTTCAATTATGTCATGGCGTGATTCATGAATAGACGGTGTTGAATCAAATCCCATTTCCTTCATGATTGCACTTGTGAATACAGCCGTTTTCAATGCTTCACCCACAACATGAGGTGCAGAAAAAATACCGAGAAACAAATCTCTGCTCTGACCGAGAGTGGCTCCGACCTCCTTGCCGAGTCCGGGCGTTGTCATTCTGTAGGAGCAAAGCTCAACAAATTCCTTTTTTCCTGCAATATAACCGCCTGTCTTGGCAATACCGCCACCGGGATTTTTAATTAACGAGCCGGCGATAAGATCTGCGCCGACATCTGTAGGCTCAATTTTTTCGGTCCACTCGCCGTAACAGTTATCAATCATAACCATTGTTCCTTTGAACCTGTGAGCTATATCAACAACTTTTTTTATTTCGGCAACCGAAATGGTTGGTCTTAAGCTATATCCTCTTGAGCGCTGCAAATAAACCATTTTAACAGGACTTTCATTAAGTCTCTTCTCAATGGCATCAAAGTCAAGCCTTCCTTCGGAATCAAGTGAAGCCTCTTCGTACTTGATGCCATAATTTTTAAGTGAGCCCATATTTTCGTTTTCGGTTGAGCCAACGCCTATAACAGGCAAAATTGTATCATAGGGTCTGCCTGAAACTGAAAGCATTGTATCTCCCGGTCTGAGAATACCGAAAAGAGCAACTGTAAGAGTATGAGTTCCGCAAGTGAAATTATGTCTTACAATGGCATCCTCAGCGCCAACTGCCTGCGCAAATACACGGTCGATAATTTCTCGGCCTCTGTCGTTATATCCGTAGCCTGTGCTTTCTGCAAAAATGTTTTCAGAAACACCATTGTCGATAAATGCTTTTAACATTTTTCTTTGATTATATTCTGTAATATCATCTATAATTTGAAATTCACTTTCAGCTTTAGATAAAGCTCTTTTTGAATATTCTTCTATTCTTTCATCAAATTTAAACATTTTTACACCTTTCTGTTAATAAATGCAATCTTTTCAACTTCTTTGAAGCCTATGTGCTTATAAAATCCTTCGGCAGTTTCGTTAAGCGCAATTACATATACACTTTTATTCTCTCTTAAAAACCGATTTGTAAGTCCGAGAACAACACTTTTTCCATAGCCTGTTTTTCTAAGTTTATTATCACATGCAACTCCGCTCAACAGTACACTGTTATTGCTTTGTGCTGAAGTCAATGCACAAGCGGCAATATTTTCGCCGTCACGGATACAAACAGCATTTGCAAAGCCTTTATAATATCTGAATATATAATCTGATTTAAACTCCATAAAAGCTTCTTCGGTATCTGAAAATGAATCAGGGATAACCGCCGAAATAAGGCTATATATATTTCTTAAATCAGACTCAGAAGCGTTATCACATTGACATTTTTCTGTTGAATCAGAAGAATATATAAAACCTTTTTTTACAATATAACCGTCATGATTCAATAATTTGGCATTATTCTCACTCGTTGTCAGGGTATTATACCCAACGATAGATAAAAATTCTGAAATTTCTGAAAAGTCAGAGATTTTATCAGATAAAACTGTTACATCATCATAAAATTTAGCTATAACTGAAGTTAAACCGTGTGTACTGTATGAGCCCCAGAACATGAGGAAATTTCTATCAAATCCGTAACATAAAGCATAGCAAGAGATTCTTGTACCGAGGATACTGCCTTTGCAAAAATCAAGTATGTCAGCAAGATTTTCTTCGTTTAAAAGCTTAAGCATTGGCGTATTCCTCTGAAAGGACGCGAGTAAGCTTCAAGCATGACTCCATATCACGGGTGTCTGCAACTGATGTGCCCGAATGAATATATCTGCACGGCAATGAAACAGCAATAGTATATGCCCCTTCGCAGCTTTTATGGATTGTTCCGGCGTCGTTTCCACCGGCAACGGTGGTTTTTGCCTGAATATTAATACCGTGCTTCTCAGCCGTTTTAAACGCATTTCTGAACATATTATAATTATAAACAGTGCTTCTGTCCATAAAGGAAATAACAGCGCCTTTGTTCTGGCGGCACACCTGATTTTCTTCACTTACACCTGCTATATCGCTTGCAGTTGTAGCTTCAAGAACAATTGCATAATCAGGTCTGACAGAATAAACAGCAGGACCTGCTCCCCTGCATCCAACCTCTTCCTGCACAAGAAAAGCAAAATAAGTGTCATGCAATAAATCGGAATCTATCATATCGAGCATAACGGCACACCCAAAGCGGTCATCAATTGCTTTTGCCTTAACCTTGTGGCCACCGAATTCAACATAATCAGAATCAAAATAAACCGCATCACCTATAGATACATACTCTTCTGCTTCTTTTTTAGACTTTGCACCGATATCAATATATAAGTTGTTAAGCTTAGGTGCAGTTTTATCTTCGTCGCCTTCAGTAAGGTGCAACGCTTTATTGCCGATTACACCGGGAATTTCCTTGTCGCCGACAATAACAGTTCTGCCTGCAACAACCTTGCTGTCGATACCTCCGACTGTTGTGAATTTGAGAAAGCCGTTTTCGCATATATAGGTAACAATAAAGCCAACTTCATCCATGTGTGCTGATAACATTACTTTGTTTTTTGATTCATTAAGCCCTTTTTTGAAGCAAATGACATTTCCGATAGGGTCAATTTTATATTCGCATTTGCCTTGAATTTTGGAAATAATATATTCTCTGATTTTTTCTTCTCGGCCGGAAATACCGTTAAGAAGGCATAATTCTTTTAATGTTTCAAGCATTGTGTTCTGCCTCCTTTTTCAAAAGAAATTCAGCAATAAGCTTTGCTGTGTATTCAATATCTTCGAGATTAATAATTTCATTTGCAGTGTGCATATACCTTAACGGAATTGAGAGCAAGGCAGTTTTCACACCGGGGCCCGCAATGTTTATGGAATCAGCATTTGTGCCGGTTCTGCCTCCCATAACATCATGCTGATAGGGAATGTTATTGTTCCTTGCAATTTCTACAAGCTCCAGGGTCATTTCTCTGTCAAGAGTTGGGCTGATTCCGACAGATGGGCCTTTACCAAGCTCAATTGTTTGCGATTTATCCGTATACGGGTCATCACCGAATCCGACATCAACAACTATTGAATAATCCGGCATAGCCTGAAATGCACCTGTTTTTGCGCCGATACAACCTGTTTCCTCCTGAGATGAAAACAGAACAGTAAGCGTAAGATTTTGAAGCATACCCTTTGTTAATTCAAGTGCCCTTAAAATAGCGGCTACAGAAGACCTGTTATCAAATGATTGAGATGAAATATTTTTGTTAAGAAGTTCATGCTGAGAATTACGGAATGTAATTCGGTCACCTACCGAAACAAGCTTCTGTGCAGATTCTCTTGAATAACCGATGTCAACAGCCATAGTTTTAAGGTCGAGCTTTTCCTTTTCACTGTCCCCTGACTGCAAATGCGGAGGAACTGAGCAGATTACACCAAAAATATCTTCATTTCCATGAACTGTAACTTCACATCCTGTAAGCACTCTTAAATCAACACCGCCTACTTTATCAACAAGAATAAAGCCCTTATCATCAATACCACGTACAACAAGACCGATCTGGTCAATGTGAGCGTCAAGAAGCACATGGCAATCACCGTTACCCATTGTGCCGATAAGATTGCCTAGTCTGTCTGTTTTGCATGTCATATATTCAGAAAGATATTCTTTAATTTTATGAGTTATTTCTGATTCATGTCCGCTTGTTGACGGAACAGCTGCAAGTTCAAAGCATAATTCTTTCAAACTCATAATTAACCTCCGAGCGAATAATTTTTATCATTTTATTATATCTCATTTAATAAAAAAAATCAATACAATTAAATAAGCACTGCAAAGAATATTCCTGCAGTGCTCAATTTATAATTCTATTTGTATTTTTCCTTTGCTCGTTAAAATGTAACTGTGCTTAAAACCAAAGCTTTTGCAGTATTCATACACCTCTTCAAAAGCAAAGTCAAGTGCTTCAGTGCAGTGCGAGTCTGAAGTTACAGTGATTTTTGCCCCATTATCAAACAGGTATTTCATAATAAACGGTGCGGGATAAGGCTTTTTGTTGCCTTTACGGTACATGGCACCTGTGTTTACTTCGAAAAGTATATTCCTGTTATGCTTCAGTATCTCGTCAACTGCATTTAAAGCATATTTTTGGTACTCTGAATCAGATTCGTCAATAATCGACACATGTTCGTTGAATTTTGTTATCAGATCAATATGGCCGACGACATCAAAATTATGTGATGTGATAAATTCTGAGACAAGTTCAAAATACGCCTTGCACATTTTCAGCACACTACCGCCGAATAACTCATCGACACATTTTTGTAATCTTTCAGCTGAATAATCCAACTCATAAACCGTGCCGTCAATTATGAATTGATGAACAGAACCAATACTGTACTCAAACGAGTCGAGCTCTACATCACAGAAATCCCTGTCAACTTCTATTCCGCAAAGAATGTCGATTTTATCCTTATATTCATCTTTTATACTGTATATTTCTTTTATGTAATCTGCAACCTTTTCTTTTTTTATTGCCCAGTCATTTTCATAAATCATGGGGCTGTGACATGAAAAGCCAAGGCTTACGAAGCCTTTTTCAACAGCTGCTTCAGTCATTTCCCTTGCAGTATTTTTTCCGTCACAGTATATGGTATGAGTATGGCAATTTGATTTTATCATGATTACCTCCGAAAAAGTCCCTGCAAACCCTGCAGGGACTTTTAACATTAAGATTTATTTGGAGTTTTCTTTTCAAGAATCTTATGTCTTCTATAAGCTCTTTTTTCTTTTGCAGACATCTTATAAGTGAATTTACGCTCCTTGATTCTGTCATAAAGAGCTGAGTTAAGCCTTATGTATGACTTATCATCACTCTGGCTTGCAGCAAGAATAATGAGTCCGTTATCATCGGGCAGTGTTACTGTGTTGCTTCCGCTGACATTGATTTCATACATAAAGAAGTACAACTGACTTGCGGCGTTGTCTTTATCTGCTGAATGAGTATGTGTGCACTCCCATGCTAACTTATCAGTTTTGATGTTTGCGGTTTCAGCAAGATCGTAAAGATCCCACTTGCCGATTCTTTCATTGATTGACTGAACTGTTACCGGCACCTCATTTTCACCAACTGTAAAATTATAGGTTTTATCACCATACAAGCTTGCAGCAACAATGTAGAGCTTCTCTCCGCTTACAGGAATTGACTGGCCGCTACAGATAAGAGCGTTGTTACCGTCTCCCCATATATCACCTGTTTTGAAATTAATGCCACAGCAATCAATTTCCTTTGGGAATATTTCACCGGGAATTGATACGTTGATGGTGGGTATAGCGGCAGAATTCCTGTTATGGTTGAAGGTTACAACATCTGCATTAAAGGGAAGTTCAACAGGCGTTACTGTTGTTTTATCTGCAATTTTGCAATCAGCAAGCTTAACAGCAAAGCTCTTAACTTCATAAGGTGCTATATCGAAAATAAGCTTGCCGTCACTGATAACTGCTGCGCCAATCTCATCTTCCATAGCATTTACTTCACGGGCACTTACTATGCCATTACCGAGATAAAACTCAACTGCCTTGGAATCTGTATAGCTGCCTTCATTGAAACGAACAATAATTTCATCTGATTTTTCAGCCTTTTTCATTGCTCTGAGAATTACATTTTTGTGACTGATTGAACCGAAGGAATATTCGGAACCAAGAGAGCCCTTGTGCTTATCTGAAATAAATGCAGCTGACGGACGGTCAAAGAAACGTGCATTAAGCTGAGTTTCAGTTCCGGCATTGCCTTTATGAGAATAAATTGCATAACCGTATCTGTTGTGACCAAATTCAAGCATACCTTGAACACTATCATCTCTGTACCAATTCTTTGGTGAATGAATTACAGTAAGACGAAGCGTCTTCTCATCCTTCATGATCCAACCGTATTTTGAATCGCTGAAAACAGAAACACCGTAGCTGCCGTCATTATTTGTGATGTCAACCCATTTCTGTGCAGGTACACTATAAAGCTTTTTGTTTGCCACTCCTCTTTTGATTGTTCCGAGACCAAGGTCAAAGGTCGCAGCTGAATTTTTACATGTAAATGAGAATCCGTTATGAAGAGCACGCTGGAATTCCTGCCATTCAACTTCATTGTAAACGCTAACCCAAGGACAGCCTGCAGCAAGGCTTACAAAATATGTAAAAGTTGATTTGTGGCACTTCTGAACAACCTTAAGAGTAACTCTTACAGGACCGGTTTCCTCAATTGTGCAAACGCCTTTTTCAGCAAATTCCCAAGGATATTTTTTGATTTCATTGTACCTGAGCTCCCATGCAGCATACTCTTTTGCGCCCTTATACTTATTCAACTCAAAGCATATAGGCTTATTGAGCAGCTCAACATCTCCGAGAGTTTTATCAATAATTGATGAGATATTACCGTTTTTGTCTACAGAAACAAGATACTTGAAGTTCTCGATTACATTTGAGCCGATTCTGAGGCCGGTGTTTACTGTGCAGGGTTCATTACTGTATAAAACATTAACAACCTTATAGCCCAATGATGGTACAAATGCAGCAACGGTAATTTTCATAATTAAAGAGTCAACATAGTTAACCTGCGAGGGAAGCTCCTTTCCGTTTACATCGAAAACCCTGACATTAGTATATCCGTTTGAAGGAATTTCAACATCTACAATTGACATTCTGGGTTGTTCGATTGTGTTATTAATAACAACAGGAACACCTGTAACCCATGATGTATCGAGCTGTCTGATGATTTCCGCGGTTGAGCCTTCGTATGCATTGGCAAGCTGATTAGCACTGAGAATATAGTCATTCCATGAACGCTGATATACTCTTTGAACCGAAGTGCCTGTAATATCGTCATGGAAGGTATGTGCAATTGTACGCTTCCAACCCTTATCAATTTCTGCTTTAGGATAATCAGTACCAACAAGTGACATAGCCGCAACTGATGCTCTTTCAGCCATGTCAGCAATTTCTTCGTTTCTTCTGTTGCATCTTTTGCTGAATGCTCTCGAAATGTATGAACCTACACCATGGTCTGTCATAACAAGCTCATTGTTCCATGTGGGAAGCTTTGCGATTTCTTCCGGTGAAAGCTTTGAAAGATCGTCAAAAAACTCTGTTGGTGAAGCAGACAAAACCTTAACATCTGATGCATCGTTTGTTGCAATTTCGTTGCAAACAGTTTTAACGGATTCTTCTTTCGGTGCTCCGCCAACGTCACCCACACCATGGTATGCATATGTCCATGGCAAATCATAATCTTTGATATTCTTTTCAAGCTTAGAAACAAGATCTCTCTTGTCTCTTACTCTTTTAAAGGTTGTGCAATAGGATTTGGCATCGAGTGAAGCAAAAATTGCTTTACCGTTTGAGCCGTACCAAAGACCAATATCAAAAGGTATTCCATAAGAACTGCCCCATGACAGCTTTTGTGTTGAAAAGCCCTTAAGACCCGCATGCTCTGCAATTGCAGGTAAGCTCCAACCAAAGCCAAAGCAGTCAGGAAGAAAAATATCATTACTTCTCTTGCCGAACTTCTTTTCAAAATATAAATTACCGTAAAGCATGTTTCTGAAAAGATTTTCCGGTGAAGGAACATTAACATCACCGTTTTCATAGCCGCTGCCGGTAACATTCCATCTGCCTTGTTCGATATACTTTCTGAGCTGTTCAAACTTTTCGGGATAATACTCCTCAAAAAGCTCATATCTGTATGCGCCTTCAAAATTGAAGCGGTAGTCAGGATATTTTTCGAACAAAGCAAAATTCTGTTCGAGTGTATCCTTGAGACAAACATTGATTACATGCTCAAAATCCCAATTCCACACTGTATCAAGATGGGCTGTTGCTATTGTGTAAATTTTTTTGTCCTTGAAGTTCATATTGCACCTCGAATTTTTAAATTTGGGTTATGCTTCAGGCTTGAGTTTTTTATTTTCTAACCTTCGATAAAACAAGTGAAACAACTGCAAAAATCGTCTGCAGAATTACACTTGCAAGAATAAATTTGCTGTATGAGAAATAGACAGTATCGTTGATAGGTGCGGTAAAACCTAATTTATACTGAGAAGAAACAAAAATTACAGAGAATATTGCGCTTACCAGAATAAATACACAAAGCAACGAAAAGCCTGAAATTAAAAGTATTTTCATTGGATGCTTCACAAGATATTTCAGGTCAATAAATAATGCGAGAGCTAAAGCTAAAAGTGCCAGAAACGCAAACACAGGTGAACATGTTAACAGGTAAACAGCATCCATACCCGAATGTTCAACACTGTTTGCCAGATCTGAAACAGGCACAATTGTGTAAAACAAATATGAGGCTAATAAGAAAAGGAATGAAGCGAAATAAGGTACAACTATCTTTTTATTAATTTTATTTTCAGACACAGTGTTACCTCCTTATAATATAAAATTATTCAAGAATAAACTTATTGAATACCTTTTTACCCTTTTTAACAATTACATGACCCTTTGAAAATGCATCAAGAGATACTGTATCAGTAAAGCTTTTTGCTTTTTCATCGTCAACAGAAACGCCGCCCTGCTCAATTAGTCTTCTGCCCTCACCTCTTGACTTGATGATAGAAGCCTTGAGAAGCATGTCGATGAGTGAAATGCTGCCATCTGTAAACTCATCATTTGAAAGAACGGTTGTCGGCATGTTATCTGTGTTAACACCGCCGCCGAAAAGTGCCTTCGCTGCATCATCAGCCTTCTTTGCTTCTTCTTCTCCGTGAACAAGCTTAGTGAGCTCATATGCAAGAATTTCCTTAGCTCTGTTAAGCTGGCTGCCTTCCCAATCACTCATTTTATCAATTTCTTCAAGAGGAAGGAATGTAAGCATTCTGATGCACTTAAGAACATCAGCATCAGCAACATTTCTCCAATACTGATAGAATTCGTAGGGACTTGTTTTTTCCGGATCAAGCCACACAGCGCCACTCTGAGTTTTACCCATCTTCTTACCTTCTGAGTTAAGAAGAAGAGTAATGGTCATAGCGCCTGCATCCTTGCCGAGCTTTCTTCTGATGAGCTCAGTGCCGCCAAGCATATTGCTCCACTGATCATCGCCGCCAAACTGAAGATTACAGCCATATTTCTGATAAAGCATATAGAAATCATAGCTCTGCATAATCATATAGTTGAATTCAAGGAATGAAAGGCCCTTTTCCATTCTTTGTTTATAGCATTCTGCAGCAAGCATACGGTTAACCGAGAAGCAAGCACCAACCTCACGAAGCACATCAACATAGTTAAGGTCAAGAAGCCAGTCAGCGTTATTAACCATGAGAGCTTTACCCTCTGAGAAATCAATAAACTTGCTCATCTGCTTTTTGAAGCATTCACAGTTGTGCTGAATTGTTTCAACTGTCATCATCTGTCGCATGTCACTTCTTCCGGAGGGGTCACCGATCATTGCAGTACCGCCCCCGATAAGTGCAATAGGCTTATTACCTGCCATCTGTAATCTCTTCATAAGGCAAAGTGCCATAAAATGTCCAACATGAAGTGAATCAGCTGTGGGGTCAAAGCCGATATAAAAAACTGCCTTTCCGTTATTAACAAGGTCTCTAATCCCCTCTTCATCTGTCACCTGTGCAATAAGACCTCTTGCAACAAGCTCCTCATATATTTTCATATGTATCAGTCCTTTCAAAAAAATTCCTATATATTCTACTGTTTTATTGCTTTAAAGTCAAGATAACCTGAAGCTTTTTTAATTTATTTCATTTTTAGCAAAGCATATCAGCTCTTTTGCTGACTGTATTGTGTTTTCAGTCACAACATCACCGCCGATTATACGGGCAATTTCACGAATTCTGCCTGTATTGTCAAGAGTGGCAACATCGGTATATGTAGAATCACTGTCTGAATTCTTTTCAATATAAAGATGATTATCGGCATAGGCTGCAATTTGCGCAAGATGCGTTACACACAGAATCTGCTTGTTTTTAGATAAGCTGCTCAGTTTATATGCGATTTTGTGTGCAGCTCTGCCGCTGACACCGGTATCTATTTCATCAAAGATAATTGTGCTAAGGGCGTCCTTATCGCTCAGAACACAGCGAATTGCAAGCATAACCCTTGAAAGCTCACCACCGGAAGCAATTTTCTGAAGAGGCTTTGGTTTCTGACCTGAATTTGCCGAAAACAAAAATTCGACATCATCAAAGCCGTTTTCATCAGCTTTTCCGTCTGTGAAGCTAACGAAAAATTCTGCATTCGGCATGTCAAGATAATTCAATTCTTTTTTGATGTCAGCTTCAAACTTTACAGCGGCCTCTTTTCTGCATTGAGATAAACGCGTTGCTTTATCGATCAATTTATCTTCCAACATCCTTATTTCATCATAAAGCTGCTCACATCTTTCTTCGCTCGATAAAATACTTTCATATTCCTGAGAAATGTTATCAAGGTATTGAAGCATTTCTTCTTCGGTGCTTCCGTATTTCTTAGAAAGTCTGTAAAGTTGGTCGAGGCGTTCTTCAACAGAATCAATATCATCATATGACTGCTCACTGCTATTGATGATTCCGGAAATATCGGCCCGTATATCGTTCAGTGAATAAAGAAGATTATCCAACACTTCAGTATAAGACGAAAACCCAGGTTCGTATTCTGAAATTGTATCAATACAATCAATAAGATTGAGTACAGAATCAGAAATGCCCCTTGTCATGTCGTCACCGTTTAACAATAATTGAGCATTATTAAGAGCAGTTGCTATTTTTTCTTTTGCCTGAATTTTTTTCTTTTCAAGAGTCAGCTTATCTCTTTCTCCGATTTTCAATTCAGCATTTCTGAGCTCATCAATCTGATATTTTAAAAACTCAAGCCGTCTTTCCTTTTCATCTTCATTTTTAAGAAGCTTACGAAGCTCCTTATTCGCTCTTTTTAATTCAGAAAAAGTATCCTTGTAATCAGATATTAGTTTGTGTGTATCAGCAATATTATCAATAAAAGACAAATGATGCTCTTTTAAAAGCAAAAACTGACTGTCGTGCTGCCCGCATATAGTGATGAGATTTCTTCCGATTTCTTTAAGCATTGAAACCGTTACGGGACAACCGTTAATTCTGCAATTCCCCCTTCCGTCCGAGGAAATTACTCTTTGAATAATTACAGTTCTGTCATCACATTCAATATCGGATTCTGAAAGCAAAGACGCAACTATATCAGAAACATTATCAAAGCAGGCAGTAACCTTTCCTTTGTCGCATCCGCTTCTTACTATATCCCTTGACGTTCTTTCGCCAAGAATGGCATTTATGGCATCGATAACGATTGATTTGCCTGCGCCGGTTTCACCTGTCAGAATGTTAAGTCCATTATCAAAAAGGATCTCAGCATGCTCAATAACAGCAATATTTTCAATTATCAGACTTGATAACATTCGCCGGTCTCCTTTCTTCTTGATAATTTTAAAAAATTACTTGTTATCACTGACAATTTTTTCAAGCTTACCCATAAGCTCAAAAGCACTGCTTTCGTCCTTACAAAGAACAAAAATAGTGTCGTCACCGGCAAGAGTACCGATAACATTTTCAATGTCAAGGCTATCGACAGCTGCACAAGCAGCCTGAGCCATGCCGGAAAAGCATTTAATTACTGCCATGTTTCCTGCATAGTTCACACTTGTTACGGAATGAGATAGTATTGAATAATATTTAACTGAATAGTCCTGACTATCATTCTGAACAAAGGAATACTTATATTGACCGCTTCTTACTGGAGTTTTAATAAGCTTCAAGCTTTTTATATCCCTTGAAACTGTTGCCTGTGTTACCTTGAAGCCAAGCTCATTAAGCTTTTGCATCAATTCATCCTGTGTTCCGATATCTTCCTTTTCAATAAGACTAATTATAGCTTCATGTCTGTTCTTCTTCATTTTTTTATTCTCCTTGCATATATCCGTATCTCTCAATTAATTTATGGGATAATATATCTGTAAAGCTGTCAGATTTTATTCTGATAATTTTAGAACATCTGTCAGATCTTGATATTACAAGCTTACTTCCTTCACTCATCTGTATCCCCTCCTCACCGTCACAGCTGAAAAGCGGTGAGCTGTTCTCATGGTTTTTAACAGTGAGCTCAATTAATGAATCCGGCTTAAAAATCATTGAGCGAGAAAACAGTGAGTGGTTGCAGATAGGCGTAAGTATCAGGCTTTCAACACCTGTATCAACAACGGGGCCTCCGGAGGACAATGAATATGCCGTAGAGCCCGTTGGTGTTGCAATAATCAAGCCGTCTGCAAGATAATCAAAAATTAACTTTCCATTGTTTCTTGCTTCAATTTCGCATAAACGAAGGGTTGTTCCTCTTGCGAGTACAACATCATTAAGGCAGGAATATTCACCCTTCAAAATGTCATTCTCGTAATATTTTACGGACAATCTCATACGGTTATCAACTGTGTATTTGTGATCAATCAGGTTTTTCAGCAGCTGCAGCTCTTCTTTTTCAAGGCCGGCAAGAAATCCAAGTCTCCCGGCATTAATGCCAAGAACAGGCTTGTCATATTCAACTGCATCAATCGCAGAATGAATAATTGTTCCGTCGCCCCCGATTGATATAAGAATATCACATTCCTTTACACATTCAGATGCAGGGATAAATCTGACATAGTCAATATCGAAATTATCTTTAATTTCAATCGGCATAAGAATGTCAACATTGAGTTTTTTCAGCTCTTCACAAACATTAATTGTAACGTCATGTGCGTTTTTTCTTGTGATATTAACGTGAACGGCAACAATCATTTGTCTTCACCCCGATTCAGAATTTCATGTGAACCATAAACAATTTCATCGACACTTCTGTCGAGATGAGACATCTCATCATCATTTTTTTCAATGAAAATCAGATATTCAATGTTGCCCTGAGGACCTTTGATAGGTGAAAAATCAAGATTGAGCACTGAAAAGCCGTTATCAAGAACAAAATCATATATTGCTTTAACCACCTCAATATGAGTGCTCAGTTCACGGACAACTCCGTTTTTTCCAACTTTTTCACGTCCTGCTTCAAACTGCGGCTTAATAAGACAAACTGCTTTGCCGCCGTCTTTTAACAGTTCTCTCATCGTAGGAATTATCAGCTTAAGAGAAATGAAAGACACATCAACGCTGGCAAAATCAATTTCATCGGGTACCTGCTCACGTGTTACATATCTGAAGTTAGTCCTCTCAAGGTTAACTACTCTTGTGTCCTGGCGAAGCTTCCATGCAAGCTGACCGTATCCGACGTCAATTGAATATACCTTTTCAGCACCGTTAATCAGCATGCAATCTGTAAAGCCTCCGGTAGAAGCGCCAATATCCATACAGATGCAGCCATCAAGCTTTAGTCCGAATTCATAAACTGCTTTTGCAAGCTTATAACCGCCTCTGCTGACATATGGCATCTTTTCTCCGCGCAGTTCAATGCAGTCACCTTCTTTTACTGAAAGCCCCGCTTTAGTCTGTTTATTGCCATTGACATAAACAAGACCTGCCATAATGAGAGCCTTTGCTTTTTCGCGGCTGTCAACAAATCCGCGTTCATGTAATGCTACATCAAGTCTGATTTTTTCTATCACTTACTTTTCCCCGCTTATAACACTAATTATTTTATCTTTACTGAGATTATAAATGCCAAGTAGTTCATCAACATGAGCCTGCTCAACAAATTTATCGTTTACTGCCGTGAGATTATATTTGCCTGAATAGCCATTTTCAAGTAAAACCGATGCAAGCTTTTCACCAACACCGCCGCTGCGCTGACCTTCTTCAAAAAACCATACAGAATTTTTATTCGTGAAGATTGTTTCAATCACAGCTTCAGGAATCGGTTTAATTTGATTTAAAGAAATCAAGGATATGTCAATACCCTTTAAAGTTAAAGCATCAACAGCCTCAATGGCTTCACTTGTAATCTTACCGTAGGTAACAATGAGTTTTTTGCTTTCGCTGTTTCCGTATTCAGAATATTCAATACTATCATATCTTAGTTTAGAAATATTATCCGACGGCTTTCCTCTTGGATATCTGATTGCAACAGAATACTCATCGGCATAAAGAGCGTTATTTATGTCGGCGCAAAGTGAACGATAGCAGCAAGGTGAATAAATTTTAAGCTCAGGAACGGTGTTTAAGAAGGATACATCGAAAATGCCGTGATGTGTTTCACCGTCTTCACCGACAAAGCCTGCTCTGTCAATAGCAAAAATAAGCTTAATCTTCTGCAAGGAAACATCATGAATAATCTGATCATAACATCTTTGAAGGAAGGTTGAATAAACAGCATATATCGGCTTCATTCCGTTTTTTGCAAGACCTGATGCAAAGGTTACCGCATGCTCTTCGGCAATTCCGACATCAAAGAATCTTTCTGGAAATTCATCACTGAATTTCTGCAAGCCGGTTCCAAGCTTCATTGCGGCGGTGATTGCGCAGATACTATCATCTTTTTCTGCGTGAGCACATAGATACTCACCGAATTTTTCAGAAAAGCTGTCAGTACCTGATGCAGCTTCACCTGTATCAACATCAAATTTTGAAATGCCGTGAAAGACGCTCGGGAACTTTTCAGCGTGCTCATACCCCTTACCTTTTACGGTAATAACATGAAGAAGTACAGGTCCGTTAATTTTTTTCGCGCTTTCAAAGGCGTTACAAAGCTGTTCTATATCATGACCGTCAATGGGTCCCATATAACGGTACCCGAGATCTTCAAAGAAGGTGCTTTGTGTATATAATCTGTTCTTGATTTCAGTTTTAAGCTTGTATAACTCAACAGCAATTTTTTTACCGAAGGGAATTTTACCCAAAGCATTTTCAGTTTTTGATTTAAATGTAAGATATTCAGGCTTAGCTCTTATTTCAGCAAGATACTTCGCAAAGGAGCCGACATTTTCTGAAATTGACATTTTATTATCGTTTAAAACAATAATCTGACGCACTTTGCTTCTGCCGCCGTTGTTAAGTGCTTCATAAACCATTCCGCCCGTGAAGGAGCCGTCGCCGATAACAGACACAACATGATGTTTATCATTTCTGATTGATTTTGCTGCAGCAAGACCAAGACCTGACGAAACAGACGTTCCGCTGTGGCCTGAATAAAAAATATCATGTTCACTTTCACTTGGTCTGCAAAAGCCTGAAAGTCCTCCCCTTATTCTGATGGTATCAAAGCTGTTATATCTTCCCGTAAGCAGCTTATGGGTATAGCACTGATGACCAACATCAAATACAATCTGATCCTCAGGTGAATTAAACACCTTGTGCATTGCAATGGTAAGCTCAACAGCACCAAGATTTGAAGCAAGGTGTCCGCCGTTTTTTGAAACAGTTTCAATAAGCTTGATTCTTATTTCTTCAGATAACTTTTCAAGCTGAGATAAATTAAAACTTTTCAGATCATCGGGGCACCGGATTTGTGAAAGAAGTTCATAATTCATAGCTATCTTCTCTTTCAGTTGTTTCTGGCAATAAGCTCATAAGCTAACTCTCTGAGGAAGGAGCTGTCTTCATCAAAAGCTTCAAGAGCTTCAACTGCTTCCTTTGTCAGCTGTTCAGCGTACTTCTTAGATTCTTCCAGACCAAGCAGAGAAACATATGTGGATTTTCCGCTTTCTTTGTCACTGCCAATCGGTTTACCAAGGCTTTCAACATCACCAACAACATCAAGTATGTCGTCAACGATCTGAAACGCATGGCCGATTTTAGAAGAATAGATATCGGCAGCATTTAAAAGGTGTTCGTCAGCACCCGCACACACTGCGCCAAGATATGCTGCACATCTTATAAGTGCACCGGTTTTCAGTGAATCCATTTTTTCAAGTGTTTCAAGGCAAGCGTTTCTGTTTTCATTTACAAGATCGATTACCTGACCGCCAATCATTCCGTTAACACCTGATAAGCGTGAAAGTGCACTGATTGCTTTAATTGCAACTGAAGGCTTCTGCTGAGCAATTTCAGAATCAGCTATAACACCAAAGGCTCTTGTAAGAAGACCGTCACCAGCAAGAAGAGCGTACTCTTCACCGAATTTGATATGACACGAAGGCATTCCCCTTCTCATATCATCGTCATCCATACAAGGCAAGTCATCATGAATGAGAGAATATGTGTGTATCATTTCGAGAGCGACTGCAAAAGGAATTGCTTTTTTTACATTTCCTCCACAGATTCGGCAGAATTCAAGAACAAGCAATGGCCTGATTCTCTTTCCGCCGACTGAAAGACTGTACTTCATTGCGTTATGTACAATTTCTTCACCAAATTCACATTCCGGGATATATCGGTCAATCGATTTATTAATAATATCAACGTAATCATTAATTGTATAGTTATTATTCATCAATCTCATCCTCAGTGGTAAGTTCAGATAATTCAGTAATTTTTTGTTTTGCTGCTGAAAGAGTTTTATTGCAGAAAGCAATAATTCTTACGCCTTCTTCATAAAGCTTCATTGACATTTCCAAATCATATTCACCGCTCTCGAGAGCTTCGGAAATTTCCTTAAGCCTTATCATTGCGGTATCAAGTGTATACATTTCCATGGCGTTTCCTTTCAATGTTAAACGTTAGAGGTTAAACTGTTTTCATTATTAATTTCACTAACGGTACAAAAAACTTCACCGTCGTGCAGCTTTATTTTAATTTCATCATCAACTTTAAGACTTTCCACACTTTTAACAGGCATTGAAGCATCGTTTTCAATTATTGCATATCCTCTTAAAAGAACCTTTAAAGGATTTGTGGCCTCAATTGAAGATGTATAATGCGTCAAAGCATTCTGATAAAAATCTAGCTTGTTTTTCATAGTATTTCTTATTTTATTGTCACAAGCGATAACGCACTGAGAATAAAGCATAAGAGTTTTAAGCGGACCGCAGCTAAGTATCTTGTTTTCAAACCTTGACAAATCTATCAGATATGAATTTATAATGCGTTCAACTCCGTCATAAATGGAATCAAGTGTTTTGTCAGCTGCATAGAGCACTTCACGGTAATCCGGAACAGCAATTTCAGCAGCAGCCGAAGGAGTCGGGGCTCTCATATCAGCAACATAGTCAGAAATGGTAAAATCTGTTTCGTGACCAACTGCAGAGATAACAGGAATTTTACTGTTATAAATAGCACGGGCTACAATTTCTTCGTTAAAAGCCCATAAATCTTCAATTGAGCCTCCGCCTCTGCCAACAATAAGAACATCAGCAGCATTTTTTCTGTTAAATTCATCAATTGCTTCGCTGATTTGAGCGGCAGCAGAATCACCCTGTACCTGAACAGGCGCAAGAATAAGCTCAGCAGATGGAAATCTTCTTGAAGTTACATTAATAATGTCCTGCAATGCAGCACCGGTGGGAGAAGTAACAATACCGATTCGCTGAGGGTATTCAGGTAAGGCTTTTTTCTTATCAGAATCAAAAAGCCCTTCAGTCGAAAGCTTCTCCTTAAGTTGTTCAAAAGCAACAGTCAACTCACCAATTCCGTCAGGCTGCATATCGTCACAATAAAGCTGATATGTTCCGTCGCGCTCATAAACAGATAAACTGCATCTGACAAGAACCTTCATACCATTCTGTGGTTCAAACCTAAGTCTTGAAGCAGCGGTTCTGAACATAACGGACTTGATTGCACCGATTTCGTCCTTAAGTGTAAAATACAAATGACCGGTTCTGTAATGATTTGTAAAATTTGATATTTCACCGATAACATATATATTTTTTAAATTTATATCTCCGTCTATCAAGGATTTGATGTATGTATTAATTTGTGAAACCTTCAACACTGACGACATTATAACTAAGTACTCCTTCTGATAAACCTATATCCTAAAACACTTTAAGGAGCAGCTGAAATCAGTTGCTCCGTGGATTATTTGTGTTTTTTTGCAACAGAACCAAGAACACCGTTGATGTACGATGCGTCCTCAGTTGTGCCGTACTTTTTTGTAATTTCAACAGCTTCGTTGATAGCAACCCCAACAGGAACATCTTCACTGTAAAGAAGCTCACATACGGAAAGTCTCATAATTGCTCTGCTTACTTTTGAAATTCTTTTTGCAGACCATCCCACAAGGTTTTCATCGATTGTTTTATCAATCTCTTCAAGATTGTCATAAACCCTTCTTGCAAGTTCTTCAGCAAAAGCGTTCTGCGGAAACAATTCCAATTCCAGTGCACTTTCTATAAGCTCAACTATGGTTGCATCTTCCTGAAAGCATTTTTCAAATATTAGTATAAAAGCCAATTCTCTTGATTCATGTCTTGTCATTTTTATTTTCCTTCCTGTATGCATAGACAAATATACATAGTTATCGATTATATTACATTTATGTATATTATAGCACAAATTTTAAATCCTACAACTATTTTGACTCAATTATTGTTAAATTTTCTGCAAAAATATTTGTATTTTTTTGAATTATTTCCGTAATTTGCAGAATAACGGCATCATTTAGTGAATTTTTTTCCACAATAACCTGACAGTTACCTTGATTAATTATAACAATACAATCTCTTCCGGTTTTTGCTTTTATCAGATTCTCAGCATCTGACGTTGTTTTAATAACGTTCATGTATTCATCAAAGCTTTTATTGATGTCCGTTTTGTCCTTTTCTGTAAGCTTATCACTTTCAAGAATATCATCAATACAATCCTTGATTTTGTCTTCAGAATTCTTTCTTGATATCTTGGCATCAGCAAATAACTGTTCATTTGAGGAATCAGAACTACCCTCTGCATTTAAGGTTGTTCCTGCCACAAGTACAGAATCACCAAGATTATGTGTTACAGAATTATTCGACGTTGTAGTGATGTCTTGCTTAGAAATGTCAGAATTATTGTAATACCAATTTACCGTTACCGCAGCAAGAAGTGCAATAATAAGTGTTGCTGTCAGAATCTGTCGCTTTTTTACTATCATAAAATCTCCTCCGAATTAAACCATTGATGCCACGCTTATATCAGTATAGCTGATATCAAATAAAGCAGATAGCAACGAATATATTTTTTCTTTAACCACAGTGTCATCGCCGCCTTCACAAACAACCGCCACTCCCCTAACCTTCGGATAAAGTGTTTTAATCTTTAAGCCCGATTCGATTTTATCATTCTCTGTAATTATATGCTTCTTCTTTATCTGATTATTATCGCTGTTGTTTTTTTCTTCCGTATCCGTTGCATAAACGGTTTCTTCAGATGCTTCAAATGTTATCATCACCTTGGTTTTCCCTGCTCCTTTTATTGATTTCAAGAGGTTTTCAACATCTTCTGTAATGTCGGTCACGGATGAAAAATCTGATGACTGGCAGCTTGTATCAGATTTTTCTTTTTTATCATTATCACTGCTTCCTGATAGCAATATTAAGAACATTCCTAAAATTCCAACTGCTAAAATCAGTAAATTCTTTTTATCACTTTTCAGTTTATTAATCATGCTGTTGATTTTATCATTGTTCAGCATTTTTATATTCATGATATCACCCGATAAAATCAATGTTAATTTTACTTTTTACATACTCATTTATTCTTTTGATAATTTCATTTTTTTCATCATCATTATAAATCCCATATACTTCTATTTTGTTAATTATTATCCCTTCTGAATCCGAAGCACACAATTCAGCTCTGCAATCAAAATCGGGATATGCTTCCTTCATAATATCGTTGATTTCATTTTTAATTATTTCTTCTGTTTGTTCAATTACTAAACTTACAGGTATTTCCTGTAACTCCTGACCCTCTGATTCCGATGCCGATAACACAGTGTCTATATCAAAGTCCGCTCCTGACAAACCTGTAAAAACCGAATAAATTATCAAAACCACTGTTAATGTTTTGAACACTGATTTCAGTCTGTTTTTCGGCAAAAAATACATAAGTATACCACCGAATATCGAAACAACACAAACAGATTTACACATTAATTCAACCTGCTGCAATCATATGCCTCCTCTCAATGACAGCATTATACCTGTTGATATAACCAGGATAAATATTTCAAAAACACTTAAAAGAAGTAAAATTCTCAAGCCTGAATAAAAAATCTTAAATGTTGATGATATACTGCCACAATTAAGGGAATCTGCAACATCAGATAAAAACGAAAAGGCAATACAATAAAACAATCCTTCTGAAATTGCAGGCAAACTTATAATTAAAGAAACAAGAATACCCACAAGTGCAACTGAGCCTTTAATCAGATTAATGCTTCCGACAAGAGATGAATATGCATCGCTTATTGCTGAACCGACAATAGGAATCAGACTGCTTAATAAAAATCTTATACCTTTGACAGAAACCGAATCAATGGAAACTGACATAATACCCTTAATTGATAAAATTGCGCTGAAAACGCCAGCAAGAAAACCGAGGACCAATCCTACAATTCTATTCACTGAATTTACGAATTTATTCAGATTAATTGACGGATTAACAGAAAAAGAAACCGATAATGAAAAAAACAATCCAATCAGTCCGGTTGCAAAAGAATTTACAAATAAAGAGATTCCTTCAGTGATAATCAGCGTCAAGGTATTATATGTAATGCCTGCAGAGGGGTTTCCGCTTAATGCAATCAGCAATGTGAATATTGGTATATATATCAGCATAAAATCCCCGTTTGTTTTCATGGCTGTGAGGAGCATGTTAATTAACGGATTAATTTTCTGAACCACAACTATCGTTATAAAAATTGTGGTGATTAAAGAAAAAATGTTTTCACTGTTTCTTGAATCAAGCAGTGTGCATACTGTAGAAGCTATTAAAATCATGCAAAGAAATAATGATGCATCGGCAATACAACAACTGAATTTACTCTTTAAATCCTCAGAAAAATAATTAATAATCTCTGAAAATGACACATTATATATATCATTGACGTCTAAACTATCAATTCCCAATTCATCAAGTGCATCAACAGTAGAACTATCTAATTTTGAAAACAAGCTTTCAGAAAAGTATTCTTCATTATATGTATTGTCTGCATAAGCAATAATAAGAAAGTTTGGAATTAAACCTATAACTAAAACTAAAAATATAATTTTTTTCATTTCAGCCAGCAAAAGAAAATGCAATCTCAAATATTTTTGTAATATAAGGTACAATAATCACAAAAAGCATTATCCTTCCTCCAAGCTCAACAATAGACTCAAGAAATAAATTTCCGCTTTCTTTACATATATCTGCGCATAGCTTTGTTGCAATTGTAATTGCTGCACATTTAACCAGCGACTGAATAATTTGACTTTGTTCACTGAAAAAATTTAAATCATCAATTAAGTATTTAATATGCGTCGATGCTTCATTTATTATTAATAGCAAAATAATTGCACCGCCGCCCAGCTTGAATATCAGGTCATACTCTTTGATGTTGCTTTTTAAGAAAACACTTATAATCGAATAAACTACAGCTAAAATAAAGATTCTGTACATAATTATAAATCAATAAAATCCTGCACTGCATCAAAAAGCTCTTTGATTTGAGGTATAATCATTAAGAATACAATTACAATTCCTGTCAGGGTAATTATCATTGAGTATTCACCTTTATCAGAGCGCGTGAGAATCTGATTCAGAATCGCTGTTACTATTCCAACACCCGCTATTTTAAAAATTACATCAATGTCCATGTTTTTCCTCCGCTATAACATTAATATAAATAATGCAAATCCACTTAAAAAGCACACTGTCACTGCAACAGTTGAATACTTTTCATACTCATACTTTGCTCTTATTTCAGCATCCTTAAAAAAATCATAGTATATTTTAATTATTCCATCATGGCTATCTGTATCTGTTCTTCCTATACAGTTACCAAAGCTTATAAGTTTCACTCTTTCATTTTTCTTCAGTAATATTTTTGAACTGTTTACAGCAAAAGACCAGGCATCCGGGAAATCAACTTCCTCATTGAGTAGATCTGAGCATACTGTTATAAACGCAAGGTTATACAATACGGTGTTTGTATTAATTTCAGAAATAATTTCATGAATCGGCTTCATCTGATATTTAATGCACGATGAAAAGAATTCGATCATAAGCAAAATTCCCTGAATTAAATTAACTCTTTTTTTTAGCCTTGTAAATATATTAATCCCTGTCAGAACAAGACATGCCCATATTAATCCTGCACCTAATAATTTCATCCCGAAGCTCCCTTGTATCAAATATTCCCGATATTTTTCCCGGTGAATCAGGACCCATTAGTAAAACCAGCCTATCAAATGAGTTTGTATTGATAAGGTCTGCAATTTGATGCTTATTCAGAATTTCATCATAACTTGAAGCATGTATTGTAGCTATTAAATTTACTCCGCAATTTAAAGCAACCTTTATCGCATCTATCTCCTCTTTTTTCACTACTTCATCAATTGCAATCAATTGAGGTGACATAGTTCTTAGTGCAATGTTAAGCGATTCTTTTTTTGGATAACCAAGTAGTACGTCAGAATTTAATCCAAGATTATATGATTTATTATTATGCTGACATGAAAGCTCGTGCCGTTCATCGATAACGCTGACTCTGATACCGGTATCTGAAATCTGCTTAATGAGATCTCGCATAATCGTTGTTTTTCCGCAAGCAGGCGGACCTGCAATTATTACGCTTTGCAGCTTGTTTTTAAAAATCTTGCTATAAAGCTCAGAACTACATCCGGGAATTTCTCTTGCTATTCTGATGTTCAATGAGGTTATATTTCTCACTGATAAAACATTGCCGTTTTTATCAGTTGCAGCTGTACCGACAACTCCTACACGGTGACCGCCGCTTAATGTTATAAATCCATTCAGAATGTCAGGCAAATGTGTATGTACTGAATAGTTGCACATTCTTGAAAATGTGTCAGATATCATATCGTGTGTGCATATGTAAAATTTTTCAGCAATTTCGTCAACTGAACAGTCAGGATGCAGATACATGCTTTTGTTTTTACAGACAAGAACTACAGGTTTATTCATTCGCATTCTTATTTCACTGCACTCTTCTTTAATGCTGTGCTTTACAGATAAAAGAACAGCCTTAAGCTTTTGCGATACCTGACTTACAGCATCATTATAGCTTTCCCATGATAAGTATTTTTCCATGTCTTGCTCCTTTTGAACTTTTTATTATAGTCTATGACATGAAAACTAAAAAAAGTACTTACATTTATTCTAAAGTAATTGAAAAAGTAATTACATTGTGATAAAATTAAAATAAATCATATGTTAAAGGTGAAAAAAATGAAGCAAAAAATTATTGACAATAAAAAATACACAAAGCAGTGCTCCAGCTGTTTTTACGGCCGTACTCCAAAAGACAAGGACTCTGTTTTATGCGAAAAGAAAGGCATTGTTGAGCCAGACTCAAAATGCAGACATTATAAATACGATCCCCTGAAACGTGTCCCTGAAAAGATTCTTCTGAAAATCGATTACAGTGAAGATGACTTTAAACTTTAATAAACCAAATCCCCTTCTGTATAGCGCTTGAGCGTTAAACAGAAGGGGCAATTTTATTTGTTATATTTAAATTTTATATTACTTCTGAATAATAAGCTTTTTAAAGCCTTCTTGTTAAACGGAACTATAGGATAAAGATAGGTATGGCCGTCAAGTGTTTTTGTTGAAGCGATTATAACCATAACTAATACCAATCCGCCAATAAATCCCCAAATTTTAAATAAGCCGCATAGTATAAGAATCAGTGTTCTGAAAATTTTAATTGCATACCCTAATTCAAAGCTCGGCTGAGTAAAATTAGATATTGCAACAAACGCCATAAACAAAACGACCTCAGCTACAAACCAACCCGATCTAACAGCGAATTCTCCAAGTACCAATGCACCGACAACACTGAATGAACTGCTTAATGCACTGGGTGTGTTCAGTGATGCAAGTCTTAGTGTATCGATTACGAATTCAACAATCAGAAGCTGCGCAATTATAGGTACTGTATTCGGCTCTTCAATAAGCATAAATTTCAAAAAATCAGGCAGATGAACATGATACTCTGTTATAAGGTACCAGGCAGGGATTAAAATCATTGATAAAGCAAACACCATTGTTCTGATTATTCTCAGAAAAGTACCGATTATAGGAGGAAAATAAAAATCGTTGATATCCTGTATAAAATCAAATATGCCCGTTGGTATTATCATTGCGGAGGGTGATCCGTCAGTCAGAACAATTATATTTCCATCATAAATACATGCAGCAGCAGCATCAGGTCTTTCTGTGTATCTGACTCTCGGAAAAGGATTCCAGGATTGACCGGGTATAAGACATTCTTTTAAGCTCTCCTGGCTCATTGACAGGCATTTTACATCAATTGAACTCAGCTTTTTAGTTAGAACATCAAGCTGATTTCTGTTAACCACATCTTCAAGATAACAAACAACAATATCAGTTTTTGATTCAGTACCGATCTGATATGATTTCATTGTTAAAAGTGGATTTCTAATCTTTCTTCTTATAAGTGCAGTATTGAAGATTACAGTTTCAACAAAACCTTCATGTGAGCCTCTTAACACCTTATCAGATTCAGGCTCCTGAACATTTCTTGCAGGATAAGTTCTGCAGTCGATAATTATGGCTTTTGAAAAGCCGTTAACAATAAGTCCGACTGCACCCGAAAGGATAAAAGTTGTAAATTTTTCAAGATCATTTTCTGTGCTCGACTCAATATAAGTAATATAACTGTCTGTAAACTCGTCAGCATCACTTATGTTTTTCATGTCACTTTCGGTAAGCTTTGTTAAATACTCCATCAGTTTTTCAAGCATTTCATCTTTAACAAAACCGTCAATGCAATATAAGGTAGCTTGCCTTTGTGCTACCTTCAAGCGCTTCACAATTATATCAAAGCTTTCCCCTAAACGAAGCTTTGAATTAATTTTATGCAAATTTTCTCCGTAATTTCCGTTGAAGCTTGTCATATATTTAATCACCTGATTTAAGTATTTGATAAACAAGGGTAAATATACAAAAATAACAGCCATACAAGCGGCTGTTATCTATATTTTTTTATAACAATATGTATTCGCCCTTTTTTACTAAAGCCTGTAATTTCGCTCAGAATTGCTTTTCCTTTCCCTCGTAAAACTATCCTATCCTTTTCTTTAACCTGAAAATCAGACTTTAATGCTTTGACTGAATTCACATATACAATGCCTTTATTTATTGCTTCTGCAGCAGACGTACGGGATATTCCAAAGGATGAAGAAATAACATTATCAAGTCTAAGCGATGCAACCGACTGAAAAATCTCTTCAAAATTCACCTTGTAATCTGTCAAATCGAAGTTGTCTGCAACATAGCATTCGACGGTGCCTCTTCCTGCCTTTACAAGATTCCTGCAAATAAATTCTGCCATGCTTTTCAAACAGAAAATGTAGCACCCGTCATCAAGAGTCAAAATATCACCGAGCACCTCGCGCTTTATGCCAAGTCCGATAAGTGCTCCCAGATAATCTCTGTGTGACAATGATGAAAACCTGTCTTTTTTCAGACGGATAAGAGCTATAGGATTTTCATAATTGTTGTTTTTGAAAAAATCGCAAATACCGTCTTCAATATCAAAGAACGAAGGTACAAAAACAGCAACAGCCCGTTCGGCGTCATCATAGCCGCCGTAATAGAAGGTTCTTACATCCGAAGAAAATTTCCTTTCAAGACAGGCCATATCCGTTCGTTCGTCAATTGACAGAAATTTTGTGTTTGTTATCATTGAATTTTCATATGCGACTTGTTTTTTCTCAAGAGCATACGAAACCAATATTTCCTTTTCAGTCATATTTATCACCATTAAATAAAGAGTGTACCTGACACTCTTTATTTCTAAACGTAGCTATGAGATTGATTTAGCATCATATCTTTAATTTTCATAAGTCTGGTTGTTGTGCTTCTTTCGTTTTCATCGAGCTTCATGGTAATGTACTTAATGGTATCCTCATAATCCGGAATCTTTACATGTTCAAGTGCGTTTACTCTTCTGCGTGTCCTTTCGATTTCTGCCGAAAGAATCTGACATGTTTTTTCAACCTCAGCAAGCCTCATTAAATAAGGCAAAATTTCAGAGAAAGACGAAACAGCATCATCAAGATCGCTTGAAGTAAAGCCGTAGCCGTATGAATAAATTGAATTGGCAAGAGCGACTTTGTTTTTAACAATAAACTCGGGTACATTAACACCCATTATGTTTTTTGACTTAGTCTCAAGACTGATTTTTTGAGCAGGCAGCATAAGCGAAACAGATAAGCTTTCATCACTCATGGAGCAGCAAGCAAGAGACATGTGCTTGTTTGCTTCAATAATGCCCTTTTCAACCTTTTCTCTGAGCTCTTTATTTTCCCTTACAAGCTCAAGAAAGCGCCGCATCAGTTCATCACGCTTATCTTTCAGCAGTTTATGACCACGTCTGGCCGTAACAAGCTTTTTCTTGAGATTTGTAAGTTCCATTCTGGTTGGATTAACGTTCATTACAGCCATTGCGTGCTCACCTACTTTTAACATAATACTTATCAAGAAATTTGTCTGAAATCCTTTTTAATTCTGATCTTGGTAATATCGACAGAAGTTCCCAGCCAATATTAAGTGTTTCATCAATACTTCTGTCGGTTTCATTGCCTTGAGATACATATTTTTCTTCAAAGCCTTCAGCAAATTCAGCATATAATTTATCAGCTTCGGTAAGAGCAGATTCACCAAGAATTACCATAAGCTCTTTTGCATCCTTGCCTCTGGCATATGCGGAAAACAGCTGATTCATAGTGTCGGAATGGTCGGCTCTTGTGTTTCCCTCACCAATACCCTTATCCTTTAAACGTGAAAGAGAGGGTAAAACATCAATCGGTGGAGCAATGCCCTTTCTGTGAAGTTCTCGTGAAAGAATAATCTGTCCTTCGGTAATATATCCTGTGAGGTCAGGAATCGGATGGGTTTTGTCATCCTCAGGCATAGTAAGAATTGGGATAAGAGTAATTGAACCGCTTTTTTCAACCTGACGGCCTGCTCTTTCGTATATTGATGCAAGGTCAGTATACATATATCCGGGGTAACCTCTTCGACCCGGCACCTCTTTTCTTGCGGCAGATATCTCTCTGAGTGCATCAGCATAGTTGGTAATATCCGTTAAAATGACAAGTACATGCATTCCCTTGTCAAATGCAAGATATTCTGCAGTGGTCATTGCCATTTTAGGCGTAGCTATACGCTCAATCGCAGGATCGTTTGCAAGATTTGAAAACATAACAGTTCTGTCAATTGCACCTGTTGCCTTAAAGGATTTAATAAAATAATCCGATTCTTCAAAAGTAATACCCATCGCAGCAAAAACAACAGCAAAATTTTCGTCACTGCCAAGCACCTTTGCCTGCCTTGCAATCTGAGCAGCAAGCTCAGCATGAGGTAAACCGGAGGCAGAGAAAATTGGTAATTTCTGACCTCTGACAAGAGTATTAAGACCGTCAATTGCTGATATACCTGTCTGAATGAATTCCTTGGGATATCTTCTTGCAGCAGGGTTCATAGGAGTTCCGTTGACATCGAGTCTTTTTTCAGGAATGATCGATGGACCTCCGTCAACAGGTCTTCCAAGGCCGTCGAAAACTCGTCCGAGCATATCCTCGGAAACTGCAAGCTCCATTTGTTTTCCGAGGAACTTAACCTTGCTTTCCTTAAGATTTATGCCTGCAGAAGATTCAAACAGCTGAACAAGAACATCAGTGCCGTTGATTTCAAGAACTCTGCAGCGCTTTTTTTCGCCATTGGAAAGCTCAATTTCACCAAGCTCATTATAAGCGACATTATCTACACCTTTAACAAGAACAAGAGGACCTGCTATTTCGCTTATCGTTTTGTATTCCTTTGGCATCAGTCATCCTCCCCTTTCTTGCAGGATTCAAGCTGTTCAACAAGCTGCATCTGAATCAGCTCAAAATTATCATTTGCCTCATCTTCAGAAATATATTTAAATCTGCCTATATTTTCCCGAACCGGCATCTTGACAACTTCTTCAATATCTGCACCGTCTCTAAGAGCTTCAAGAGATTTATCATAAAAATCACAAACAAGCTTCATCATGAGAAACTGTTTTTCAGCCGAAGTATAGGTGTCAACCTCATGAAAAGCCAACTGATGAAGAAAATCCTCTCTTATTGACCTTGCAGCTTCCATCTTAAGCCTGTCTGCCGGTGAAAGCGCATCCATACCAACGAGCTTCACCATTTCTTCAAGCTCTGCTTCTTCTGAAAGTAAGCGCATAATTTTTCCGCGAAGATTAGTCCAACCATCGTTTACGTTACTATTGAACCAATTTCCAAGTGAAGTTGAATAAAGAGAATAGCTTGTAAGCCAGTTGATTGCAGGGAAATGTCTTTTATAAGCAAGAGAAGAATCAAGTCCCCAGAACACCTTGACAATTCTTAAAGTAGCCTGACTTACAGGCTCGGAAATATCACCGCCTGCTGGAGAAACTGCACCAATAACAGAAAGTGTGCCTTCACGCTCTTCTCTGCCGATTGAAAGAACACGTCCTGATCTTTCATAAAACTGCGCAAGTCTGCTGCCAAGGTAAGCAGGATAGCCTTCTTCACCGGGCATCTCTTCAAGTCTTCCCGACATTTCACGGAGTGCTTCTGCCCATCTTGAAGTAGAATCAGCCATAAGTGCAACATTGTAGCCCATATCACGGAAATATTCTGCAATGGTGATTCCGGTGTAGATTGAGGCTTCACGTGCTGCAACGGGCATGTCCGATGTGTTTGCGATAAGGACTGTACGTTCCATAAGAGATTTACCGGTGTGAGGATCAATTAATTCAGGAAATTCATTAAGTACATCGGTCATTTCATTTCCTCTTTCACCGCAACCGATATATACGACTATATCAGCATCTGCCCATTTTGCAAGCTGGTGCTGAGTCACAGTCTTACCACTGCCGAAAGGACCGGGAATTGCTGCAACACCGCCCTTTGCAATTGGAAAAAGAGCGTCAATAACACGCTGACCCGTTAAAAGGGGCAGCTCGGGTGACAGCTTTGTTTTATAGGGTCTCGGACGCCTTACAGGCCACTTCTGCATGATACCTACACCATGCTCCTGCCCTTTTTCATCAAGAACTATTGCAACAACATCATCAATAGTGCAGGTTCCGCCGGTAATTTCTTTGACAATGCCGCCAATATTAGCAGGTAACATAATTTTATGTGTAACAACATCTGTTTCCTGTACGGTACCGATAACATCACCACCGTAAATTCTTTCGCCAACACTTACACAAGGTTCAAATTTCCAGTGCTTTTCTCTGTCAAGTGAAGGCACTTCAACACCCCTTTTAAGGTTGTTTCCGCATACCTGCATTATTTTATTAAGAGGTCTTTGTATACCGTCAAAAATGCTTCCGATAAGACCGGGGCCAAGTTCTACACTTAAAGGCTCACCGGTAGAAACAACAGTTTCCCCTGTTTTCAGACCAGATGTCTCTTCATAAACCTGAATTGAAGCCTGGTCATCATGCATTTCTATAATTTCTCCGATGAGTCTTTGATCACTGACCTTGACAACATCGAACATGTTTGCATCTCTCATTCCGGAAGCAACAACAAGAGGTCCGGAAATTTTTGTGATTGTTCCATTATTCATAGTATCACCTGCTTTTTTTATACTTAACAATTACACAGTATCAGATCAGATTAGCTGAGAGCCGACTGCTCTTTCTATGCCGGCGTTGACAGAACGCATACCTTCTCCCGTATTACCGGAAACACCGGGTATGAGAACAATAGACGGTAAAGCCACATCTTTATATTTAAGTATTTCATCTTTAATTTCATCTGCCATAGCCTCAGTTATGAAAATAACAGCGTAATCATTCTGAGCTAATGCTTTAAGCTTTGCGGCAGCATTTGCTTTATCATATACTTCAAAGGTCTCAAGACCGATTGAAGCAAAGCCGATTATACTTTCTTTATCTCCGATTACAGCAATTTTATGCATAAACAATCCTTAACCTTTCTCTGATATCCTGAGAACGGATTCCAGAATTAAGCGATGCAAGAATTATGCGAATATTTTTTATTTCAGTTGTTTTTGCCTGATAATAAGCAAAAACAGGGCCGAAGCCGAAAGCAGTATACTTTGCACCCTTAACTATTTCAATAACATTGTCATCGCACCACTTTTCGAACTCAAAAGCACTCTCTTTATAAAGTTTAACACCTTGGGAATATCTGCTTTGTAATAAGTAAGAATACAATTCTTCCTTATCATTAACAGCATAATTAATAAGCTTATCAGCATCGATGTAAGCTGCTTCTGAAATGGCACTTCTAACAAAATCGTCACTTTTTGATGTAGCGGCACAGCGTAAAGCAATCTTGATATTCGTTGTATCAAGAATAAAAGCACACACTGAAGAAAAAATCTTATTCTTTGTTTTCTCTGAAAGAGTCTTTAACGCCTGCAATGCTGCTTTATCAATAATAATGTCAGCCATCTGACCGTTTTCGGTTTTATTAGCAATATCATATGCTTTTGAAGTACATTCAACTAATTCTGAAGGTAAGGCAGAAAAATCGTGTGCATTGATATGCTGTCTTATGTCGGATAAATCAAGCGTTGTGGGATAAACAAAATAATCATCGGCATCAAGACCGGAAAGCGAACACTTGACAGCAGCTTTTATATTGAAGTAATCATTGAGAATACAAAGAGATTTCAAAGCCGCCTTGTCAGGTACGCACTCATTAAGAAGCTGCCATAAATCACGGCTTTGCACAGAAACAGCATCCTTATATGACATCCCCGGCTCCATCCAGCTATTTTCACAAAGCATACGAACAGCCTCATTATAATCAGCAGCATCAACAAGACTGTTGATAAAATTTTCAGATAATAAATCAGTTTCCTTTGCTCTTAAGCGTGCAACACAAAAAGCATAATCTGTATCTCTCATATTATCCTCCCAGAATTATTAAAACAGCACGTTGTTAAGCATATCCTTTAACTTATCCATAGATTCATCAAAAACAGCTTTTAAAACACAGTTAACTTCAAAGCCATCATATCTGAGAATAAATCCGTTTTCAATCTGAACGGTTTTGTCAGAGACATGAACCGCCCCCTTTTCATAAACAAGGGAATTAAGCTCAACTTCAAAATTCTCAGGCATTCTGCTAAGATCATACACGCTGAAATGCATGGTGCATTCACCGGGCTGAATATGCTTTGCACAAAGCTTTTTTATAAAATCAAAATATTCCTCATCAGAAAACTTTTCAATTTTAAGATATGATGCTGAAATTATATCGTTCAGAATTGCATTTCTGATTTCAAGGAATCTGTTTCTCGTAATTGATTCAGCAGTGCTTTTTGCAACTGATTTTTTTCTATCGGCTTCATTTTCAGCTGCATTAACAATTTCACGCGACTTAATGCTCGCTTCAGTACGTGCATTGCTGAGAATATCCTTAACCTTCAAAGAAGCTTCTTCAATAATTTTTTCACAATTTGCCTGTGATTCAAGCAAAATCTTTTCTGTAATTCTTTCAAGACCTGTCATTGATATAACTCCTTTTTACCAATCGGTAGTGTTAAATGATAATCAACCAACTGATATGTTAAACACAGCAAGGAATGATACAAGAAGCGTAAGAATTGCGTAAAGTTCAACAATTGATGCAAGTGTCATGCTTTTACCAAGCATAGTGGGCTGCTTGGCAATAAGAGAAATGCCTGCAGCGGCAACCTTACCCTGATAAATTGCTGAAAAGAAGCCTGTGATTGCAATGGGAAGACAAGCAGCAAAAAGAGTGAGACCCTGATGAAGTGATACAGGTACAACAGTGCCGCTGAAAAGACCGATTTTATTAAGAAGAATAAGTGCAATTATGAAGCCATAAAGACCTTGCGTGCCGGGAAGAATCTGAAGAGTGAGCACCTTGCCAAACATATCAGGCTTTTCGGAAAGTAAGCCAGCAGCAGCTTCTCCTGTGAGACCAACACCTTTAGCTGAACCGATACCGGCAAAACCGACAGCAAGTGCTGCACCCAGAATTGCAAAAAAAAGACCTAAATTACTCATAATTTTTTTCCTCCTTGATGGTTAAATACTTTGAATTGAATTTAAATGGGCTGAAAGCTCTGCCCGAGCCTTCATAAAACTTTGAAAAGAATTCAACATACTGTAATCTGTTAGTATGAACATAGGTACCTAAAATGTTGATTGCTATGTTAAGCGTATGACCGAATATAAAGATAAGAATAAATATAATCGGATTTCCGGGCATCGCAGCAAGCAGATTGACCGCACTTGCAACAACACCTGTAACAAGACTTAACGCAAGCAATCTTGAATATGATAATATATCTCCGACATAGCCCGTTGTGGTGTTATAAAGTGCATATAGACCACCGCCGATTTTACCGATGATGCTTCGTGAGCTTCGTCCGCCTGTCAAAACAATCAATATACCTCCAGTACTCAGCAACGGAACTCCGAATTTTGAAACAACATCGGGTATATCAATAATCAAGCCGGATCCTAGAATTGCAAAGCCTGAAATGAACACAATTATAGGTAGTGTATCAAAAACAGCCGCAAAATACTCACGTCTTTTGAAAAGCATGAACGACCTTATCAAAAGCCCGGTGAAAAGTTGTATTATTCCGAACCCAAGACAATATATCAGTAGATTCATGCTATTTCCGATCGGATCCATCCAGATTGCAAGCTTTGGACCTTTTTCAAGTCCAAGAAATTCGGTTGAAATGACAGGTATAAGGTCGCCGAACCACCCGCCGAACATTGCGCCCCAGAACACAGTCGATATTCCACAGAAGAATACCATATTGAGGAACTTTGCTCTGTTTCCGTTCAGGTGAAGCTTTGCTTTTGCTACCAATGCAAAAATTATCATCAATATTCCGTAGCCTGCATCAGAAAGCATAAAGCCAAAAAACATATAATAGAAAAACGCCATGACCAGGTTCGGGTCTATATCATTGTTTGATGGAGTGGAATACATATCAGTTATGCTTTCAACACCGCCTCCAAACATGCCGTTTTCGATTAGCACAGGGACATCCTCATTTTCATAATCCGGTGTTGAGATTTCAACCTGACAGATAAACTTCTTTTCAAGAACGAATTTAATTTCTTCAGAAACTCTTTCGGGCATATATCCGCAAAGCACAAAAGCTTTTTCGGTCGAGGCAGTTTTTTCAACAGTCCCATATTTATCCTTCTGCGACAAATAAAAATCATGCAGAAATTTCAGGTTATCACATTCAGTTATATATCCTCTGATTTCACTTACAATACTATCTTTTTTAGTTTTCAGCTCCGTAATATGTCTGCTTATGTTTTCAGCGCTTTTTGACGGTAATAACGGCAGTGATTTATCCGGCACAACAAAGCCTATCTGCCTCAAAGCATCTTCTGTTTGCTGAAAATGAGAATGATGACAAATAATTACAGCACAGGTAAGCAATTTTTGTTTACTGATAATTTCAACGGCAACATCATCAAGCTCAGGGTCTGTGCATCTAAGCTCTTTAATAATATCTTCCTCAGAAAGCTCTCTGTTGAAATTACCGATAAAAATATTGGTACTCAGAGTTCTTTTTGAAGCCATGGGAATGTCAAGCTCAAGCCATGAAGAAAGATAGGAAAGTGTTGTTTGTTGTTCGTTAATTTCGCTATCAATTTTATTAATTTCACTCTCAAGTGAAAGCAGCTTTTCACAAGTTGATGAAATTTTATCGGCTTTATCACATAATAATTTATATTCACTGTAATCGATATTGCGATAATCTGAAAAACTGCTCAAAAAAGATGTTTTGATATTGCAATAGTTTTGCAGAACTTCAATTGCACCGGCTGCTCTCTGTATTTTGTTTTCATACTGGCGCACAATTGCACTTGTATCATACTTGGTAAGCTCTTCACTGTCTATATCGCAAATTTCAGCCTTGCCGACCTTTTGAAGAAAATCGACAATCTGCTTACTTTCTTTTAAAAGTGAGACAATTTCAAAATATACAATTTTAACCTTTGACAACAACAACACCTCCTTTTACATAAAATATTCACTTGATTATTTTACAAGCTCTTCATATACCAGCTTCATAGCAGCTTCATACTGCTTTTCAGTATCGGCAATAGATTTTTTTTCACGCATTTCAGCAAGCTTTTCTGCCTGCTTGATTATTCCGTCCGCTGAATATTCAGCATCTGTGAGAATAATATTTGCCTGACTTTCAGCTTGTGATACTGAGGTATTAATAATAATCTCAGCCTGAATTTCTGCATCCTTAATCATTTTTTCTGCAGTTTTCATAGCCTGGGCTTCAAGCTCACGGCCTTTGGACTCAGCCTTCATAACTGTTTTCACCATTTGAGATGCCATTGCTTATATACCTCCGAAAAGCATATAGAAATAACTAAAATCTGATATGGCTGCAACAACGGTTTCTTCCACATTGTTTTCAGCATGTAAAACAGCAGAGATTATAAATAAAACAACTGTAAGCAGTGCAATAATTGCCATTATCAAAAGCCTTTTCATTGAGTCATTTTTATTTCTGGATACAGGCTTTTTGATTTCAGGCAGCTTTTCATAGCGCATTATCCTCTTTTTAACAGACGTCTTTTTCTTATAAGCAGGAACAATTTCAGGAATCTGAATTTCCTCTTTAATGGACAAAGACGGTGTTACATCTTCAATTTTGTTGTTTGTATCGTCAACATCGGGTATAATAACGCTTTCATCATCTATGCTGTTAACACTTTTTGAATAAACCTCATCGTATACAGGCTCTTCAAAAGGCTTATTATGAAGTGCATTTTTCAAATCCGACAACATATGGTCAGGTGAAAAATATCTCTTGTTAGGATTATAATCACATGCCTTTCTGATAATCCTCCAAAGATTATCGTCAGCGAGTGCAGGCTTTTCCATTGTTTCTGCGTTAAGTCTTTTTTCAACAGAATTGTTAAGAGAATTGATTGTTATTTTTTCAGGATACGGCTCTGTGAACGGTAATCTGCCTCTGTTTGTAAGCATATAAAGAATGAGTCCGAGAGAGTAAGTGTCAGCAGTGCAGTTGATATTACCCGTTCTTATAAATTCAGGAGCCATGTAATACTGTGTGCGCTTATATGCAACAGAGGTTTTAGAAGGCTCAAGACAGCTGAATGTACCGAAATCTCCAAGCTTACAGCGACCATCTACATCAAAAAGAATGTTTTCAGGCTTAAGATTAGGATAAATATATCCGAATGAACGGCATTTCACAAGAGAAGAGCATATATTAATGCCTAAACGAAGAGTTTCGTCATAGGTAAAGGAAAATTCCTTCAAAAGCTCAGACAGGGATTTTGCCATCTCGAGTCTTATCAGAATCAGTCTGCCCTTTCCGTCACTGGCCTTTCTCAGCTCAACATCCTCATACTTGATAAAATGCTTGCCGTTATCAGCATTTCTGACACTGACAATATTATCGGTAATATTTTTGATGATATTATCGTAATATTTTTCTTCGTTATCAGCTTCAACAGTTTCAGAAGAGAAAAGCTTTCTTTCATTTCTGTTTTCACCTAGTCTGATAATCTTTAAAATTGAATTGTCTCTGCTGCCGTCGTAATTCTCCTTATATATCGAAAAAACTTTACCGTCAGTACCGTTACCGTACTGTTTGTCGGTGTACCATTGTCCAAAAACGGGATTCAATGAATTTGACATAATCTTTCTCCTTAATTATTGAATAAAGTATATGTTGATAAAAAACAGTTATAATATTTACAGATATTTTATTATAACACACATACCTATCAAATGCCAACATTTTTTTACAGTTTTTTCAAATTATTATTTCTATTCTTTTATTGACAATTGTGCAATAAATTATTACAATGATATTGATAAATAATAATTAGGAAAGGAAAAGCTGTATTTTTAACAGCTGATGCTAAAATGAACGACGAACTTAACATGGATATTGACATTGTCAGCGTGGTTGACGAAGACGGAGTTGAGCATCTTTTTGAAGAGCTTGACAGAATTGAAACAGATGACGGTAACAGATATGTTGCTCTTATCCCCATATACGATGATGAAATTGAGATTCTTGACGATGACGGTGATGTTCTCATTTTAAAAGTTCTCGAGGAAAATGGTGAGACATACCTTGTTCAGATTGAAGATGAAAAAGAGTTCAATGAAATCGGAAACATCTTTGAAGACAGACTTATCGAAAAATACGAGGCTGAGGATTCCATAACAGAATAATTTGAATTGCCTGCCGTGTGCGACAACTATGATCGTTATAACCCAACAAGTTATTAAACGGAGAGACGCTTTGTCAGCGGATTGCAGACCTCCCATCTTTGATGGACGAAGGGAGCGTGAACCTGACTCGCAATCACCACCCTGCCTTAGAGCAGGTTATACACATCATGAACGGCATGGCGGGTAGCTATAAAAATAAGAGTTCATCTTTTTGATGAACTCTGTTTTTTATTCAGTTTTTGTAATGTGCTTTTAAGGATAAATATTCCTCTTCACTAATTTCAATAACGTTTCCGTGCTTGAAGCCGTATGGGAAAGAAAACTCTTCCTTACACATTTTAAAGCTTGTGTCCCCTGCTTTGTCACTGACAAAAGGTACATAACCCATTTCAGATCTGTCACAACCAAAAAAATCAAGCATAAGGCACCATCTGCCGTCAGGAAGGACATATGTAGTTGCAGCTTCATAGCTTCCGGGCATTTCAAGTTCCGACATAAGCCGCTGAAACTCTTCATTATGTATATAGGGTCCATAAAGATGCTCAGAAACAGCGTGCATATTCATGCCGGGATTGTTTGCATTCTTATAAAACAAATGATATTTACCGTCAATTTTTTTAATGTGGGTATCGAGAATTTCGTTAGCCTTTGTGAAGAAAAGACGGGGTTTTGTGAAGGTTTCAAAATCCTTTGTTGTTGAATAATATATTGACATATGCTTATAATTATCCTGAGCTACAGTTGAACCCCAGTGTATAAGATATTCCTCTTCTGTTTCATCATAAAACACTTCAGGTGCCCACATGCAGCCGAAATCCTCACGGCCGAGAGGTAAAATTACCTGTTCTGAAAAATTGATAAGATCATCTGATTTCCAGAAGCAGAAACCTTTGCTTCCTGTTTGGTTAACAATGCTCCAGTCAACTCTCAGATTTTCGTCAAGTCGGTATGAAATTGACTCATCGGTAGTAAGAATAACAAATCCGCCCTTTTTGAGTCTGACAAGCTCAATATCACGACAGCCCTTCATACTGATTGTACTCTCAAGAACGGGATTTCCTCTGTTAAGCAACTCCCAGTTATAACCGTCTTTGCTTACTGAAAAATATACCTGCTCACCATCAGGCGTAATTTTTTCTTTAAAATGTGCAAATAAATAAGGCATAAGACACTTCCTCTACATCGTGATAAAAAAATTATAGCATTAAACTATAAAGATTTCAATATGTTATTGCTATTGACAAAGGATTTGATTTTTGATAGAATAACCAAGTTAATAATACACGGAGAGTTGTCCGAGTGGTCGAAGGTGCAGCACTCGAAATGCTGTGTGGGGAAACTCACCTAGGGTTCGAATCCCTAACTCTCCGCCAGAAATAAACACCTTTTGTCAAATTACAAAAGGTGTTTTCTTTACTGCAAAATCCAACCTATTAGGGTTAAAGTAAATCAAATTTTAAATCCGGCAATGCAAAAGCATCACCGGATTTTCTTATTTTTCTTCGTCATTTACAACTTTTCTCTCACCGAAGAGAAGTGAAATACACCATATTGCCCCTAAGGCAACAAGGGTATATATTATTCTCGAAATAATGGCACTTTGACCGCCAAAGATCCATGCAACAAGGTCAAACTGGAAAATACCTATAAGTCCCCAATTAATGCCACCGATGATAGTGAGAATTAAAGCAATTTTATCAAGCATCTTAAGTCAACTCCTTTTGTGATTATTATGGACTGAATTAAGTGCTTTATGCAATGATTTAAACTTCTTTTGCCATAAGACAATTACCCATAAAATTAATTATCTTATTAAACTTATTTTTTTCATAAAATCTGATTGCAGCCTTGTTTCCCATTCCGCAGGAAAGCATAAGGCCGTGAGTGCCTGTTGTGCCAAGATACTCTGAAAGCGCATTAACAAGTCTTGTGCCTACGCCTTGTCCCTGACAAACATCAAGAATATCAATATGAAGGTGAGCAGGATATTTTTTTCTGAGAAGCTTATGAACAAACATCTCACCTGCTGCCATTGTGTAAAAATTTAAGCCGAGGGATTTAATTTCGGGCATATAAAAATTCTTGAAATTCTTTTCATATGTGTCAAAATCTCTTGCACATAGGATATAACCGACAGCTTCATCATCTTCATTAACAGCTACAAAGCAGCAATCAGGCTCAATCTCAGTGTAATAATCATTAAACATAAGCTCAAGAAATTTTCTCTGCTTTTCAGTCTCAAGAGGCAAGGAGGAGGTTTCATACAGAATTTTAATAAGATTCTGTTTATCCTTCGGCTCGTACTTTCTGATATTTATCATAATTTCATCTCCCATATTGATTTTGATGAAGCGGATACACCCAACGCTCCGCTTTCTATGGCATTTTTAACTTCTTCCCTTTCGCTTATAAGACCGCCCACAATCACAGGCACATCTAGCTCAGAGCTGAGCTTTTTTGTAATCCCCGGCATTATACCTGGCATGATTTCAATTGCATCGGGATTTATCATCTGAGATGCTTTTACGGCTGTATCAATAGACAATGAGTCAATAATAAAAACGCGCTGAACTGTAAGCAGGCCAAGAGAACTTGCAGTTTTAAGCAGATTGTTTTTTGTTGAAATAATACCGTCCGGTTTTATTTCGTCACAGATATATCTGAGAGCAGTCGCATCCTTTGAAAAGCCGTCAACAAGATCTATATGAATAAAAATTATTTTATTCTTCTCTTTAGCTCTGCTTACAAAATCCTTAAGATTAAATATTGAGCCGCAAAGAAGAAAGATGATTTCACATTCAGAATTCAATGCCGAATCGAAATTGTTTTCATCTTTAACACCTGCAATAACAGGATTGCTTTTCATTTTATCCAAAAAAGTATTTTTCATATTATACACCTCAGGCATCAACAGCATTTGAAATAAGCTTTCTCATTTCTTCAACACCCTCGCCTTTTGTTGCGGAGAAAGGTACAACACTTATATTTCCGTACTTTGCAAGAACACCGCAGATTTCTTCAAGCTGCTTAAGTCGTTCACCTTTGTTAAGCTTATCACTCTTTGTGAGCGCAACTACAAAAGGTATTTCATTGGCTGTCATATATTCAATCATGTCTATATCCTGACCGGACGGTGCGTGACGCATGTCAATCAGCTGAACAACAAGACGAAGGTCACGTCCCGAGGAAAAATAGGATTCCATAAGCTCTGCCCAACGGATTTTTTCATCATGTGATACCTTTGCATATCCGTAGCCGGGTAGGTCAACAAAACGGCAGGAATCAAGTTTAAAAAAATTAATTGTTACGGTTTTCCCCGGCATTGAACTAACTCTTGCAAGAGACTTTCTGCCAAGAAGACGGTTGAGAAGAGAACTCTTTCCTACATTTGACCTCCCGGAAAAGGCAACCTCAGGCAAATCTGATTTTCTGAGCTGTCCCGAAGTGCCGAAAGAGGTTTCAAAAACTGCATTATCGAATTTCATCCTTTTTCCTCCTGTCTTTAATAATTAAATCATGTGGTTCAAATTTAACAGATGACTGTGAAACCTTATTGATTTCTGCATTGTCTTTAATCGCGATATCAAAAACCTCGTTTAATTCTGAAACAGGAATAAACTCAATATTGTTTTTAACAACATCATCAATTTCCCATAAATCACTGTAATTATCATGAGGAATTACAATTTTTTTAACACCGGCCTTATATGCAGCCATTGACTTTTCCTTAAGTCCGCCGATAGGAAGTACTCTGCCCGTTAATGTTATTTCACCGGTCATTGCAACATACCTGTCAACTTTTTTGCTCGTAAGAGCAGACAAAAGTGCCGTGGATATGGTAACACCGGCCGACGGGCCGTCTTTAGGAACTGCACCCTGAGGCACATGAATGTGTATATTTTTCTTTTCGAATAAATCCTTGTCAATTCCGTATAAATCGCATCTGCTTCTGATGAAGCTGAGAGCAGCTTTTGCTGACTCCTTCATAACATCCCCGAGACTGCCTGTGAGCTCAAGCTTTCCGTCGCCGTCCATAATAACAGCTTCAACCTGAAGCAGATCTCCACCTACACTTGTCCACGCAAGACCATTGACTACACCAACAAAATCACACTCGGGAAGCTCTTCCTTTTTATATTTTACAGGTCCGAGCAATTCTGTTATAAGAGATTTCGTAACAGTAATTCTCTTCACTTTTTCGTCAGAAAGACTTACAACACATTTTCTGCAAACAGCACCGATTGTCTGTTCGAGTCTTCTGACACCGGCTTCTTTTGTATAAGACTCAATAAGGATTCTTAAAGCATCATCATTAAATCGGATATTTGTACCGTTAAGACCATGCATTTTCATCTGTTTTTTTACAAGATGCTTCTTAGCAATGTTGAATTTTTCTTCAGGAGTATAGCTAGTAAGCTCAATAACCTCCATACGGTCAAATAATGGACCCGGAATTGTCGAGATATCGTTTGCTGTTGTTATGAACAATACCTTGCTGAGATCAATGGGAATTTCCAAATAATTATCTCTGAAGGTGCTGTTCTGTTCAGGGTCCAGCACCTCAAGAAGTGCTGAAGCAGGATCGCCCTTATAATCCTTCCCAAGCTTATCAATTTCGTCAAGAAGGATAATCGGGTTAAAGGTCTTTGCCTGAGCAAGAGCGTTAACGATTCTTCCCGGCATTGCACCAATATAGGTTTTTCTGTGACCTCTGATTTCGGATTCATCGCTTACACCACCAAGAGACATACGAACATATTTGCGTCCCATTGCTTCAGCAACAGAACGGACAATTGAAGTTTTGCCGATACCGGGAGGGCCAACAAGACAAATTATCTGACCTTTTACATCATTTGTTCTTGCTTTGACAGCAAGCATTTCTACAAATCGTTCCTTTACATTCTTAAGTCCGTAGTGATCCTTTTCAAGAATTTTTCTTGCATTTTCAATTTCAAATCTGTCAACTGTGTATACACCGAAGGGTAAAGCTAATGCAGCATCAAGATAAGCTCTTATAATTGCAGCATCAGCTGAATTTCCTGCCATTTTGGAAAGCTTATCACATTCCGAATTCAGCTTGATTCTTATTTCATCCGAACATTCAAGATCACTGATTTTAGCCTTATAGCGGTGAGCCTCACTGAGGATATCCTCCCCTTCTCCAAGCTCATCGGCAATTGAACGGATTTTTTCTTTAAGGTAGTACTCACGTTGATTTTTCTCCATCTGAGCATTGACCTTAGATTCTATCTTATTTTCTATTTGTAAGATTTCATTTTCCTTCAGAAGCAGGGAATACAGCTTTTCCAGTCTTGCCACTGCATTAAGCTCTTCAAGAAGCATCTGTCGGTCTTCGAAATTAATAATCGTACTTGATGCAATTGTATCTGAAACAGTATCAGCTGACTCAGAAAAGAAAATTTTTGCCGCATCATCAAAATCGCCCGATGCAAGATGAATGAATTCATCAAATGAATCCTTGACTTTTCTGATTAACGCATTTACATAGGGTTCGTCATAGCTTTCAGGAACAGTTGATTTTCTTTCTTTAACATCACATATAAAATATGGTGATGACTGCAGAATTCCACTGATCTGAGCCCTGCATTCACCTTGAACAACAACACGCATATAATCAGCATCAGGTGATTTTATAACCTGTTTGATCGAAGCAACTATTCCAAGATTAAACAAATCTTCCGATTCAGGATTTTCAACACTTACATCCTTTTGAGTAACAAGAAAAAGCTTTTGGTTATCGTTCATTGCAGCTTTTATCGCAGCAATAGATTTTTTTCTTCCTACATCAAAATGAAAGCGTACACCGGGAAAAATAACCATTCCTCTGAGTGCCACGGTTGGTATTGATTTATATATAAGATTAACAGCCATAATATCATTCCTTCAGTAAGTAAAACAAAAATATTTGTAATTATACAACATCATAAGGATTAAATCAACATATTAAAAGTAAATAAAGTTTATAATCAATATAAACTTGCCAAAAAAATTCAACAGGTATTACAAAGCCCATAAGCTTTTTCATACCTGTTGAATAAAACAACTTAATTCACCGCTTTATTTAGTGCTTCATAGTTTCTCATCATTAGACTGATGTAGGTTTCGCCATTATTAAAATCATCTGCAGTAATAGTGTGACATGAATATAAAGTGTCAATATGAGCTCCTGTCTGCTCACAGATTATTTTTGCTATGCTTCCTTTACTCATATCAACCTTGAAAACAACAGAAATATTGTCTGCTTTTACCTTTTCGCATAATGCTGAAACTGTAACCGGATTAGCTTCCGCTTGAGCTGAACAACCGGGAAAGGCTGAATAATAATTAATATTATACCTTTGAACAAAATATCTCAACGGAAACCTGTCGCCTATAACAATATAATCATGCTTTAAATTTTCTGTAAGCTTTATAAATTCATTGTCGAGTGTCCTTAGTTTTTCTATGTATTCAGTTGTGTTTTTCTTGTAAAACTCAGTATTTTCACCATCTGCTTCACATAATTTGTCACAAATAGCCTCGCAAATTTTAATTGCATTTAAAGGTGAAGTCCACACATGCTCATCATATTCATGCTCATGATTATGCACTTCACCAGATTCATGTCCGTGATCAATTTCTGTTTCATTTTCAAGCACATCACAAACATCCATCATTTTAACTGTTCTTACTTCATTTTCAAACGAATCAAGAACAGTATCTAACCAAGCATCAGACTCACCGCCGCCATAAACGAAAAGATCACATTCTTTTATTTTCATTATGTCATCGGGCGTAGGCTCATAGGTATGGCTTTCCTCACCAGGCGCCAGCAGCATTGTAACATCAGCATTATCCTGTGCAATCTGTTTTGCAAAATCATACTGAGCAAACGCAGTTGTAACTATACTTGTTTTATCCTTTGTATATTGTGAAAAATCACCCGAGAACATTGAAAGTATAATTAATACACATGATGTAAGTACTACTAATGAAGAAATAAATTTTTTTATTACTTCAGAAACATGCTTCCCTTTGAACGTCAAGCGCTGAACTGCTTGCAACAAAGAAAATAGAACAAGCACAAATATATTCATAATAACAATACTTGCACCTGTGGGAGCTTCAAATTTTATCGAAAAAAACAGACCTAAAATAAAGCAGAAAACAGACACAGCAACTGAACAGATAACAACATTTTTATAGCTTTTACAAAGTTTCATTGAGGTAACCGTGGGAAAAATCAGAAGAGATGATATGAGAAGTGCGCCCATCATTCTCATCCCGACAACAATTGTTACAGCTGTCAAGGCGGCAATCAGCATATTATATACAGTAACCCTTGTGCCGGTAGCTTTTGCAAAGCTTTCATCAAAGGTAACGCAGAAAATCTCATGATAAAAAACAGAGAACAATGTAATTACAATAACAGAAACAATACAAGTTACCAAAATATCATTGTTGTTCATTGTTAATATACTGCCAAACATGTAGTTATATATGTCGATATTCATACCTGTTGTCATTGATGTTGCCATGATGCCCACAGCAAGAGCGCCCGTTGAAATAAGAGCAATAGCTGCATCACCTTTTATCCTGGCAGATTCATTTAACCTGAGGAGCATAAAAGCGGCAACGACTACAATCGGTAAAGAAAAATAAAGCGGAGCTATTCCTGCAGCTGATGCAATTGCCATTGTGCCAAATGAAACATGGGACAAACCGTCCCCTATCATAGAGAAGCGTTTTAAAACCAGGCTGACACCGAGAAGTGATGTACAGAGTGAAACAAGAACACCAACAATTAATGCTCTTATCAGGAATTCCTGCGAAAAAAGTAAGTTTAACACATCACTCACTGTTAGCACCTCCCGAATATTTACAATAAATTTCACTTGACAGATATTCATCCTTTGTGCCGAAAAAGCTTGCGTCCTTCTTCAAATGAAGAATATGAGTCGCAAATTCAATGCTCGCGTGCATGTCATGAGATACCATAACTATGGTAACCTTAAATTCTTTGTTAATCTTTTTAATCAGATTATAAAATTCATTGGTAACGATTGGATCAAGACCTGTTACTGGTTCATCAAGCACAAGAATTCTTTTGCCTGCACAAAGAGCTCTTGCAAGAAGAACCCGCTGCTGCTGTCCACCGGAAAGCTCTCGGTAGCACTTATTTTTCAAAGACAGTATATCAAGCTTTTTCATGTTGTTCAACGCAAATGCTTTGCTTTTTTTAGAAAAGAAAATCCCCTTCTTTTCACTTACACAGCCCGACAGCACAACCTCATACACACTTGCAGGAAAATCCTTTTGAGCAGAGGTCTGCTGAGGAAGATATCCTATATCTCCAAGCTTAAGCCCGTCAAAAAAATGCAAATGACCTGACGCAGTTTGCTTAAGTCCTAGAATAGCCTTTACTAGTGTACTCTTACCGCTTCCGTTTTCACCAACGATGCAAAGATAATCTCCGGCATTTACAGAGAAATTCAAATTTTCAACAACGCTGTTATTTTCATAGCTTAAAAAAACATTCTCACATGTGATTAATGACATAATACACCTCAATTATTTACAGTTATCACATTGGCCATAAATGACTGTTTTAGAATTATCAATAATAAAATTATGGTGTTTTTGTATGTGGTCACCTACGCCGTTCATGAATTCGCAACCAAGATGAAACAGCTTGCCGCACTCAGTACATCTCATATGTAAATGCTGTTCGCAGTTGTGCTTTTTATCAATAAGCTGATATACTGTGCATCTTGATTCAGGATCGCTCGACCTTCTTACTTCACCTTTTTCAGAAAGAGCTTCAAGAAATCGATAAACAGTGGTTTTACCCACAGGCGTACCTTCAGTTCTCAGCATAAATGATATCTCGTCACAGGTAAGAAGCTTGTCTTTATTTTCAGTCAAAAGCTTACTTATGAGTCTTTTTTGTTTTGTATCATAGGTTGAAACAGACACAATATCACCTCAATTTGGAATTGGATTTCAATTTCATATTATATTTTAACTTTTTAATATTGTCAAGAATAAGTGGTACTTTCGATTGAAATAGAAATAAATTTATGGTAATATGTTAATGAGGTGATATATTTATGCAAAGCTTTTTCAGATTATTAACATCAGACATTGCAGAAACAACAGAAGTTATCACAGATGCTACCACAACAAGCAATATTTTTCTTGACGAAAACGGTCAGTTTCTTGAACCGTCTGACGCTTATCAGAGCGTAACCAGTTGGTGGGAGGAGCTTGATCTGATATCTAAAATTACTGAAAAAATTCCAACGCTTATCATTGCAGCTGTAATTGTTTTGCTTGGCTTTTTGTTTGCAGCACTGATTTCTAAGCTCATTGTGAAGGCGATGAAAGCAAAAAATGTTGATCCAACGGTCTATAACTTTATAAGAAGAATTGTTTCAGCTTTTATTAAAGCTTTCGTAATATTAACAGCTATTTCAATGTTTTTTGACTTAAGCTCATTTGTTGCCGCAATCGGTGGCGCCGGTCTTGCTGCCGGACTCGGACTTCAGGCAAGCGTTTCACAGTTTGCAAGCGGAATTCAGATTCTTCTGAACAGGCCCTTCAAAACCGGCGATTATGTTGAGGTTAACGGTGTTTCAGGTAATGTTGCAGATATTCGTTTTATGGATACGGTTATAACAACAACAGACAATAAACGCATAATAATTCCAAACTCCCATATTACCACAAATCATATTATTAATTATTCGGCTGAAGATAAGCGCATGGTGAAGCTTATATACTCAATCAGCTATACAGATGATATTACAAAGGCGAAAAACGTCATTCTTGATGTTGCAAACAAAAATGAGCTTATTCTTAAAGATCCTGCTCCAGGAGTTTTTGTAGACTCTCATGCTGCAAGCTCAATTAATCTTGTTGCAAAAATATGGTGCGATGTTCAGTCTTATTGGGATGTTTACTACATGATGCAGGAAAATGTGAAAACCGCATTTGACGAAAACGGAATATCTATTCCTTATAATCAGATGGAAGTTCACATTCACAACCAATAAAACATCAGATATGTTTAGAAAAAAGCTTCTATTTTACATATACTGTTATTTTAGTTGTTAAAGTGCACAAAATATAGTAAGGTTTTCAGCAAATAATTCTATCACCGTTTTACATGAAACATATTGAAAAGTTTGTAGAAAACAGTAAAATATAGGTAAAGACATTAAAATAAGATTTAGTTTAAAACACGGGGGTAAGAATTATGCCAAATCAAGCTTCATTAACAGAATATCTTGACACAATTCCACAGGGTCGCCTTGGAATTATTGCAATGAGAGGTTGCGAAGAGCTTGCAAAAAAAGTCAGCGACCAGATTGTAGAGTGCCGTGATAAATTCGAGAGAGAACACAGCAATCTTCACCTTAAAGGCTATCACAGAGATTCTTACATCCTTGATGCAACTTTCCCGAGATTTTCAACGGGTGAAGGTAAAGGTGTCATCAATGAATCCATCAGAGGCTATGATTTGTTCATTATTTCTGATTGTTTTAATTATAGCGTAACATATAAAATGTATGACCTTAAGGATGCAGACGGAAAGCCACTTCAGGTTCCCATGAGTCCCGACGATCATTTTGCAGACCTTAAAAGAGTTATTTCAGCTTGTGCCGGTAAAGCTAAGCGCATTACTGTCATCATGCCGATGCTTTACGAAGGAAGACAGCACAGAAGAACAACAAGAGAATCCCTTGACTGTGCTTTAGCACTGCAGGAGCTTGAAAATATGGGCGTTAGTAACATCATTACTTTTGATGCACATGACCCCAGAATTCAGAATGCAATCAAAATCGGTTTTGAAAGTGTATCACCCACATATCAGATGATTAAAGCAATCGCAAAGAGTCTTAACAATGATATTAAATTCACACCTGAAAACACCATGATGATTTCTCCTGACGAAGGCGGTATGGGCAGATGTGTATACTATTCACAGGTACTCGGTGTTCAGCTTGGTATGTTCTATAAGCGAAGAGATTATTCAAAGGTCGTAGACGGCAGAAACCCCATAATGTCACATGAATTCCTCGGTACAAATGTTGAAGGTAAGGACGTTATTGTTGTTGACGATATGATTTCAAGCGGTGATTCAATGCTTGATGTTTGCCGTCAGCTGAAAAAGCTCAAAGCAAAAAGAATTTTCGTTTTCTCATCATTCGGTCTCTTCTCATCAGGCCTTGAAAGATTTGATGAAGCTTACAAGGAAGGCATTTTTGATAAGATTTTCACAACAAACCTTATTTATCAGACCCCTGCACTTCTCACTAAGGATTGGTATTATTCAGTAGATATGTCAAAATATGTTGCTCTTATTATTGATACTCTTAACCATGATAAATCTGTAAGCCCCTTCCTTAACCCTATCCAGAAAATCAACGCATACATCGATCAGTATAATCTTAAATAATTCTAAGGGACCGATTAATCGGTCCCTGTTCTTCTACATAAAAATGACATTCTTGATGAAAGAATGTCATTTTCTCTTATTCTAATAATTCAAGCGTCTTAGGAAATAGCTCTAGGCTGCGCTTCAGAATACCGTGCAAGTGTGCAATTGCAACTCCGTAATTTACAATAGGAACAGCTGAAGCAACACATTTTCCAATTCTGTCAATCATTTCTTTTTCATTCAGCATACAGCCGCCGCAATGTATTACAAGACGGTAGTCTGACAAGTCATCAGGAAATTCTCCTCCGCTTGTAAAGCTGAATTCTGGCTTTACAGATAAGAGGCTTTCAATCCACCCTGGAAGTTTTACAGTACCGATATCATTGCACTGACGGTGATGAGTACAGCCTTCGCTGATAAGCACTTTGTCACCGTCTTTAAGACGAGACATCATAGCTGCCCCTTTAACAAGCTCATTAAGATTTCCCTTATATCTTGCCATAAGAATTGAAAACGACGTCAATGGAATATTTAAAGGAACAATGCCCGATACCTTTTCAAACACCTGCGAATCTGTAATAACCATTTTAGGTTTTTTGTTCAAGCTTGATAATGTGTCAGGCAACTCAGTTTCCTTGCAGGTTATTGCAATTGCACCTGCATCAAGAATGTCACGGATTGTCATCTGCTGAGGTAAAATCAATCTACCCTTAGGTGCCGCTTTATCAATCGGTGTCACAAGAATAACAATATCGCCGCCTGAAAGAAGGTCACTCACAATAACCTTTTGCTTTTCAGAGACTTTAGACACTTTTGCAATAAGCTCCTTAAGCATCTGAACATTGTAGCCGGTAAGAGCACTGACAGCTATTTCATTATTTTTTAAAGCTGCCTCAGAATCATATAAATCGGATTTATTATACGCAATGATGTACGGCATTTCTTTTTCTTTAAAAAGAAGAATAAGATCTTTTTCTGCTTCTGACATATTTTGTCTTTTATCTGTAACAAGCACAGCAATGTCTGTTTTTGAAAGAACTTCCTTAGCTTTTCTTACTCTCAGCTCACCAAGCTCTCCTATATCGTCAATTCCCGGTGTATCAATGATAACAACAGGACCTATCGGCAAAAGCTCCATAGCTTTTTTTACGGGGTCGGTTGTTGTACCTTTGACATCAGATACTACAGACAAGGACTGACCTGTAACAGCGTTAACAAGACTTGATTTTCCTGCATTCCTTAAGCCAAAAAAGCTGATATGCAGCCTTTCAGATGATGGGGTTAAATTTAAGCTCATCGTGATCCCCCTTTTTTATCAGAAACGGAAATCTCTGCGATTTGAATTTTTTATATCTTCAATATTCTGCTTAGCTATTGCTTTTACTTTATCTTTTGTTACCTTTTCAATTTCCTCGTCAATCATTTTGAAGCCGACTTCTTTTGTTTCATCACTCGCATAGTCAACAAGATACTCAGTGAGCGTCATCAAGGCGTTAGGATGACAGCAATTGATAATCTGTCCGTTTTTGCAAAGAGCCATGAAACGGTCACCTGTTCTGCCCTCGCGGTAGCAGGCGGTGCAGAATGAAGGTATATGCCCATTTTCCATCAGCCATTTAACAACCTCATCGAGTGTACGCTGGTCAGAAACATCAAACTGCTCGGTGTCATGAGGTCTTTCTTCCTGAGTGTAGCCGCCAACGGAAGTTCTTGAACCACCGCTCACCTGAGAAACGCCAAGACGAAGAAGCTTTGTTCTGACTTCTTCAGTTTCTCTTGTTGAAATAATCATACCCGTATAAGGAACTGCAAGACGGATACAAGCAGTTATTTTTTCAAAAATCTCATCGGAAATTGAATTATCAAAAGCTGTCGGGTCAATATCATCAGCTTTTTTGATTCGTGGAACACTGATTGTGTGAGGTCCGACACCGTGAACTGCTTCAAGGTGCTCTGCATGCATGATAAGGCCTGCAAATTCATACTTATAAAGCTCAAGACCAAACAGTACTCCAAGACCAACATCGTCAATTCCGCCTTCCATTGCTCTGTCCATAGCTTCTGTATGATAATCGTAATCATGCTTTGGTCCTGTGGGGTGAAGCTTCAGATAGCTTTCTTTATGGTAGGTTTCCTGGAAAAGAATGTAAGTGCCGATTCCTGCTTCTTTAAGCTTTCTGTAATTTTCAACAGTTGTAGCTGCTATATTTACGTTTACACGTCTGATATCACCGTTTTTGTGGTGAACACTGTAAATTGTTTTAATGCATTCAAGGATGTATTCTATAGGATTATTTTTAGGATCCTCACCCGCTTCAATTGCTAGACGCTTATGCCCCATATTCTGAAGTGCAATTACCTCAGCCATAACCTCTTGCTGAGTGAGCTTTTTTCTTGCAATATGCTTATTTTTAAAATGATAAGGGCAATATACACAACCGTTTACACAGTAATTCGAAAGATATAACGGTGCGAAAATTACAATTCTGTTACCGTAAAAGGCTAATTTGATTTCTTCTGCAATTTCATATATCTTTTTGATTTTTTCGGGGTCCTCGCAAGCAAGAAGAACCGATGCTTCTCTGTGAGTAAGTCCGCTGCAGACGGTTCCTGTCTCTGTTTTTTTAGGTCTTGCTTTTTCAAGAATTTCATCAATGAGCTCGAAATTATTCTTATTCTTTTCAGCATACTCAAGAGTAGCTAAAATTTCAGCATCGTTAATAAATTCCTCAGCCTTTAACGATTTTGGATTATATACTGCCATAATTATTTTCCTTTCCATGTTTTATTTACATCTCCACGGTCAGAAACAATTTCATAACCGATTGAAGACATGATTTTCTTTAATTCATTCAGCTTTTCAGCCGATTCAGCGCCGGTTGATAATTTGTTGTTATATAGTTTGTATTTATCTCTGACTCTCAATGGTGATAGATTCGGCATCACGACATTTGCAGAAGATAATATACCTTTTTCCCTGCCCGAAGGCTCAAGTGAGCCTAAAGCTGTTGTTGACGGAAGAAGTATACCCGGGTGTAAAATTCTGATAACAGACAATAAAAAGCATGTAAGCTCAACACTGCCTGCAGGCTCTGACCTGAACGGTGTATCATCATGCGGAATAAAAGGTCCGATTCCACACATATCAGGCTCAAAACCTTCAATAAATTTCAAGTCCTTCGCAATGGATTCCGTAGTCTGAAACGGTGAACCAACCATGAATCCGCATCCAACCTGAAAGCCAATTTGCTTTAAGTCATTCAGACACTTGATTCTTTTTTCAAGCAAAAGATTTTCAGGGTGAAGCTTTGAATAATGTAATTCATCTGCTGTTTCATGCCGTAAGAGATATCTATCTGCACCTGCTTCAAAAAGCCTTTTATATGACAGAAAGCTTCTTTCACCGAGTGACAAAGTTACAGCACATTCGGGACAAAAGCTTTTAATTTCAGAGATAATTTCACACAATAAATCATCAGTGAAATAAGGGTCTTCACCACCCTGTAAAACAAAGGTACAAAAACCTAAACTGTAACCGAGCTTACAGCAAGAAATAATTTCTTCTTTAGTTAAGCGGTATCTTTCACAGCTTTTGTTGCTTTTTCTGATGCCACAGTAATAACAATCGTTTTTACAGATATTTCCAATCTCTATAAGACCTCTTATAAATACACTGTTTCCATATATTTCTTTTCGGAGTCTTACAGCCTCATTTCGAAGCAATTCTGTAATTTCATCATCTCTGTTATCAATCAGCAGTGCATATTCTTCTGTGGTCAAGCTACGGCTTGAAATCAGCTTATCTGTTATCGACTTAAGCATATCATTCATTGCTTATCACACCCGAAAATGCTGTTTTTACGCTTACCCCATCAAGCTTACCGATTTTACCCGAAAGAGCCGAAATAAGATTCTGTGGTGCATCAATGGCAATGCTGATGATGTTAACATTACGTTCTCTGTAGGGAATACCCATTCTTCCGATAATATAACTTCCGTAATCATGCAGTATTGAATTCAACTGCTCAACCGTATCACTTTTTTCAACAATAATACTCATTACTGCAACTCTTGTCTCCATAGATACCTCCAAAAAAAATATTGCTATACCCGACAAAAAGGTATAGCAACAGAATTTTATAAAATAGAATCTAAAACTGTCACCTTCTCCTCAGAAGAACAAAGCTTCTTTATGTCAGGTAACTATATTATATATCATGTCTTCAAAAAAATCAATACAGGTTTTCAATTAAAGGTACAATGCCTCCGATATCACGAAGCTTTTCAGTATCAGTGCAGACAAAAGAACAATTGTGCCGTGAAAGGAAGGTATTAATCTTATCGAAATCACGGTGCTTTGTGATATCACCGAAGAATACAACAGTATCCTCTTTTATTTTGCCCGATGCGCCACCTATAAACCCATATTGATGACCGTCAAGGGAAACATCACCCTTTGAAACCAAAAGGCAATCAACATTGGAATTCACCGTTTTACGATAAACAGATTCATCATCAGTAATTATTGCATCTTCATTAACAACAAGAACCGAGCACTTGCTGTAGCCTTGATTAACGTGAATAAATCTTTTATCAGGCAGCAGATTATGGATTGCAGAATCACAATACTTTAAATTACACATAACCTTATTACCTGAGATTATAACATTCAGCTTTACATCATTGGGATAGCTTCCTTTTATTTCAGTCTCAGTTTCAAAAATTTTGAAGCCGTGTTTCGATAGAATATTTTTTAAACTTTTCTGCCCTTTATCAATTAAGATTTTATTATATCCAAGATGCAGGAGTGCCATATCGACATGTGATGCAACAGCTGTATCAATATTCTGGTTTTTATCATTTTTAAGAACCTTAATGCTTTCTTTCTTAAAAAAATTCAGAATCAGTTCATCGTCAGTTCCACAAACAACCAAGCTTGCTTTATCAGATGGAAGATTTGGTTTCTCAACAAAGCTCATCATAAAATCAAAGCCTCAAAAGCTTCCCTGATTGTTTTAACACCCACAACCTCTATCTCGCTTTTAGTTGAATCAGATATACTTTTAAGGTTGCTTTTCGGAACAATACAACGTCTGAACCCAAGTCTTGAAGCCTCTTTTATTCGTTGCTCACAGTGTGAAACGCCACGGATTTCACCTGCAAGACCAATTTCACCGAAGGCAAGAACATCGTCTCTCAATGCATAATCCTTCAAGGAAGAAACAAGTGCCATAACAATGGTAAGGTCAAGAGCAGGCTCATCAAGCTTCATACCACCTACAATATTGATATAGGCATCCATATTAGAGAAGTAATACCCTCCCCTTTTTTCAAGAACGGCTATGAGCATCATTAGTCTGTTGAAGTCAAAGCCGTTAGATATTCTTCTGGGATTTCCAAAACCCGAAGCACAAACAAGGCCCTGAATTTCTGCAAGAATCGGTCTGGTACCCTCCATTACACACGCAACGCAGCTTCCGGGGGTGTTAAGAGGTCTGCCTGAAATCAACATTTCCGAAGGATTTTCAACCTCTCTGAGGCCGTAATCAAGCATTTCAAAAACACCGATTTCATTTGTTGAGCCATATCGGTTTTTAACCGCTCTGAGAATCCTGAAGGAAAGATTTCTGTCGCCCTCAAAATAAAGCACTGAGTCTACAATATGTTCCAGCACCTTAGGGCCTGCAATATTACCGTCTTTATTGACATGACCGACCATAATCACCGGTATCATAAGATTCTTTGCTGTACGCATAAGAATGTTTGATGATTCTCTGACCTGTGTAACACATCCCGGAGATGAATTAAGCTCAGTAAAATTCATTGTCTGTATGGAGTCAACAATTACAATATCGGGCATTGTGGAGTTAATATGCTCACATACAGCTTGAACATCTGTTTCACAAAGAATTGATAAATTATCACTTTTAACTCGAAGTCTTGTTGCACGAAGCTTAATCTGATTATATGATTCTTCACCGGAAACATAAAGTATTTTCAGACTTTTTCCCAAGCACTGACAAATCTGCAGAAGGATTGTTGATTTACCGATACCCGGATCACCACTTAAAAGCACGAGTGAGCCCTTAACAATTCCTCCACCAAGCACACGGTCAAGCTCCTTCATGCCGGTTTTATATCTAAGTTCGTTTTCAGAATCAATTTCCTTAAGCTTATATGAAGTTACGCTTCTGCCCTTCAACACAGATTGAGCTTTGTTCGAGGCAGAAGCTATTCCACGGACGCTTTCTTCCATTGTTGCCCATTCGCTGCATTCGGGACACTTTCCCAACCATTTCGCCGTCTCATATCCGCAGTTTGAACAAATATATACGGTTTTTGACTTCTGAGCCATTTTTACTCTCCTTTAAAATATTCGATGATACCGGATGTAATAGCTAACGCTAATTTCTTTTGATAATCCTCATCATGAAGCAAAAGAGCTTCACCCGGATTGGATAAAAAGCCGCACTCAACCATAACCGCAGGCGTTTTTGCTTTATGAAGAAGATATATTTCAGTGCCGCTCTTTTTAATTTTTCTTGTATTGTTTTTTTGTATATGCGAAACTAAATTCTTTTGCAAAACATCTGCAAGAACACGGCTTTCAGGATTATTTGGTGAATAAAAAACCTGCGCGCCGCTATATTTGCTTTCAGTGAAATAATTCTGATGAATGCTTAAAAAGACACTGTTTCGATGTGTTTCAATTATTTTCATTCTGTTACGGATATCAGAAACCTTTTTTTCTCTCAATGTTTTTGCATCGGAACTATATATCATTGAATCGCGTTCTCTTACCATAACAGTTTTATAACCAAGTGATTTCAATATGCAGTTAACCTTTTTACCGACTGACAAATTAATGTCTTTTTCAAGAATTCCCGATGAAGATTGAGTTCCTCCGTCTTCACCACCATGACCTGCATCAATGATAATAACAGGTGTGCTGTTTACGGAAGCTGCAGTTGTAACAGTCTGACTGCGAAAGCCTATCAGTAATATCAGTGATGTTCCAAATATCACAGCCATAAAGCATGCAACAAACAATCTGAAGCTAAATGTCATATAAAGTCTTTTTTTCATAATAATCACCGAGTAATTTTTATGAAAAAAATCTAAAAGTTATAACTCTGATTTTACATATATTTTATCATAAATAGTGTTGTTTGTAAACCTGTGAATTAGACAAACATTAAGCGGTACACAAAATTTTGTGTACCGCTTAAACAGCTTTTGTTATTACTGAGCTTCTAGCGCTCTTTTTCTTCTGTTTTCAGTTACAATCGCAGTGACCTCGTCCATGAATTCACCGTGAAGCTTAAATTTCTTTGTGAAGATAACAAGTGAAATAATAAACAGAGCAACAGGGATTACACAAAGCATGAGTGTAATTGCAAATTTTGCACTTTCAGGATTTTGTGCATGAAGCTCGCCGTTATATTTTGAAATACCAAGGCTTGCAAAAAGAATAATTGTCTGCAGAGTATAAGCCATTTTCTGAAGGAAGCCCTTCATTGAGAAGGTAATAGATTCAGCTCTGAAGCCCATTTTTACTTCGCCGTAGTCAACAACATCGGCAAGGAAAATTGTTTGTGCAATGAACATTGAGGACATACCTACGGAGCAGATGCAGTATGAAACATTCATAAGCATGTAAATACCGGCAAATGCACCGACAGACATACCTGCATATCCGAGGGCAGCAAGAATAAGTGATGTCTGATATGCCTTTCTTTTTGACATATATTTTGTGAGAACAGGAAGAAGAAGCATACCAAGCACTGAACCTACAGCCTGGAAGGTTGAGAACATGGACTGCTTACTTGCATCACCCACAACCACATCGAAGAAATAGGTTGCAACGCCTGAAGTAAGGTACCAGCCTGCATTTGAAATCATTGCAAAAACCATGAAAACAATAAGCTGGTCATTGGTCTTGATAATTTCAAGAGCTCTTTTGAATGAGAATTTTTCTGAAGATTTTGTTGTAATTGTCTCTCTTGTAGTTGCAACAGAAGTACCTGCAAAAATTATGAGTAATATCGCACAAACAAGTGCACAGATAAAATAGCTTCTTGCATCATGAACCTTAACAGTCTCACCGTTATCAGCTACAGCTGTTGTAACACTGACTGCCGTCATTATAATCGGAGCAAGTATGGAAACCATACCCTGACCGATACCGGAGAACGCTCTTGCAACAGTAGAAATGAGGTTTCTTTCTTTAGGGTCACTTGTGAATGAGGGCACCATAGACCAATAAGGAATATCAGCAAGCGTGTTTGTCATACCCCAAGCAACGTACATGATGGCAACATAAGCGCACAGAGCAACACCTGTAAGCTTAAAGGGATTTGTGAAGAGAAGAACAAGTGCAACAGCATTAAGCATTGAGCCTCTCAAAATCCAGGGTCTGTATTTACCCATTTTAGTATGAGTGTTATCAACGATTGTTCCCATCATGGGGTCGTTTATGCCATCCCAAAGTCTTGCAATAGGGGTAAGAACAAGCAAAAAGCCAGCACCCAAGCCTAAAACGTCAGTAAGATACTTAGCAAGAAACGAATAAAACATACCGTAGCTTAAATCAAGACCTATAGCGCCGACACCATAGCCGAGCTTGCTTTTAATGTACTTAAATGAGTTCATATTTATTCCCTCCTGAACTTTTCAAAATTTATTTCGGATGAGCAGTTGCAAATTTCTCTGCTTTCAGAACAAACAGATTGTACATATCCCGAAAGCAATTCGGTTTTAAAGCAAAATCCATAAGCAGAGAATTCATCCTGCTTATAGTACTCAGAAAAATCAAAGCTGTCAAGTCCGCCCGAAATTCCGGTACCTATGCATTTTAAAACGCTTTCCTTTAACGTCCAAAGTCTTGTGAAATCAAGATCTTTATTTTCTGATTCAAGAAGCATTTTATGCTCTTTTTCTGTGAAAAAACGCTTTGATATTTTTTCATTGAACTCTTTAATAATCTGAATATCACAGCCGACTTTACCATATCCGCATACACAAAGCGCATACTTCTCACTGTGACTGAGATTAAATTGAATGTCAGAATTTTTGATGAATGGTTTTTCGTTTTCATCAACATCAATTAAATATTCAGAAAGGTTAAATTTCTCTTTCAGCACTTCGCAAAGTAATAATTTAGACAAAACCGAATCTTTTCTTTTTAAATTGACGTCTTCTGAAAAATAATGCTTTATTTTTTCACGCAATAACAGCTCTTCACCGTCATTAAACTCCGACATATCTTTTAAAGCAATATATAACATAGTTATTCAACGTTATATATCGGCTGAGGCATAAGAATCCAGCAAACAATATAAGTGATTACACCGTAACCTACAAAAAGAGAGAGAAGAAGAAAGCCGATTCTTATAATCGCAGCGTCCACACCAAAATATTCGCCCAAGCCACTGCATACACCTGCAATTTTTCTTTCGTTGCCCTTGTAAAGTCTTTTTCCTGAGTTAAAAACAATTTCATTATAATTAACCGGAGGATCAGGTAATACAAGTGAAACAACGATATAAACAATAAAGCAAGGGATGATTGCGGTCAAAACTGACACGAGTAAAAAGATAATTCTGATGAAAACAGGATCAATATTAAGATAATCTGCAATACCGCTACACACTCCAAGAATTTTTTTGTTTGGACTAAGATACATTTTCTTCATAATTCACACATCCTTATATATTGTTCTGCATCTTTGCTGCCGCAAGAGTGTTTTTCATAAGAACAGCAATAGTCATAGGCCCACACCCACCGGGAACAGGTGTGATGTATGATGCTTTTTCTTTAACATTTTCAAAATCAACATCACCGCAAAGCTTTCCGTTTTCGTCTCTGTTGATGCCAACATCAACAACAACGGCTCCATCCTTAACCATATCTGCTGTTACAAAGCCTGCTCTGCCTACTGCAGCAATAATAACATCAGCATTCTTTGTAAAAAAGCTGAGGTTTTCTGTTCTTGAGTGACACACCGTAACAGTGGCATTCTTTTCAAGAAGCAAAGAGGCCATAGGCTTGCCTACAATGTTACTTCTTCCGATAATAACACAGTTTTTACCACACACGTCAATGTTATAATAATCAAGAAGATGAATAACGCCCATTGGTGTACAAGCACTGAAAACATAATCACCGAGCCAGAGCTTTCCGACATTCAGAGCATGGAAGCAGTCAACATCCTTATCAGTGCTTATAGCCTTGATTACATTGTTTTCATTAATATGCTTCGGTAACGGAAGTTGACAAAGGATACCGTTGATTTTTTTATCAGCATTAAGCTTATAAATCAATTCAAGAAGCTCGTCTTCAGTTGTTTCTTCAGATAAAGCGTATTCAACGGATCTGATTCCGGTAGCTTCACAGGCCTTTTTCTTATTATTTACATATACTCTTGAAGCAGGGTCATTTCCTACAATAATTACAGCGAGTGAAACCTCAACGCCGTTTTCTATAAGCTTCTTTGTTTCTTCAAGAACACTATTTTTTGTAAAGGCAGCAACTTCCTTACCATCGATAATTTTATACATTTTCACACCTCTTCTTCAGCCTTGTCTTTATATAAAAAGCTGTCATCATATTTACTTTCAGAAATCAACTCACGACCGTCATTAACATTTTCATTTACTTCCTCAGGATCGAAATCAGATGACTCGTTTTCATCAAAAGAAGTTTCAATTTTTTCTTTTTCTGCTTTTTTTCTCAGAACAGGCTTTCCGTTTTCGATTCTGTACTTTTTATTTTCCTGCTTCCTGCGCTTACGCTCAGCTTTTCTTTTTTCAGCTGCAAGCTCTTTTTCAGTTTTCGGCGGAAAATAATCAATACCTTCAATCGGTTTGGGGTTCTTCTTGTACTTAGCGAGCAGAATAATCAGCAGTGTACCACAGATTATCATGATGAACATTGAAAGAAGCTGAGAGACTCTGATTGTTGTATTTCCGATATAAAGGCTATCCGTTCTCATACCTTCAACAATCATTCTTTCAAAACCATACCATATACCGTAAGTAAGGAAAAGTTGACCGCTGAATTTACGGTATTTTTTCAATATCACATAAAGCACAAAAAATCCGCAGATGCACCATACTGATTCATAGAAAAATGTGGGATGCACATATAGATTGTTCTCAGCGATATACGCAGGAATATCCGAAACGCCTTCTAAACCAAATGAAGCCGGATTCTTTGAAATATATTCAATGACAGTATCACTCATCATGCCCCAGTTAGCATTTGTAAAGCCACCAAAAGCCTCCTGATTTGCATAATTACCCCATCTGCCGATACCCTGACCGATGAGAAGACTCATTCCTACCATATCAAGCAGATTATAAAAATTAAGCTTTTCAACCTTACACACGATATAAGCGGCAAGTATACCGCCGATTATACCACCGTAAATTGCAAGACCGCCTTCCCAGATTTTAAAAATCTCAGAAAGATTGTTACTGTAATAATCCCACTCAAAAGCAACATAATAAAGTCTTGCACCGACAATAGCTGCAACTGTTCCGTAAAGAAGAACATCAATCATTTTATCAAGATTTATTTTCCACACATAAGCAGTTCTTCCGCCAAACAGAACAGCAAGCAAAAATCCGAACGCTATAATAGCGCCGTACCATCTGACTTCCATGAAGCCAAGGTCAAGAACCTTGGAAACAGTAAATTCTTTTGCAATACCTGCAAATTCAACCAAAACAGTATCTGCTGACATAATATTTCCCCCCTTGTATTTACCAAGTAAGCTTTGAAATTGCAATCATGACCGGCATGGTAAGAATTGATAGAAAACTGACAAGAGCAACCGTTTTTGAAGCAACAGATGCATTTCTGTCATACATAGTTGCAAACATAAAAGTATTATTAGCCGAAGGCACCGAAGCCGTAATAATACTTGCTGTCAGCAGTAAACCCGTAATTCCGCAAAGGTAGTAAACACCCATGCATATACACGGTAAAACAATAAGCTTTATAAAACCTGCCTTATATATACGTTTATCGGTAAACATTGATTTGAGATCAGTGTTTGCAAGATATGTTCCGAAAATAAGCATCGCAACAGGAGTATTAAGCTCAGACATCATAGCAACAGGCTTTGTAACCACCTGAGGTAAATTGATTTTCAAAAGAAAAATCGGAAGACCGATAAGAACAGAAATAACGCCGGGATTAAAAATTAACTTTTTAATATTAAACTTTTCCTTTTTTCTGCTCATCAGCGCCGCTCCATGAGTAAAACAAAGAATATTGTAAATTACAACACCGTTAGCACAATAAAAAACACCTTCATCGCCAAGCACAGCCTGAGCAAGAGGCAAGGCCATAAATCCGACATTGCCGTAAATTGAAGCAAATTTATAAACCGGATTATCCTCATCATTCTTATTTCTGAAGAACGGAATATTTAGCACAATAGCAATTACATGGGTAGCAGTTGCTATTGCCAGTGAAATGAAAAACATTTTCACTGTATCTTCGTTCATCTCAATTTTTATAAATGAATTAATAATTGTTGCAGGTGTTACAATATAAAGCAAAAGGCTCACTGTAGCTCTTGCGGTTTTTTCGGTAAATATCTTTGTTTTATCGCATATAAACCCTACTGCAACAATAACATACAGAATTCCAACCTGAGTAGTGGCTGATATAAGATTATCTAAAAACTGCAAATTAATTTACCTCTTCTTCAACTTTATTATTGTCAGCATTATTCAGCTTTCCCACTAATTCAAAAGCCAGAACAACAGCGAACAATGAAAATGCAAGATCAGCAAAACTAAAAGGATGCTCGGCGTTAATATAAGCACCGTTTTCAATAAATCTGAAAATCAGTCTTGAAATGCTGATTGTGCCCGAAATAACAGCAGCAGATAAGCCGAAGCCAATCAGACGCCAGGAAAAGCCATGGCTGTAGACACCGGAATTCACCTGAGCAAAGGCCATGAAAAACATAATAAGAAAAGCAAGCATTATAAGTTCAAATAACAAATCAGAAACCTCAACAAAGCTGATTTGTCTTATAAATCTTGATATCATTCTCATCCCTGTCCATGCTACGGGCGCAATAGCCAGAACCTTCAAGGAAGAAGATTTTGTTCTGCCCTTAAAGAAGTCAACTGACACAACAACAAAGTAAACTGCTGAAAGAATCGCAAAAAAACTTTGTGCCGTAAGAGGTAAGCTGCCGTTAGACATCAAAGACTGAATTCCGGATCCTACAGAAGGCTCTGAAAGATTTTCAAGACCATTGAAAAAGCTCGAAAATGAATCAAAAATTAATGAAACAGAAAATAAAAGAGCCGCAATACCCGAAACAGAACTGTTAATCTTATGAATACCAATATCCATAGATGATTTACTGAAATATGCCGCTAAGGAAAAATAGCAGCACACAGCACCTAAAATAATATAAACCAAAACAAATAAAAAGGTTCCTCCGACTTTAAAACCGGTTTCAGGGTCGATAAACTTGAATATCTGAACACACCTGAGTATTGTTAAAATTAAAGTAGAAATAAGACATACTATCGGCAACGGTCTGATATTTACCGAAAAATTGTTTTTAATTTTCATCATGATTCATCCTCATACATTCTTTGGTCTGAAGGTATATATGTTTCAGACAGTTTATAATTTTCAATACGCTCATCAATGGGGACATACTTCTTCTGAACTGCAATATTTTTATAAGCAGGTCTGATAATTTTACCGCCTGTAATTATCTCTTCAAGTCTGTGTGCAGACCAGCCGGCAATTCTTGCAGTTGCAAAAATAGGCGTGTAAAGATCTTCGGGAATTCCGAGCATTCTGTATATGAGTCCTGAATACAAATCCACATTTGCACACATTATCTTATTCTTGCCCTTTACCCTTCTGAACACCTCGGGTGTGAGCTTTTCAATTGAATTGATAAGCTCAAAGTCTTTTTCATAACCGTTCTTATAAGCAAACTCCCTGGCTTTTTTCTTAAGAATAACCGCTCTAGGGTCTGACAATGTATAAACAGCATGACCCATGCCGTATACAAGACCGCTTCCGTCGCCTGCCTGCTTGCGGATAATCTTTTCAAGATACTCAGCAATTTCATTTTCATCCGTTATGTCAGAAACATTTTCTTTGATATCTTCAATCATGTGACTTACCTTTATGTTAGCACCACCGTGACGGGTACCTTTAAGAGAACCGATTGAAGCAGCAACTGCTGAATATGTATCTGTGCCACTTGAGGTAAGCACACGAGTTGTAAAGGTTGAGTTGTTACCGCCGCCATGCTCAGCGTGCAGAATAAGACAGATATCAAGAAGCTTTGCTTCTTCATCAGTATATTTCCTGTCAGCGCGAATTGAACGAAGTATTGTTTCGGCAGTTGAAAGCTCTCTTTTTTCAGGATGAAAATACATGCTCTTACCGTAAAACTTCATTCTCTTGACCTGATATGCATAACACATCATAACCGGCATCTGTGCAATAATCTGCACAGACTGTCTGAGAACATTTTCAACAGAGCAATCATCCGGATTATCGTCAAAGGAATAAGAAGTAAGAACACATCTTGCAAGCTTGTTCATAACGTCAATTGAAGCGTTTTTCATAAGAACATCTTCAATATATGTGTTTGGCAGAACACGGCAAGCTCCAAGAATTTCTTTGAACAAATCAACCTGAGCTCTTGTGGGCAAGGAGCCAAAAAGCAGAAGATAGACGACCTCCTCATAACCGAATCTGTTTTCCTCTTCGCAAGCTTTTACAATATCGCTTACATTGAGTCCTCTGTATTTCAAAACACCCTGCTTCGGAACACGTTCACCGTCTTCCATATAATAACCTTCAACTGAACAGATTTTGGTAAGGCCGGCCATAACACCTGTTCCGTCAGGATTTCTCAGGCCTCTCTTAACACCGTACTTCCAGAACTGTTCATGGTCAATTTTACTCTTTTTTTCGATTTTGTTGCTCATTACTTCGAGCAATTCAGGAGAAATCGGATTAATTTTGTCTTGCATTTTGCTACCTCCCGATATAAAAATATATGTAATACAATAAAAATGTAATCAGCATATATTTTATAACATACAAATTATAATGTCAATACAATTAACAAAGAAACAAAGTTATAAAAATTATTTTGGGGCGGTAGAAATTCATGAAAAAGTACTTCATTATGACAACAATCATTATGTTGCTTTTATTGTTTGCACCTCTGTTTGTATTCATTAATAACGAGCAAATCAGTGAAAAATCAAATAATGTATCTTCAACAGCAGCAGAAGTAAAAAATAACAATATTGAAGTTTTGCGCATCAATTCAAATAAGGCTGAAGAAATGAATATAAGTGATTATTTAATCGGCGCAGTTGCTTATGAAATGCCTGCATCGTTTCACGAAGAGGCTTTGAAAGCACAAGCTGTTGCTTGTTATACCTATGCCAAATATTTAAAAACAGGCAATAAAATAATAACAGACAACTCAGAAAAGCATCAGGGCTATCTCAGTGATTCTGAGCTCAAGGAAAAATGGGGTGAAAAATACAACCAGTATTATAATAAGATCAAATCATGTGTTAATGAGGTTTCAGGACAGTACATATCCTATGACGGCGAGCCAATTCTGGCGGCTTATCACGCTTTGTCTGCAGGTGAAACCAACTGTTCGTCAGATTGTTGGAATGCGGATTTACCTTATCTTGTTTCTGTTTCTGCCCCTGGTGACAAGTTAAGCAAAAATTATGATACTACTGTAACTTATAATAATGAAGAAATTAAAAATATACTAAAAAACAATAACATCAGCATTAAAGCTATCAATAAAAAGTTAATAACCGATATCAAGTATAACAATAGCGGTTATGTTACAAAGCTTACTATTAACAATAAAACATTAAACGGTGAGCAAGCACGGGCTTTATTTAACCTGAGCAGCTCAAGCTTTACATATAGAATTCAAGACGGACAGCATATATTCAATGTAAAAGGTAAAGGACACGGAGTAGGCATGAGTCAATACAGTGCCGACTTCATGGCTCGGCAAGGTAGCTCCTATAAGGAAATACTTGCTCATTTTTATCAGAACACAAAGCTTCAAAGCAATTAAAAAAGCATTTACAAAACAAAAAAATGCTTGTATAATGGTAAAAAAGGAGGATGTTTAGATGTTTGTCAGAGTTAACAGTATAGGAATGCTTGGAATGACCAGCTTCGGTGTTGGTGTTGAAGCATCTCTTGATAGCGGAATGCCTCGATTTGATGTTGTGGGACTGCCTGACACCGCAGTCAGTGAATCGCGCGACAGAGTACGTTCAGCAATGAAAAACTGCGGATATAAATATCCTGTAGGAAGAATAACAGTTAACCTCACTCCTGCAGACATAAAAAAAGAAGGTCCTGTTTATGATCTTCCTATACTCATTGCACTTATGGTTGCATCAGGACAGCTTGAATGTGAAATAAAACGCTCAGCGTTTATTGGAGAGCTTTCTCTAAGCGGTAAGGTAAGACGCGTCAAGGGTGCTCTGCCCATGGTAATCAAAGCTAGAGAGCTTGGAGTCAAAGAGGTTTATGTTCCGCTTGAAAATGCAAGTGAATGCTGTGTTGTTAAAGATATTGACATTTATCCTGTAATAAATATAAAGCAATTAATTGCACATTTAAGCGGCAAGGATAAAATTAACAAGGTTAACATGCGATTCTACGGCGAATACGAGCGTCCGTCAGAATTCACACCTGATTTCTCTGATGTCAAGGGTCAGTATCAGGTCAAAAGAGCACTCGAGATTGCAGCTGCAGGCGGACATAATGTTATGATGATTGGTCCGCCCGGCTCAGGTAAAAGTATGCTTGCAAAAAGACTGCCGTCAATATTACCGGATATGACATTTGAGGAAAGCCTTGATGTTACAAAAATGTATTCCATTGCAGGAGTTTTACCGGATAATGTTTCTTTAATTAAATCAAGACCCTTCAGATCGCCTCATCATACAATTTCCACAGCAGGACTTTCAGGCGGCGGCAAAATCCCTCGCCCCGGTGAATTGAGCCTCGCTCATCACGGTGTATTGTTCCTTGATGAATTGCCTGAATTTTCCCGTGTTTCAATGGAGGCTATGAGGCAGCCTGTTGAAGACGGAAAAATCACCATTTCGCGTGTATCAGGCTCACTCACTTATCCTTGTCAGATGATGCTCGTGTGTGCAATGAATCCCTGTCCGTGTGGATATTACGGTCACCCGACTAAGCCCTGCACCTGCTCAAAAGGTGCACCTGCGAAATACCTTTCAAAGGTAAGTGGGCCCTTGCTTGACAGACTTGATATTCACATTGAGGTTCCTCAGGTTGATTTTCAGAAGCTTTCAGACGATAAAAAAGGAGAAAGCTCTGCAAGCATAAAGAAGCGAGTAAACAAAGCACGTCAGATTCAGAACAAGCGTTTTCAGGGCACTGATGTTACCTGCAACGCAAAAATGACACCTGCAATGACAAGGAAATACTGCATTCTCGATGACAAAACAATTGCAATGCTTGAAAAATGCTTCACGGCACTCGATTTATCAGCAAGGGCGTATGACAAAATATTAAGGATATCCAGAACAATTGCAGACCTTGACGGATGTGAAAACATTGAATTCGAGCATGTTTCAGAAGCAGTTCAATACAGATCCCTTGACCGTAAGTTCTGGGGAACAAATAACTGAAAAAGCGTGAGCCACAGGCTCACGCTTCTAACTTTATTATAATTCGTTCGGTATAAGTAAGAATGTTGAAAAAGCAATCATAAACTGACCGATATAATATGTTGCATGGTTAAGAACAAAATTTACAGGTGTATTCTTGTTCTTGGCAATTGCAAAATACATGGGTGAAAGAATAATGTCGGAAATAAGGAACAAAGCAGCACCGATAGTATAAACAAGGTAAGAAATGTGCATTGTTCTGATATATGCCCAGAAAGCAGTTCCTAACATTGTACCGAGAATAAGACAGTACACTGTAACAATCGGCAAGAACTTACCGTATTTCTGTTTTGTCGGCTTTTCAAGCGCAAGGTTAACAACGGTTACTACCACACCAATTACAAAGGGAACAAGCATATCTTTAAAAGAGAATTTTGCATGCATACACATTGCGCCCATGTAGAAGAAATGACCGATACCGAATGAGATGAAGCCCATGTTGAGATATTGATCGTTATGCTGAGGATACAGCCATTTCTGGTCAAGATATATATCACCCATAAGGCCGAAAACACCACCGACAACTGTAAGCAAAGCATATTTCCATACATCGGGATATGCTGTATTGTTGAATGCAGCTGTTACAGCTGTAAGCAAAAAGCAAACACTGGTCAAATTCTTGATATAAACACCCAAAACAGATCTTTTCTTATTACACATAACCATAAAAGCAATAAGAAAAGCTGCACCTAAAGCAAGTGACAAATATGTAGTCATAATATAACCTCCGATTTAATATTTTTTTATTCAGCTATTTCTATACCTCTTTCTTGTCTCATAACGGAAAGCTCATCAATAACCTTCTGCTTCTTTTCACCGGAAAGCTCATAGAAGAACATGGGTAAAGAGCATAGCAGAAGACTTACACCGGGAACAATTGTTACAAGAGAGAACATTGCAAAGCGCTGATTCATTGCAAGGTCTGTTGCAGCCATAACAGCTGAGGAGCTGAGCATGTTTTCAGGTTCGAGACCGATAAGCATATACATTACAACAATACCTGAGGTTGCAAAAGCATTACCGATTTTATTGATAAAGCCCTGACAAGCTGCACCAAGACCGTTGTCTCTGAATCCTGTTTTAAGCTCCATGTAATCAAGGCAGTCACAAATCATTGCAAAACAGATTGTGTTAATAACGCCGAGAGGAATGCAAGAAATAAGGATAAAGGGAATACAGATGTAAAGATTCATTGTGAACCAGCCGATAACGGTTGTGAAAATACTTGAAACGAAACCAAGAAGGCATGTTGTGATAACAATCTTCTTATAATCAAACTTCTGCATGAGCTTCGGCATAAACAGTGTCGCGCCGAACAAGCCAACAATAGCACTGATCTGGAAAATTGTTTTAACAGTTGAAACGCTTGATTCAATTGCTGCAACTCTTTCAGCCTCAGTAGCAAGGGTTGATAGGTCGGGACCGATATAAAATGCATAACGTGCAACATGAACGGCTGCGGCCTGAACCATGTATCTGCCGCTTGAAAGAACGCCCATAAGAAGGACACACACCAAAGGCTTACACTTAAACACTCTTGCAAGCTGTGAGGGTTCACCCTTCTGGCGCTTTCTGTAAGGTATCTGTACTCTTTCCTTAAGTCCGAAATAAGCACGTGAATAAAGAATAATACCAAATCCTACAGTTACAAGCGCCATAATGAGATACTTGGTTTTTGCAACCTGGAGAGCATCAACCTCAGTTGTTGACTTTTTAATAACAGCTGACATTACAAGGCCCACAACAAGGAAAAGCACCTCGGGTATAGCCGAGCCGATTGAGTTGAAAATCTTACTTATTGAAATGACTGAGCTTCTTTCCTTTGAATCAGGAGTCATAACATTAGGAAGACCCCAGAATGAAACATCACCAACTGTGTATATCATACCCCAGAGAACATATACAATTGCCGAATACACCATAAGAGGACCCTTTGAAAGGTTCGGACTCAGGTACATAAGTATTGTCATGATAGCAATGGGAATCAGAGCATAGAGAATAAACGGTCTCATTTTTCCGCGCTTTGTCTGTGTACGGTCAACAATCATGCCCATCATGGGGTCATTGATTGCGTCCCAGATTCTTGCAAGTAACATAAGTAAAAGAACGAACATGGGCGCAAGCTGAAGAACATTCAGATAATAGTCACTGATATAGCTGGACATAAGTGCATAAATCATGCCCTGTCCCATACCCGCAACGCAAAACGCTGTTAATTCTTTTTTAGGAACATACTTTTTGTTTTCCATTTCTTAACCTCCAAGTGTTTCAAGCTACTAAATATATTAGCATAAATTTAATTTTATTTCTATTGATTTTAACTTATTTTAAATTCACATATGTAGAAAATTTTTGTCATAATTTGTGCTTTTTGCCAAATATTTGAATGTGTGTTGCTTTTAAGGAATAATTAATATATCATGTTTATAAGTACTAAATGAAAGGTGTATTTTATATGAACCAGCCATCTGAATACTTTGTAAAAACCTTTGGTGTAAAGCATGCTCAGAAAACTGATGACAAATATGTTATTATCAAAAATAACGTCAGACTCTCTCTTCTGACCGAAAGACTCCTTCGTGTTGAAATCGACAATGAAGGTATTTTTACTGATTCACCGACTCAGGCAGTTATAAACCGTAGTTTCTGTTCGCCTCAGATAAGGATTGTTGAGGATAACGGTATTGTCATCATTATGACAACAAAAACAATTTTCAGATATGATACAATCAATAAAAAAATGACCGGTATTTCTCTTAAGGGTGGAAAGAACCTCACAGAGTTCAATAAAGGAAACCTTAAAGGAACATACCGAACACTCGACATGACATCAGGAGCTATTGCTCTTGGTGACGGCATTATGTCTACAGACGGTGTTGCTGTAATTGATGACACAAATTCATTGCTTTTAAACGAAGACGGTACAATTTCAGAAAGGCGTAAAACAGTTAAGGACGAATACTATTTTTGCTATAATCATGACTACAGAGCATGCCTTTCTGACTTCTTTAAGCTCACGGGTGAAGTGCCTCTTGTACCAAGATTCTGCCTTGGCAACTGGTGGAGCAGATATAAGGCATATACTCAACAGGAATACATTGACCTAATGACCAAGTTCATTAAAAAAGAAATTCCTATAACTGTTGCAACGATTGATATGGACTGGCACTGGGTTGATGTTAAAGAACGCTTTGGTAAAAGCGGAAGTAAATTCAATATTTTCCAGGGAAGAACAGATTACATTTCACACGGTGACGGATGGACAGGCTACAGCTGGAACACCGAGCTTTTCCCCGATTATAAAGGCTTCCTCAAATGGCTACATGAACAGAACTTCAGAATCACAATGAATCTTCATCCCGCACAGGGAGTACGTTTTTTCGACGACATGTATGAAGAAATGGCTCAGAGAATGGGTATTGATCCGAGCACAAAGAAAAGGGTCAGCTTTGATATAACAGACCCGAAATTTATTGATGCATACTTTAATGTGTTACATAAGCCTTATGAAAGAGACGGTGTTGATTTCTGGTGGATTGACTGGCAGCAAGGAAAGAACAGTAAATTTAAGAATCTTGATCCACTCTGGGCACTTAATCATTATCATACACTCGTTGATTCTGATGATGAATCAAAAAGACCACTAATTCTTTCAAGATATGCTGAGGTCGGCTCTCACAGATATCCTTTAGGCTTTTCCGGCGACACCAAAATATGCTGGGAATGTCTTGATTTCCAACCTTATTTCACAAACACTGCTGCTAATATTGGTTATACATGGTGGAGCCATGATATCGGAGGTCACCATATGGGGGCAAAAGATGATGAACTGTATATCAGATGGGTTCAATACGGTCTTTACAGCCCCATAATGCGTCTTCACTCAACTAGCAATGAATTCATGGGAAAAGAGCCCTGGAAGCATGAATTTACAGCAGAGACATTAGCTACAAATACACTCAGAGAAAGACACACCTATATCCCCTACATTTATGCAATGAACTACAGAACACATAAAGACTGCATTGCACTTTGCGAACCTATGTATTACAATCACCCCGAAGACAAAGAAGCATACGAAGTAAAAAATCAGTTTTACTTCGGCTCTGAGCTTTTGGTTGCACCGATTACAACTAAGCTTAACAAAAAGACAAATCTGGCTTCGGTTGATGTGTGGCTTCCTGAAGGACGTTGGACAGATATTTATACAGGAAACATCTATCAGGGCGGACAGAAAATCAGAATGTACCGTGGTATTGAAAGTATCCCCGTTCTTGCAAAGGAAGGTGCTATCATTCCTCTTGATAAAAATGACCGCGTTAATAATTCAGATAATCCGTCAGATATGAAAATCCGTATTTTCAGAGGCAACAATTCGTTTAAACTTTATGAAGATGACGGTGTAACCAATGCATATAAAAACGGCGACTTTGCAATAACAACCTTTGCTGTTGAAGAAACAGATGACAAGGTTATATTCAGAGTTTCTCCTGCCGAAGGAAGCTGTAATTCTCTCCCTAAAAAGAGAAATTACACCTTTGTTTTTGAGGATATTTCCCGCGGCGAAGTAAAAGTTACGGTAAACGGAAAGGAAGCAAAATACACTTCAATTGCTGGCGATGGAAAAATCAGCGTAAATGTTAATAATGTTACACCTAAGTCAGAAGTAATTATTGAAATTCTGTCTTATGCACCCCGCTTCAACAGTGACAAGAAAGAAAAAATTATTGAGCTTGTTACGAAGTATCAGTTAGGTGTAAGCTATAAGCTTTCTAAATTTGGCGGAATTCTGAAAAACATTAACGGAAAGCTTCCCAATTGCGACGAATGCTTCACGGGTCCCATTGAAGAAGTTCGTAAAATGATATAAAATTCAGTCGGTGTGTATATGCTGCACACCGACTAATTTTATAACTGATTCAATTGTTAACAGATAAATAACATAAGCACCACAGAATATATGATATAATTACAAAAAAATATGAGGTACAGTAATATGAATATAGCTAACAAATTAACAGTGTTCAGAGTAATATTAGTCCCCTTCTTCGTCATTTTTATGCTTACAGACTTCACTGATTATAACCGTTGGATTGCATTTGCAATTTTTTGTATTGCAACCATCACAGATAAGCTTGACGGAACAATCGCAAGAAAATATGACATGATAACAAATTTTGGCAAATTTATGGACCCTATTGCAGATAAATTACTTGTCAGCTCAGCACTTATTTGCCTTTCAGCTTTAGGTGAAATTCCCGCATGGATTGTTATTATCATAATCGGAAGAGAGTTTGCAGTAAGCGGCATAAGACTTGTTGCGGCCGACAGCGGTGTTACTATTGCAGCCACATGGTGGGGAAAGAGCAAAACCATTTCACAGATGGCAATGATAATCATTTTCCTTCTTAATCTTACCGCACTCAGTGTTCTCGAAACAATTGTTTTGTATGTTTCTTTAATATTAACTATCGTTTCAATGATTGATTACATAATAAAGAACAAGACAGTTCTCACAAGCGGCACAAAATAAATTTAGTATTTAAAAATATCAAAAGCACCCACCTGCAGTGAGGGCTTTTCTACACTTCATCATTCACAGGCGGAGGTCGTGTTCAAGGCCCGATCCCTCAGGTTCGGGACCAATCGGCTACAAAAAAAGTACTCACCCTCAGGCAAGTACTTTTCTGAAAATGGTCGGAGTGACGGGACTTGAACCCATGGCCTCTTGGTCCCGAACCAAGCGCGATACCAAACTTCGCCACACCCCGATGTGCAACGTTAGTTATTATACATTATCACAATTAAAAAATCAACTGTTTTATAAAAAATATTTTATAAGGTTAAGAATAGTAAAATTGTATTAAATCAAATAATTTTGACAAGGTGAAAAACGATGGATTATGCAAAAAAGCTAAAAAATATAAACAAAACATCAAAACAGGTCGGTAAAAATAAGAAAACAAAGGGCATTGAAGCGGAAAAAGTAAGTGTTCCCTTTATGCTTGCTTTAATTGCATTTATCATTCTCTTTTGCCTTGTTATATCTTTTGTTTCAAAAAAAGATATTGAACCGACCAGCGCAACCTCAACAGATGCTACTTCATCAGAAGCACAAGAATCAACAACTGAAAACATCATCATTGAAACAACCGATGTTATTAATTCGTCTTCGGATAATCAATAATCAATTTTAAACAGACGTAATTAAACAGGCACATTTATGATTGTTCATAAAGGTGCCTGTTTTATTTTTATCTTAAAAATCACTCATCAATGCCTTTTCAATTGCAGCGAGTCCTTCGTCAATCTCGCTATAACTGATAGTAAGCGGAGGCAAAAGTCTGAGCTTTGTTTTTGCAGTCAACGAAAGAACTCCGTTCACGATGCCTTTTCTTACTATATCGGCAGCTTTTACACTATTTTCAAGTCTTACACCCAACATCATACCCATACCGTCAACGCCTTCCACATGGGGCATTTTAAGCAATTTTTCTTTAATATACTCCCCTTTTGATTTGACCTCATTCAGAAAATCATCGTTCATACAATTAAGTATATACTCAGCGCCTGCTGTAGCGACAGGATTTCCTCCAAAGGTTGTTGCGTGGTCACCTGGTACAAAAGTGTTTTCAGTTTTTTCACCGAACATAACACAACCCAAAGGCAAGCCACCACCCAAGCCCTTTGCTGTGGTAACAATGTCGGGCTCAACATCAAAATTCTGAAAAGCAAAAAGCTTGCCTGTTCTGCCAACACCTGTTTGAACTTCATCAACAATAAGAAGAATATCATTAGCCTTACAAAGCTCACTTACTTCCTTCACATATGCTTTATCAAGCGGCATAACTCCGCCTTCGCCCTGAATAAGCTCCATCATAACGGCACATACAGAGCCATCAAGAGCTTTGTTCAGTGCATCAATGTCATTTGCAGGAACGAAGTCAAATCCTTCAGTAAAGGGAAAGAAGAAATTATGAAAAACATCCTGGCCGGTTGCCGCAAGTGTTGTAACAGTTCTTCCATGGAAGGAACCAACAAGAGTTATTACCTTGTTTCTGTCTTCACCGTATTTTGTAAAGCTATACTTTCTTGCACACTTAATTGCACCTTCATTGCTTTCAGCACCGCTGTTAGAGAAAAATACCTTTTTCATGCCTGTTTTTTCACACAAAAGCTTTGCTGCATTTGCACATGGCTCCGTGTAATAAAGATTAGAAATGTGCTGCAATGTATTCAACTGCTTTGTGACGGCGTCAACCCAGCCCGAATCACAAAAGCCAAGTGAATTAACACCGATACCGCTTGAAAAATCAATATATTTTTTCCCGTCAAAATCATAACATGTTGCTCCTTTACCTTCTTTTATGGCAACAGAAAATCTACCGTATGTATGAGCAACAAAAGAATCGTCAGTTGCTTTGATCTTTTCGAATCCGTTCATAGTATTACCTCACATTGTCATAAGAGTGCCGATACCCTCATCGGAGAACATCTCAATAAGAATTGAATGCGGTACTCTGCCGTCAATCATAACTGCCTTCTTAACTCCCGATCTTACTGCTTTTTCACAGCTCTTCATTTTAGGTATCATACCTCCGCTAATAATTCCGCTGTCAATAAGCTTTTCAACATCACTTACGTTTATGTGGGAAATCAGAGTTGAAGTATCATTAACATCCCTTAAAAGGCCCGGAATATCCGTTAAGGTGATTATATTTTCTGCATGAAGAGCCGCCGCTATTTCTGCTGCTGCTGTATCTGCGTTTATGTTATATACTTGTCCGCCGCCATCAATGCCAACAGTTGCAATAACAGGAATATATCCCTCTTCAAGGACCTTTATTATGGGCTTCGGGTCAACAGATACAACTTCACCGACATATCCGTAATCATTGCCGTCATCAAGCCTTTCAGCCTTAATCATTGCACCGTCAATTCCGCATAAGCCGACAGCCTTGCCGCCACTTACTTCAATAAGAGATACTAAATCCTTATTTGTTTTTCCCGAAAGCACCATCTGTACTATTTCTGCTGTTTCTTTATCGGTATAACGAAGACCGTTCACAAACTTAGATTCAATACCAAGCTTATCGAGCATACTGCTGATTTCAGGGCCTCCGCCATGTATAAGTACAACCTTGATGCCAACAAGAGAAAGCAGAATAATATCACTCATCACTGCCTGCTTAAGCTCAGGATTAATCATTGCATTTCCGCCATACTTCACAACAACGGTTTTACCGTAATACTTCTGTATATAAGGTAATGCAGCCGTCAGGACCTGAGCCTTCATGCTGTCTGTTATAAAATTTTTATCATTCATATTATCACCTCATTATGTACGGTAATCACCGTTGATTTTTACATAATCATAAGTGAGGTCACAACCCCAAGCTGTAGCATTACATTCGCCCTGATTCATTTCAATAAGAAGATTTATAGCGTCTTCAAGTAGAATTTCTTTCGCTTTTTCTTCTGAAAACTCAATTCCGTAACCCTTTTCGCAAACCTTCACACTTCCCTTACAGGATGAGAGGTATACATCAATTGTGTCAACGCTGAATTCTCCGGGCGTGTAGCCGATTGCACAAAGAATCCTGCCCCAGTTAGCATCCGAGCCAAACATTGCTGTTTTTACAAGTGAAGAGCATATTATGCTCTTTGCAATGTCCTTGGCAATCTTAATTGCAGGTGCACCTTTAACAGTGCATTCAAGAAGCCTCTGAGCACCTTCGCCGTCCCCTGCAATCAGCTTTGAAAGCTTTACGGAAACTTGCATTAATGCAGTGCAAAATACTTTATAATCATCATTTTCACAATCTATAACCTTGTTTTCAGCCATACCGTTTGCCATAATTGACACCATATCGTTTGTTGATGTGTCACCGTCAACAGATATCATATTAAATGTATCGCAAACAACACTGCTGAGAGCCTTCTGAAGCATATAAGAGCTTATTGCGCAGTCTGTTGTCATAAAGCAAAGCATAGTTGCCATATTAGGATGAATCATGCCTGAGCCTTTGCAGCATGCACCGATTGTTACGGTTTTATCACCAAGCTCAATTTCAACAGCACATTCCTTCGATACTGTATCCGTAGTCATAATGGCTTCAGCTGCATCATGACCACCGTCACAGCTCATCTGCTTTGCAAGGTCTTTTGCGCTGTTTTTAATCGGAGCTACATCAAGAGTCATACCGATTACTCCTGTTGATGCAACAATAATATCGTCTGATTTAACATTAAGGGCATCTGCTGTAATATCACACATTATTTTTGCTTTTTCTACGCCATCGCTGTTACAAGTGTTTGCATTACCGCTGTTGACAATAATGGCCTGTGCGAATCCGTCAGATATGTTTTCTCTTGTAACGGTTATCGGCGCACCGTAAACCTTATTTTGTGTATAAACTGCTGCTGCAGTACATTTAACCTCGCTTTTAATCATGGCAAGGTCTTTCTTTGTCTGATTCTTTCTGATACCGCAATGGATACCCGATGCAATAAATCCCTTAGGTGAAGTTACACCGCCATTTATAAAATTCATAGTATTTGCCTCCTTATAATGCAGTGGTTTCATCGAATCCCATTGCTATATTCATGTTTTCAATTGCAGCTGACGATGCACCCTTACCCAGATTATCAAAAACTGCTGTAAAAGTAACTCTGTCATCATTGCCGCAAATATAAATTCTTAATTTGTTTGTTCCCTCAAGACCTGTTGCATGAAGAAATCCGTCTTCAGGTCCACTGTGTACAGAAATAAATTTACTGTCCTTATAAAAATCAACAAAGTATCTTTTAAGGTCGTATAATGACATTTTTACTTTAAGCATATCTGTAAAAACAGGTACAGATACTGCCATTCCGCAATAAAAATCTGCAACTATTGGATTAAAAATAGGTTCATATTCAAGACCTGTAACCTTTTTCATCTCAGGTAAATGCTTATGAAGCTGGGTTAGTCCGTACTGACGTGGGCTTTTATAAAAATCCGCCCTTTCAGAAGCTTCATATTCCCCTATCATCTTATTGCCGCCACCGCTATAGCCGGTAATGCTATGCGCAGTTACATGATAGTTTTTAGGCATAATTCCACTTGATACAAGAGGATACACAATTGATATAAAGCCTGTGGCATGGCATCCGGGGTTTGCAATTCTCTTCGATGACTTAATCATTTTAAAATGCTCAACAGAAAGCTCAGGAAAGCCGTAAGTCCAATCATCATTTGTTCTGTGAGCAGTACTTGCATCAATTATAACTGTTTCAGGATTTGTAACAAGCTTCGCAGCTTCAACTGCTGCAGAATCAGGCAAACACAGAAAAACAACATGAGCCATATTCATAAGCTTCTGTCTTTCTGCTGCATCCTTCCGTTTATCATTATCTATCTCCATTAGCTCAACATATGGGTGATTAAGCAGCTTTTTTTTAAGCTGAAGACCTGTTGTGCCCGCTTGACCGTCAATGAATACTTTAATCATATGATACCTTCTTAAAATGAATGTTTTCGCATTATTATGCAATTTCTTTGATATATTATACACTAATTCGAATAAAAGTCAATAGTTTAGTGTATATTTATAATACTAATTAAAGTTTATACAAATGAAAAAAGCACATTCAATTAAGAATGTGCCTCATGAACAATATCAGAATTATTTAACCATTGATGCGATTTCTGCTGCGAAATCGTCAACCTTCTTTTCAATGCCTTCGCCCTTTGCAAAACGAACAAAGCTTGTAAGCTTGATATCAGCGCCAAGTGCCTTAGCCACTGAATTGATATAGCCGTTAACGTCACCCTCAAAGAGATCTGAACGAACGAAGGTCTGCTCAAGAAGGCAAACTTCCTTAACCTGCTTTGCAAGACGACCCTGAACAAGACCGCCAAAGATCTTGTTATCAACGATTTCAGCCTTGTGTGAAACTGCGATTTCAGCAAGTGTGGCCATAGCTTCCTTTGAAATAAAGTTGGGGAAATTCTTCTTCTGCTTCTGATCAAGACCCTTGAAGATTTCAGCATCTTCATCGCTCCATTTCTTTGAAGAAATAGCTTCTTCAGTGAGGCTGTTGAGGATGGGTACGGGAAGTGATTCGGGCTTATTGAGAGCACTGTCAATTGTGATTGACTTCATCTTAGCAAATTCTTCATCAGTGATGTTAGCCTTTGAAAGATATTCAGGGCTCATTGCAGCAATCTGCATTGCTACATTCTTGCTCATTGCAATAAATTCGTCATTAGCAGCCGTTGCATCATCAACATCAAATGCAGCAAGAACACCAACTGAACCGCCGGCATGAATATATGATGTGGTGTGGCCTTCAAGAAGAGCAAAACGACGAACCTTCATGTTCTCACGAAGAGCAAGGAATACTTCCTGAACTTCTTCGTCAACGGTCTTATCAGAATCAACAACCTTTGTTGCAAGAAGAGCTTCAACATCAGCAGGCTTTGCAGCAACAACAGTCTTAACAACCTTTGCAGCAAGCTCTACGAAGGGAGCACCCTTAGCAACGAAGTCTGTTTCACAGTTGATTTCAACAAGTGCGCCTGCATTAGCATCATTATATGCTGCAACAACGCCTTCGGCAGCAACACGGCTTGCCTTCTTAGCTGCGGAAGCAAGACCCTTTTCTCTGAGAATATCAATAGCCTTGTCGATATCACCGTCTGTTTCAACAAGAGCCTTCTTACAATCCATCATACCAACGCCTGTCTTCTCACGAAGAGCCTGAACATCTTTAGCTGTAAATGCCATAATAAATTCCTCCTAAAAAATAATGTATTATCTTTTCAAAAAAACCCCGGATATTCAAGATATACGGGGTTTAAAATCAATAATTATTCGGCAGCTTCTTCAGTTGCTTCTGCTACGGGAGCGTTAGCTTCACCCTGTCTGCCTTCGATGATAGCGTCAGCCATAGCACCTGCGATAAGTCTTACAGCTCTGATAGCGTCGTCATTACCGGGGATTACATAGTCAACTTCATCAGGATCGCAGTTTGTGTCAACGATAGCAACGATAGGGATACCGAGCTTGTGAGCTTCAGCAACAGCAATTCTTTCTTTTCTGGGGTCAACGATGAAGAGTGCAGCGGGCTGCTTCTTCATTTCTGTGATACCGCCCATGAACTTTTCAAGCTTTTCAATTTCAAGGTTAAGCTTGATAACTTCCTTCTTGGGAAGAAGGTTGAATGTACCGTCCTGCTCCATAGCCTTAAGCTGAGCAAGTCTTCTGATTCTCTTCTGGATTGTCTGGAAGTTTGTGAGCATACCGCCGAGCCAACGTGCATTTACGAAAGGCATGCCGCAACGGATTGCTTCTTCCTTGATTGAATCCATAGCCTGCTTCTTTGTGCCAACGAAAAGAACTTCGCCGCCATTTTCAGAAACATCCTTGATGAAGGAATAAGCTTCTTCAAGCTTCTTTACGGTTTTCTGAAGGTCGATGATGTAAATTCCGTTTCTTTCTGCGAAAATGTACTGATCCATTTTCGGGTTCCATCTTCTTGTCTGGTGGCCAAAGTGAACACCTGCTTCAAGAAGCTGTTTCATTGATACTACTGACATTGTTATGTCCTCCTTTTGTTTTTTTAACCACCGCAGGTTCGAAAGCATACACACCCCGATGAGGGCGAAACGGGCATACTAATCCCCTTGCGTGCGTTATCCCGAAGAGTATATCACAAGCTTTCAAAAAAAGCAAGTAAATTCAAACAATTTTTTAATCTTTTTTTCTCTTATTAAAAAGAAGCTTTTGTTTTTCAGAAATTCTTCTTCTTCTTTCTGCTTCTTCATCAATATCAATCAGGTAATTGGTGCCGTCAAAAAAAAGAACTGTCCCCTCTTTTACTCCCTGAGGTAAATCTGATAAGGATATTTCAAAGTGGTTCATGTCTTCATTTTCAACAACGGCTATCCCCTCAACAATTCTGTCAACGGTAAGCTTCATCACACTTCAACCCTTTCTAAGCCGTCTTCAGTGCATCTGAATACGATATCGCCTTCATAATCTGTTCTTAAAAGCTCCATGTCATTTTCTTCTATATAGTCGAGAACCTCCTGATGAGGATGTCCGTAAGAATTGCCTCTGCCGCAGCTGATAACAGCAATATCTGCATCAACCTTTCCGAGAAAATCCTCGTGGATTGAGGTTCGGCTGCCATGGTGACCCATAGCAATTACATCAGCAGAAAAATTAGCATCAACTGCTTCATAAACAGAATCAAGCTCAGGCTTTTCAGCATCTGCAAGAAACATAAATTCACTGCCAAAGGCGTCAACCTTACAAATAACTGACATATTGTTAAGATCCTTGACCTGTTCAACAGGGCCTAAAATTTCCACGGAAATGCCTTCCCACTGAAATGTATCACCGACTTCTGCAGAAGTAACACTTATATCCTTTTCTATGATACAATCCAAAAGCTTTTCATAGACCTTAGTAGTAGGTGTGTTTAATTCTTCAAGCTCAGGCATTATAATCTCGCTTACAGTGTAACCGTTGAGTACATCACACATACCACCGATATGATCAGAATGCGGATGCGATGCAACAACATAGTCAAGTGTGTCAACGCCGCAATCATTGATGTAATCAACAATGTATTCACCGTAAACACTTTCAGCGGCATCAATGAGAACGCCCTTGTTTCCGGACTGTATCAGTGCAGAGGAGCCCTGACCGACATCAATAAAATGAACAAATACTTCTTTTTCTTTTGTAACTGACTGTGATGAAGACACTGAAGCATTATCACTTGTATCAGTTGTGTTTTCTTCGCTGCCAAAGCCCAAAATCAAAGCTATAATGACAACAACTACAGCAATAATACTTATTTTACCTTTGCCTTTTTTCTTTCTTGCCATATCTATTTCCTCCGGTCATCTTTTTATTACGGTTAAAGCTGTCAACCTTACCTTTATTAAATTGTTTACCGTCATTTACAAGACACTTTTCAGAACTACCGATAAGATCATATCTTCCAGCCTTTTTCAAAGCTTTGATAATAATCTGCTTATTGGCAGGATTATAATACTGAAGCAAGGCACGCTGCATTGCTTTTTCTTCAGGTGTTTTTGCAACATAAACTTCCTTCATTGTATAGGGATCGAGTCCTGTATAAAACATACAGGTTGAAATGGTACCCGGTGTCGGGTAAAAATCCTGCACCTGTTCAGGACGTATTTTTCGTTTTTTCAAAAACACAGCAAGCTCAATTGCTTCATTAATTCCTGAACCCGGATGCGATGACATCAGATAAGGAACAAGATATTGCTCTTTACCGACGCTTTTAGTAAGCTCAAAATATCTTTTAGAAAAATTAACATAAGCATCAATATAAGGCTTACCCATTTTTTCAAGAACGATTGAGGAACAATGCTCAGGTGCAACTTTGAGCTGACCGCTTACATGATATCTGATGAGCTCCTTAAAAAAGGTTTCATCCTTATCCTGAAGCATATAATCATATCTGATGCCCGAGCGTATAAACACCTTTTTAACACCTTTAATTTGTCTCATGCTCCGAAGTATATCTACATACTCCTCATGGTCTGCCTTGAGAGCCGGACACACCTTTGGCGCAAGACATTTTTTTCCTTTGCAAAGGCCTGCAGTTTTCTGCTTTTCACAGGAGGTTTGTCTGAAGTTTGCAGTAGGACCTCCCACATCATGAATATAGCCTTTGAAATCAGGCAATTTTGTAAGAAGCTCAGCTTCTTTAAGAAGTGATTCCTTGCTTCTTGAAGTAACATATCTGCCCTGATGTAAAGCAATAGAACAGAAATTACAACCACCGAAGCAGCCTCTGTTATGTGTTATGGAAAAACGCACCTCTTCAATTCCCGGCACACCGCCAAGTGAATCATAGGAGGGATGATACGTCCTCATAAAGGGAAGAGCATATATTTCATCAAGCTCTTCGGTTGTGAGAGGCGGCATGGGAGGATTCTGAACAAGCATCTTGTTTCCGTGACGCTGTTTAATAAGCTTACCTCTTATATGGTCCTGTTCATCCTGCTGAATTCTGCAGGATACTGCATATTCCTTTTTGCTTTTAACAACATTTTCAAAAGATGGACACTCAGCTCCCGTTAAAGGAGTATCCTTGACATCACAGGCATAGCAGGTTCCTCTGACATCACGGATTGAGGATATCGGCTCACCGTTTCTAAGTCTTTCAGCGATTTCAATGGTCTGCTTCTCCCCCATTCCATAAGAAATCAAATCAGCCTGAGAATCAAAGATTACTGAACGACGGATTTTATCATCCCAATAATCGTAATGTGCAAAACGGCGTAGTGAAGCCTCAAGTCCACCGATAATTATTGGGATATCACCGTAAGCCTCACGAATGCGGTTACAGTATACAATAACTGCCCTGTCGGGACGTGCACCGGCTTTGCCACCCGGTGTATAAGCATCCTCACTTCGCTTTTTCCTGGCAGCAGTATAGTGGGCTACCATTGAATCAATATTACCCGATGACACGAAAAATCCAAGTCGGGGTTTGCCGAATTCCTTAAAAGCATCAGAACTATGCCAGTCTGGCTGTGAGATAATGCCAACAGTAAATCCGTTATGCTCAAGGGTCCTTGATATAATTGCAGGGCCGAAAGAGGGATGGTCAACATAAGCGTCGCCGATAACATATACAAAATCGACTTCGTTCCAGCCTCTTTCATTAGCCTCTTGTTTTGATATGGGTAAAAAACCTGTCATAATTCACCTTTAATCTGATAATACATCATAGTCGTCACTTGATACGTTGCTTGCACCTGCACGCATTTCAAGGAACTGAGACCTTGTCACAAGCACTCTTCTGGGCTTATTCCCCTCAGCAGGTGAAATGTAACCAAGCTGTTCAAGCTGGTCCATAATACGTGCTGCTCTTGCATAGCCGACAGAGAGCTTACGCTGAATAACAGTTGTTGAAGCAGAGTTGAGCTCTGTAACAATGTTCATCGCTTCCTCAATGAGCACATCGTATTGGCTGTCTTCATCGTCACCAAGTGAGCCTGCAGACTTTTTCTTTGTATCTGCAACTGCGTTCTTTTCAATTTCTTCCATAATACCGTCATCGTACTCAGCATTTTCCTGCTCTTTGATGAAGGTGACAATCTTTTCAATTTCAAGGTCAGAAAGATATGCACCCTGAATTCTGACAGGCTTTGACAAGCCAACTGGATTAAAGAGCATATCACCGTTACCGAGAAGCTTTTCAGCACCGATAGCATCAAGAATTGTTCTTGAGTCAACCTGTGATGAAACTGAGAGTGATATTCTCGAGGGAATATTTGCCTTGATTATACCTGTGATAACGTCAACGGACGGTCTTTGTGTTGCAACAACAAGATGCATGCCTGCAGCTCTTGCCTTCTGTGCAAGTCGGCAGATTGAATCTTCAACCTCTTTCGGTGACACCATCATTAGGTCGTTAAGCTCATCGATAAATATTACAATCTGCGGCATATACTGTAAATTAAGCTCAGGATGTGCCTCAGCATATTTATTATAAGAAGAAATATCACGGACTGCACAGCTTGAAAATGTTTTGTATCGGCTGTCCATTTCACCAACAGCCCAGGCAAGTGAACCTGCAGCCTTTCTAGCATCAGATATAACGGGAACAAGAAGGTGTGGAATACCGTTATATACGGTGAATTCAACCTGCTTCGGGTCAATCATAAGAAGCTTTACCTGAGTCGGCGTTGCGTTGTATAGAATACTTGCAATCATGACATTCAGACAAACAGATTTACCTGAACCGGTTGTACCCGCAATGAGTAGATGGGGCATTTTTGAAAGGTCAGCACAGGTGATATTACCTGTAATATCCTTACCGAGAGCAACATTCAGGAGCTTGCCGTTATTCTTGCCCTTGTTATATTCCTCAGAGGAAATGACCTCTCTCATTGTAACTGTTGAACGGCTCTTGTTCGGAACTTCAATACCAACTGCTGATTTATTAGGAATCGGTGCTTCAATTCGAACACCCGATGATGCAAGGCCAAGAGCAATATCATCGGCGAGATTTGTGATTTTGCTGATTTTAACGCCCGGAGCCGGTGAAAGCTCATATCTTGTTACAGACGGACCACGGGATACACCGATAAGCTTTGTTTCAACACCGAAGCTTTTGAGAACATCAACAAGCTTTCTTGCGGTAACTCTCATTTCATCAGCAAAATTCTCCTCAGAGCCAAACTGAGGCTCGTTCAGGCAGTCAACTGAAGGAAGCATATATTCCTTCTTTGTTTTCACCTGGTCAACATAATTATTTACTTCGTCAATATTTTTCTTTCTTGCAGCAGCTGCTGAATCGGCAGCATCCTTTACAATTTTCTTTGCTTTGCCTGAAAGCTCAGCTCTTCTGTCAGCATACTCGTCGTCAGCATCGATGATTGAGCTTTCATCGTATGAATCCTCAATTTCTTCATAATCCGAAGGAATATCTGTATTTATAATCTTTTCTTCTGAATCATCAGAAAAGCATTCATTGCTCTTGCCTGATGATATCATATCGTCCTGAGAAAAGGTATTATCAGTATTATTTCTGACTCCGACAGAAGCTTTATCCTTGTCAGGATAAGTGAACACACTGTCGTCAGGTCTGTAGGGCTTCATTTCACGCTTGTATGGTCTATCGGAAATAGCAACAGAGTCTCCCGAAGAAGCAGAAACAGGTTTTCTTGTAACTGCTTCCTGCTTGGGTACAGAAAGAGGAGTAGAGGTAATAACGGGTCCTGATTGAACAGAGCCATCTTTTTGTGATTTTATTTCAAACGGATCATTTTCAATTTCGGTTTCATTAAAATCAAAAACACCCACAGCAACAGGAACAGTACTGTCAATGATTACATCGCTATCATCATTTTCCTCTTCCGCTTCAGAATCATCTTCGTATTCTTCGCCGACTTTCTCTTCTTGTTCCTGCTCCTTACGTTCTTTACGGACTCTTTTCTTCTCTTCAATTCTGATTTTAGTCTGTTCGCTTGTTTCGTCAATCTTATCTTTACTTTTATTTATAAGCTTTGAAACAAGATTACCGACAGAATTTGCACTGATACCAAAACAGATAAGAACACTCACAATAAGAAGAGTTGTTATAATAACAAAGGCACCAGCCTTTCCGCAGCCGATAAGTGCAATACCGCCAAACACTGCACCGAGAATACCGCCACAGAAATGAAGTGAATTCACGCCCATATCCCATCCGGTCTCTGCTGCGTGAGAAATCTGCTCACTCCACTCAGAAATGCCGCCGTCACCTGCACTATAATTAAACAGATGAATAAATGAAACAAGCATTATGATAAAAAACAAGCCTGATAAATTAGCTTTAAGAAAACTTTTATTTAGATTGTTAAGAGCAATTCTGATTCCGATAACAATAAGCAAAGCAACAAAGGCATAAAAGCCAAGTCCAAAAAATGAAAAGAGCGCAGCTCTGACAGTTTCCCAGACATTTGAGCCGTGAATAATTGCAAAGCAACCGAAAACAACACCCAATGCAAGATAAACGAGCATCACAGCATTACGGCTTGTTTCGAGAACGCTCAACCTTTTACCTGCATTTTTTCCAACAACTCTTGTCTTTGCTTTTGAATTATTTTTCTTTACGGATTTCTTATTTTTTCCTCCGCTTTTTTTGTTTGATTTTGTATTTGCCATATTAAACTCTCCGTTTATTTAATGATAAAAGAAACAACACCTGCAAAAACACCAAAAACAATTGAATATATGCTAAAAAAGGTGTAAAGCTTTTTCATGTTAACCTTAGCCGTAAGAGATACAATAAGTGCACCGGCACCGGCCACAGCAGCAATGCCTATTATAAGTGCAATGGGGTCAAAGGCAAGTCCGCTGACTAAGCTTCTTATTACCTTAACAAGATTGAAAAGCAGCATCTGAGGTGCAAGATAAAGAAAAACTTCACGTGTTATAACCTTCGGTTCAACATCGCAGATGAGTAAATTCGTTGCACAAACAGACACCTTTGAAACACCCGGAACTATGTTTGCAATAAGGTTATATATTGACATTCTTATAACATGCTTAGTATCTACGCTTCTTTTTGTTTTGTTATGATCCTGTTTTGTGTACCATATAGAAATTATAAGAAACAAGCCGCTGATAATGCTCGCAACAGACACAATCAATAGGCTGTTGACAGACAAAAACTTTTCAAAATAATCACACAAAAGCATTTCTGACGACACCGGTACAAACAAAACAAGACAAGGAATCACTGAAAGCATAATGTTTTTCTGACGGTCCTTGTATGCAAGAGTAACCTTGTCGGTTGATTTGTTAAAAAAGGACTTTAACGCCTTTATGTAAATGCTTCTCAAAGCAACGAAAATGACAACTGAAACAACAACCATAAAGGCTGAGTAATAAAAGCCGAAAAGCTTCTGATCTGAAGAAAAATCCATGATTCCGTTCATAAATGAATAGTGTGCAGCCGAGGAAACGGGCAAAGGTGCTGTTACCCCGGTAAATATAGCAAGTATCAGCAATTTAATGTACTCTATCATTTAAAACCACCTCACTGTAAGTTACAAATAATCACCATAAATTATATCACAAACTTTTCATAAGGGCAAGTATTTTATCACAATATATAGTACAGAAAAAAGGACTGCCGTACTAAACAGCAGTCCTTAAATAAATTATTCATTTTCATTTGCAGAATCCTCTGATGAAGCCACTGAAGCTTCTGCATCTGAGGTTGTTTTTTCATCGTATTCAGATGATTCCTGTAAAGCTTTTTCTTCCTGAGTATCAAGATTTTCGCCCTTCATAAGCTTTTCAAAATCAGGTCCGTCAAGCTTTTCGTTAACAATAAGATATTCAGCAACGATATTGAGCTTTTCACGGTTGGACTCAATAATTTCATTACACTTATCATAGCAGTAAGTTATAATCTTTTTAATTTCAGCATCAATATCGGAAGCTACTGCTTCAGAATAGTTTCTCATGCTGCTGTAATCTCTGCCAAGGAAAACCTCTCTGTCAGACGAGCCGAACATAATAGGTCCGAGTGTCTCACTCATACCGTATTTTGTTACCATGCTCCGTGCAATTTCAGTTGCACGTTCAATGTCATTTGAAGCACCAGTAGAAATATCGCCAAGAACAACAGCTTCGGCAACACGGCCACCAAGAAGAACAACGATATCATCGAGCATATCCTTTTTCGAGCGGTAGCTTCTATCCTCTGAGGGAAGAGACATTGTATAGCCTCCGGCCATACCTCTCGGAATGATGGAAATCTGATGAACCGGATCCTGATCGGGAAGGAAATAGGTTGCAAGAGCATGTCCTGCCTCATGGTAGGCAGTCAGCTTCTTTTCTTTATCGTTGATTTTCTTTGACTTCTTTTCTGTTCCGACAACACATTTAATTGTAGCTTCTTCAATTTCAGTCATTGTAATAGCCTTCTTCTTTCTTCTTGCAGCAAGAAGAGCGGCTTCATTAAGAAGATTTTCAAGATCTGCACCCGTAAAGCCTGCTGTTGACCTTGCAATAACAGAAAGCTTTACATCGGGAGCAAGAGGCTTATTTCTCGCATGCACCTTAAGAATCTCCTCTCGACCCTTTACATCAGGATAACCAACTGTAAGCTGACGGTCAAATCTGCCGGGTCTTAAAAGAGCGGGGTCAAGTATATCGGGTCTGTTGGTTGCAGCAATGATAATAACACCTTCGTTTGCACCAAAGCCGTCCATTTCAATGAGAAGCTGATTAAGAGTCTGTTCTCTTTCGTCATGTCCGCCACCCATACCGGCACCGCGGTGACGGCCAACGGCATCAATTTCATCAATGAAGAGAATTGAAGGGGAATTTTTCTTTGCCTGTTCAAAAAGGTCTCTGACTCTTGAAGCACCGACACCAACATACATTTCAACAAAATCTGAACCTGAAATTGAGAAGAAAGGTACACCGGCTTCACCTGCAACAGCTCTTGCAAGAAGAGTTTTACCTGTGCCGGGAGGGCCAACAAGAAGAACACCCTTGGGAATTCTTGCACCAAGAGCACTGAATGCCTCAGGTGACTTGAGAAACTCAACAATTTCCTCAAGCTCAGCTTTTTCTTCATCGGCTCCTGCAACATCCTTAAAGGTTGTTTTAGTCTTCTGATCCTTTCCGAGCTTGATTCTTGCCTTACCGAATGCAATGGTACGGTTTGTCTCATTCTGAATGCTCTGTCCCATCTTACGGTACATGAAGGCAACTCCGACAACCATAAGAATTGTAAGAATTACTGTGGGAAGAACGCTTGCCCACATGGAGCCTGAGCTGCCTCTTACATAGTCATATTTAATGGGAGAGTTCGGATTTTCAAGATTATATGTGTTCACATAACTGTGAATGTCATTTATGAAAATTTCAACATTAGGAACGGTATACTTATTTTCGGTATCTGAGTCTGCTGTTTTATACTTAAGTGCGCCACTTCCGAGGTTAAGAGTAAACTCAGTTACCTGTCCTGTTTTGAAGCTGCTTACAATTTCATAATACTTAGGTTTTTCCTGACGGGTCTGACCACCAACTGTATATGCCATAGTCAGTATAAGCAGCACAGGCACAATCAGATAAAGAAAGTTCCCCCATTTCGGTGCAGCCTTTTTTGGGGTATTGCTGTTATTATTCAATAGGTTTTCACTCCTTTTTATTCTGAGTAAACTTCCGGCTTAAGAACACCGATAAACGGAAGATTACGGTAATATTCGCTATAATCAAGGCCATAGCCCACAACAAAAGCATCGGGTACACGTGCACCTGTATATTTAAGCTGAAGTTCAACGCCCTCAGCACGTCTTTCAGGTTTATCAAGCAAGGAACAGCAGGCAACACTTCTGGGATTTCTGAGTTCTAGAACTGTTGTAAGCTTTTCAAGTGTTCTTCCGCTGTCAAAAATATCTTCAACAAGAAGAACATCAAATTCAGAAATATCGTAAGAAATATCCTTGGATATATTTACAACGCCTGTTGTAACTGTTGAAGCACCGTAGCTTTTTGCTTCAATGAAATCAATTTTGCAAGGAATTGTGATTGACTTCATAAGATCTGACATAAAGCAAACTGAGCCCTTCAGAACGCAAACAAGAAGAAGATTCTTATTCTTATAATCTTCACTTATCTGCTTGCCTATTCTTTTTACAATAGCATCGATATCTTCCTGAGAAAACAGTACTTCTTTAATATCATTATACATACTAAATTATCCTTCCCTTTTTACAGTAATAATATTTTCTGAATTTTCATCAGCCTGATAAAAAGCATTTACTCCGATTCCTTCAACATATACAACCGAATCGCCGTCATGAAGCACGGGAATCGAGTTGCGCTCGTTTGCAGGAATTTTCATTTCATTGAACAACTTTTTAAGGCTTTTGGTAACACCTCTTCGTTTAGAAGTGAATCTGTCACCCTCCTGCCTTGAGGAAAAATATATATCTGAGCAAAATTTATCAGCATCAATTGCATAATTCTGATTAAAACTACATTTGCACAAAATATATGTACCTACAGGCGTTACTGCTCTGTCAGCAACAAAATTGCATCTCCACGGTTGAATGTTCATGTCAGCATCACGGATGAGCATTATATCATTATTCACAAAAATATACAAGTGCTTTCCGATTTCAAGCTGCCCTTTGGATTTCATAATTATATCCTCAAGAAGCTCAATATGCTTACTTTCAACGCTTTTGTTCATGTAAGTATTAAGAATTATGGAAATAACACGTCTTCTTAAAGATGGATGCGCCTGCTTTAAAATACTTATATTATAACTGTCACCGACGCTGATGCTCTCAAGAAGCTTCTCACTTTCCCTATGAAGAAAATCCTCATCTGCACTCAAAGACTGCATGCATCTGAGTATACTTTTTTCAAAAGAAGAGTTAACCTTTGAAACATCAGGTATAAGATTGTGTCTTATATGATTTCTCATATAATCATCTGAAAGATTAGTAGAATCTATAATAAACGGAACAGATTCTTTTTCACAATAGGACTCAATTTCCTTCCGTGTGCATTCAATTAGAGGTCTTATAATGTTAGGCTCTCTTTTTGCAGGTATTCCGCATAAGCCTTTGAGCGCAGTCCCTCTTGCAAGATTGAAAAGTATGGTTTCAATGCTGTCCGAAAGAGAATGAGCTGTTGCTATAACGTCAGCATCAATTTCACTGAAACGTTTATAGCGGACAATTCTTCCGCACTCTTCTTCGCCGATTCCCAACTGCTTTGCCTGAGCTTTGATATCTTCACTGAAAACATGAAGCTTAATCTGATGCTTTCTGCAGAAATCTCTTACAAAATTTTCATCGCGTAAAGCCTCATCTCCTCTTAGGTTATGATTGATATGAACTGCCTTTACTGTTATATCGAATTCATCACTTAAAGAATTAAGAATACTGAGAAGGCACATAGAGTCGGCGCCGCCGGAAACACCGACTGCAACGCTTTTAACAGAAGCTAAAAGCCCGTATTTTTCAATCGTTCTCTTTACCTTACATATCATTTCTGATTGTCTCCAGATTCGAGAAGAGAGTATAGTCACCGTTCCATGCAACCTTAATGGTTGTTGTGGGACCGTGTCTGTTTTTAGAAATAATGAATTCAGCCTCATTTACAGGCGGTTTTTCCGTTTCATCGGGTCCGTTATCCTTTTCTGAAGCGTAATACTCATCTCTGTAAAGCATTATAACAATATCGGCATCCTGCTCAATTGAGCCCGATTCACGAAGATCGGAAAGTTGAGGCTTATGTGACTTGCCTCTGCCCTCGGTGCTTCTTGCAAGCTGTGCAAGCACTACAACAGGTATATTAAGGTCCTTTGCCATAAGCTTGAGATTTCTTGTAATTTCAGAAACCTCCTGAACACGGCTTTCTACCCTGCCTCCGCTTTTCATAAGCTGAAGATAATCAACAAAAACAGCATCAACATCACGAAGACGCCTGATTCTTGATTTCATTTCAGACACTGTCATGTTTGATGTATCATCAAAATAAAGTTCACAGTTACTGAGAAGTGCAGTTGCCGTTGCAAGCTTTGCCCATTCTTCACGGGTTATATTACCTGTTCTCATTTTTGTGCTTTCAACTCTTGCTTCAGTTGACAGAACTCTTTGCGCAAGCTGCTCCTTAGTCATTTCAAGTGAGAAGAAAAGAACCTTCTTCTTTCCCATCATAGCAGTATTTCTTGCAAGGTTGAGTGCAAGACTGGTTTTACCCATAGCAGGACGGGCACCGATAATTACAAGATCTGATTTATTAAGACCGGTAATTGCCTTGTCAAGATCAATAAAACCCGTTGTATAACCCTTATACTTTTCTCTTTCAGCGGGATTGCTGAGCTTCTGAAGCTTGTCATAAACCTCATTTACGATTATATCACCGATTTTTGAAGGTCCTCGAGTAACTCTGCCCTGACGGATATCATAAATTTTCTGCTCAGCTGATTCCAGAAGAAGATCCGCCTGCTCATCAGAATTTGCAGCATCGTCAATAATATTCTTTGAAACATTTATGAGAGCTCTTTTATAATATCTTTCACGGATAATGTTGCAATAAGCTTCAACATTTTCTGTGGACGGAACAAGGTCAGCAAGCTGAAAAAGATATTTTTTTCCGTTTGCATCGTCATATACCTTTTCACTTTTCAACTTTTCAAGAACAATCAGAGGGTCAATCTTTCCGCCAACAGCATCAATTTCCTGCATAATAATGAAAATTGACTTGTGTTGGGGAAGATAAAAGTATTCAGGCTTTACAAGAATAAGAACCTGTGTTATGCATGATGGGTCAATAAGAATTGAGCCGAGAACCGCTTGTTCTGCCTCAAGCGAATATGGCATATTCACATCATCAAGAGACGTGAAGGTATTGTTTTGATTCATTTGCTTATCACCCCGATTTCGGACGAACTTAATTATTTATTATTCCCCTACCATTACAAAAAGCTTTGCAGAAATACCCTGATAAAGCTTGATTTCAAATTCATAGGTACCGAATTGCTTGATATCTTCAACAACAATCTTTCTCTTATCTGTTTTAATACCGAATTCCTTACTGATTTTTTCAGCAATTTCTTTAGATGTTACTGAGCCGAAAAGCTTGCCGTTTGCTCCGGCTTTTGCAGTAATTCTGATTGTTTTTCCTGAAATTTCTTCAGCAGCTTTTTTAGCAGCAGCTGTTTCAGTTGCAATTCTGTATTTTTCAGCCTGCTCTCTGTTTTTTAGCTCAGTCATGCTCTGTGCATTTGCTTCACAAGCAAGTCCCTTCGGGAAAAGGAAGTTTCTTGCATAGCCATCAGAGGTATTTACAAGCTCACCTTTTTTGCCAAGACCCTTAACGTCCTGTTTTAATACAACTTTCATGTTTATATCCTCCGTTTATATATTTGTTAAATAATTATCAATAGCATTCTGCAGCTTTATCTCTGCCGTAATCATATCTGTATCAGCAAGCTGACATGCAGACATGGTCTGATGACCGCCTCCGCCAAGCTCTTCCATTATAAGCTGAACGTTGATTTCACCGTAGCTTCTGGCAGATATATTAACACCGTTGCTCTGTTTATAAAGCACAAATGAAGCCTTAACACCTTCAATATTCAACATCTCATCACACGCTTGAGATGTGATGAGACGAACATTATCAAGTCCGTCGGGTGACAGTGATATTGCGCAGTCTTTATGCTTGTATGCAGCATCTATAATTGTATTTCTGTGACGGAAAATTTCCATATCATTTGAAAACAGTTTTTTACTGTCAACTGTGTTTGCCCCTCTTGAGCGAAGATAAGCGGCTGCTTCAAAGGTTCTTACGCCTGCACGCAAAATAAAATTACGTGTATCAAGCATAATTCCTGAAAACAAGGCCAAGGCAGCAAATGGATCAATAACCGGCTTGTTGTCAACATACTGCGCAATTTCTGTTACCATTTCGGAAGCAGATGAGGAATTAGGCATGTGATAAAACATGACCGTATCTTCAATAAAGCCTACAGATTTTCTATGGTGGTCAATAACCATAACCTTTGACACAGCATCAATAAGCTCCGGACATTCAGTGAAATCCTTTTTATGTGTATCAACAACAATAACAAGTGTGTTATCAGATGTCAGCTGCTTTGATTCCGAGGGTGACACAACAGCTCTTTCACCCTTTAGCTCAGTAAACTTTTTAACAAGAGGCATGGCAAGGGAATTTTCCCTGTTAAGCACTATATTAGCTTTCTTATTAAAATGTTCTGCTATACAGTACATACCTACAGCTGCACCAAAGGCGTCAAAATCCGAAAATCTATGACCCATTATCATAACATTTTCACTATCTGAAACGATTTCGGCAATTGTTTTTGCTATAAGTCGTGTTCTGACTTTATTTTTCTTTTCATGACCGGATGAAACTCCGCCAAAAAACTTATACTGTGCTTCATGCTTCACAGCAACCTGATCACCGCCACGGCTCTGAGCCATATCAAGAGCCTGTCTTGCGGAGTTATTGGCTTCAATCAGACTATCTTCTTTACCGACACCGATTGACAGCGTGACATCGGCAGTTTTACCGTCATAAGTGAACTCGCGAATCTTATCAAGAATTGAAAATTTATCATTTATCATTTTCTGCAATGATTTTTCTTCAACAAAAATAAGCATTCGTGCATTAGAAAACTTTCTGCAAAGAGCTCCGTATGATGTAGCCCAATTATCAATAAGTTGTTCAAGACGGCTGAATATTGCTGCGCAGTCACTTTCTTTAAAATTCTGATAAATTTCATCTGCGTTATCAACTACTGAAAGCATGATGGAAGGTCTTGTATCGTAGAATTCCTTTTCGGTGAGTCTAAGCTTTGTTTCATCGAAGAAATAAAGAAGATAAACATTCTCATCACCGAGACTAATTTCACTTGAATAAACTGAGAAATACAGATTTTCAACCTTAATTTTAAAGCCTCTGCCAGCAATAAGCTTATCAAGGCTGTCACGCCTGAGAAGCTCCTTAAGATTTGATGAGCTTACATTATCCTCAATCGAAAAATCATTACGGAAGCTGTCGTTGAACCAGATAATCGTTCCATCTTCTTCGATGACCGTACAAGCAACCGTGAGCATCTCAAAGGCTTTACCCTCTGAAAAATCAAGCTCTTCCGAAACAGTTCTGATTTTATAAAGAAGCTTTTCTTTTTTAGTTTTGTGGTACCATAACTTTCCCGCAGAAAACAAAATGACTGCCGCGAACTCCAGAATAGCAAGATTTCTGTCAAAAAACAGAGTTATGGAACAAAAAATCAATGCAACAATGATGAAAATCAAGGACAAATCATATATTTTCCATAGCTTTTTCATAATTTAAATCTCCATTAAAATAGGAAGAATCATCGGGCTGCGCTTTGTTCTTTCATACATAAGCTTTGAAACATCGTCTCGTACCCTGGATTTAATGGTTCCCCAATCATATACCTTTTTATCATAGCAGCGCATGATAGCATTATACGCCACATTTTCTGCATCCTTTATCAGGTCGCCGGCTTCTTTAACAAAAACAAAGCCTCTTGAAACAACATCAGGACCTGAAACAAGCTCACCTGTTACACCGTCAAGTGTTGCAACAATAATTATAATGCCGTCCTCAGCAAGATGCTTTCTGTCCTTAAGAACAACAGAGCCAACATCACCGACACCTGAGCCGTCAACAAATACCTTGCCTGCAGGTACAGTGCCAATTTTCTTAATATATGAATCACAAAGCTCAAGCTGTGTTCCGTTATCAGCAATAATAATATTTTTATGATCAATACCCATTGACTCGGCAAGAGCAGCATGCTTGCTCAGATGCTTCTGTTCACCGTGTACAGGAACAAAATACCTGGGCTTGACAACGCCTAACATAAGCTTCAGCTCTTCTTTACACGCATGTCCTGAAACATGCACATCATACATTTTTTCGTAAACAACCTCAGCACCAAGCTTCATAAGCTCATTTACTACCCTGCTGACAGTTTTTTCGTTGCCGGGAATTGGTGTTGCAGAGATAATGACGTAATCATTGGGACCGATTGCAACCTTCCGGTGGTCGGAAAACGCCATTCTTGTAAGAGCAGACATAGGCTCTCCCTGGCTGCCGGTTGTAATAAGAACAATCTGTTCCTCAGGGTATTTATTTATCATATCAAGCTTTATAAGAATACCTTCGGGAACATGAAGATATCCAAGCTCTGCTGCAACGGCAACAACATTTTCAAGGCTTCGGCCTGATAAAGCAACCTTTCTTCCAAGCTGTTCAGCAACATCAATAATCTGCTGAACACGGTGAATGTTAGAGGCAAAGGTAGCAACGATGATTCTTCTTTTTTCAGCTTTTCTGAAAAGAAGCTCAAAGGAAGCCCCCACCTTGCTTTCGCTTTCAGTATAGCCGGGACGCTCTGCATTGGTTGAATCAGCCATCATGCACAGCACGCCTTCTTTACCAAGCTCAGCAAATCTTGCAATGTCAATCATATGGCCGTCAATCGGGGTTGTGTCTATCTTGAAGTCACCGGTATGAATTATTGTGCCGCCTGCTGTTTTAATAGCAAAGCCAACAGCATCGGGAATTGAATGGTTGACATGGATAAACTCAACTGAAAACTCTCCGATAGTAACACTGTCACCAGGCTTTACAACATTAAGCTTTGCGCTGTTGAGAAGGCCGTGCTCTTTAAGCTTGCCCTCAATAAGACCGTTGGTAAGTCTAGTGCTGTAAACAGGAACATTCACGGTTTTCAAAAGATATGCAAGAGATCCTATATGGTCCTCATGGCCGTGTGTTATGCAAATACCCTTCACCCTGTCTGCATTTTTTTCGATGTAAGAAAAATCAGGTATTACAAGGTCAATACCGGGCATATCTTCATCAGGAAAAGCAAGACCGCAGTCAACGAGTAATATATCATCGTTGTATTCAAACATTGTTATGTTTTTTCCGACCTCATTAAGACCGCCGAGAAATGCAATTCTGACAGGCTTCTTCGGTGGAGCTGCAGTTTTTTTGTTGCTGCTCTTTTTACTTCTGTTTTTATAATTAAAAGGCTTCTTACCTTTAGCTGTATTTTTATTTTCCGGTGTTTTTACAGATGTCTGATTCTTTGCTTTCTGTTTTTTTGCAGTTGTCTGTTTGTTTTGTGTTTTTGAGCTGTTTGTATTCTTGGTCACTTTCTGCTTTTTTTCGCTCATTTAGTTAAATTACCTCCTTTTTGATTCAGATAAAGATTTAATATATTTCATCAGATAACATAATTTCCCATAATAATAGTATTATAGCATATAATACTATTTTTTAATACCTATGTCAAGAAAATGTCATCAATTTTAATATCAGAAAAAACAGACAGTAGCTCAATCTACTGTCTGTAACAATATTATTATGATAAAGGGGCTTCGAAAAGCTCACCAAGAAGATTATTTGTGTGAGCGTTCATGTTTTCTGTTTCCTCAAGAAGATACTTACCAAGATCCAATCGAAGAAGCTTATGACCTGAATTTCTTGATGACAACGGAAGAAGCTCCATATATCTGTCTCCGTACCACTTTCTTAAATATGCATCATATTCTTTCGGAACCTTAAAGGACATATCCTCATAAGGAACCTCAACCATTTCATCGAACCAGGATATAGGGAAGGCACCTTTTTCAAGATTCTGACCAACGCCGTCAATGATATATTTGCTGTTTTTCTTGAAATCAAACAACTGAAGCGCTCTTTCGAAGCAGAAATGATACAGCTTATAAGGTACACGGCGCATCAATGGAAGGAAAAACTTAGATGCTCTGAAGTGAATTCCCTTTCTTGCTTTATTTACCCATCGCACATTGATAAGACGGCGGAATATCTTTATAAGCTTTATATGAACTTTTTGTCCAAAAGCAGAATTGGACGTTTTGTCATAAACCAGAACATCAACAAATATTCCGTTTTCAATGTTGTTGAATCTGTTAGAAAATTTTGTATTGAAATATGTGTCCTTAAGACGGATTTTATCAAAAATATAATGAGAATCAGGTTCGTCGGTATATGACTGATATCCCATAAGTGAAGAAAGCTCAGGCGGACAAACCTTTCTGAATTTATTATAGTCCTCTCTGAACATACCGATGTCGATATCATCATCCCAAGGAATAAAGCCCTTGTGCCTTATTGCGCCAAGCATTGAGCCGCCGACAAGGAAATACTCAATATCATGCATCTTACAAATACGGTCAATTTCATGAATAATATCCATTTCAAGCTTTTTGATTCTGTCAAGCTTACCCTGATATATTCCGACATAAAAATCTGCAACATATTCATCATCTGTTTTAGCAAGAACAGTTCTGTAAATTGCTTCCTTCAAGGGTGTTACAACAGTCCAGCCGATACTCTTGATTTTAAAATTACCAAGACACTCATAAGCTTTGTCATAAGATACCTCGTTTATTATATCGTCTTCATAAATTATTTCGGGCTTTTTGTAACTGAAGCTCTTATAAATGTTATTTTTTATATCGTGAATTGAAAAACGGTAGTTAGCAGCATTATAAATGTTTCCGTTGGCACCCTTTAAATCAACACAGTGAATTGCCGTAACAGCCTGTCTGATATAACAGCCGGTATAACAGGTAAGATCATCGCTTCTTTTGAAGGTGATTCTGTTATCTTTTAAGAATTCATCTATAATATCATCAAGGCCAAGCTTTGAGGTTGAATCAACGAGAGGTCCGAAAATATTATCAAATCTCACAATTTTCATAAACTGCTTATCAGATTTGAAGTGCTTTCTGCAGATATCCTCAAGCTCTCCAAGAAGGCGACCCTGGTAAAAGCTTTCATCATATTCTGCAATTGCTTCTACTTCACGCTCTGATACAGCAGCAATACCTTTGGGGAAAGGCTGAGAAAAATTGAAAATCGGCAAAAGCATGAATCTTCCGTCATACTTATCGGAAATTGAAAGCCACTTATCGAGATTATTCTTTTTTTCTTCTGCAGCCTTCGGATTCTTGTAGCATTCAAGCTGGAGATTGGCAATATAGTAATAGCGTCTGAAGCCCTTATGTGATGTGTTTGTGAGATATTCCTCGGAATCTTTAAAAATGTTGAAAGTGGCTTTACCCTCAAATTCGGCAGCAATTTCATCATAAAGATTTTTGTTGCGGCATTCACCTTCAAGAATAACATTAATCACACCGCCGTCTTCAGGCATGCACACTGACATGTTAAAGCCTGCAAGGTATGCCGCAAGAGCGTGTTCATCACAAACAATATTAATTTCATTGCCGCAATAAAATCTTGGCAATAATTTTTTCGAGTTAAGAACCGTATTGACGCATTTGATTTCATCTAAAAAATACTGATTCATTTCTTAATCCTTCTTCGTTATTTCTTTCTTTGCACTATGACAAAGACATTTGTATTATACTATCAGAGACACTTTTTGTCAACTTGACAAAAGTGCATGATATTGACAAAAGAAATTAAAATCGTATAATATTAATTTAAGATATATCATTGAGGTGAATTATATGGTTTATGCTATCATAGCAGCCGGAGGAATCGGCAGCAGAATGGGAAATCAGGAAAAACCCAAACAGTATATAACTCTTAGGGATAAGCCGATTATTGCTCATACAGTAGAAAAGTTTTTTGTAAACCGCCGTTTTGAAAGGGTTCTTATTCTTGTACCAGATCAGTGGGTGAGTCACACTAAAGGTATTATGAAAAAGTACCTTCCCGAAAATGACAAGGTTGTTGTTCTCAAGGGCGGCGAAACAAGAAATGAAACAATTATGAATGCAGTCAGATACATTGAAGAAACAGACGGACTCAACGATGATACAATCATTGTTACTCATGATGCTGTAAGACCCTTTGTTTCAGCAAGAATAATTGATGAAAACATTGACGCTGCAATAAAATACGGTGCAACTGACACAGTGGTGCCTGCAACAGACACCATTGTTGAAAGCCTTAACGGGGAAACAATTTCATCAATTCCTGACAGAAGTAAGCTCTATCAGGGTCAGACACCACAAGCCTTCAAAGCAAAGCTTCTCAAAGAGCTTTATTACAGCCTTACTGAAGATGAAAAGAATATTCTTACAGATGCATGCAAAATTTTCAGCATGAAGGGTCATCCCGTACACATGATTACAGGTGAAGTTCATAACATAAAAATTACTTATCCTTATGATCTCAGAGTCGCAAAGTCACTTCTTGATGAAGAATTTTAATTAAGAGGAATAACTGATGCTTAACACTGTTTACAGATTAACACAACCAAGAAAATTCGAAATTGAGTTTTCTGACATTGATATTAACTGCGGTGATGTCATTGTAAGACCTACTTATCTTTCAATCTGCAATGCAGACCAGAGATACTATCAGGGCACAAGAGATGCGAAGGTGCTTGCAAAAAAGCTTCCCATGGCACTTATTCATGAAGGCGTTGGTGAGGTTGTATACTCCCCTACGCCCGAATTCAAAGCCGGTGACAGAGTGATTATGATACCGAATACTCCCACTCAGGAAGATGAAATTGTTGCAGAAAATTATCGTCTTACAAGTAAATTCAGAGCAAGCGGATTTGACGGCTTTATGCAGGAATTTGTCAGCATAAGACCTGACAGACTTGTTCATTTGCCTTATTCAATTGACCCTGCAGTTGCATCCTTTACTGAAATTGTTTCCGTAAGCGTGCATGCTATCACACGTTTTGATAAAATCGCCCACAAAAGACGTGATGTTATCGGCGTTTGGGGTGACGGAAACTTAAGCTATATGACATGCATATTTCTTAAAAAGTTCTTTCCGGAATCAAAGGTATATGTTTTCGGTGTTGTACCCACAAAGCTCAGCGATTTCACCTTTGTAGACGGTACCTTCCTCACTAATTCAATTCCCGATGATTTGCAGATTGACCATGCCTTTGAATGTGTCGGTGGTAACGGCTCACAGATTGCAATTGATCAGATTATTGACCACATCAACCCTGAAGGCACAATATCAATTCTTGGAGTTAGTGAATATGCTGTTCCCATTAATACAAGAATGATTCTTGAAAAAGGACTTCGTATGTTCGGCTCATCAAGAAGCGGCAGAGAGGATTTTCTTAAGACTGTTGAAATGTATGAGAAATATCCTGAAATTCCCGAATATCTCAGCCACATGATTTACATGGTAAAGCCTGTAAGGAGCATTGCTGACATGAGAGATGCCTTTGATATGGACACGAAAAAGGCATTTGGTAAAACCATTATGAAATGGGAAAAATAAGCTAAGGGACTCGTTGCAATATTGCAATGAGTCCCCTATTTATTTATCTTTTGTTTTTAAAATACTGTCGAGAGCTCTAAAAACACCCTTTTCGATTACCCCTTCAGGCTCATAAGGAGCTTCCTCATTATTGTTTTGTCTGAATTCATCGTCTTTTGAATAAAGGAAAGCTGACGCTCTGCCCTTATTAAAAATAGCTTTGTATCTTTTATTTTTCTTCAATGCAAAAAATGCAAAAAGAAGTAAAGCTACAGCACCCAAAAAAACTGAAAGACTGTCCTTTGAAGCAATGCAAAAAAGGGCAAAAATCACAGCAGGCAACCACAAAGTAAAAAATACAAACCAATACTTACACTTGACTTTTGCTGTGTTTGCCAGGTCAAAATTTATATTCTTTATAACAATATCGTCAGAATACAAATAGACGCTGTTATAGATAATATTATTCTCACAATCCCTTGAGTCTAAATCTTTAAGAAAAACTGTTGCATTACCGTTTTTCAAAAAAAGCTCATATACCGCATCGGATTGAAGGTCATAAACAAAATTTTCACTATCAAAAAATCCGTCAATCAGTAAATATAAAAAATTAAACAAAACACGGTGTCTGTCATAAATTTTAACTTTCAACTCGATATTTTCCGAAGCATCATCAATGGTAACAGTTTTATCTTTTTCAAGAAAATACTCGTTACCGTTGCATACAATACCAATCTTTTTATATGAAGTGTTATTTACAATATTAACTTTCATAAATTCTCCTGAAAGCACAGATATGGATAACCGTATGCTGTAAGTTTTATCAAAGTCCTGTTTTTTCTCTGATGTAATTTCTTGCGAGAACTGCGTACTCATAGGGATTTGCCTTAGCGGGATCCTGCTCTGCTTCAACAACCACCCAACCTTCATAGCCTGCTTCGTCAAGAATATCAAAAACAGGTGTGAAATCAAAGTCACCGTCACCGGGAACTGTAAATGAGCCTGCACGAACTGAATCAAGGAAAGAATAGCCCTTATTCTTTGCATCTTCAATTACATCCTTACGGATGCTCTTGAGATGAACGTGCTTTGTTCTGTGAACATACTTTTTAAGAACACCGAGAACATCCTCACCGCTGAATGAAAGATGACCTGTATCAAAAAGAAGGTAAACAAGGTCAGGGTCTGTGATTTCCATAAGCTTATCTATTTCAGCTTCTGTCTGAACACCTGTGCCCATGTGGTGATGTACTGTGAAGTACATGCCCTTTTCTTTTGCAAGTCTGCCCATTTCGTTGAAGCCCTTTGCAATAAGCTCCCACTGTTCGTCAGTGTAAACAGGCTTTTCAACGAAGATGCTTACATCCTTACCCTGGATGCTGTTGCCCTGCTCTGATGCACCGATAACCTTTGCACCGAGCGCATGAAGAAAATCTCTGTGCTTGATGAAAGCTTCAATTGTTGCTTCATAACCATCAGAAAGAAGAAGCGAGGAGAACCATGCATTGCAGATTCTCATGCCTCTTACATCAAGCTTATGCTTGAGTGTTTCAACATCCTTGGGATATTTATTGCCGATTTCACTGCCTGTGAAGCCTGCAAGTGCCATTTCGCTTACGCACTGCTCAAAAGTGTTTTCTGCACCTAAGTCGGGCAAGTCATCGTTAGTCCATGCGATAGGTGCGCATGCAAGATATACTTTTTCTTTGTTAAGCATTTTAATTATCTCCTTTTTAATTAATACAAACGTGCCTTTGCGATATTTTCCTTCATATCCTCATAGCACTCATGAACCTTTTCACTTTCTGAAACCTCTGCAACGCCGACTCTCCACCATGAGTCATAACCGTCTGTCATGCTCTTATGGCCGACCTTCATGTCAAAGAGAGTGGGAACAGTCTGCTTCTTGCTGTCCTCAATTGCGGCATAAAGCTCTTCTTCAGTTGTAATGCTGTATGCCTTGCAGCCGTAGCCTTCAGCAATTTTTGCATAATCAGTCATGATAACCTCACCGTCAAGAAGACCACTGTCATTGTTTCTTCTTGTGAAACGAGTGCCGAAGGTATCAGTACCCTGATTGTTCTGAAGGTTTTCAATGCATCCCCAACCACTGTTATCAAAGAGCATTATGTTGATTTTTTTGTTTTCCTGAACTGCTGTGTAAAGCTCACTGTGAAGCATAAGGAAGCTGCCGTCACCAACCATAGAATAAACCTCTCTGTCACCTGCCGCAAGCTTTGCGCCAAGAGCACCGCAGATTTCATAGCCCATGCATGAGAAGCCGTATTCAACATGGTAAGTGTTGGGAGCCTTTGAGCGCCAGATTCTCTGAAGGCATCCGGGAAGTGAGCCTGATGAACCAATTACAACCGAATCATCAGCTATAGTTTCATTGATGATACCGAGTGCTCTCTTCTGTGAAAGAACACCGTCAAGCTTTTCGTTATAGCAACGGTCAATTTCCTTATCAAATTCTGCCTTAGCAATTGAATATTCGTCTTTCCATTCTGATTTATAATCAAGCTTTGCGGCAATTGCATCGCATGCTTCTTTAGCATCAGCGATTACTGCGGTTGAATCCATTTTGAAAGCATCAAATGAACATACGTTAATTGAAAGAATCTTAACATCAGGATTCTGGAAGCCCCATTTTGAGCAGGTTGTGAAGTCTGTAAGTCTTGTACCAACAGCAATAACTAGGTCTGCCTGCTTGGCAATTGCATTTGCAGCAGCACCGCCTGTAACACCGCATCCACCCATATTCAGCGGATGATTGTGAGGAATCTGACCTTTACCGGCCTGAGTTTCACCAATGGGAATGTTAAACTTTTCAGCCATCTTAAGAACAGCTGAATCACTTTCAGAATATGTTACACCGCCGCCTACAACAATCATAGGTTTTTTGCTGTTTTTAATCATTTCACAAGCAACATCAATTTCTCTTTCAGAAGGTACGCGTCTGTCAAGATACCAGACTCTCTTCTGAAGGAAATAATCGGGATAATCAAAAGCTTCAGCTTCAACATCCTGAGGCATTGCAATACAAACGGCACCTGTGTCAGCAGGGTCGGTAAGTACACGCATTGCATTGATCATAGCTGTCATAAGCTGCTCGGGGCGATTGATTCTGTCCCAATATTTACAAACAGGCTTAAATGCATCGTTTGCAGTGATTGCACAGCTGTCATACTGCTCAATCTGCTGAAGAACGGGGTCGGGCTGACGGCACGCAAAGGTGTCACCGGGAAGAACAAGCAAGGGAATTCTGTTTGCAGTTGCTGTTCCGCATGCTGTTACCATATTAAGTGCGCCGGGACCGATTGATGAAGTACATGCAATAATCTTGCGTCTGTTCATCTGCTTTGCATATGCAATTGCAGCATGAGCCATTCCCTGCTCATTATGACCCTGATAGTATGTAAGGTTATGTCCGCCCTGCTCAAGTGCCTGACCGATACCAACAACACATCCATGACCGAAAATTCCGAAAATTCCGTCAACAAATTTTGTTTCCTTACCGTCAAAGCTTATATACTGGTTATCAAGGAATTTTACCAGTGCCTGAGCCATTGTAAGAACCATATTAATCAATCCTTTCGTACTAGGTTTTCAAGTTATAAAAACACTTTTAGGAGTGCCTTGAAAGGCACTCCTATAAAATTTTTAGCCGATTTCTGAAATCTTAACAGCTCTGCCTTCAGCAACTGATTTCTTTGCTGCAAGAGCAACAAGAATTGAGTTAAGACCGTCAAGACCTGTTGTGGGAGTTGCTTTGTCATTCTGAACAGCATCAACGAACTGAATCATTTCATCGCGGAATGACTGCATGTATCTTTCAAGGAAGAAATAGAGAGGCTTATCTGTTGTAACACCGTCAGCATTCATAACAGTAACGTTAGTGGGTGTATCGTTTGCTGCCATTGCAGCGCCGAGAGAGCCGAACACTTCAATTCTCTGGTCATAGCCGTAAGCAGCACGGCGGCTGTTATCGATAACACCGAGAGCACCGTTTTCAAACTTAAGATTGATAATTGCGGTGTCAACATCACCTGCTTCACCGATCGCAGGATCAACAAGGCATGTTGCGTTAACATATACCTCTGTGACATCACTGCCTGCAAGGAAGCGTGCCATATCAAAATCATGAATAGTCATATCAAGGAACATACCGCCTGAAACTGCTGCATATTCTGCTGAGGGAGGCTCGGGATCACGTGAAGTAATTTTGATGAGCTCAAGATTACCAACCTTACCGTCGTTAATAAGTGAACGAACATGTGCAAAGTTGTGGTCGAAACGTCTGTTGAAGCCAACCTGAAGCTTAACACCTGCTTTTTCAACAGCAGCAATAACAGCCTTAACCTTTTCAGGTGTGAGGTCAACGGGCTTTTCGCAGAAAATGTGCTTTCCTGCCTCGGCAGCCTCAATTGAAATGTCAGCGTGTGTATCTGTTGATGAGCAAACAAGAACTGCATCAATTTCTTCATCTGCAAGCATTTCCTTATAGTCGTTGTAAACCTTAGGAATTCCGTATTTATCTGCAAGCTCCTGCAAGCCGTCCTTGAATACGTCTGTAATGCCGAGAACCTTTGCTGAAGGTACATTATATGTAATTGACTGCATATGCACCTTACCGATACGACCTGCACCGATAATACCAATGTTCAACTGTTTCATGAATTTTTGCCTCCGTAATTTTAAAGTTTAAGTGAGAAATGCATCTCAACCGAACCAATTATAGCACAACGAACTGCCTTATTCAAGAAGAATTTGGCAGTTCGTTTAAAGAAATATTTAATTTTTTTCTTAACTCAGCAGACAGGTACAATGTAAAATGAGAATTCAAGCTCATCCTTAAGTGTAACCCTGTATTTATTAAGTGTTTGCTGACCACAGCTGTTTGAGCCTGTACCTCTAATGAAGCCGTCAATGTTTACACTTGTAACAAGTCCGCGCTTTATGTCCTCGATGTGCTTTGCGCTTCTAATCTGCTGTTCGGTATAATCATGAATACTGAATGAGAAATAATCCTTACAGTTAACAAACTTAAGACCGTTACCCTCATTATCTGTAAGCTTAAGCCAACGTGTTTCACCGTGGTTTCCGTTATCCTGAGGCTTTATGTAATCTTCACACATGTCCTCTACGGTTGAATAATAAATTCCGTGAATGCTCTGAGTTTTGAAATCAGGAAGATTCTCAAGTGCGCCAAGGCCGTAATATTCAACATTTTTAAGTGACGGATTTACAAGAAGATTAACACCGAATCGTGGTAAGTCATATTTTACGAAATCAAACCTACGCTTTTCGAGTTCTACCTTTATCTTAACAGTGCCATCGGGATAGAAGGTATACTTGCATTCATATTCGAACATCTTCTTGCCTGAATTACAGAGATAGCCCTCAGATTCAATCTTCACCTTTTCATTATCAGATTTCTTGCATGAAACAATCCTGCCCTCATATCTGAGACTGTTTAAGCCTTGTTTTTCCCAATGCTTAACAATATTTCTGTCGTTGTCAAGGTGAGCTCTGAACACCTGAGGTACAACGCCATCCTCATTATAAAGCATTTCGTTACCATTAATAACATAGCTTATGAGCTTACCTTCCTTTTTTGAGAAAACTGCATTACCGTTACTGAAGGATACGATTATTTTATCTTTCTTCTCTGCGAAGGAAACAGCTCCTTCTGAAGATATCTCAGGCTTTATTACAACTTCATTGAGAACAATCTGCTCCTTTGAAAGCTCTTTACCCTCAGCATCCTTACAAATGAAGTTAATATGCCAATCGGATTCATTATCTGTCATCTTATGGGCTATAACAACATTTTTTGATGCGCCCGCCTGTGAATCAAGCTCAACCTTACCGCTTTCAACCGGCTCTGCATCCTTAAGAAGCTCATATGTGATTTCATACTCATCAGAAGCTGTGAATGCATTGGTGTTAATGAATGAGTAAACATTATCACTGATATGCTTGACTCTTATAGGACGGTAGACTGCCTTCATTTCAAAAGCTCCGGTATGAGGTCTTCTGTCGGGATAGAAAAGGCCGTCGACGCAGAAGTTGCCGTCATGATATTTTTCTCCGTGGTCGCCGCCATATGTATACTTATACTTTGCTTTCGGATCGTAAACACTGTGGTCTGCCCATTCCCAGATGCAGCCGCCCGTAAGATTATCGTGTGAATAAATTGACTCCCAATACTCTTCAAGTGAGCCGGGTCCGACACCCATTGCATGACAGTACTCACAAAGGAAATAAGGCTTACCCTTATATCTGCTGAGGAACTTATGCTGACCAATTTTTTCAACAATTTCACTGTGCTGATACATCTCAGAAATAACATCATAGCCCGTTCTCGGCGTTCTGATTACTGCTTCATAGTGCACAGGAATATCAGATACAGTCTTAAGATAATCATAGCACTTATCCTGATTCTTCCAGCCGCCTGATTCATTACCCAGGCTCCACATTGTGATTGACGGATGATTTTTGTCTCTGCCGTACAATCTTTTAACTCTATCAAACATTCTGGGCAGCCACTTTTTATCGTTACTTATAATGTTTGGCTTCAGGGTGATTTTAAGATTCTGGTCAAACTGTGTTCCATGGGTTTCAATATCGGCTTCATCAATAACATAAAGACCGTATTCATCGCACAATCTTATGAACATAGGGTCGGGAGGATAGTGAGATGTTCTGACTGCATTGACATTAAATTCCTTCATGAGAAGGATATCCTTAAGAAGATCCTCACCTGTCATAACATAGCCTGTTATGTGATGTGTGTCATGGTGGTTAACACCCTTGAATTTAATAAGCTTACCGTTGAAGAGGAAATGCTCACCTTTAATTTCAATTGTTTTAAAGCCTACGGTTTCCCTGACGCACTGTATTTCTTCCTCTCCGTCAAGTATTGTGAGGAAAAGCTCATAAAGCTCCGGCTTTTCAGCATTCCATTCAACAACGTCAAGTGTACCGAAATCAAGCTCAATGTTTTTAGCAAGAGTTTTTTCTGTTTCTGCAACGGCTTCACCCTTATATAAGAGCTTTGCATTGATCTTTTTGCCATCAAGGTCACATCCGTCAGCCGTTACATCGACACTGAGCTTATAGCCTGCCTGCTCTTTTTTTGTTTTAACGGAAAAATCGAAAATATACTGTTCAGGGTTTTCTGTAATGTATACATCACGGAAAATACCGTTTTCTCTGAACATATCCTGACATTCAAGGTATGTGCCGTTACACCACTTTGACACAATTGCCATGAGTTCATTTTCACCTTCGTGTACAAACTCCTTAACAGCAAATTCAGCACTGTTATGGCTGCCCTCGCTGTAACCGACAAATTTGCCGTTAATATAAAGTGTAAGGCTGGAGCAAACACCGAGGAATGTGATAACAGGATTCTTACATTCAGAAGAAAGAATAAACCTTTTAACATAAACACCTGCTGACATTTCATTAGGAACATCAGGAAGCGTCATGGGAAATTCATACCGTGTGTTAAGGTAGCATGGCTGCTCATAGCCTGTTCTTTGCCATGTTGAGGGCACATTTACAATGTCCATAGCAGTTTTTTCACTGTCAAAACTACCGGGCAAGCGTGAAATTTTTGAGTAATACTTGAACTTCCACTCACCTGACAGTACATTAACCATGGGACTTGAATATCTTTCATTAAGTGCGTTGAGAGATTCAAAGTCCTTAAAGGTTTTGCAGGGTATAAAATAACTTCTTTCCCTGAGCTTGTTTTTTTCAAAAACATCAAAATCGTTAATGTAAAGCTTTTTAATCTGATATTTCATACTTTTACCTCCGGTATGTAAATTCTGATACGATATTTCCCCTTTATTGTTAGGATATCACATATTAGTAAATATTTCAATTACTAAAAATTAAATTAAAGGACAATACTTATAACGACAGGATTTTTTAAGCATTCGGAGGTAATTTTTTTGTATTATAATAAGGTTGAAATCTGCGGAATTGACACTTCAAAGCTCAGGGTATTGAAAGAAAGTGAAAAGTCCGAGCTTTTGAAAAAATGCCGTGAAGGTGACAAAAACGCAAGAGAACAGCTTATAAACGGTAACCTGAGACTTGTTCTGAGTGTTGTTCAGCGTTTTTCTTCAAGAGGTGAAAACCCCGACGACCTGTTTCAGGTTGGTTGTATCGGGCTTATAAAATCGATCGATAATTTTGATGTAAATCAGAATGTTCGCTTTTCAACCTATGCCGTTCCGATGATTATCGGTGAAATAAGACGCTATCTCAGGGATTACAACCCCATAAGAGTAAGCAGAGGGATCCGTGACACAGCATATCATGCGATGCAGATTAAAGAAAGAATTACAGCAGAAACACAACAAGAACCTACTATTGAGGAAATCGCAAAGGAAATGGGTATAAAAAAAGAAAATGTTGTTCTTGCACTTGAAGCAATTGTAGAGCCCGTTTCAATTTATGAGCCTGTTTATTTCGATGCAGGTGACACAATATATGTTATGGATCAGATTGGTGACAATCACAGTGATGTGAACTGGATTGATGAGATTCTTTTAAAGAAATCAATTGATGAATTACCTGAAAGAGAAAAGAAAATCCTGTCTTTAAGATTTATGAACGGTATGACTCAGACTGAGGTTGCAGAAGAAATCGGTATTTCACAAGCTCAGGTGTCAAGGCTTGAAAAGGGAGCCCTTGACAAAATCAAAAGTCACAGAAAGGTTTATATATAAAAAGCAGCAGAGTTATTGACTCTGCTGCTGAATTTATATTTCGTCAAATGACAGCGCTTTATTTAAAACAATAACATTATTAACACAGTAAACATTATTATTACGTGAAAGGATAAAGCTATCAGTTTTCATACCACTGTCAAGTATTCCGTCTGAATAGATCTTCAGTGTGCCGTTACGCTCTCTGAGTGCAGTTATCTTCATGCCGACCTTGGCTTTACAGTGACTTGTTAATGTAACGTTACCGACCCTGAAAGAAATTTTGCCCTCAGCATTGACTTCAAGAAGAATTTCATCACCCTGCTTCAAAAGGACACTCTCATTTTCATCTTCAATAACCGCTTTAACAGCAAAATCTGTTTTTCCGAATAAAGTCCCGGTGACAATATTATTTACATAATAGTCGAATTCAACCTCTGCATCACAGACATTCCCTGATATATCAGATATTCCATGAAGCTCCAGTTTATTGTAGGCTGAAAACTCATTTTCAAAAGCAATAACAACTGACATGTAATCCTCAAGAAGCTTGCAGGAGCACACAGGATTTTCGTGACAATTGATATTCTTTATATCAACAAGCTGATTAAATGATACCTCAAGCTCATTTCTGCTTATTGCTTTTACATAAGTAACCTCAGGTAATCTGCAAGGCCTGTTAAAGTGGAAGATTTTAGTTTCATAAGGCTTCAGTAATACCTTTATGCTGTCACCATAGCCGTATTTCTCTGAGGACTGACTTGTAGTATAGGGAAGAATAACAGTAACAGGGCTTTTTGAAAAGCTGCTTCTGACTCCGTTTTCTTCACTTAAACAGAACATGTATTCCGTTTGCTTATCTGAGCTGTTTCGCAACGACACAATACCCTCATTATCATTGAAGCAGCTGTAGCCGTAAACGCCTGACGCCGAGGGTCTGTCACCGAAAATTACAGATTGAGAGAGAACCTCAATGTTATCTTCAAGAAAACTCAGCACACTTTTATTTATCCGCCACTTTGCTTCATTCATAATGTTATGGCTGTAATAAAGCTCCCAGAAAGCAGTGCCCCTCGTAGCCATTGTGAAAAGATAATCCCTGAACTCATCATCAGTCATTTTTACCTTTGCTTCATTGCCGTAAATAGGGTCATGATTATAAAGCACTCGCTGCGGCAACTGAAACTGCCTTGATTTATAAAAGTCGAAATACCTTTCATCACGGTAGGAAAGCATTCTGTCTTTATCGCTTACCTGTCCTGATTTACCGATAAAATTAACATCATCGCTTATCTGCATCCAGATACTGTTTACCCATTGCAAAAACCAGGGACTCGGAGGTGCATAGCAGGTAAGATTTATCCAGAAATCACTTTCGCCCTTTTCGTTCATCTTTTGAAAAATATCAATCCACTTTTTCCAAAGGTCGGTGTAAAAATACATGTCCTTATAACCGCCAACCATGTGGTCATGCTTTTTGTTTTTGCAAGGGAATTGAGCAAAGCCGTCAAGCTTAAAGTAATTTAGATGAAAGCTGTCAATGAATTCGAGCATCATCTCCCCTGTTTTTTTCGAGTATTTGTCACTTGCAACACAGATATCATGTGCCTGCTTATTTACATATCCGTTACCTGCTTTTTCAATCTGACGAGCAAATTTTATGGTATCAGTTGTATAGCCGCCTCTCGGCCCCACCCATACGCCAAACCTTGAGCCCAAAGACTCAGCAAGATTTGCAAAAGGCGTAAGCCTGTGAGGAAATTTACTGTTAAATGTCCAGAAGCCCTTTGAATAGTCATTCCAGCCGTCATCGGCTACATAAGAATCAACGGGCTTTACTCCGTACTTTGTAAGACCTTTTTCAACTTCAAGAAATGAAGATGTTACATTTTCCTGAGTTATATTCAGCATATTGTCAAACCATGAATTATACTGAATTCTAAACTTTGAAGGCTTAGATATGGTATCAATATAGCTGTAAAAAGCCTTCTGAACAGTTGTAAAATTATTACTTTCACTTACTCCGCAGACAAATTTATTGCTTTTGTAGCTACCTCCAGCTGTAATTTCACTTAATGGCTTACCGCTGAAGGTACGGATTGAAACCTTATTATTCTCGATAGTATTCAGTGAAGCAGGAAATTCACAGCCGAAATAAAAGCTGTCAACATAAACGGGCTGACCGAGGCTGAGGGCAAAGCCTGAAACATGGGATCTTTTCTGTTCGGGAAGTGACCACGCCTTGAATCCGGGAGCAACAGAAATATCGGCAAACTCAACAGAATCAAGAATCAAACCTTTTCCGTCAGATTCCGGCAAGATGATTTCAATATGCTTTTTATAAAACGCATCTTGCTCTGAAAAATCGTAATAAAGCCTGAAAACAATTTCACAGCCCTTTACATTTATGCTTTTAAAGGTGAAAACAAGTTCGCGTTCACAAGCCTTATCTTCACGGGACACTCTATCAATTTCAAGCTGAGATGAGTATATGCTTTTATAAAAGAAGCCCTTTTTAAATCTGACATAAAATTCTTCACATTCCTCACCGCACCTGATGCAGCTTCCGCTAAGCTTATTCAGGATTACAGAAGAGACTATTCTGTCAGATTTAATTTGAAATTCTTTTTTAAAATACTGATTTTCAATTATAAACAAATTATCTGCTGTAATAATTGCCATATGTACCTCCGGAAGAATTAAAATTATTTATTCTCTTCAATCCATGAAAGTATATCTTCACAAACAGTTTCAAAGCATGCACTTTCATTAAGAATTTCATGACGTGCATCAGGGTAGAGGATTGTCTTTACATTAGATTTTCCCGATGCAATAAGCTTTTCCTCAACCTTTTTAACTCCATTGCCGTAATCGCCTACGGGGTCCATTGCGCCTGCAATCATCAGTACAGGCAGCTCCTTTGAAAGTCCGTTAAACCAATCGTCTGATGATACAAAATCCAGAATTGAAAAAAGGTCACGGTAACCGTAGGTTGTGAAAAGGTAGCCGCAAAGCTCGTCAGCAATATATTTGTCAACCTCATCATTATCTCTTGAAAGCCAATCAAAGGGTGTTCTGCCTTCAAACTTCTTATTGTATGTACCAAAGCCCATTTTATCGATGAACTTACTTCTGTAATGGTCTCCCTTTACCTTGGCGATAAGGTTAGCAATTATTATACCTGCACCTGCAGCAGGATTTGGTCCTGCAGTACCGCAGAACACTGCGCCCTTGATTTCATCAGCAAATTTAAGGCTGTATGCACGGGCAACAAATGAACCCATTGAATGACCGAAGAAAAAGAAGGGTTTGCCGCCATTCTCATTTTTTGCAATTACTGAAAGCTTGTGACAATCCTCAACAAAATTCATCCAGCCGTCTTTTTTACCGAAATAACCGAGTTCATCCTTGTTTTTGACACTTGCGCCATGTCCGATATGGTCGTTAATATATACGGCAACACTCTTATCACAAAGATAAGAAGCAAATTTTTCATATCTTTCAAGATGCTCAGCCATTCCGTGAGCTATCTGTAAAACTGCCTTAACTTCACCGTTTTCAGGAAGATAAGAAGAAGCATGGATATTACCTAAGCCTGAAGCTGACTCAAAATAGAATTCCTTTTTGATAAATGACATATTATCTCCTCCATTACAATATATATTATCAGAACAATTATATCATAATCAATTCACTATGTCATTTGTTTTAGTTAAAAAGTAAACAAGACAAATTAAACAAAATTTATCCTTATTTTTTGACATTGAGCATATAATAAAAGTCATTCCACACTCAAGTCCTCTTTTTTGGACTGTGATTTTGATTTTCTCGAACATTTGTATTGATTTTTCAAAAAAAGCTGCTATAATTAAAGCATAAACAAAGAACGTATGTTCGGTTACGGAGGTTAATTATCATGTTTACAAGCTTAGAATCATTTTCAGTTTTCTTTTTCTCAGGTCTTGCACTTCTTCTGCTTGGTATCATCTTTGACAAGCAGCTCATTCGTATTGAAAAGAAAATTGATAAAAAAATTGCCCAGAAGAAAGCTGCCAAAAGAATTGTTGCTGTTCAGAAGACAAAGTGTCCTCAGCAGTCAGCTTCACCGAAAACCACAGTAAAAAGCACAAAGCAGCGCCTTGCTGCCTGATCTGAGTTCTTCAACTTGACTTTTGTCCCGAATTTTTGTAAAATACAATATATTGTATAAATTTATTCGGGAGGAATAAAAATGTCTGACAACAAGCGCTATTGTATGGGCTGTATGAAGCTTATAAAAGAAGATGCCGCTGTGTGTCCTCACTGCCATTATCCGGCAGATTCCCGTCAGGATTCACCCTATCTTTCACAAGGCAGTAAAATTGCAGAAAGATATATTGTCGGCAAGGTTATCAGCATGTCAAACGATTCGATAACTTATATCGGACTAGATGTGTTCACCGGAGAGCCGATTAACATCTGTGAATACTACCCTCATAAAATAGCTCACAGAGCAAATGACAGCTCTTTTATAAGTCCCCTTGACGGATATAATGAGCTTTACTCAAGCTGTTTACAAAGCTTTCTCGGCTTGTGGAGAGGCATTAAAATGTTTGATGATGTAAGATGCCTTCCAAAGGTGAAAGACATTCTCACAGGCAATGACTCTGCCTACTGTATTTATGAAAGCAAGGAATGTATGCCGTTAAAGGATTATTTTGCAAAAACAAGAAAGCCTTTGACCTACACAAAAGCAATTGCAGCTTTTATGCCTCTGCTTAATGCTTTGAAATTGCTGCACAATGCAGGAATTGTCCACGGCAACATCACCCCCTCAACTATTCAGGTTGGAACAGACGGCAGACTTAATCTCTCAGGCTTTTCGATTCCTCAGTGCCGTTCTAAAATCAGAGAGCTTGCTTCAAATCCCGTATCAGGCTTCTCCCCCGTTGAAATTTATGAAACCGGCGAAGCAAAAAAGGAATCAGACATTTATTCCGTTATGGCAGTGCTCTATTATTCAATAACAGGCACAGTTCTCCCCAAATCCACAGAGCGCATACAGACCAATAAGCTCTCTTTGCCATCCTCGCTTGCATCAGCAATTCCCAAAAATGTGCTTGATGCAATGGCGCGCTCCCTCGCAGTTTATCCGCACAAAAGAATTTCAACTGTTGATGAGCTTATCCGTTGTTTAAAGGCAGCTCCTGCTGAGCATAATAATAACATGAGCCGTCAGCAAAGCTCTGAAAATGTAAGGAATAATAATAACCAAACAATAACAAAAGAAGCTATGTCAAAAAAACAAGTACAAAACAAAAATACAAAAACAGCTGCAAATCGCAAGCCACAAAAGAAAGCTAAGCAGAAGGAGCCTTCATTCCTCGGATTAGGTATTGTTACCTTTGTCGCTGCAGTTATGGTAATATCAATTCTTTTCTGCGCACTATACACTACTGTGTTATATAAAAGTATTGATATTCCTTTTTTAAACGAGGCCTTTTCTTCGGTATCATTCCTGCCTATAAATAAACGGGAGGACAATGATGTGACGGAAGATGTGGACACAACAACAAGCACACTACCCCCTGCAACCGAGACATCTTATGCAACAGTTGCTGACTTTACAAAGCTCAATTATGATTATATTATTTCAAACGAATCCTTCAAAAGAAATTTTGTTCTCAAGTTCAAGGAAGAAGCAAGCGACACTGTTAAAAAAGGCGGAATAATCCGTCAGGATGCAACTGCCGGTGAAAGCGTTCCCGTGGGAACAGAGATTGTTCTTGTTGTAAGCACCGGTAAAGAACAGGTTGTCGTACCAGATGTCAAGGGTAAAGCCTATGCTGAAGCAAAAGAAATTCTTGAAGAAGCAAAGTTCAAGGTTTCAAAGGAGCTTATTGATAACGAGGACAACAAAACACCTGATGAGGTTTACAGAATGAGCGTTGATGCAGGTCAGTCTGTTGACAAGGGCACAGAAATAGTCCTTACTGTATGGGATAAAGTTCCCGAAACAACCACAGAGGAAACCACAGAATCAGACACTTATACCACAAAAGAAACTAAGCCCTCCACAACAAAGAAAGCTGACACCACAGAAAAATCAACTACCAAAAAGCCTTCTGCAGCTAAATCGACAACCACAAAGCAGGCAACATCTCAGGATTAATAATTATTCTGAAAAAATTTTTAAAAATATCTTGACTTTCTCAAGTGTATGGTATATAATAATAAGGCACTTGAGAAAGTGATATATCGCGGAGTGGAGCAACCCGGTAGCTCGTCGGGCTCATAACCCGGAGGTTGCAGGTTCAAATCCTGTCTCCGCAACCAGAAAGAAAACCTTGTCCTTTGACGAGGTTTTTTCTTTTATAAGCAGAAGGAGGAATAATATGAAAACATTGAATCTTGCCGGTGACTGGATTTTAAAAAATTGCAATGACGGGAAAAAGTATAATGCAATGATCCCCGGAAGTGATTTTGGTAACCTTATCAGAAACGGTGCAATTAAAAATCCTCTGATTTCAGGTGATGAAAAAGAAGGAATCAAAACCGGTGAAAATGAATATGAATTTTCAAAAAGCTTTAAACTCATTGCTTCTGACCTTGATTATAAACACATCAACCTTGCAGTCGGAGGTCTTGATACCTTATGCAAGGTTTATATAAACGGGAAGAAGGCTTTTGAAAGCTGTAACGCTTACATACCTGTTGACAGAGACATCAAAGAGTTTTTAGTTGAGGGTGAAAACACCTTACTGTTTCATTTCGATTCAGCTGTGAAATACATTACAAAGCTTCAGAAAGAAAATCCTCTTCCCAAAAACTCCAACGGTATTGACGGAATTCCTTATATCAGAAAGCCCGGTTGTCACTTTGGCTGGGACTGGGGTCCCTGTGTTCCTTATTCTGCCATTGTTGAAAGAATTGAGCTTAAATTATTTAATAACAGAATTGAAAACATTAAAATCAAACAGAACACGACTGAAAAGAAATCCGTTATCACTGCGAACGCTGACGGAGCGGAAAAAATATATATTATAGCTCCCGATAAAAACATTATTACCTTTAATGAACACAACGAAGCGGTTATTGAAAATCCGCAATTATGGTACACACGCGAATTATCAGGTCTTGATGAGCAGCCACTTTACACAGTAGTTTTTGAAAATGAGGAAGATAAGGTTGAGAAAAAAATTGGTCTTCGTTCAATTTATCTTGACAGAAGCGATGATGAGTACGGCAGCAATTTCTGCTTTGTTCTCAACGGTGAAAAAATATTCTCCAAAGGTGCAAATCTTATCCCCTTCTCTGCAATTTACGAGGATAGTGATAATTCAACAATTGACTATTACCTGGACATGGCGCAGGCATCAAACTTCAACATGCTAAGAATCTGGGGCGGCGGAAGCTATGCAAGTGATTATCTTCTTGAGCAATGCGATAAGAGAGGTATTCTTATATGGCAGGACTTCTGCTTTGCATGTCAGATGTATCCTTTTTATGATGAAAAATTCACTGAAAATGTTCTGAACGAAGTCAAAGTCAATGTTGAAAGACTTACAACACATCCAAGCCTTGCATTATGGTGCGGAAATAACGAAATTGAAACAATGTTCTCATTTCTTCCTAAAACTCTGAAGATTGTGAAAGCATATGAAGAATTCTTCTATCACACCTTACCCGATTTTATTGAAGAGCTTACGGATATATCATACATTCCCTCTTCACCAATCGGAAAAAGTTGCTTTAAGGACTGTTCAAGCGACGACTACGGTGACACTCACATGTGGAACGTATGGCACGGATTAAAAAAGCTTGATTATTACACAACAAGATATTCAAGGTTTTTATCAGAATTCGGACTGGAATCACTTCCATCAATGAAGTCAATTAAAACCTTTGCCAAAGAAAAGGATTACGACATTAACTCAGAAGCCTTTAACAGACATCAGAAATGTGTAGGCGGCAACCCGAAGATGCTTTTCTATCTTACAGAAATGTTCAGCTTCCCGAAAAAGTTTGAAGATCTCCCCTACCTTACAGGTATTGTGCAGGCAGAGTGTATAAAAAATGCAACCGTGCATTTCCGTCAGAACAAAGGCAGATGCAACGGCTCGATTTTCTGGCAGTTCAATGATGTGTGGAACTGTCCGAGCTGGTCATCAGTTGATTTTGAGGGTATTCCGAAGGCATTACAGTATAAGGCAAGAGAATTCTTCGCACCCATTACCGTAAGCTGCAAGAAGGAAAAAGGTAAAGCTGTTGTATATGCACACAACGACACGCTGAAGGATACTTCATTTGAGCTTACCGTAAAAACATATAATCCTGACAGCGTGAAGAAATACAATGTAAATATTAAAAGCAACAGCTACTGTGTTGTTGACGAAATCAAGGTTAACAAAACCACAATCATGCAGCTTTGCTTCAATGATGAAGTGATTACGGAAATATTCAATTCGCCTTCAAAGCTCAGACTTAAAAAGGTAAATATTACCCATGAGCTTAATGGAAACGAGCTTACTATTACAAGTGACGGATTGGCATATAACCTGTTCATTGAAAGCGATGTTCCCTGCGACAGAAACTATTTTTCACTTGCAAAGGGAGAAAAAACAGTTGTCAGATTTCCCAAAAAGCCTGAAAGTTTCAGAATTACATGTGCAAACAACATCGAATTTAAGAATAATCCCGTTAAGAAGATGCTATTCAGATTTTTCTACAGACTAAAGCCAATGAATATTGCAAATTATTTTTACTATTCAACTAACTGATTTTATTTTAAAAGAGTCTGCCTGATACGGGCGGACTCTTTTAAAATAATGGGATAAATCTCTTGACATTATCTTATGTGTAATATATAATAATCAGGTATTTTAATAACTTGCCGGTGTGTTGGAATTGGCAGACGAGGCGGACTCAAAATCCGTTGGTAGCGATACCGTGCGGGTTCGACCCCCGCCACCGGCACCAGAAAAGAAACACCATTTGTCTACCGGACAAATGGTGTTTTCCTTTCAACGAAATAAATCCCTTGCGGGATTTGTGAAATACGCTTCGCGTGTGAAATACGCCTACGGCGTGTGAAATGCCTGCGGGCGTGGGGGATTTATTTCATTTCACATTGCGAGGAAGGAGCAATATTTCACAATGACCGAAGGTCATTATTTCACATCCGAAGGATATTTCACTTTATCTTTTTTATCGATTATGATATAGTTTAAGCAAGAAAGGCGGTGCTATTGTGTCGGATAAGTTTTTGGTTATTAAGAAGTACATTGACCAAATGGACCATTATGATTTACTAGCAAGCGGCGCGCCTTCCGATGAATTTGATATTGAGTCCAAGGAAATCAGTTCAAGGGTGCGATATGATCATTCGGTGCAGGACATAGCGGAGATAATTGCATCGGTCTTTAATGAGTATTTCGATGAGCACGATGACGAAACAGTGTTTTTAGTTGTTGCGGAACAAATAGAAAAAGAATTATTGAAATGATTTAGCGTACTTTTGGTCATTTCTACCCCCGCTTACACTACTTTTAGTCGCTCTTTCGCACGAAAAAAATACCACATTTGTTTATTACAAATGTGGTATTTTTAATTATTCAATTATGTAAACCTTAACGCCATGCTTCGGTACTGATGTGATAATTTCAGTTGAGTTCTGTAATGATTTTTCATCCCATACATCAGTTACTGTATATCCGTCTTTTTTGGGAAGGTTGAGATAACCGAGGTTGCAAAGCTTTTTAATATCAACTCTCGCACTCTTCTCTCCGCTTGCTTTATTGAACACGCACACAGCGGCTCTTGAATTTTCAAGCGGCTTTACAAGTACGTCAACAAGACCTGTCTTTTCACGTCTGCACTGAACACCGAGAGGGTCCTGATTTATTGAAATCATTGTCTTGTTTGTAAGAATCTTATAAACCTTGCTCTCAGTATCAACAGAACCGTCAGCTTTAATGAATTTTCTCACATCGTTTCCAAGAATAAGAGGTGCGTTCATCATACACCAGAGGCTGAAATGACTTTTGTTCTCTTCATGAGTAAGCTTACCGTTTCCAACCTCAAGCATATCGGGGTCATTCCATGCACCGATACCGGCATACTTTGCAAGTCTTACATTGTGCTCATAAATGCCGACAACAGAGCTCCATATAGCCTGAATATCAGGTGTTGTTCTCCAGAGATTACCTGCTTCAGCACCCCATTTCCAGGGACGGTTATAACCCCATTCACAAAGTGAGTACACAATCGGCTTTTCAGCAACGCCGTTTTCCTCGGCATACTTTTTAGTGGCTCTTTTAAGCTCTCTGCCCATAAGCTTATACTGAATTGCAGCACTGTCCATTCTTGAACCAACAGGATTATAGAACTCAACTGTATTTATACCCTCTTCAAAATGAACTGTTGTCTGCAATTTGCCTTCGGGAGTCCAGTTCTTCCTGCTGACACAGTAAATGTGGTATTCATCCTGACCGTTAACAACAGCCATTATGAATTTTTCCTTTCTAACATCCTTTCTGATGTCAAGATGGAGAACATAGTCACCTGCTTTTTCTGCTTCAACTTCTACTGAAAAGCTTCCGTTTGCTGAGTCAAGACCGTCAATATAGCTCTTTGTGTCAATTGCCTCATCAGGTACAATTCTTGCAAGACCTTTAAGCTTCATGTCAGCAGAAGTGAAATATGCAAACGGCTCACCTGAGCCCTCCTGAGCAAATGTAACGGCAATAATTCTCGGTGCAAGGCTCGGAATGGGAACATTATGACAAAAGTCATATTTGAAATACTCAATCCCCCATGATGCAAAGGTTTCTGCATCTATTCTTTCATTGCGAAGACTTGCGGGATAATCCTCGCAGGTGTAAGTACCGTTTGACGAATAAATGCCAAGTTTTACACCACGCTCATTGACATATTCGGAAAGAGCCTTGATTCCACTGGGGAAGGTGAGCTTATCACACTGAAGTCTGCCGTGTTCATCACGGGATGATGCCTGCCAGCAGTCATCAATATTTACATAAACATAGCCTGCATCAGTAAGACCGCTTTTTTGCATTGCATCAGCAATTTCCTTGATAAGATTTTCACTGATTTTATGTCTGAAAAGGTTCCAGCTTGACCAGCCCATTGGTGGAGTCAGAGCAACAGAATTATTGTATCCCCTTTCAGCACACTGTGTAAGCTTCAGCTTATTAATTGCTTTTTTTACAGTACATAAGGGACAAAAGGTTTTGTCACTTATTTTTTTTGCTGCAATACCGGCGCCTGCGGTAACACCTGCTGCCGTTACTATTGCAATTGTCTTTTTGAAATTCATAAACATTCTCCTTTTCATATAAGATTAAATGATCTCATAATAAATATAATAAGAAACATTGTCAGCATGGAAAAAAGACTTGTCCACACAACATACTGACTTGCAAGCTGTTCATCACCGCCGATTTCAGACACCATAACAGCACTTGAAACTGCAATCGGCGTAGCAAACAAGGAAATCAGTGCTGGGTATTCAATTGCACCGACATTGAAAGAAGGAACACATAAAGAAAGAGCACAAGCAAGTCCGATACCCACAAAAGGTGCAACGACAAGGCGCAAAACAGTACCTGTAATAATTTCTTTTTTTAGTCCCCCCACAGCTCTGAAATCAAATCTCGCACCAAGTACAACAAGTGCAACAGGTGTTGCCGCTTTTGAAAGAACAGACAACGATGAATAAAGAAATGGTAAATCCCTTGAAAGACTGAAAATCAGATCTCCCTTATCGTCAATAGGCTGCAAGCTTCTTATTGCTATTACAATAATACCTGCTAACACACCAAATATCAACGGATTTTTAGCTGTTTTAATCAAGGTCTGCTTTATGCTGCTCTTCTCTTCTTTATTACTGTAATGAGACAGAATTACAGTTGCAAGAACATTAAAAAGAGGAATAGAAAAAGCCGAAAGCACTGCAGCAAAGGCCACTGCCTGAGTACCGCCGAGCGCCTGCGCAAGAGGTATACCGATAATTGCATAATTTGAACGGAATGAGCACTGGGTAACAACAGGAATCTGATTGCGCTTTTTGAAAAACAGCTTCGCAACAGCAAAGCCTGTAAGACAAATAAGGATAACTGCAAAAATACAATAAGCTATTACCTGCCAGTTAATATTACTTAATGATTCAATTTCATAGACATTTATAAAAAGCAATATAGGTAAAAACAGCTTAAAAACAAGTGAATTCAGCTTTTTATAAAATAAATCATCAGCAAAATGAAGTCTGTTGAGAACATAACCTGCAAAAATCATAAGCAGAATAGGCATAACTGCATTAAAGGAAAACAAAAAGACTTCTGCCATGTTAAAACTCCTCAAGATAACGCTCAGCTTTGCTCATCAATAATGTTTAATATGGTCTGTGTAAGACTATCGGAAGCAAGCTTATTTGAATCGGCACCCGGATGACCGTCGATAACAATTTCGTTTTCACCCATTCTGAATTCAAGAACAACAGACTGAATCTTATAATCATTCTCACTTATTCTATAATTTTCAACTGCTTTTTCAATTGCGGGATAAAGACTGTAATTAACATCACCCAAAGCACAGATAATGTATGCATCGGGATATTTCATTCTTATCTGCTTGATGAAATCACAGTATTTTGTCATAAAGACCTGCTGCCTTTGAAAAGTTGTGCAATAGGTACTGTCATTCGCGCCAAGATTAATTACAACAAAATCCGGAACAAATGAGGAAAAGTTCCACAAGGCTTTTCCGCCGTCATAATAAAGAGCAGATTTATCATAATATTTTCCGACAGTATCTTCACGGTTAATCACACCGTTTGGTGTGTATCCCGAAAGAAGCCCATAGCCCGAAAATGAAATAACACTGTAATCGGCATTCAGTCTTTCTGCAGTTAAGTAAGCATATGTTTTTGTGAAATTTTCTGTTTTTGTTGAAAACGTCCCAACTGAGCCTGCTTCAATACCGTATCCGCAGGTGAGTGAATCACCGATGAACTCAATTTTTAAGGTCTTATCCTCAGTGGGCTCAATATCGCCACTGCAAAAGGAGCCGATAGTACCGACATAGAAGCCTGAGTGCTTTGCTTCAGAAAGCTTAACGATTTTTATCACAGCTCCCTTTTCGAAGTCATTGATATCGATATGATACTTTTTCTTTTTGAAATTCACGGTATCGTCAACAAACAGCTCACCGTCCTTGTAAATTGCAAAGCGAGCCTGATAGTTTTCATTGATATCCTCAGCATTATCACCCATAATAGTAACATACACATAGCTTCCCTTACAAAGGAATTCAACGCCGCTGCCTGACATTGAAATAAAACGCTTACCGTCGGAATAATGTGTTCTGCCAATTGGCTTTACATACATATCTGAAGGATTAAACCTTTTGAAGGAGCTTTGTGCAATTTCCATGATTTCAGGCCTCTTTTCTGTGTTATTAACCGATGAAAAGTAAAACAAAGTACCCAAAAATGACAGTAAAAGAAAAACAGATAAACAAGCGATTAAAACTTTTTTCTTCATTCAGTCACCTCATTTTGGTATTATTATCGATTATAATACATTCTTTTATATAAGTCAAATAAATGTCTATTACTAATAACAATTGTAACTGACAAAAAAACAGGTATTTCACACGAAATACCTGTTTAAATCTATTATCTTTCAAATACAACTGTTACAATGCTGTTTTCGGGTACAACTGCCGTACCGATTCCGTAACCTTCCTTTGTAAGCTCAAGATTACGTTCAGCATCTGTTGTGTATACAGACATGTCATAACCGAGCATTGAGAAGGCGAACTTCTTTTCTGCGCCTTCGTTCACAATAACAGCAACAAAGTCACCTTCAGGTGTTTTATAAGCTGTTACATTCATGTTGTTTTCAACAATGTAATGGTCATATTCCTCACCGTCAACAATATCCTTCCACCATGCCTTTTCTGCAGTGATGTCAGCAATACTAAGACCGAAATCAACCATATGGCTTCCTGCAGGAATAAACCTCGAGAAGTGAGACATTGCATAATATCTCTTTCCGATAATATATTCGGTGCAATCATTGTTAGCACCGATCATACTGTCTGCATTTTCTAATCCGTCATTAACAGCAACCCATGAAGACCAGCTGTTAACACCTGTAAGACCTACATCCTCACTGATTGTGCGGGCCATGATAAGAGCTGCCTCCATATCACCCATTTTATGCTCATTGGGAAGCTCACACCATTCACTCATTTCGAGTTCTACATCGGGATAGTTATCCTTGATATAGTCGCCGAAAGCCTTCTTAAGAAGCATATCATTTGTCCAATAGCTATGATAGGAGTATGTGCCGAGAACATCAACAATATCCTGGTTCTTATATATCTCATCAATACAATCCATTGCATGGTCGCCGACCTGTCCGCTTTCGGCAAGTGAAAGCTTTACATCAAGGTCTCTTTCCTTGATTTCAGCAGCGAAAGCCTTTGCAAGCTCAACTACCTCATCAATTTCATAATGACAGCCTTCCTGGCCGACCCATCCGCCGCCCCAATCCCACTGAGGCTCATTAATGGGGCTGATATATTTAACCGGAACGCCCTTTTCGATAAAGTATTCAGCAACATCACACATATATCCTGCAAAGTCATCATAGCAGTCTTTTCTGAGATTACTCTGAGCAGGCTCAAAGCCACCTGCAGCCGAGCCCGAAACAGTCATTGAGTAATGCGGTGAATTTGCAAAAAGCACAACTGTATCAATGCAGCCGTAGCTGAGAGAGAGGTCGAGCATTTTCTGTGAAGCAGCGTCCTTTGTCCAGTCGTACTCATATTCGCCCTTGGCTTTGTTATAAACAAGGAAGCTTTCAGTAGCTCTCCATTCATTGTCGGGAAGACGTGTGTTGGGGTTATCCTTTTCACCGCCGCCAACATTGTAACGGTAAATATTCAAGCCAAGACCATCTTCGGAATAAAGCAGCTTTGCAAGCTCCTCGGCATTCTCACTCTTACCTGCAATCTGACCCCACCAGCATGATGAAGTACCCCAGCCGGTAATTTCCTGCTCACAACAAACAGGATTGAAGGACATAAAAATATTTTCAGCCTTCAAGCCAAACCAGCCGCTAATTGTTGTCATGACAAAAATAAGAACAGATATACGGTAAATTATTTTGTGGATATAAGCCTGTCTGGACATCGTTACATCTCCTTATACTCTTTTGGAATATTTTTCATTTTATTTTACCATAATAAGTCATGAAAGGTCAACAGTTTTTTGTTTATTATGAAAAATTATAGTTATGTTTAAATATAATACTACCTTGATTTTCTGATTATCAAGTGATATAATTAATAAAAATATGAAGAAAAAGGATGAATTATGATGGCGAGACCTCTTGTAATTTCTCACAGAGGAGCTAATAAATATGCACCTCAGAACACTCTGCCCGCTTTTAAAAAATCAGTTTCAATCGGTACTGACGGATTCGAAACCGATGTTCACATCACCAAAGACAGTGAAATTGTAATTTGCCACAACTATACAATTGATGAAACCTCAACAGGTAAAGGCAAAATTGCAGACATGACCCTTTCTCAGCTTAAAAGCTTTGATTTCGGCTCATACTTCAGCAAGGAATTCGCAGGCACCACATTGCCCACCCTTGATGAATTCCTTTCCTTTGTTGAAACAACTGATATTGAAGTTCTCAATGTTGAAATCAAATCACCGAAAGAAAACGAAACAGCTATTGTAAGAAAAACCATTGAAAGAGTTAAGGAGCACGGCCTTTTTGAAAAGCTTCTTATTTCTTCATTCGATCCTAAACTTCTAGTGGAAGCCAAGACAATTGATAAAAACTGCAAAACAGGCTTCCTTTACTCTCCCAAGAGCCCCACAACACCCAAGATGTTCTGGCGTGCAACAGAATATGCAAAAAGCATCGGCTGTGACGCTCTTCATCCTTATTTCCTTTTTGTTACAGAAAAGTATGTTAAAGAAGCTCACGCTGCAGGAATCAAGGTTAATCCCTGGACAGTCAATATGCCCGAAGCTATTGACAAAATGCTCCGTTTAGGAGTTGACGGTATTATTACTGACCTTCCTGATGTTGTTAACGGAATGAGCAAAAGATATTTTGATTAAGATAAAAAAAGAAAAGTCGCACGGCCGTGCGACTTTTCTTTTTTGGTGAGGATGAGTGGGCTCGAACCACCGACCCCTTGCATGTCAAGCAAGTACTCTGACCAACTGAGCTACACCCTCAAGTGCCTTGACATAATAACACATCAGTATGGATTTGTCAATACTGAATTACTTCAATTTAATTCTTAAAAGGACTGCTGCAAATTGCAGCAGTCCTTAAATTTATGCTTTTGCTTCACAATACATACAACGATAAACTCTGTTTTCCTGGTCTGTAAGTGTGAAAATCTGTTCAAGCTCCTGCTCACATGATGTTATGCAGCGGGGATTCTTACATTTGAGCACATCGTGAAGCTTTTCCGGAAGGTCAACGCTTCTTTTTTCAACGAGCACGCTGTCACGGATAACATCAATTGTGATGCCGGGATCAATGTATCCGAGTGCTTCAAGATTGATTTCAATGTTGCTGTCAATCTTGATTATGTCCTTTTTGCCCATCTTCTTGCTGGAAACATTCTTGATGATTGCAATGCTGCATTCAAGCTTGTCAAAGCCGAGAAGATTATATATTCTCATAGCATTTCCTGCTGTGATATGGTCAATTACGATACCGTCTTTAATTGAATCAATATTCATTCAAATCTTCTCCTTTCAATCAATATGAATGCCGAGAAGCTCCATAATAAGAGCCATACGGACAAATTTGCCGCAAAGTGCCTGCTCAAAATAACAAGCTCTCGGGTCATCGTCAACATCAACCGAAATTTCATTAACTCTGGGAAGCGGATGAAGAATTGTAAGGTCATCCTTTGCGTTCTTTATAAGCTTTTCCCTTGTGAGAATGTAGCTGTCACGAAGACGGATATATTCTTCTTCACTCAGGAAACGCTCTCTCTGAACTCTTGTCATGTAAAGAACATCAAGCTCGGGAAGCACGCTTTCGAGGTCAGTAGTCTGAACATATTCAATACCCTTCTTCTGAAGCACGTCCTTTTTAACATAGGAAGGAAGCTTAAGCTCCTCAGGTGAAATGAGTACGATTTTAACATTCTCGTATCTTGAAAGAGCCTGAATGAGTGAATGAACAGTTCTGCCGAATTTAAGGTCTCCGCAGAAGCCGATTGTAAAGTTATTGAGTCTGCCCTTCTTTCTTCTAATTGTGAGAAGGTCAGTAAGAGTCTGTGTTGGATGATTATGACCGCCGTCACCTGCATTGATAACAGGGATTTTTGAATGCATTGAGGCAACAAGGGGTGCACCCTCCTTCGGGTGACGCATTGCAATTATATCAGCATAACAGTTTACCATTTTTGTTGTGTCGGCAACACTCTCACCCTTTGTTGCAGATGAGGAGCCTGCATCTGAAAAGCCGAGAACATGTCCGCCAAGCTCATACATTGCAGCCTCAAAACTGAGCCTTGTTCTTGTTGAGGGCTCAAAGAAAAGAGTTGCAAGCTTTTTACCGTGACATGCCTCGCTGTACTTTACAGGATTAGCAATAATATCATCAGCAACATCTAAAAGTCCGTCAATTTCTTCAGTTGAAAGGTCAAGTATATTGATAAGACTTCTCATTAGTTTGTGCCTCCGATCCAGCTTTCGTCGGACGGATTATCTCTGAACTTGAGAAGACGAGCAATGTCTTCTTTTTTGATATAACCTTCTTCAGCAGCCACTTCAGCAACTGCATCAAGGTTTGAAAGTGAATAGTTTACAACATCAGCCGCTGCCATTCTGTCAATACCCTTCTTCATACCGTAGGTAAAGATTGAAGCAATACCGAGAACCTCTGCACCAGCTTCACGCAGAACCTCAACAACCTCAAGAACACTGCCCCCTGTTGAAATAAGGTCTTCAACAACAACAACCTTCTGGCCCTTTTCAAGCTTACCTTCAATCTGGTTACCTCTGCCGTGGTCCTTGTGACCTGAACGTACGTAGCCCATGGGAAGTCCGAGAATGTGACCGACAATTGCAGCGTGAGCAATACCGGCTGTTGAAGTACCCATAACCACTTCACATTCGGGGAAATATTTTAAAATTGTTTTAGCAAGACCTGTTTCAACATCATTTCTTACTGCGGGTGAAGTAAGAGTAAGTCTGTTGTCGCAGTAAATGGGGCTCTTGATTCCGCTTGCCCATGTGAATGGCTGTTCGGGACGAAGAAAAACTGCACCAATGGAAAGAAGGTCTTTTGCAATTAATTTTTTCATAATAAATCTATCCTTTCTTTTTAAATCTACTTAATTTATTTCAGCCAACGAATTCGTTAAGGCATCTTTCATATGCAGCAACGGGATCAACAGCTGCTGTGATGGGTCTTCCGACTACGATATAGTCTGAACCGATTCTGTTAGCTTCAGCAGGTGTCATAACACGCTTCTGGTCTCCGATATCACCGTCTGCAAAGCGTACGCCGGGAGTTACTGTAAGGAAATCCTTACCGCAGGTAGCATGTACCTTTTCAGCTTCAAGGGGTGAGCATACAACACCGTCAAGACCTGCATCGGCTGCATTTTTAGCATAGTGCATAACAACCTTATCAATAGGTTCCTTGATAAGAAGGTCATTTTCCATGCTTTCCTGGTCTGTTGATGTAAGCTGTGTTACTGCGATAAGAAGAGGTCTTGTGCCGTCAGGTCTTGTAAGACCTTCAAGTGCTGCTTCCATCATACGCTTTGTGCCTGATGCATGAAGATTACAGATATCAACATCGAGTCTTGAAAGCACAGCCATTGATTTTTTAACTGTGTTGGGGATATCATGAAGCTTGAGGTCAAGGAAAATCTTGTGGCCTCTTTCTTTAATTTCTTTAACAATTGAAGGACCTTCAGCATAATAAAGCTCCATACCGATTTTTACAAAAGGCTTTTTACCCTGGAATTTATCAAGGAAATTAAGCACCTCCTGCTTACTGCTGAAATCACATGCGATAATTACGTCTCTTCCCATTAGTGAGCACCTCCGATAATTTCTGAAAGATTTGTTATACTATATTTTTCCATTGCTTGCTCAAGCTCGTTTATAATATCACGGCAAGCAAAGGGATTAACTAAGTTAGCAGCACCGACCTCGACAGCTGTTGCACCTGCAAGCATCATTTCAATCACGTCTTTTGCGCTTGAAACACCACCCATACCAACGATGGGCACCTTAACCTTATCGTACACCTGATAAACGGCTCTGAGAGCAACAGGCATTATTGCAGGACCTGAAAAACCGCCCATTATGTTTGCTATTACAGGCTTTCTTGTTTTAAGGTCAATTCTCATTCCGAGCAGTGTGTTGATAAGACTTATTGCATCAGCACCTGCCTGTTCACAGGCTACTGCAATTTCTGTGATGTCAGTTACGTTCGGTGTGAGCTTTGCAATAACAGGCTTTGTAACTACCTTTTTAACTGCAGAAATTACATCAGCAGCATTTTTTGCATTTGTTCCGAAATTCACACCGCCTGCATGAACGTTCGGGCAGCTTATGTTAATTTCAAACCAGCCTATCTGATCCTCTTTATCAAGAAGAGTGCAGCATTCAACATACTCATCAATAGAAAAGCCACCGACATTAGCCATAACCTTTTTGTTGAAAACCTTTTTCAGTTCAGGCAGCTCATGCTCAATTACTCCGTGAACACCCGGATTCTGCAAGCCTACAGAGTTAATCATACCTGCTGTGCACTCTGCAATTCTTGGAGTAGGATTACCGAAACGAGATTCAAGTGTGGTGCCCTTGAATGAAAAGGTACCGAGACAATTGATATCGTAAAGCTCAGCAAATTCATAGCCGAAGCCGAAGGTACCGCTGGCAGGGATAATGGGATTATCAAGCTCAATACCGCATAAATTAACCTTTGTGTTTACCATATAATCTCCTCCCTCTGAAGAACGGGACCGTCCTTGCATATTCTCTTATTGCCGTATTTAGTTTTACACGAGCATCCCATACAAGCTCCAAAACCGCATCCCATACGCTCTTCAAAACTATACTGTCCACTTGTTTTAGCAATATTTTCGATTGCTCGGAACATTACTTCG
>JAZUNJ010000006.1:0-59146 GCA_045604105.1 Acutalibacteraceae bacterium | reverse complement strand
TCATTTGCTCCCACAGTTGTTAATCTCTTTACACCCATTATTGCAAAGAATATTTTCCACACAAACACAACAGATATCCGTGTTTACAGACTTCTTTACCCCATTCTTACCGTTCTCGGTATTCTTCTTTGTATCATTGTTTACAAGCACACTGAAGAAAAAATCGTTCAGGCTAAATCCCATGTTGTTCACATCAAATTCTCCGATGCTTTGCGTGCCGTTGCTAAGAACAAGTATTTCTGGATTATCTCTCTTGCTTCTTGGATAGGCTTCCTTGAATCCGCTTATTCAAACATTCTTGCATGGCTTTATAACTACGGTGGTGCCTGTAACGGTAATGAATACGGCCTCATAATTACAGTTTACGGTAATGCCTCTCTCTGGGGTATGATTCTTGCTCCCTTCTGCATTAAGCGTTGGGGTAAAAAGGCAGTTCTGATTGTCACCAATCTGTTTAATGTATTGTTTATTCTTATGATGTACCCCTTCCTTTCCGAAATAAAGAACGGTACAATCTGGCTTGTTATGGGATGCCTTTACATGAATGCACTCGTAGGCTCCTTTGCCCGTATACTCAACCCCTCAATCCAGGCTGACATCCGTGATTATCAGCAGTATAAGACAGGCGAAAGAATTGACGGTATGTTCTCAGCGGTTACCACCATCGGTACAGTTATCGCTCTTGTAACATCTTCAGTTCTTCCCTATATTTACGAAAAAGGCGGTATCACTAAAACAAACGCTGCCACTGTAACCTCTAATCCCACTATTCTTTCAAGAGTGCTCGGTGACGGAAAAACCGTCGGACAGATTCTTGCCGATCAGCTTGCAAACGGTCAGGATAACTACACAAACGCTTATTCAGCCCTCTATGATCCCGATATTCTTCTGAGCCTTCTCAAGGTATTGGTTATTGTTGCTGCTTTCGGTGCATTTATGAACGTACTTCCCTTCTTTGCCTATGACTTCAATGAAATCAAGCAGAAGTCTGTTGTTCGTGTTCTTAAGGTCAGAGCTTTATTTGAGGACTACGGAAACGGCATCACCAATGACAGTGCCCTTGTTGAGGGTATTGACATTATCCGCAACGCAAGAGAAATGGCTGTTGCCGAGCCCAAGTCAGTTGATAAAAAGACATACAAAGCAGCTTTGAAAAACAGCGAAGATAAAAAAGCAGTAAAGAAGGCCTACAAGGCTGACCTTGCTTTCAATGATGAAATCACCATTGCAAAATTTGTCTGCGAAGAGCTTGACAAATTCTCTTCACCGATGGTTCAGCGTCAGGTTGCAGATTGTAATGCAATTTATGCAGCCGGTCTTCATGGTCTTATAAACGCAGACATGCATGAGCTCAAGGCTGAGCTCAAGGCTGCCCGTGCATTAAGCAAAAACAATGCAGGTGAAAAGGAATACCGCACATTTGCTATTGATATGGCTAAAAACAAGATTGCTTCTTATAAGACAATTAAGAAGTACTATAAGGATACAGCCGAAATTGAAAAGCCCGATTTCAAAATCCTTGAAGGCTATTATGACAGAGAAGAGCAGATTGACGAAACTATCAAGGCTCTTTATATCGAAGAGAAAAAGGCTACCAAGGAAAGAAAAGCTGAAATCAAGGCTACTGTTAAGGAATTATCTAAAGAAAAGTCAGCGCTTAAGAAAACCATCAGCGCCGAGATGGATAAGCACGCTAACTTCAACCGCATTGCTAAGCCTGTAATTGTTGCTGAAAAACTTGTAAAGCAGAGAGAAAATTACACTCACTTAGACGACATTGCCGAGAAGTACGAAGAAGCTAAAAAGAGAAGCGAAGAAGAGCTTGCAGCAAGAATGGCTGAGCAGAAGCGTCTTGAGGCTGAAAAGCAGGCACAAAAGGAAAAAAGACTTGCTGAAAAATCAGCTTCAAAGAAATAATTGATACTTAGCTGAATGTGCAATTACGAATAAGAATTTATTCGTAAACAAATCATAAGGAGAGTACCTATGAATCTTTTAGAAGAAAGAAAATGGATACAAAATGAGCTCGAGTCTGTAGCAGATTTTTGGCTCAATAACGGAATGGATAAGGTCAACGGCGGAATTTATACCTGTCTTGACAAAGACGGCAAGGTCTTTTCTACAGACAAGAGCGTGTGGATGCAAGGCCGTTGCGGATGGATTTTCGCTTACCTGTGCTACGTTTACGGAGTTAAAAAGCAGTGGCTTGAAGCAAGCAAAAGCTGCCTTGATTTTCTCGAGAAATATTGCATAAACCGCAAGGCAGGCGACAGACTTTACTTTACCGTAACCGAAGACGGAAAGCCTCTCAGACAGAGAAGATACTGCTACTCTGAGGCATTCTACTGCATCGCTAATGCAGAGTATTACGGCATTACCGGTGAAAAGGATCATCTTGAAAGAGCAAGAAAAGCCTATGATATGTATTGGAGCTTAAACCACGGAATGGCTGATCCGACAGGCCTCGGTGCTAAAACCGAGCCCGAAACAAGGCAGGGCAGAGCGTTGGGTATACCTATGATCCTGCTTAATGTTACATCTGTACTTCTGCGTGTGGATCCTGAGAATTCAGAGCTTTATAACAGCAGAGCTGATGAATGTGTACAGGATATCCTGAAATACCATGTAAAGCCCGAGCTCGGTTGCACACTTGAAAGTGTAGGTCTCGACGGTACTCCTCGCCTTGATATCACCGAGGGCAGAGTAGTTAACCCGGGGCATGACATTGAATGCAGCTGGTTTCTTATGGAAAGAGCCAAATCTACAAACAATGAAGCCCTTTTCTCAAAAGCTGTAGAAATCTTCGATATGGCTTTTGAGAAAGGTTGGGACAAAGAATATGAGGGTATCCTCTATTTCTTTGATTGTCTAGGTAATCCTCCCGAGGCCTACGAGCACGATATGAAGCTTTGGTGGCCCCACAACGAAGCCCTTATTGCTTCGCTTATGATTTATAAAGAAACCAAAAACGAAAAATATCTCGGTATATTTGAACAGATACTCAATTACTGTAAAAAGACTTTTGCTTCGGCTCCCTGCGGTGAGTGGTACGGCTATTTAAGAAGAGACGGAAAACCAACTCTTCCCGCTTGCATCGGTTCCACATTTAAAGGGCCTTTCCATGTGCCCAGATGTCTTATTATGGTTGATAAAATGATAGAAGAAATAGAAAGAGGTAAATAAAAATGAGTCTTGAAAAGTATAAGGGTATAATTCCCGCATTCTATGCTTGCTATGATGATGAGGGCAACATTTCTAAGGAGAGAACAATCGCTCTTACAGAGTTCCTTATCGAAAAAGGAGTAAAGGGACTTTATGTAGGCGGCTCCTCAGGTGAATGTATTTATCACAGTGTGCAGGACAGAAAGGAAACTCTCGAGGCAGTTAAGGAAGCTGCAAAGGGTAAAATCACAATTATTGCACACGTTGCATGTAACAACACAAAGGATAGCTGTGAGCTTGCACGCCACGCCGAAAGCCTTGGTGTTGATGCTATTGCAACAATTCCTCCTATCTATTTCCGTCTCCCCGAAAAAGCAATAGCTAAATATTGGAATGATATTTCGGCAGCAGCTCCCAACACAGACTATATTATCTATAACATTCCTCAGCTTGCAGGTGTTGCACTTACTCCCTCACTCTTTGATGAAATGCTCAAGAATCCCAGAGTTGTAGGCGTTAAAAACTCCTCAATGCCCATTCAGGATATTCAGATGTTCGTCCGTCAGGCAAAAATGAGAGGCAGAGATATAGTTGTCTTCAACGGACCTGATGAACAGTTTGTCGGCGGCAGACTTATCGGTGCAGAGGGCGGTATCGGCGGAACTTACGGTGTAATGCCCGAGGTTTACATCAAGCTTGATGAGCTTATCAAAAAGGGTGAGTTTGAAAAGGCAAGAGAGCTTCAGGACGCAGCAAATGAGGTTACATACACAATGTGCTCTGCAAAAGGCAATATGTATGCTGTTGCTAAGGCTGTGCTGAAAATGCGTACCGGCAAAGATTTCGGTTCAGTAAGAGCGCCCCTTTTACCTCTTGAGCAGGGCGACGAAAAGATCGTTGAGAAAGCATATAAACTCGTAGAAAAAGCTCTTAGCTTATAAAAAAGACAATGGAAAAGATACAGATAAAAAAAGACAGCAAAATACTTTTTATCGGAGACAGTATTACCGATGTAAAGTTCAACAGGCGTAAAAGATTTACAATCAAAGGTGAAAATGTTTATGCTTTACAGCTGAAAAAGAGATTTAAAAAATACAGCAAAAATATTAAGGTTGAAATTAAAGGCATTGCAAGTAATCGTACATATCATGTTTACGACAGACTTACACCAGACTGCATAAGCTTAAAGCCTGATGTTGTAATTATGCTGATTGGTGTCAATGATGCCTGGGAAAACTATGTTCCCGAAAAGTATCCCCCTCTTCTTCGCCCTATGGAGCCGCATATCCGTGAGGTTTACAGAAGATTGAGGACGGAACTGCCGAACACGCAGATTTTATATCTGATGCCCTTTTTAATTGATGCTGTAGAAGAGAAATTCCCCTACCATAAAACGCTTGACGAATTCCGTGAAGTGCTTAAAAGCATTGCACTTGAAAACGGTGCAACGGTACTTGATTTACAAGAGGTTTTTTATCAGGCTCAAAAAAGCGTTGAACCTAAAAAGCTTGCCGTTGACGGTATTCATCCTACAAATCTTGGTCACAAGGTAATGGCGGATGCAATAGAAAAAGTGCTTGAATTCAAATAAAGGCAAAGGAACAAACCGCTTATGAAATGAGCAGTTTGTTCCTTTTTAATTTGCACAAAATTATTCAGGGCTTAAGGTTACCGTAGAATACTCAAAGGCAAGATATTTATGCTGACCGCTTCCAAGGTCAAGAGTAATACCTTCAGGACGGAACATAGATTCAGCCTTTTTCCGTCTTAATGCATTTTTCGGAAACTCTGAAAGCAAGATTGCAATACTTTGTAGATTACAAAGGCGGACTTCTTGAAAAAACAAAACTCAACGATATTCTTCCTTCTCACATTCAGCCCGCCATAAACGAATTATACAAGAAGAATCCGTCAACAGGCAAAACTACGGCGAAGAAAACTATTCAAAGATATATCAGAGCTCTTGCTAATGTCTTTGAATTTGCAAGAAAAGAGAGAGCTTATAATTTCTGTAATCCCTGTGAAGATTTAAAAATTCCTAAAAATTCAGTCACCAAAACCCGTACCGCTATAAATAAGCATACCATTCAGTTAATTCTCACTACGGAACACAGAGCAAAACTCCCTGCTTGTATAATGCTTCTTGCAGGTCTCAGGCGAGGTGAACTCACGGCTCTGACTTGGTTTGATATTGACTTTAAAAACAAAATCATTAATGTTAATAAATCCTATGATTTCAAACAGTGCGAATTGAAGGAAACTAAAACCAAAGCCGGTATGAGAAAAATACCTATGAATGATTTTCTTTGCAATTTACTTCTTGAAGCTAAAAAGCATTCTAAAGGCTCCTGTGTCGTTCAGAAGGTTTACGGGGAGGAAGAATGACGGAAACAGCGTGGAAACGCCTTTTCGAGAGCTATATGGAAGCGTTAAGGGTGGCTGACGGTGCAGATGAGAACAACCTCTGCTTTGCGGATGAGTGCTTTGAAGAATTCACCGCACATCAGCTCCGTCACACCTACTGTTCTATGCTTCAATGGTCAGGTGTTGATATTAAAACAGCACAGGAGCTTATGGGACACAGTGAGTACGGTGTTACTGCAAACATTTACACTCATGTTGATGATGCTACCAAAACCAATGCCGCTATGCTGCAGGACAAATTTATAAAGGAAACCTTGGTTTCATAAACGATTAAGAGCAGAATGATCTTATTGCCATTCTGCTCTATTTTTTTACGTTATAAATATCAATAAAACAAGTCTTAAAAATATCAAAATTACGGCATGCGGTAAAAAACATCCTAAAAAACGCTATATTTTCAATTAACCCAAAGTTCAAAACCCCTTATTACAACAGGGCTCGCGGTCTTTTACGGGGGACATATAGCACTCGAAAATTAACGATATTTTACGGTAAATTGCGATTTTAGCAAAATTGATTTTAGGTATAAAAAAAGCCCGAAACCCTTGTAAAATCAAGGTTTTTCGGACTTTTCTTTGGCAGGGGCAGAAGGGCTCGAACCCTCGGCACGCGGTTTTGGAGACCGCTGCTCTACCAACTGAGCTATACCCCTATAAACAAACAATGGTGGGCCATCAGGGACTCGAACCCCGGACCGACCGGTTATGAGCCGGTTGCTCTAACCAACTGAGCTAATGGCCCATGTTGCCTTTCGACTTGAGTTAGTATACCAAACATGACTTTATTTGTCAATAGTTTTTTGTAATTTTTTAAAAATGCTTTATGTTGAAATTTTTTTATTTTTATGTTAATCTAATTAAAGCAAAAATTCAGCAGAAAATTGACGAATCGAGGAAAGGCAATGAATATTCTTCATCTTAAATATGCAACGGAAATTGCAAAAACAAAGTCAATAAGCAAGGCTGCAGAAAACCTTTACATGGGGCAGCCTAATCTCAGCCGTGCAATCAAGGAGCTCGAGGAGCATATCGGTATTACAATTTTCAAAAGAACCTCAAAGGGAATCACCGTAACTGACGACGGTGAGGAATTCCTCAGATATGCACGCCGTATCATAGCTCAGGTTGAACAGGTTGAAGATATTTATATCAACGGCAAACGAAAGGTGCAGCAGTTTTCCATAAGTGTACCAAGAGCCAGCTACATTGCTGAAGCCTTCACCGAATTTTCAAAGCAGCTGAGTCTTGATTTCCCCGCTGAGTTTTTCTATAAGGAAACCAACTCAATGAAAACCATCAATAATGTTCTGCGTGAGGACTATAACCTCGGAATTGTCCGTTATCAGTCCACCTTCAACGAGCATTACAACATCATGTTCCGAGACAAGAAGCTGAACAGTGAAACCATAACCGAGTTTTCTTATGTGCTTGTGGCTTCAGAGAACAGCCCCCTTGCAAGAATGGACAACATCACTTCTGATGAGCTTTCAGAGTTCATTGAAATCTGCCACGCTGACCCTTATGTTCCCTCAATGCCACTTATTGATGTTAAAAAAGCAGAGCTTTCCGAATCAGTAGACAAGCGTATTTATGTTTTTGAAAGAGCCAGCCAGATGGAGCTTCTTTCAAGAGTAACCAATACCTTTATGTGGGTCTCCCCTATCCCTGAGGAAACACTTAAAAGATACGGTCTTGTTGAAATTCAGACCTCCGTTGACGAAAAAATATATAAGGATGTTCTTATATACAGAAACGGATATAAATTTACCACCCTTGATAACCGATTTATCACCGAACTTAAAAAATCAGGTGAAAAATATATCAAATAATATTCATACAAAGCAAAAGAGGCTGTTTTTACAGCCTCTTGATTTTTTTATTTCATTATGTATGATGCTCTTCTGTTCTCACTTCAGTAAGCTTCAGGAAGTCAACCTTTTCAAGTCTTGTTCTGGGAAGAGCGTCAATAACACGGATGTCACGGGGCACTGAGAATGTGCTGAGAGTTGAGCAGATTTCAGTAATTGTCTTCTTGTATTCATCAAGCTTTGATTCATCAGCTTCAGGTGAAAGAACAATATAAAGACGCACAATAGGCTTCTTGTTTTCATCATAGCCCTGAACTGCACAGCTTTCAAGAAGGAAAGGCAGTGGCTCAAGAAGATTTTCAATGTCTGCAGGGAATACGTTGTAGCCTGAAATAATGATAACTCTCTTCTTTCTTGCAATGAAGGTTACATAGCCATCCTCATCCATTTTACCAAGGTCGCCTGTGAGCACCCACTGCTTGCCGTTCTTATCAGTGTAAAGACCTTCACCGAGTCTGCCGTCAGGCATGAGATAGCCCTTCATAAGTGTGTTACCTGTGAATGCAATTTCACCAACTGTGCCAAGGGGAAGCTCATTCTGCTCTTCATCAAAAATAGCAGCACGTACAGTTTTAAGATACTTTCCGACTGTGCCGGGCTTTGTGAGCCAGGGCATGTTGATGCAGTCAACTGCACCGCATTCTGTAAGACCGTATCCGGGCATAAGTATTGCTTCGGAGCCGTATTTTGCCATAAGGTCATTGAATCTCTTGTGGAAATCAAGAGGAACATAGTCACCGCCTGCAAAAGCGTACTTAACATACTTAAGATGCTCGCCTGCAAAATCGGGGTGATTAAGAAGCTTACGGAACATGTTGGGAACGCCCACAACCTCATAGCACTTGTTAGCCTTGAGATAAGTGATGTATTCGTCAGCTTCAAAACGTGCCATGGGAACTGATTTCCAGCCTGATACCATTGTTGTGAGAAGACCTGCAACAAGGCCGTATGCATGGAAGAAGGGAAGAGCAAGAATCTTTGCAAGCTCACCGGGCTTGTATTCACTGAGAGTTGCAGCACCGAGAGCATTTTTTGTAACAGCATTAAGAGCAGTTGAGGAAAGCATAATTGTTCTGCTTACACCTGTTGTACCACCACCGTTCATATAAACAGCAACAAGGTCACCGCTTCTGTAAAGGCCTTCTGTCTTCTGACCCTGATACTTTTTAAGGATATCACCGAAGAACTTTACTTCAAGGTTATTTGCCTTAGCAATTGCAAGAAACTTTTCATCGGGACGTACATAATACTTCTTGACAACGGGAGCTGCATAAAGCACGGGAGTGGTTACGATGATGTCAAGGTTTTCAATTGTTGAAAGAACTGATGCGTGCTGATGAAGGAACATGTCATAAAGCAGAACGCCCTTTGATTTTGTATAAGTTACAGATGCCTTCATAGCTTCAGACGGGAAAAGAGGATGAATAAGGTTTGCAATACAGCCTATCTTATTCAGTGCAAAAAGTGTTACAACCTCTTCAATTGAGTTGGGAATGAAAAGTGAGTAGGCATCTCCGGGCTTCATTCCGAGCTCATCCTTAAAATAAACAGCCATAGCTTCAACATCTTCCAAAAATTCACTTCTCATGTGATCTGTAAGCTTGAACTGGAACATCGGATAGTCTTCTTTATGAGGGTAAAGACATGCGATGAGATATTCATACAGATTCATGTTTCCGTAATCGGGAAGGACATCGTCCATTGTGAATTGGGGTAAATTAACCATTAATATTCTCCTTTAAATCCTTTAAGTTAAGTTTTTGGTTTAATAAGTTATTTCGCACTTTAGGGATTATTTTACATTGGCTGCAAGAAGCTCTGCCACGTCACCCACTGTTTTGATTGTTTTGAGTGACTTGTTTGTAACAGACACATTGAATCTTTCTTCAATGGCATCTGCAACATTCATAAGGTCGAAGGATGTTGCACCAAGATCATAACGCAAAGATGAATCCTCTTTAATGTCTTCGGGCTCAACCTCAACATATTCGCAAATAATTTCCTTCAGTGTTTCGAAAATTTCTGACATTTAAATTTCCTCCATTATTTCACCTATTGTTTTTTCCGGATTTTTTACCCCTGCAAGAATTGTACGGACTACGCCGTCATGGAAGCTGTAAACCTCCTCGTCTTTGGTAAGCCAGAGACGATGTATGTATGAAAAGACATAGCGCCCTGTTGATGCTTCCTGCATTGTCAGTGTATAAAGCGGCATAACATAGTGGCCGAAATTATAGGCAGAGAAGTCATATTTTCTGTCACCGAAAGCGTTATCACCGGCAGGAAGATATGAAAACATCATACTGTTTGCTGTCTGCATTAAAGAGAGCTTATAGCGGTCCCTTTCCATCTGACGCACAGCCGTAAAGGGTACGTCTGAATGACGGAAGAGGAAAATCTGCGATTCACTCAGCTGATGCACCGTATCTATAAAGCTCATATCATCATCAAGTATCTCACGCCATGGCATAGGTGAAGCGAGTGTCCCTCCGCAACGCTTTTCCTTGACAGTTCTTCTTCTTGGGCAAAGCACCCAGAACAGAGTGTCGTTTGAATGGCGGTTGATTTTTGAAAGATAGATACGGAATCCCAACTGGATAACCCACTCGGGGCTGAGGTGATTCTCTTTAATAAACTGTGATATCACTTCACTGTCCTCTTCACTCAGGTGACATTTGATCAGATGAGTTGAATCGAAAACAGGAAGATAAATGTGCGGCATGTTCATATCCTTTTTGTGAAGGAGCTTACTCTGCCAGTCAAGGACCTTTGTTCCGTTAATTGCATTATAGAAGGGGCGTCGGTCCTTTGCCACCCATTCGTCAAGAGTCTTTGTATCCCTTGCAATTTTCTCTTCGAGATCGGGATTATCCTGCTCCTTTTTTATGATATCTTCATATTTTGTAAGAGGTTTAGGCAGAGCCTGTCCGTTTTTCAGGCTGTCATAAACTGCCATAAGGTCCTTGAAGAACATAAATGAAGCAACAAAGTCCATAATCATATGTGATGCACAGATGAAAATACCGCATTTGTTTTCGTATGTACGGAAAAAGATGATGCGGAATGTTTCACCCTTAAAAACATCGAGCTTTGTTGAAGCAATCTTATCGAAATACTCAACCTGCTCCTGCTTTGAGGAGAAATCCTTGACAAGGATTTTTTCAAGCTTATATTCATTGAGGAAATACTGCTTGACCTTGAAGCCTTCACGGAATATACGAAGGCGCATACAGTCGTTACGCTCAATTTCAATATTCACAGCACGGGCAAGAATTCTGAAATCAATCTCTTCATCAAAGGCTATCGCAACAGGTATCTGAGTTGACTGCATGTGAATAGAATACTTCCACATGTACTGAACCATTTCCTGAGAGTGTATCAGCTTATATACCTGTTCACCCTTTGCAGGCTTCATCAGGCGTCACCTCCGCCGATTTCGGTTCTTGCACGCTTGATTTTACCTGATGATGTTTTTTCAAGAGGTGTGTCACGCACAATAAGCTTTGCAATTGTGTGTGAGGGCAAAGCAGTTTCGTTAAGCTTATCTGTAAGCTCTTCTATAGCTGCTTTCACGTCTGTAATTTTTGCAATTTCAGCATATTCGAAATTCGGATATACCTCGGCAATAATTACATCCTTTTCGGCGTAAACAAGAACCTCGCTTACAAGCTTGTTTTCCTTGTATCTGTTTTCAATTCCCTCAGGTGAAACGTTTTCACCGTTTGAAAGAATGATAAGATTTTTGAATCTACCGGTGATGTAAAGTATTCCATTTTCATCGATGTGGGCAATATCACCTGTACGAAGCCAGCCGTCCTCAGTGATTACCTCAGCTGTTTCCTCGGGGCGCTTATAATAGCCAAGCATGATACCCGGTGTGTCAAGCTGCAATTCACCGTCAACGGTACGTGCATTGATTGTGCTCATAAGTCTGCCGGCGCTGTTAACGGGGCAGTCAGGGTCGGGAAGTGTTACCTTTCCGCTGGCTTCACTCATGCCGTAGCCCTGTCTGAGAAGAATACCGTAGGGCTCAAATGCCTTTGCAAGTGCAGCGTCAAGATGTGCACCGCCTGAAAGCATAAGGTCAAGGTTTCCGCCTGTAACCTGAGCTGCAGCTTCCTTGGGTGAAAGCTCGGGATTCTTTGCCTGAATACCACGGATTCTTCCGAGTATTGCCTGAGCAATCATGGGTACAACACGAATCTGATTAGGCTTGAAAATGAGAAGATTTTTGAAAAGGTCACGCATTTCACCGTTAAGGCAAACGCAGTTACCGACATTGAGAGGTCCGATGTATCCGCAAATGAAGCAGAAAATGTGATGAAGAGGAAGAACGGAAAGAATTGTATCAACACGGATAACAATGGGATCATAGGGATCAAAAATAAGGTTACTTACAAGGCTTTCGCTAGAAAGCATAACGCCCTTCTTATCCCCTGTTGTGCCTGATGTATAAATGATAAGAGCACAGGCATCGGGATCCATTTTGAAATCGGAAAGTGAAGCATATTCGGAATTCTCGGAATAATCCTCATAGATTTTGTTGAACTCATCTGAAGTGCTTATTACCATTTCGAACTTAATCTTGGGGCAAAGAGCCTTCACTTCTTCAATTCTGTCTGAAAACTCAGTTCCGTATAAAATTGCAGTTGAATCAGAATCGTTGATAATGGCAGCGGCTTCCTCAGCGGTTGAATCGGGGTCAATGGGCACTGCAACGTGTCCGCCCACAAGTACACCTGTCATTGCAACAATGTATTCATATGTACTCTTGCTTATAATTGAAACATGAGTTCTTTCAGGCAGCTCATGTCGCATTTTACGGCAGAATGCAAGGCCGTCGCTTCTGACCTCACTGAATTTCTTTTCAATGATTTCACCGTTCTGAATATACTTGATGAAGGTTCTGTCGTTATGCTTTTCGGGAGCTACGTCTAATAAATCTCTGATTGTTGGTACATTCTGAAGTTTCATTCCATTCACCTTTTACTTCTGTTTTGTTTGTATTCAATAATTTTCCGATTTTAAATACAACATTTTCTTACTAATTGTATCAATTCAAACAATGCATTTCAATTATTTAACATGAAATTTTACACGCCGTTAACACAATATTAATCATATTAAATTCTGAATTCTCATTATTTTTTAAATGAATTTGTACGGTTAAAAATGTGTTCATATTTCCCATAAAAGAAACAAGCCACCGTTATTTGCAGTCTCTTCAAATCGGTATGACTGATAATTACGGTGTTAGCCTGAGGGAACATTTTTGCGTGAAACCCGAAAAGCGAACAACACTGTGCAAAGCAAAATATCACTGCAACACAATATACAGCTTTTCCTCATACACGTAGGAATGCATAATTTAAAATATAATATAAGAATTATTTTACGGAAACCTTTAGTCTCAGGAGCTTACAACCGAATTTTCTTCAAGACTTAAAAACAAATTAAGTGAGTTTGTTAATAAGAGAAGCTGAACTCAAAACTATCCGAAAGTGAAAAGAAACTCGTCGTGTGTAATTTTTGCACCAAGTCTGAAGTCTGATATCATCAATACAAAGCAGATATAAAGAAAAATAATCTTAATAAGCGCTAAAAAATAATCAGATGTGTAGCCGTGGAATATCTCACGGCATAACAAAAAAGAGCAGGCTTAAAACCTGCTCGATATATAACAAATTATATTAAATTTAACTGTGAGGAAAAGTAAAAAAGAAAAGTGAGTATTCACTTGTGTTATGAATACTCACTATGGTCCGAGTGACAGGACTTGAACCTGCGGCCTCTTGACCCCCAGTCAAGCGCGCTACCAAGCTGCGCCACACCCGGTTATTCGTTTTAGACGACTATGATATTATATACATTATACCGACAAAAGTCAATACCTTTTTGCAAAAAGTTTTAAAAATTTATTTCTCTGTCATTTTACCCTTCTTCTTATCCGATAGTTCTCCCCCATCAGTAATAAAATACACATAAAAATCACTCCGATGCTCACAGGCACAGACATGCTGCCACTAACCTGAGTGGGTAAACTTCCGATTGAAATAGTTTCAGTTGCAACGGGAAAAAGCTTCATAAGCAGCATACAATACATCACTGCAAGGGATGCATGAATTATTCTTGAAGCAAAAAACAGCCTGAAGGACAGTCCTGTCTTTATTACTGTGCTCATAATCTGCATGTGCACACAAAGTCCGCCGAAACCGATTATGCCTGCTATTATCGGCACAGGCAGAACATTCACTGCAGTGTTACAGCCGTTTGTAACCTCACCTACCGATGCTATAAACAGCTTTATGCCATCTGATAAAGGAAAGCTATTTATAGTATCCGTAACACATGAAAACAAAACCACCCAAGAACAGACACTGAGCATTGCTTCAGTACTTTCTTTTACAGATGAGACGGATGACTCCCACAAATTTATCTTACATCTTTCTTCTTCAGCTGTTTTATGTACCGTCTCCGTATCATAAATATATTTTGAAAAGAACATAACTGTCAGCGTTGCAAGAATCAGCGACGCAAATATTATAACTCCCGTCTTTTTTGAACCAAGCATATACATACCGACGGTACCGATTACAAAAGACGGCCCAGGATTTACACAAAAAAGCATCAAACGTTGTGCCTGCAGCTTCGTTATTCTTTCTCTGAGAAGCATTTTTTCTGTCATTTTTGCACCAACGGGATAACCGCCTGTCAGTGACATAATTATTACTGCAAAAGCATCAGATGGCAGCTTAAAATGCCTTTGTAAAAAACGAGGTACAAGCCCTGATATACCGTCAGAAGCCCTGCACGACACAAAAAACACAGATAAAAACATAAAGGGATACATTGACGGAATAAGCTTGTATGCACATATCTCAAGTCCCCTTCTGACACCGATTGCAGAAACCTCACTATGCCGAATCAGAACAAATGCAAACAGAAGAAACATGAAAACAGATATACAATAAACAAACCAGACCATGTATTTATATAAAAATAATTTTTTATTCAACTTATATCACCCGATAAAATATATTCACTGAGAATAAGACATATTAATTGTATAAACACATTTTACTCGGAGGGCAGATAATAAAATGACGAAATTTAAAGATAAACTAAATCAGGTACAGAATTTTTCTCAAAGCGTACTCAATCCCTTTACCGTAGATTTAATTTCAAACAGTGAAGCTTTAGTCTGCGGCTCTAAAGGTGTTCTTGAATATACCGACAGCATGATTAAAATTAACTGCGGTAGAATTACACTATGCTTTGAAGGAGAAAAACTGAGCATGTATTCGCTGTCTACTGATGAAATTAAAGTTAATGGCGACATTATCAGGATCGATTTCTGCAGCTGCTGAGAGGTGAATATATGAACCCGATGATGCTTATCAGGCTTTTAAGAGGCTATGTTTCTTTTGAAATTACAGGCGGATTCATTGAAAGATTCGTAAACCTGTGTGCTCATGAAAAAATTAACCTATGGGACGTAAGCGTTAACAGCAATAAGCTTAAAGGCTGCACTGTTGTAAAAAACTATAAAAGAATGAAAAAGGTACTCAGGAAAAGCGGCTGCTCAGTCAAGCTGAAGGAAAAATACGGCTTACCCTTCTACATTAAAAAACACAAACACCGAATCGGCTTATTTATCGGAATTATATTTTACATACTGTTTTCAGTAATAATGAACAGGTTTGTATGGGTTGTTGAAGTTAAAGGTACCGATACCGTTGGCAATGAGGAAATTATATCTGTCACAGAAGAGCTCGGTCTTTATCGGGGAGTATTTTCATCACAGCTTAATACGGTTGAAATAAGCCGTCAGGCAGTTAACCGCTTTAATGGCAGGCTCATGTGGATGGCAATAAACATCAAGGGCAGTAAAGCAGTAATAGAGGTCAGGGACTATATTGACGAGCACAAGGGAAGTGAATATTCTGATCCGTGTAACCTTGTTGCAGATTTTGACGGCACAATACTGTCAGTTGAGGTCTATCATGGAGACAGTGAAATTTCTGCAGGAAATGCCGTAAAAAAGGGCGACCTTCTTATAAGCGGAGTTATTGAAAACCGTGATATGTCATGTGTTTACTACGAAGCCAGAGGAAGAATAACCGCCTATCACGAAGAAAGGGATATATACGAATTCCCTGCAAAAAATAAATTCAGTAAAATAGCAGACTCAGAGAATTTATATGTGGCAAATTTTCTTCATCTCAGAATACCGTTAAATTTTGAAAAAGCAGATTCACACGAAAACAAGCTCATTTATGATAAAAGTCTCAGCAGCATGGGACTGAAGCTTCCCTTGGGCATAACAAAAACGGTGTTATACAATAATATTCCGACTGAAGCGGCAAATAAGCATAGGCTGTTGATTGCCGTTGATGAGTATACGAGTAATTTCTATAACGGTCACAAGAATACAAACATTCTGAAGCTCGATAACAAAATATCTTTTAAAGACGGTGTTTTTATTATTACCAATGGGGTTAAATGCATTGATTTTATGGGTATTCAAAGTCCGATAAACGTAAATTTTTATGAAAAGTAAATATTTTTTCAGAAAAACACTTCACTTTTTTGAAAAAATATGCTAAAATTCACGGTGAATATAATGGTAAAGTTTGTTTATTACAAGCATGCAAGGAGCAATATAATTTGGCAGAGCAAACAATTAATATTGAAAGGACCGAACAGGCTGTTATGCTTTTCGGCTCCTGCGACGAAAACATTAAAATAATTGAAAAGGATTTCCATGTTAACGTTATTGTCAGAGGCAGTGACATCAGAATTCACGGTGATGAAGAAAACGTTGACAAAGCAAAAAGAGCAATCAACAACCTTATTTCTCTCATCAACAAGGGAGAAGCCCTTAACGAGCAGAACATAAGATATGTTGTATCACTTGTCAAGGACGGAAATGACGATAAGCTTTCTGCCATAGGCTCAGATGTTGTTTGCATAAGTGCAAAGGGTAAGCCTATAAAGGCAAAAACTCTTGGTCAGAAGAAATATCTTGATGCAATCAGAAACAATACGGTTGTAATCGGCGTTGGCCCCGCAGGTACAGGTAAAACCTATCTTGCCGTTGCAATGGCAGTTGCCGCCTTCAGGGCAAAGGAAGTGAACAGAATCATCCTCACCCGCCCCGCTGTTGAAGCAGGTGAAAAGCTTGGCTTTCTTCCCGGTGACCTTCAGCAGAAGGTTGACCCTTATCTCAGGCCCTTATATGATGCACTTTTTGATATGCTCGGTCCGGAAAATTTCCAGAAATATCAGGAAAGAGGCAATATCGAGGTTGCACCTCTTGCATATATGAGAGGCCGTACCCTTGATGACAGCTTCATCATTCTTGACGAAGCACAGAATACCACTCCCGAACAGATGAAAATGTTCCTTACAAGATTAGGCTTCGGCTCCAAAATTGTTGTTACTGGTGACGTTACTCAGATAGACCTTCCTGACGGTAAGCGTTCAGGACTTGTTGAGGTTATAAAAATTCTTAAGGGTCTTGACGACATACAGACAATCAGATTTTCTGAAAAGGATGTTGTCAGACATAAATTAGTTCAGGATATCATTAAAGCATATGAAAAATATGAGGAGGTCAAAAAGAAAAAATGAAGGACAAAATAAAAGTAATCATTACAAATGACCAGAATGTTATCAAAATCCCCACAGGTGTAAGAATGCTTATCAGACGTTGCTGTAATGCGGCTCTTATCATGGAGAATTTCAAGGGTTCGGCAGAAATCAGTGTTACAATTGTTGACGATGATCAGATTCATGCCCTTAACCGTCAGCACAGAAACATTGACCGTTCAACAGATGTTCTCTCCTTCCCTCTCGGCATTGAGGGTGTTTATGACATCAATAACGACACAGGCGCACAGATGCTCGGTGATATCGTAATTTCAATCGAGCATGCCGTAAAGCAGGCTGAGCTTTACGGTCACTCCCTTGACAGAGAAATTGCTTTCCTTACCGTTCATTCAATGCTTCATCTTCTCGGCTATGACCATGAGCCCGGCGGACTTGAGCTTGTCAGAATGAGAGAAAAGGAAGAGGCAGTGCTCACACAGCTGGGTCTTGTCAGAAGCGGCAGCTATTACACTATGGAGGAGTAAGCGACCTTTCGCTGTAATGCTATGAATCATTATCTGAAACTCTTCAAAAGCTTTTTCTATGCCTTCAGAGGCATAGGCTTCACCGTTCTCAAAGAAAGAAACATGCGCATTCACCTGACCTGTCTTACTTACATGTTTTCAATTCTTTCATTGACGGACTGGTTTGTTCTTTCAAAGACCGATTGGGCTGTGCTTCTTATTGCAAGCGGAACTGTTATTGCAGGCGAGCTTTTTAACACTGCAATTGAAAATGCCGTTAACCTTGCATCAGATAAAAAAACAGAATACGGAAAAATTTCAAAGGATGCCGCTGCAGGTGCAGTGCTCATAAGTGCTGTTTTTGCTGTTCTGTCAGGTGTGGCAATCCTTTTTCAGCCCGATGCATTCATAAAAATGTTTGAATACTTCAAATCTAACATAATTATGCTGATGATTTTTGTGTTCAGCATAATACCGGCAACAGCCTTTATCTTCTTTGGAATACCTCATAAAAAGGAGAAAAAATGAGCGAATTTTATTCAAGAACTGAAATGTTAATAGGTAAAGATGCCCTTGAGAAGCTGAAGAACTCAAGGGTTGCTGTTTTTGGCGTTGGTGGTGTGGGTGGCTATGCTGTTGAAGCACTTGCAAGAAGCGGAGTCGGCAGCATTGACCTTATTGACTGTGACACAGTCAGTGAGAGCAACCTTAACAGACAGATTGTGGCAACAACAAAAACAATCGGAAAAGCGAAAACTGAAGCAGGAAAAATCAGAATCGAAGAAATCAATCCCCATTGTAACGTTGAAGCATTCAACCTTTTCATTCTGCCTGAAAATATAAACGAATTTGATTTCAGCGTTTACGATTATGTGGTTGATGCTATTGATACAGTGTCGGGCAAGATTGCAATAATTGAAAAATGCAATGAAATGAAAATCCCTGTCATTTCTTCAATGGGAACGGGAAACAAGCTTGATCCGACTCAGTTTGAAATTTCAGACATTTACAAAACAAGCGTCTGTCCCCTCGCCCGTGTAATGAGGCTTGAAATGAAAAAAAGAGGAATCAGAAAGCTGAAGGTGCTTTATTCAAAGGAGCAACCGATTAAGCCTAAGAATCAGGCATTCGGTGATAAGGGAAAGCCGATTCCAGGAAGCATTTCATTTGTTCCTTCTGTTGCGGGACTCATTATCGGCGGCGAGGTTATAAAGGATCTGATAAAATAAAAAAAGGAGCTGTTTTCACAGCTCCTTAATTTTTTCTGAATTATTTAACTTCAATTCTCCAGCCGTAGGGATCTTCTCTCTTACCCCACTGAATGCCTGTAAGCTCATCGTAAAGCTTCTGAGTGAGCTCACCGATACCGCCGTCTCCGATTGTCATAACATCGTCCATATAACGAAGCTTACCAACGGGTGAAACAACAGCAGCAGTGCCTGTGCCCCATACTTCTTCAAGAGTGCCGTTCTTTGCAGCTTCAACAAGCTCGTCAACGGAAATTCTTCTTTCTTCAACCTCATAGCCCCATGCCTTGCATACGTTGATGATGGAGTTACGTGTGATACCGGGAAGAATGCTGCCGTTGAGTGCAGGAGTTACTACCTTGCCGTTAATCTTGAACATAATGTTCATTGCGCCGACTTCTTCGATGTACTTTCTTTCAACACCGTCAAGCCAGAGAACCTGTGAATAGCCTGCATCGTGAGCCTTAACCTGAGCAATGAGAGAAGCAGCATAGTTACCGCCGGTTTTTGCAAAGCCCATACCGCCCTTGACAGCCCTTACATAGTCATCTTCAATCCAGATGCCAACAGGTGCAAGACCGCTTTCATAGTAAGCACCTGAGGGTGAAAGAATAACCATGAACAGATATGTCTTTGAAGGTGCAACACCAAGGAATTCGTCTGTTGCAATAACGAAGGGACGGATGTAAAGTGAGGTGCCGGGATCTGAGGGTACCCAGTCTCTGTCGATGTCAACAACTGCCTTAACAGCTTCAACAAACATTTCCTCGGGAATTTCAGGAATGCAGAGCCTTTCGTTTGAAGCGTTTGCTCTCTTTGCGTTCATGTCGGGACGGAAAAGATAAATTGTATCATCTTCGCCTCTGTATGCCTTGAGGCCTTCAAACATTTCCTGACCGTAATGGAAAACCATTGCGCTGGGATCAAGAGAAATGTTACCGTAGGGTACAATTCGTGCATCGTGCCAGCCCTTGCCCTCTGTGTAATTCATCATGAACATATGGTCTGTGAAAATGTGACCGAAGCCAAGCTTTTCACCCTTTGCAGGTTTTGCTTTGGGTACAGTTGTTTTTGTTACTTTAATATCCATTGTAAACACCTCTGATTATTCAAAATCGTAGCCCGTTTTAAGAGCTTTTATGTTGATATCGATAAGCTCTGCCTTTTTAGGAGGAACAACCTTTTTAACGGTTTCATCAATTCCTTCAAAATCAAGCATATCACTTGCCTTCATAAGCTTACCCATGAGAATCATGTTGGCAAGTGTTGCAAAGCCTGCATCCTTTGCCATTTTTGTTGCAGGAACATAATATGTTGTTACATCGTCTCTTTCAACCTTTTTGCTGATGAGAGTTGAGTCAACAATGATGATACCGCCTGAAACAACTTCGTTTTCATATTTCTGAAGCGAAGGAAGGTTCATGGCAACAAGAATATCGGGATTTGAAACGATGGGTGAACCAACGGGCTCATCACTGATGATAATGCTGCAGTTTGCTGTGCCGCCACGCATTTCGGGGCCGTAGGAGGGAAGCCATGAAACCTGCTTGTCAGCAACAAGGCCTTTATATGCAAGAAGCTTGCCTGCAAAAAGAACACCCTGACCGCCGAAGCCTGCAATGAGAATCTGTGTTGTGCTCATTATTCTTCCTCCTTCTTTTCAGCATACTTATCCTTGTAAACACCGAGAGGATAATAAGGAATCATTTTTTCTTCAACCCACTGGAGTGCCTTTTCAGGTGTCATACCCCAGTTTGTGGGACAGGTTGAAATAACCTCAACAAGTGAGAAGCCTTTTTTATCAATCTGATTCTGGAAGGCCTTTTTAATTGCCTTCTTGGCATTTCTTATATTTTTAACATTGTTAACTGCAACTCTTTCAATGTAGGAAGCACCGTCAAGCTGTGAAAGCATTTCTGAAACCTTAACAGGGAAGCCGCAGTGACTTGTATCTCTTCCGTAGGGTGAGGTCTGTGTTACCTGACCGGGAAGTGATGTGGGAGCCATCTGACCGCCTGTCATACCGTAAATTGCATTGTTAACAAAGATGATTGTGATGTTTTCGTTTCTTGCAGCTGCATGAACAGTTTCTGCAGTACCGATTGAAGCAAGGTCGCCGTCACCCTGATATGTAAACACGATGTGATTATCGGGATCTGAACGCTTGAGGCCTGTTGCAACAGCGGGTGCACGGCCGTGTGCTGCTTCAACCATATCGCAGGCGAAATAGTTATATGCAAGAACTGAACAGCCAACGGGTGCAACACCGATTGTTTTGCCTTCAATTCCAAGCTCGTCAATTACTTCAGCAACAAGGCGGTGAATAATACCGTGGGTACAACCGGGGCAATAGTGAAATGGAACATCACAAAGTGACTTAGGTTTATCAAATACTACCATTATTCATTACCTCCTTCATTTGCTTTTCTGATTGATTCAAGCACCTGCTCGGGTGAAGGAATCATACCGCCAACTCTGTTGCAAAGAGTTACGGGCTTCTTTGAATGTGTATAAAGTCTGATATCTTCAATCATCTGACCCATTGAAAGCTCAACGGAAATGAAGCTCTTAACCTTATCTGCAGCCTCTTCAAAAGCCTTCTTCGGGAAGGGCCAGAGAGTGATGGGACGGATCATACCAACCTTGATACCCTCTTCTCTTGCCTTGACAATTGCATTTTTTGCAATTCTTGCGGCAATACCGAAGGCTGCAACACAGATTTCAGCATCCTCCATCATGTATTCTTCATACATAACTTCATTTTCTTCAATCTGAGCGTATCTTTCATATCTTGCAAAGTTGAACTGCTCAAGCTCTTCGGGAACAAGTGAAAGTGAGTTGATTATATTCTTCTTTCTTTCACACTTTGTGCCTGTTACTGCCCATGACTTATCATATGCTTCAACAACTGCCTCTTCAAGAGAAACAGGCTCCATCATCTGACCCATAGTGCCGTCTGCAAGAATCATTGATGTCATTCTGTATTTATCAGCAAGGTCAAAGCCCTTAACAGTAAGGCTTGCCATTTCCTGAACTGAGCAGGGAGCAAGAACAATCATTCTGTAGTCACCGTGTCCGCAGCCCTTTGTTGCCTGAAAATAGTCGGACTGTGAGGGCTGAATGCCGCCAAGACCGGGGCCGCCTCTCTGAACATTGACAACAAGTGCAGGTAAGTCACTGCCTGCAAGATAGGAAAGGCCTTCAGCCTTAAGAGAAATTCCGGGGCTTGAGGATGAAGTCATAACTCTCTTACCTGTTGAAGCAACACCGTATACCATGTTGATTGCTGCAACTTCACTTTCAGCCTGAAGGAAGCAGCCGCCGATTTTTGGCATTTTCTTTGCCATGTATGCGGCAATCTCAGTCTGAGGTGTGATGGGATAACCGAAATAATGACGGCAACCTGCAAGAATAGCAGCCTCAGCAATTGCCTCATTACCCTTCATAAGTACTTTTTCAGCCATTTTCCTAACCTCACTTTTCAACCTTAATTATACAATCGGGGCACATTGTTGCACAGAATGCACAACCGATGCACTTGCTTTCATCTGTCATTTCAGCAGGTGAATGTCCCTTTGCGTTGATTTTATCCTTTGCAATAACAAGGATTTTCTTGGGGCAGGCAATCACACAAAGACCGCAGCCCTTACACATGTCAGTATTAAACGTTACCTTAGGCATAAGCTTACCTCCGATTAAAAAATTTTACTTTGTAAATTCAGCGGAAAAAGATTTTCTGTTTTTTCAGAAAAGCCGTTATAAATTCTGCTTTCCACAGAAGTGAAGCAAAGGGGTAAGCCTGTCATTTCACAAAGCTTATTCACTTCATCCTGAGTTGAAAGAACATCTTCAACCGTTGTGAGTGGACCGAGATTTGAATTGTTGACAATTCCCGTAAACTTCATTTTTGAAGCTTCTTCAATTTCTCTAATTACAGTGAAGGCATCCTCGGCATTCTTTGTAAGAGGACGGTAAAAATTAACAACAGCATACATACTGTAATTATTCTCACTCATCAGCTCTTCCGAAAATCTTCCGAGAGCCACCGCACCTGCATCGTCACCACCGATATCCATAACCGCATACTGACTTTTATCGTGTATCACACGGTACATACTTTGCGGCAACGAAGGGATGTCAAGGTTTGTGTTTGCAAACTGAGAGCAGATCAGGTCAATCCCCTTTTCATTAAGCTCCTTTTCGCTGTCCTTGGTCCTGAAATAGGGATTTACTATATCCAGGTCTGCAATAACAACAGGAAGATTCTGTTTTTTAAGGTGCAAAGCATAGTTTACGGCGATATTTGTTTTTCCGCTGCCGTAATGTCCTGCAAAAATTGTTACACGCTTTTTCAACATAATCCTCCTTTGTTTTTTTACGTACCTAATATTATAAAGCTTTTATATGTTTTTTTCAACAAATTTCTGACTTAAAACTGAAGAAATTACACTAATTAAATCATCCTGCTTTGTTAAAATTGACGATAAATTACAGTTTATTTCTCTGAATCTTACCACTGATTGTTTTGGGAAGCTCATCTCTGAAAACAACGATTCTGGGATATTTATAGGGAGCTGTGTTTTTCTTAACGTAGTTCTGAATTTCCTTTTTGAGCTCTTCTGTGGGCTCAGTTCCCTTTGTGAGAACAATGCTTGCTTTAACAACCTGACCTCTCACCTCATCGGGAGCAGCAGATACGCCGCATTCAAGAACATAGGGAAGCTCCATAATAACATTTTCAATTTCAAAGGGACCGATACGGTAGCCCGATGACTTGATAACGTCATCGATACGGCTTACATACCAGAAGTATCCGTCCTCATCTCTCCATGCAGTGTCACCTGTGTGGTACATTCCGTCATGCCATACCTCAGCAGTTTTTTCTTCGTCACGGAAATATCCCTTGAACAGACCGCAGGGAACCTTATTATCGGTTCTTACAACAATTTCACCTGTTTCACCGTCAGGACATGGATTGCCGTCAAGGTCAACAATGTCAATGTCATATCCTGGAATAGGCTTACCCATTGCGCCCGGCTTAGGTGTTGTGCCAACAAGGTTACCGATTGTAAGGGTTGTTTCTGTCTGTCCGAAGCCTTCCATAATAACAAGTCCTGTTGCCTTCTGGAACTGATAGAACACCTCGGGATTCAGTGCTTCACCAGCTGTTGTTGCATATCTGATTGAAGAAAGATCATACTTTGAAAGATCCTCTTTGATAAGCATTCTGTACATGGTGGGAGGAGCACAGAAGGTTGTGATGTTATAATTTTTGAACATCGGAAGAATTTCAGATGCATCAAATCTGTCAAAGTCATAGGTGAATACTGCACCCTCACTCATCCACTGACCGTAGAACTTGCCCCACAGAGCCTTACCCCAGCCTGTGTCGGAAATTGTGAGATGAAGGTCTGTCGGCTGAACATTGTGCCAGTACTTCGCAGTTATGAAATGACCGAGTGCATATTTAAATGAGTGGCAGGCAATTTTTGGATAGCCTGTTGTGCCTGAAGTGAAGAACATAAGCATGGAATCATCGCCGCAGGCGGAGTCTTCTGTTCTTTCAAAAATGCTTCTGAAAAGCTTATATTCACTGTCAAAGCTTCTCCAGCCCTCTTTTTCACCGTTGACAATAATTTTATGCTCAAGCCTGCCGTATGTTGCAGCTGCAACATCAACCTGATTTGCAGTATCACCATCTGCAGTGCAAAGAATTGCCTTGACTCCTGCAGCTTCAAAGCGGTATTCAAAATCGTGAACAACAAGCTGATTTGTTGCAGGGATAATAACTGCACCCAGCTTATGAAGTGCAAGAGCTGTTATCCAGAACTGATAATGACGCTTCAGAACCAGCATAACTCTGTCGCCCTTTTCGATGCCAAGGCTCTTGAAATAGTTTGCTGCACGTGCTGATTCCTTTTTGATATCCTTGAAGGTAAAGCGTCTTTCTGATTTGTCTTTTGAAATGTGAAGCATTGCAAGCTTATCGGGATACTTTTCGGCAATTTCATCAACAACATCAAAGGCAAAGTTGAACTTATCCTCATTCATGAAGCTGATATCACGGAGAATTCCGTTTTCATCCTCAGTGGTTTCAATGAATTTTTCAACAACGAGGTTGTGCTTTGCTTTTGAAGCAACACGTGATTCTTTAACAACATTCTCTTCAATTGCTTCATCACCTGCAATAACAACTGCAAGGAAGGTACAGTTTTCACCATCAACAGCAATCATACCGTGAGGAGTTGAGCTTCTGTAATAAATGCTGTCCCCTTCTTCAAGAATCTCGGTATGCTGACCTACACGAACCTTAAGCTTACCTGAAAGCACATAGTCAAATTCGTGTCCGCTATGGGTTGTTGTTGCAATTTCTTTGTTCTGAAGCTCTTCTTTATATTCATATTTTGCAAGATAGGGCTCAGCAAGCTTATTACGGAAAAGAAGTGCAAGATGGTCAATTTCAATTCCATCGTCCTCATCCTTGGAAATGATTTTTCCCTGATTCTTCCTTGTTACCGTATATGAAGAAAGATTACTGCTGCGGCCTTCAAGAAGGTCTGTTTTGCCGATACCGAAAACCTTTGCACACTTGTGAATAAATGAGAAAGGCAAATCGTCTGCACCTGATTCATAGGAAAGATATTCTTCAACACTAAGGTCAACCTTTTCAGCCATTTCCTCGGGAGTATATGCTGCAATTTCACGCATCTCCTTAATTCGGAAAGCCACCTCTTTAAGTTCACCGATAATTTTGTTCATTTCCATTGCTTTAGCCTCCTGTCTGATAAAATTGTTAAAAAATAAACCCGTCTCAAAGTTTCCTTTGAGACGAGCAACAATCAAAAAATTAATACCCGCGGTACCACTCAAATTGCGGCAAATAAGCCGCCACCTCAAGCTCATATAAGCTCTATGCATTAACGCAGCAATCACGAAAGGTATCTACTAACCAAAAAGGTGTTCGGACCTTCAGCTCAGAAGTGATAGGATTGCGAGGCATTCTTTTATCGGCTTTCCAGCACCGCCGACTCTCTGTAAAAATAGGGCTTCATCCGTCTTCGTCACAGCCTTTAATATTCAATTTGAAAGTATTTTAGCACTTTAAGAAATTAAAGTCAATATGTTTTTTTATATTTTTTCAGATTTTTTCAATCGAAAATATTTTCATTGCATTTTTATAAAGAATTTTTTCCCTTTCATCTTCAGTGATATTCAGTTTATTAAAGTGTTCAAATTCCTTTTTGTGGCTCCACATGGGATAGTCTGTGCCGAAAAGAACTCTGTCAGCACCGTAGAGCTTTATTATACTTTCTGCTTCTTCCGTGCTCAGCCAATCAAAGGATGAAGAGCAGTCCACATAAAAGTTTTTATATTCATGTAACCTGAAGGCAGCCTCCTTCCAGCATGACCAACCGCCGAAATGAGCACCGATAACTGTTAAGCCGGGATATCTTTCAAGAACGGGAATCACGTTATCGGGATTCGAAAAGCCAAAACGGGTATCTCCCGTGTGAAGATACAAAGGAAGAGTACCCTCGCACAAAGAATAAATTTTGTCACACTTTTCATCATCAATTCTGAATTTCTGAAAATCAGGGTGAAGCTTGACACCCTTTAAGCCAAGACTCTTTATTTCTTCAATATCCGATTCAAGGCTTTCAGAATCGGGATGAACCGTACCGAGTCCTGTCATTATACCTCCGCTTTTTTTCACAGTATCTGCAATGAAGCAGTTGATTGAATGCACCTGATGAGGAGTTGTAGCCACCGAAAAAACTATATAGTGACTGACACCGATTTCGTTTCCGTTTTTTATCAATGTGGAGACTTTCCCGTCATAATACATGTCAAGGTCATAAAAATTACCAATGCTCTGAACAGCCTTCTCAGCAATTTTATCGGGATAAATATGACAGTGACAGTCGATTATAGGACAGCTCATATTATCATCTTCTTTTTTAAGTATTAAGGTGCTCCGTATAAACGAAGCACCTTTAGTAAAAGTTTATGCGGTTTCAACGGAATTTGCCTTCTGAAGTCCGTATTTTTCAACGGCCTCTTCACGCATTTTATATTTGAGGATTTTACCTGCTGCATTCATTGGGAAGGCTTCAACAAAGTCAACATATCTTGGTACCTTATGCTTTGCCATATGGTCTCTAACATACTGCTTCATTTCGGCTTCTGTCATTGTTTCACCCTCTTTGAGAATGATACATGCAGCAATTTCCTCACCGTACTGTTCATCGGGAACACCGATAACCTGAACATCGCTGACCTTAGGATGAGTATAAATAAACTCTTCAATTTCCTTGGGGTAAATGTTTTCACCGCCACGGATAATCATATCCTTCAGTCTGCCGGTAATCTTATAGTTTCCGTCTTCAGTTTTGCAGGCAAGGTCACCTGTGTGAAGCCAGCCGTCCTTATCAATTGCAGATGATGTTGCCTTGGGCATTTTATAGTAGCCCTTCATGATGTTATAGCCTCTTGCAACAAATTCACCAATCTGACCGACAGGAAGGTCTTCACCTGTTTCGGGATCAATAATCTTACACTCGATTTCGGGAAGTGCGCGGCCCACAGTGCTTACACGCACCTCAAGTGAATCGTCAGTTGAGCTCATTGTACAGCCGGGGGAAGCTTCCGTCTGACCGTAAACAATTGTGATTTCCTTCATGTTCATCTTACCTACTACGTCCTTCATTGTTGCAATGGGACAGGGTGAGCCTGCCATGATACCTGTTCTCATGTGAGAGAAATCTGTCTTTTCAAAATCGGGATGCTCAAGCATTGCAATGAACATTGTGGGAACACCATGGAACGCGGTAATCTTTTCCTGATTGATGCAGGCAAGTGACGGCTTAGGTGTGAAATACGGAAGCGGATAAAGTGTTACACCGTGAGTCATTGAAGCTGTCATTGCAAGCACCATGCCGAAGCAATGGAACATGGGCACCTGAATCATCATTCGGTCGGCTGTTGAAAGGTCCATTCTGTCACCGATACACTTTCCGTTGTTTACAACGTTATAGTGTGTGAGCATAACGCCCTTGGGGAAGCCTGTTGTGCCTGAAGTATACTGCATATTACATACGTCGTTGGGGTCAACATTTGCAGCAATTCTGTATACCTCTTCAACAGGTACGTTTTCAGCTCTTTCAATTGCTTCATCCCATGTGAGACAGCCCTTTTTCCTGAAGCCTACAGTAATAACATTTCTCAGGAAGGGAAGTCTGCGGCAATGAAGAGGCTCACCGGGCTTTGTGCTTTCAAGCTCGGGACAAAGCTCACTGATTATGTTTGAATAATGTGAGTCACGGTACTGCTCAATAAGAATAAGAGTGTGAGTATCGGACTGCTTGAGAAGGTATTCAATTTCGTGAATTTTATAAGCAGTGTTAACGGTTACAAGAACTGCACCGATTTTTGTTGCTGCCCAGAATGCTATATACCACTGAGGAATGTTTGTTGCCCACACTGCAACATGACTTCCGGGCTTAACACCCAATGCAAGGAATGCTCTGCAGCATTCGTCAACATCGTCACGGAATTCAGCATATGTTCTTGTATAATCAAGAGTTGTATATTTGAAAGCATACTGGTCAGGGAATTCCTCAACCATTTTGTCAAGAACCTGTGAGAAGGTTTTCTCAATAAGAGCTTCCTTTTTCCACACATAATTGCCTGTGCCTCTGTTATTGAGGTAAAGGTGACTCTTTTTTCTTGAAGGAGCCTGGAAATTCTTAATGTACTGCACAAAATGTGCAAATATAACATCAATTTCGGTAAGATCGGGCATCCAGTCAGGATTCCACTCAAGTGAAATGAAGCCGCTGTAATTTACGGAAGAAAGTGCATTGATAACAATATCAACAGGAACCTCACCCTCACCGATAAGACGGTATTCGAGAGTGCCGTCAACATTTGCAGCATCCTTAAGATGAACATGCTTTATGTAAGCACCGAGGTTTGTGATTGTTGTTTCAGTGTCCTCCTTCTGCTCACAGTAGGTGTGATATACATCCCACAGTGCAGCAATTGAATCAGAAGCAAATTCCATAAGAACATCTCTGAGTGCAGATGTGTCTGCAAACATACCACATGTTTCAATAAGAAGTGTTACACCCTTCTCCGATGCTGAATCCACAACCTGGGACAAGCAGGAAACAACATTATTTCTTGCATTATCATTTTTGCCTGAAGCATACACTCTCACATATGGTGCACGGATCGAAGCAGCAAAACTGATATAATCTGAAACGGCCTTAACACTGCCTTCAACATCATCGCAGGAAATGTCTGCACTGACATCGACGCAGGGAACAGTTATGCCTTTGTCTGCAATTTTTCGCATTGTTGCAGCAGCATTATATTTATGGAAAGGACCGTCTTTTTCTATTAATTCTGAGCCGAGTACATTGTGAAGCTCAATACCCTTAAAACCAATTTCTTCAGCAAGCTGAGTGAAATCCTGCCAGGTATAATCACTCCAGCCGTTTATTGAAAAGGAAAGCCTCATCATGTTTTATGCCTCCTCGTATACTATTTTGTTGATTGCGTTAAGATATGCTCTGATGCTGGCACCGATAATATCGGTTGAAATGCCCTTGCCCGAATAAAGCTTGCCGTTGTTGCGAAGCTTTACAAGCGCTGAGCCCATTGCTTCCTGACCTTCAGTTACAGACTGAATCTGGAAGTCGTCAAGCTCATAACGGTGACCCACAACCTGCTCAATTGCAAGGAATGCAGCATCAATGGGGCCGTCGCCACCTGCAAGACCGTTGATTTTTTCACCGTTTTTGTTCATGGTGATGTTAGCAGTTGCAGAAATTACATTACCGCTGTTTATAACATAGGATTCAAGGAAATAGGTTGCAGGAACCTGCAATGCAGCGGAAGCAACAATTGCATCAAGCTCCTTTGCTCCAACGGGCTTTTTACGGCTGATGCGCTTGAATTCTTCGAATACCTTTGACATATCATCCTGAGAAAGGTCGTAGCCAAGACTCATTACAGCCTTTGAAACTTCTGTTATATCGTCATGCTCATTAAGAACAAAGTCACTGCCGACATTGCCGATAACTGAATCGAAAACAGCATTTTTGCCTCTTTTTGCATTGGCAATCCAGTCAATCTGCTTTGAGGTTCTGAGAAATTCAGTCATTTTAACCTTGGTTTCAAGCATAAATTCGTCTTCGTGGAATTTAACGGCACGGCATACATGCTCAAGTGATGCAGCTTCTGTGCCTGCGATTGAAGAAACCTTGATTTCTCTGACACCTGATTTAACTGAGGAAACACAAAGTGCAACAGACATGCTCATCTCATTGCTGCACTGTATACCGACACATACTTTTTCAAGTGAAGGAACATTTGCATAAACATCATCAACGAAAAGTGCAATTTCATCTGCAAGCATTGTTCCGGCTGTGTCGCAAAGAGTAACAGTTGTTGCGCCGGCTTCAACTGCTGCTGCAACTGCAGAATAAAGAAAATCGACATCACTTCTTGTTGCATCGTCGGCAATAAACTCAACATCAGCACATAGTCCCTTTGATTTTGACACAAGCTCTTTAATCATTTCAAGAACCATTGGAGGCTTTTTCTTGCAGATGTATTCCATCTGAACTGTTGAAGTTGGAACAGCCACCTGGATTCTGGGGTTTCTTGCCGATTTAAGGGCATCTGCAATTCTTTCAACATCCTGCTCTTCAAGATTTACGGGAACTGCAATTGTGCTTGATTTCACACATGATGCAATTGATTTAATAAGAAGCACATCTGATTTTTCTTTAGCAATCTGAGGAAGCTCAATAACGGAAACGTTCAGCTTATCCAGAAGCTTTGCAATTTCAATTTTTTCTCTGAAGGATAAAGCATAATCACTGTTTTTTGCAGCCTGCTTTAATGTAATGTCAGCAATTGATAATTTTTCCATTTGTATTACTCCTTGAATTTGATTTATCACTTACGAAAGCGATGGTATACAACAAAAAATCCTTGAAATTACATTAAGTAACTTCAAGGACGAATTAAATCCGTGGTACCACCTTGTTTACCGCATCTGCGGTCACTCTTCAAGGCTCAATCAAGCCTTTAGCCATGATAACGGGGCATCCGTGACTGCCTACACAACAACCGCCTTCAGCAATCCTGCTCAGAAACGAGACTGAATAATCATTCCGTATCGGTTTGCACCAACCACCGACTCTCTGAAACCTGACGATGACAATTCATAATTTCTTCAACGCATTTGTGATATTGAAATGGATTTTAACACAAAAAATTTAAAATGTCAACACTTTCGCGCTTTAAAATTCAAAAAATTATTTTGTGCCGAAAATTCTGTCGCCTGCATCGCCGAGGCCGGGAACAATGTATCCCTTATCATTAAGCTTTTCATCAAGTGCAGCACAGTAAACGTGAACATCAGGATGTGCCTTTGTGAATGCTTCAACGCCCTCGGGAGCAGCAATAATGCACATGAAGCGGATTGAACGAGGACCTCTGAGTTTAATCTGTGACACTGCATCAATACCTGAGCCACCTGTTGCAAGCATGGGGTCAACAACAAAAACATCTCTTTCGCCGATATCCTTGGGCAACTTGCAGTAATACTCAACAGGCTGAAGAGTTTCTTCGTCACGGTAAAGACCGATGTGACCGATTCTGCATGAGGGAACAAGGCTTGTCATACCGTCAACCATTCCGAGACCAGCACGGAGAATGGGTACAACTGCAAGCTTCTTACCGCTGATGTGCTTTGCATTTGTTTTGCAGATGGGAGTTTCAATTTCAACATCCTCCAAAGGAAGATCTCTTGTTGCTTCATAACACATAAGTGTTGCAATTTCTGAAACAAGAGCTCTGAAATCCTTTGAGCTTGTTTCTTTGTTTCTCAGTATTGAAAGCTTATGCTGAATAAGCGGATGGTCAAAAACAGTAACATTATTATACATTATAAAACTTCCTTTCAGTTTTTTACAGATATATTATAGCTTTCATTGCCGAATAAATCAAGATATTTTTAAATCAATATTGAAAAACTTCGGGATATTGTGCTTTAACAAAATCACTTCAGAAACATCTGACTTTCCTTAACGGCAAGCTCATCACATCTTTCGTTTTCAGGGTGCCCTGCATGTCCCTTAATCCATTCAAATGTAACATCGTGCTTTGCAGTAAGGGTGAGAAGCTCATCCCACAGTTCAGGGTTAAGCGCAGGCTTTTTATCCTTCTTTCTCCAGTTATTATCCTTCCATGACTGTGCCCAGCCAAGAGTGATACCGTTGAAAACATACTGGGAATCCGTAATAATTTTAACCCTGCAGGGCTCCTTGAGTGCTTTCAGACCCTCGATTACCGCAGTAAGCTCCATACGGTTATTGGTTGTATGCTCTTCACCGCCTGAAAGCTCTTTTCTTTTTCCCTTGTAGTCGAGTATTGTACCCCAGCCTCCCGGACCGGGATTTCCCGAGCATGCACCGTCTGAATATATAGTTACTTCTTTCATAAAAAATCTCCTTCATGTTCTTCACGTATTTTAGCACAATACCTTTTTTGTTTCAAGACAAAAAAATCTTTTTTGTGTAAAACTGAACAAAAGATTAATTTATATGAAAGTTACTTGAAGATTGGTTAATAATATAGTATTATATTAAAGTATGACAAAAATAAACTTCAGAAAGAAGGCTGAAAATGATAAAACAAAAAAGAAGCTTCTTCGATGAATACAAATATATAATTCTTTCTTTTCTTGCAGCGGCAGGTACGATGTTAATTATATATATGTGTAACAGCATGATTCCCATCGGTGACAACACAATTCTGAGAATGGACCTTTACCATCAGTACGGTCCCCTTTTTGCTGAGCTTTATGAGCGCATAACTCAGGGTGACAGTCTGCTGTATTCCTGGTCATCAGGCTTCGGCAGTGCTTTCCTCGGCAACTATTTCAACTACCTTTCAAGCCCCATTGGTGCAATTGTTGTGCTTTTCGGACATAAAAATGTTACTGAAGCCATTGCAGCAATGATTCTCATTAAAGCAGCCCTTTCAGCGGCCACATTCACTTTCTTCATCAAAAAATCACTACATAGTCAGTCCTGTGTTTCAAGTGCATTCGGTGTTTTCTATGCCCTGTGCGGCTATATGCTCGCTTATTACTGGAATGTTATGTGGCTTGATGCCATGGTGCTTCTTCCGATTGTGCTTCTCGGCATTGAAAGAATTATTGACAACGGAAAAATGAAGACCTTTGTTATCGGTCTTGCCTTGTCAATGTTTTCAAACTATTACACATCCTACATGCTTTGTGTGTTTTCAGTGGTTTACTTCTTCTATTACTTCTTCAAGGGCTATAATTTCAGCTCAGTTGTAAGTGAGGATTGCAACAATGTAAATTCACTCAAAAACAAAAGATTCTTAAGAAGCGGTGTCATTTTTGCAATGGCTGCACTTACCGCTGCAGGTCTGATGGCAGTTGTTCTGCTTCCCGTTTACAGTGTTCTTAAATCCTGCTCTGCAACCAACGATCCGTTTCCCACAAATCCCGAAACCTATTTCTCATTCTTTGACTTTTTTGCAAATCATCTTGCAAACCTTACAACCACAATCAGATCAAGCGGTGACGATGTTCTTCCCAATGTATACTGCGGTATTCTTACTCTTATTCTTGCACCCTTGTTCTTCTTCACAAAAAGCATATCAAAAAAGGAAAAGCTTGCAACAATAGCTCTTCTCACATTCCTTTATTTCAGCTTCAACATCAATATACTGAACTTCATCTGGCACGGCTTTCATTTCCCGAATGACCTCCCCTACCGTCAGTCATTCATATATTCCTTCATGCTTCTTATCATTGCATATAAGACGTTTATAAGGCTCAATGAATTCAAGGCAAAACATATCGGCATTGTGGGTGCGGCCCTTGTCTGCTTCGTTATTTTAACCGAAGAAATAACATCAAAAAATGTTACAAACGGAACCGTTGTGCTCACTCTTATTCTGATTGTTCTTTATGTTCTTGTTCTCACAATATTCCTTGATAAAAGATATCAGGCAATGTCTGTTGCAGCACTTCTTATTGTGTGTGTCTGCAGTGAGGCAATCATGTGTGACACAAGCACTGTGAGCATAACAATTACAAAGGATTCATATGTATCTGACTATGATGATTTCCAGACCATGAAGGATACTCTTGACACAATTGAAGACGGTGACTTTTACAGAATGGAGCTCACTGACCTTCGCACAAGAATGGACCCCTCGTGGTACTACTATAACGGCGCATCTGTTTTCTCCTCAATGGCATATGAAAGGTTTTCAAATCTTCAGGATGACCTTGGCATGATGAGCAACAGAATCAACAGCTACACTTATAATCCACAGACGCCCGTGTATAACATGATGTTTTCAATGAAATACATTGTGAATAATTACACTCCCGATGCCCTTGCAGCATCACCCAATTATTCACATGTTGCCACACATTCAAAGTATACGGCATATAAAAACAACTATTATCTGCCGATTGCTTACCTTGTTGACAGCAACACCGTAACCTGGGCAACAGACGAATACATTTCAAGCTGGAAAACAAACACTTCAAGTGACCCCTTCGCACTTCAGGGTGACTATTTCAACCTTGCAACAGGCGGTCTCGGAAGCCCCTTCATAAGGCTTGAGCCGACTAGTATCACCTATTCCAATGTTGAGCCCTTTACTGAGGCATTAAGCTCTTCAAGCTTCTATTTTGACAAAACAACAGATGATCTTGAAGGCTCTGCAACAATTTACCTTAATGCACCTGCAGATACAAATATTTATATCTACTTCGATGCTGACGGTGCTGAATCAAAGGATATAACCGTTAACTCACCTCTTGGCACAATGACACACAACGCAACCCATGATGCACTTCTCGACCTGGGTTATTACAATGCAGGTGACATAATCAGCGTTAATGTTCCTTTTGAAGCTAACACAGGCTATCTCAAATTCTTTGCTTATGCACTTGATAAAGAGGTTATGGACATGGGCTATAGTCTTCTGAACGAGCAGCAGATGCTCACAGAAGAGTTTGACGACACCTACATCAAGGGCAGATTCACTGCTGAAAAGGATTCTCTTCTTTACACCTCAATCCCCTACGATGCAGGCTGGAAGGTATATATCGACGGTGAAAAAGTTAACGAAGAAAGCATCGTTAAGGTTGGTGAAGCACTTCTCGGTGTTAAGGTTACAGAAGGCAACCACACGGTTGAATTCAAATATGAAGCTCCTTCTTTATATGAGGGTGCTCTCATTTCCATTATGACTGCAATAATCATTGTTGTTTATTACCTTTTGAAAAAGCTTGGAAAGGGCAAGAAAAAGGAAAAAATCAGATATGCTGAAATTGACACCTTCTGGTCAGACAGTATTTTCATTGAAGCCACTGAAGAAGCTGAGGAAATAACTGTTGAAGCTGTAGCCCCGACCGATGATTATATCGACGACGGATACCCTGTCCGTGAAATAATCAGACCGAAAACAATTGTAAAAAAAGAAATAATTTCACCAAAAGTTGCTTCAATCGAGGTAACCGATATTACCGAAACAGAAGACGAATAAAAGATTAAGGACATCCTTTCCGGATGTCCTTAAAGTTTAACACGAAATTTATTTCATGTTCTTTTCGTATGATTCGATCATCTTCTTAACCATCTGACCGCCGACTGAACCGGCTTCACGGGATGTGAGGTGACCGTTGTAACCCTGCTTAAGGTTAACGCCTACTTCTGAAGCAGCTTCCATCTTGAATCTGTCAAGTGCGTCTCTTGCTTCAGGCACCATACCCTTGGAATTTCTCGCCATTTCGTACACTCTCCTTTTTTAAAGCTTTTGCGCTTGCAAATATATTTTATGTTTCATGTGCAATTATATAAGTGTAAGTATTTGGAAGACACTATACAATGCTCGTTAAGGTATCTTATTTGTATATTAAAAAATTATTATGCATTTTACTGAAAATATATTGCATAATATCTATATTTAGTGTATAATTATTAAAATTTGTTTAAGGAGAAAAAATGTGAATACAGAACGGATTATAGATTTGCATGTGCATTCTGACAATTCACCTGACGGTAACCATTCACCCATGTTCATTTGCGAGCAGGCAATTGAAAAGGGTTTACGTGCCCTTGCCTTTACCGACCACTGTGAGATTGACAGCTTTATAAAAAATAAGTATAATAGCATGAATTTCCATTCCTATTTTGAATGTACAAAAGCTAAGTCTGCCTTTGAAGGTCAGCTACTTGTTCTTATCGGCGTTGAAATAGGACAGCCTTTGACAGATATTGACCTTACAAGGCGCATTCTGAACTCCCGTTCTTATGACGTTGTGCTCGGCAGTATTCACACTCCGAAGGGCTTTGCATGCGATGTTAAGGAAATCCCATATGATGAGATAGATGTTTATTCGTTTATGAAAAGCTACTTTCATGAGCTTACTGAAATGGCTCACTGCAGTGAAATTGATGTTCTTGCCCATATCACCTGCCCCATGAGACGGATACAGGGAAAATATGCAATCGATTTTGATTATTCAAAAATCAGTAAGGAAACAGATGAGCTGCTTCAGGCAATTATCGAAAACAATAAGGCATTGGAAATCAACACCTCAGGTCTCAGACAGCTTATGGGCAGAACAATGCCTGATGAAAATATAATTTCACGCTATAAGGAGCTCGGAGGTAAATATATAACAGTCGGCTCCGATTCTCACAGTGCCTATGACGTTGGTGCAGGCATAAAAGAAGGTATGCTTCTGGCCAAAAAATGCGGCTTCGACAAGCTTACAATTTTTGACAGACGTGAAATTCTTCAGATTAATAACAATATTTAAAGGACGTGACGATTGTGTCTCAGGACAACAACACACTAATCAAAATTGACAAAAAAACTATTATAGGAATTACGGCACTTCTTGCTGCAATTATGATATTTGCAGGAATTCTTACACAAACAGTTCCCACGGGTGTTTATGACACTGCAGCTGACGGCTCCGTGATTAACGGCACTTATCATGAAATTCCCAGAGAAGATGTGGGATACAGCTTCTGGAGAGTGTTTCTTGCGCCGATTGAAACCTTTATTTTTGCAACCGGTGATGCTTTGACAGGCGTTGCAATAATAATGATTATAATAATCATCGGCGGCACGTTCCTTGTTCTTGACAAAAGCGGAGTTCTTAAATATATAATGTCAACCATTGTGAAAAGATTTTCAGATAAAAAATACCTTCTTCTTTCACTTGTTGTTTTTGCCTGCATGCTTCTTTCATCCTTTGCAGGTATTCTTGAAGAATCCGTTACACTGGTTCCCCTTGCAGTTGCAATTTCGCTGTCTCTCGGCTGGGACTCCTTTGTGGGACTTGCCCTGAGCCTTGTTTCCGTATCCTTCGGTTATGCTGCTGCAACCTTTAATCCCTTCAATGTTGGTATTACACAGTCCATGGCAGGAATGCCCATGTTCTCGGGAGTTCTTTTCAGAATCCTTGTTTTCCTTGTTGTTTACGCTGTTCTTACTGCTTTTTTGATTCTATATGCAAAAAGAATTGAAAGGAATCCTCAGAAATCCATTTGCTATGAAAGCGATATTGAGCTGAGAAAAAGGCTTCTCAATGAAGAAGAAATGGAAAAAGCACTGAAAAATCCCAATCTTCCGAAAGCCACGAAGGCATTTGTAGGTTCACTTGTTGCAGTTCTTGCAATCATTGTCCTGTGTCTTCTTACTAATACAATTGTCAGAAATCAGAGCATTTCAGACATAATCGGATACCTTCCCCTTGTGTCAATGGCAATACTTTTCACTGTGGGCGGTCTTCGTGCAGGCGCAATATCCGGACTCAGCAAAAATGAGCTTGCGGAAATATTCAAAAAGGGCGCAAAAACAATACTCCCCTGTGCACCGATTATTATGATAATCATAAGTGTGACCTACATTCTTAAAAGCGGTAAAATCATTGATACTCTGCTTTACTGGGTCTACAATCTTATCAGCGGTGTTAATCCATATGTTGCAATTATTATTATCTTTATTACAATTGCCGTGTTCGAATTCTTCATCGGAAGCGGCTCAGCTAAAGCATTTCTTCTTATGCCGATACTTCTCCCCCTTGTTGACATGCTTAACATCGGCAGACAGAATCTCATTGTTGCTTTTTGTCTGAGTGACGGCATCTGTAATGTTCTTTTCCCCACAAACGGACTTCTTATCATTGCACTCGGCATTATTAACATATCTTATCTCAAATACATAAGATGTGCATGGAAGCTCTTCCTTGCTGAATTTATTGCATGCTCAGGCTTACTTCTTTTAGGTACTGCAATCGGTTATTAAAAACAAAAAGGCAAAAATTACCCCACGGTATTTTCTACCGTGGGGTAATTTTTATTTTATGAGATATACTCTTGTTTCATAAGGTCTTGTCATGAAGCCGTTATGAATTACGGGATTGTTTTCATAGTTCCAGAGAACAAGCTCAGCAGAATTGATATCGAAATCCTTGGGAGCTCTGAAAGCAATTTCCTTTTCAGTGAAGGAGCAAAGAACAAGCATTTTCTGTCCTTCATAGCTTCTTGTATATGCGAAGATTTCCTTCGGTGTTTTAAGAAGCTCAAAATCACCGTACTTAACAATATCATTGTCCTTACGGAACTGAAGGAGCTTCTTGTAATAGTTAAGAATTGAATAAGGATTCTTCTTTTCAGCTTCAACGTTAATTTCAGTGAAATTGGGGTTGATTTCAAACCAGGGCTCGTCAGCTGTTGTAAAGCCTGCATTCTTTTCTGCGCTCCACTGCATGGGAGTTCTGGAATTATCACGTGAAGCATACATACAGAACTTCATTGTAATTTTATCGGGAATACCGAATTTCTTGAACATTGCATAGTTGTTGAATGAGGAAACATCCTTGTATCTGTCAATCGTGGGGATCTTCGGGTTGGTCATACCGATTTCCTGACCCTGATAAATAAAGGGTGTACCGCTCTGACAAATATACATTGTTGCAAGCATCTTACCGCTCTGCTGACGGTATTTCTCGCTACCGTAACGGGAAATAATTCTGGGCTGGTCATGGTTTTCTATGTAGTTTGCATTCCATGCCTTACCGTAAAGCTCCTTCTGCCAGTGTGCATATACCTTCTTAAGTCTGCCCGGTCTGAAGGGAGTTACGAGCCAGTTTGTGATGATGTTGTCACAGCCCATGTGTTCGAAATGGAACATCATGTTAAGAAGCTGATCGTCACCCTCCTTGATAAATTCAAGAGCCTTCTTCGGGGTCATCATGGGTGCTTCACCAACGGTAAAGCAATCATACTGGTCATAGATTTCCTTAAATTCCTTAAGATACTTCTTGAGGTTAGGACCGTTTGTGTAATGCTCAATGCCGCAGGCTGTGGGAATAGGGAAGCCGTTGGGAAGTCCGGGCTCCTTTGAAATGAAGGTGATAACATCTTCTCTGAAGCCGTCAACTCCCATGTCAAGCCAGAACTTGATGATATCCTTAACCTCCTGACGGACCTTAGGGTTATCCATGTTCAGGTCAGGCTGTTCCTTTGCAAAAACATGAAGATAGTACTTATCAATATCCTTGCAATATTCCCAAGCTTTGCCCTGGAAGGTTGAGAGCCAGTTGTTAGGCTCTTTACCGGGTTTTCTGCCCTTACGCCAAATGTAATAATCGTGATAGGGGTTATCTTCGCCCTTCATGCTTTCCTTAAACCATTCATGCTCAGTTGATGTGTGATTAACAACAAGGTCCATGATTACCTTGAGACCTCTTTTGTGAGCTTCATCAAGAACAGTCTTAAATTCTTCAAGAGTACCGTAATCCTTTGAAATATCACGGTAGTTTGCAATATCATAGCCGTAATCAGCATTGGGTGAAGGATATAAGGGTGAGAACCAAATGGCATCAACGCCTAAATCCTTGATGTAATCAAGCTTTGAAAGAATACCCTTAAGGTCGCCTATACCGTCACCGTTTCCGTCGCAGAAGCTACGGGGCCAAATCTGATAAACAGACATTTCTTTGTACCATTTTCTCTCCATAAGTACACTCCTTTTAAATTTTTAAAACTACAAGGGCGGAAGATATCCGCCCTGTTAATTATTTGGTTGAAGCAGCTCTTCTAGCTTCGATTTCTGAAACAAGCTCTCTCTGACGCTTTTCAGTAAGTGTGTAGAAGAACATGGGAACTGCACAGGCGAACATACTGATAACACCTGAAAGGATAAGAACATTCCAGAGTGCATCGGGTGATTTAACAAAACCTGTCTCTGCGTCAATACCAGCAATGCTCATTGACATAACACCGATAAATGCGCCAACTGCCATACCGATTTTGTTGATGAGAGTCTGCATTGCAAAGCAGATACCTTCACCTCTTTCACCTGTTTTCCACTCAAGATAGTCAACAGTGTCACCAATCATAGCATAGCTCATAATGTTGTTAACACCCTGAGGAATACCGAGAAGAATGAGGCCGATAGCGGCAACAACAAGCTTCCAGGGAGCATCGTAACCGACAAAATACATAACAGCCATTACAACACCACCGAAGAGGTGAACAAGAATATATGTGTATTTCTTTGTGAATTTCTTTGTAAGCCAGGGAACAAGAAGTGATGCAACAAGACCGCCGGGAATAACAAGAAGTGTTATAATACCGTAAAGGCCTTCGTTCTTAAGAACATACTTAGCGAAATAAAGACCGCCTGTGTAGGTATAAACCATTCTTGCACCACCGAGAACACCGGAAAGAACGATGAGAAGAAGCTCTCTGTTTTTGAAAAGGAGCTTAAGGTTGTGACCGAATGAGGGAACATTATCATAGTCAGCAGTAATGTGTTCCTTTGTGTTTTTGAAGCCGTAGAAGAACATGGGCATTGCAGCTACAACGAATACAACAGCACAAATGAAATATACCCACTTAAGAGTATCGGCATTAGCCTGAACACTGTCATTCATAACCGTGCCGATGAATGAACGGGCAGCCTCTTCAACTGTTTTGCCCTGATTTGCAACGATGCCAGCAATCTGCTCTGCCTTGTCGATCATAATCTGATCAAGGTGAGCTTCTGTATACTTGAACTTTGCTGTTACAGCATTTGTGATGATGGGAACACCTACAGTAACGATACCGGCACCAACTGTGCAAACAAGACGGACAACTGTGAGGATGTTACCTCTGACAGTTGTGTCATTTGTAAGGCAGGTTGCAAGACCCCAGTAAGGAACGTCAGCAACAGTATAGGTTACGGACCAGATAACATAGAGAATGGAAATTACTACAAATGTCCATGTGGTTTTAGCCTGATAAACAGGAAGGAAGCAGAGAATTGTGCAGATACCGATAGGGATAGCCATCCACTTAAGATAAGGTCTGCATTTACCCCATTTAGTTCTTGTTTTGTCAACGATTGAGCCCATGATGGGGTCGTTACATGCGTCAAATATTCTTGTAGCAAGCATAAGAACAGCAACTGCAATTGCACCGTTCAATGCGCCCACCTTAACACCTTCAGCACCGTAAAGAAGTGCGTCGGTCATAAATACAGTAAGGTAAGAGCCGATGATGGTACAGATAAAGTTCTGACCAAAACCTGCTACGCCATAAGCAATGGCTTCCTTCGGCTGAACGCCCTTATCGGGAGTTGTGCCGAAAAGTTTGTGAAGTAATGGTTGGATTTTCATTTTAAAGCCTACTCCTTTTATAATTTTTCGTAAGTGTAATTGTAACATATCTTATAAAAAAAGGCAATAGTGTGAATACATCTTTGTATAAAAATGTCGTAAAATTAATAATCAATTCAAAATTTAAAATTCGCTGAATTTTCATACAACTGTTTTCAAAAAAAGGCATCAATAAAAATTCAGCGAAATGAACAAATTATATTTAAAAATATCAAAACACTTCTCTCTGTCTTCAATTGACTTTAATTGTCTTATTATGTATAATTTAAGTACAACGTTTACATAACTGACGGATCAGCGGTTCACCGCAAGGGAATGTAAATGCTTTTAATGTCGACCGTCTGGGCAATCAGTTTATCTGTAAGCTGATTTGCCCTTTTATTTTTTATATGTAAGGAGGATTTACCATGAATCATGAAAATTGGAATGGATTTAAAAACGGTGTATGGCAGGATGAAATCAATGTAAGAGATTTCATTCAGGCCAACTATAAGGAATACACCGGTGACAGTGATTTTCTTGCAGGAAGCACCGAAAGAACAAAAAATCTTATGAGTAAGCTCCAGTCTCTTTTCACTCTTGAAAGGCAGTACGGAGGTGTTCTTGATATTGACACTGCAACAGTTTCATCTCTTACAAGCTACTCCCCCGGTTATATTGATAAGGATAACGAATTAATCGTTGGTCTTCAGACAAACCGCCCACTTAAAAGAGGGGTAAACCCCTTCGGAGGAATGAGAATGGTGCGTCAGGCATGTGAAGCCTACGGATACAAGCTCAGCAGAAAGGTTGAAGAGGAATTCCGTTATCGCACAACACATAACGACGGCGTTTTCCGTGCATACACTGACGAAATGCGCCAGGCACGTAAGTGTCATGTAATCACAGGGCTTCCCGATGCCTACGGACGCGGAAGAATTATCGGCGACTATCGCCGTGTTGCTCTTTACGGTGTTGATAAGCTTATTCAGGATAAGAAAAATGATAAGAAGAAGCTTGAAAACCAGGCTTTTAACACAGAACAAATCCGCTTGGATGAAGAGCTTTATCAGCAGATTTCATTTCTCGGATATATGAAAGAAATGGCAGCTATGTACGGACACGACATTAGCCAGCCTGCAGCAAATGCACGTGAAGCAATTCAGTGGACTTATTTTGCATATCTCGGTGCCATCAAAGAGCAGAACGGCGCTGCTATGTCATTGGGAAGAGTGAGCACATTTTTTGACATTTATATTGAACGAGACATTGAAAAGGGTATTCTCACAGAAGAGGGTGCCCAGGAGCTTATTGACGATTTTGTTATGAAACTCAGAACCGCACGTCACCTTCGTACTCCCGAATACAATGAGCTTTTCGGCGGCGACCCCATGTGGATTACCGAGGCTGTCGGCGGTATGGGAGAAGACGGAAGAACTCTTGTCACCAAAAGCTCTTACCGTATGCTCAACACCCTTTATACACTCGGCTCATCACCTGAGCCCAACCTCACAATTCTGTGGTCAAACTCACTTCCGGAAAACTTCAAAAAATTCTGTGCAAAGGTTTCCGCAGATACAGACTCAATCCAGTATGAGAATGACGATGTTATGCGCCCGATTTACGGCGATGACTATGCAATTGCATGCTGCGTTTCTGCAATGAAATTAGGTAAGCAGATGCAGTTCTTCGGTGCACGCTGTAACCTTGCAAAGCTTCTTCTAATTGCTATAAACGGCGGCTATGACACAACAAGTGGCATACACATCGGTCCTCAGATGCCCGTAATGGACTCTGATAAGCTCGATTATGATGCTGTTATAGAAAGATATGACATTTATATCACATGGCTCAGCCGCCTTTATGTTAACACAATGAACATCATTCATTACATGCATGACAAATATGCTTATGAAAAAACACAGATGGCTCTGCATGACACTAACGTTGAAAGATTTATGGCCTTCGGCATTGCTGGTCTTTCAGTTGTTGCAGACTCCTTGAGTGCAATCAAATATGCAAATGTAAAGCCAATCAAAAACCGTGACGGTTATGTTACTGAATTTGAAACAACGGGCGATTTCCCGAAGTTCGGCAATGATGACGACAGAGTTGACCTTATTGCCAAAGACATGACACACAAGGTTATTACCGAGCTTCGTAAAACCTCAACCTACCGTCATGCAATTCATACCCTTTCCGTTCTTACAATCACATCAAATGTTATGTACGGAAAGAATACGGGTGCTACACCTGACGGAAGAAAAGCAACTGCACCCTTTGCACCAGGTGCAAACCCGATGCACAACCGTGAGGAAAACGGAGCTCTTGCTTCTCTTAACTCTGTTGCAAAAATCAGCTATGACGATTGCCGTGACGGTATTTCAAACACCTTCTCAATTACCCCTGAGGCTCTCGGACGCACTGAGGAAGAAAGAATCGATAACCTTGTAACAATTCTTGACGGTTACTTCGCCAAAAAAGCTCATCACATCAATGTAAATGTGCTTAACCGTGAAACTCTTATGAAGGCTTATGAAAATCCCGAGGATTACCCGAATCTTACAATCCGTGTTTCAGGCTACGCAGTTAACTTCAATAAGCTTTCCCGTGAGCAGCAAAGAGAGGTTATCAGCCGTACCTTCCACGAAAGCGTATGATAAGCTCTGTAAAAGGTTATGTTCATTCTTTTCAGAGTCTCGGTACTCTTGACGGCCCCGGTGTACGCTTTGTTGTGTTTATGCAAGGCTGCAATTTACGATGCGGTTGCTGTCATAATCCGGACACCTGGAAATTAAATGACGGTAAAACATACCGCCCTGACGAGGTAGCTGACAGAGTTGTGCACTACCGTGAATATTTCAAAAACGACGGCGGAATAACAGTATCAGGCGGTGAGCCTTTGCTACAGCCGGATTTTGTGCGCGAGCTTTTCAGAATTTGTCACGAAAAGGACATCAACACCTGTCTTGACACCTCAGGCAGCATACTAAACGATAAAATTAAGGAGCTTCTTAAGGAAACCGACAGAGTTCTTCTCGACATGAAATACACGACAGATGAGCTATATAACAAGCATGTGGGATGTTCAATTAATAAGCCCCTTGACTTTCTTGAGTATCTCAACAGCGAAAAAATTCCCGTAACACTGCGTCAGGTTATTATCCCCTCACTCAATGATAACGAAGAAAGCATTAAAAGACTTAAAGAGATAGCAGACTGCTTTTCATATGTTGACAAAATTGAGCTTTTACCCTTCAGGAAAATCTGTCAGGTGAAGTATGATAAAATGGATATCCCCTTTCCCTTTTCTCACATACCCGAGCCTACTGCAGAAGCAATGAAGCATCTTAACGGTATAATCAGCAAAAGTATAGAAAAAACGAGTGCGGCTCTCTTATGAGCCTGCACTCGTTTTTATTTTATCTCCCTCATAAAATAACATCGCTAAGTTATATATTTCTTCTGTGGCTGCACTTCTTAATTCAGGCGGTATCTTTCTGAAAAGCTGCAAGAATTCCTTCTCATCATCCGACAAATACTCTGATTTATAAATATCTGTTTTGTTCATTAATATCATCTCCTTTTTCAAGAGAATATCATTTTCTTTTTGAGAAAATGATAGTAATTTGTCGAAAAAGACTTTTTATATAAATATATTTGCAGATAAAATAACAAAAACAGCCCGATATAAAATCGGGCCACTTGTTTTATTCCGTTTTCACACCTGACACCATATACATGGTCTCATCTGATATCATAACATCTACATCACAAAACTCTGACATAAGCTCACTCAGCTTTTCCTTAGAAGGCAAAGGAAGTGAAATGCTCTCAGCTTTACCAGAGTGACATTCCCCCAGCTCCTTTTCGCTCATTCCGTGAGCAACAGTAATCCTTCCGCCTATATTCAGATGCTTTGTAAGATTACGAAAAAGCTCTTTAGGATTTATAAAGTGAGGAAAGGCGTTATATATCATAACTGCATCAAATTTCTTTTTGAAGCCATAGCTTTCAGCATCCCCACATATAACCTCTGCATCGGGAAACTTTTCCTTAGCCATTTTCACCATTTCTGATGAAATATCAATGCCTGTTACAACTGCACCAATATCAATATAATCAGGAAACAGCACTCCCGTACCGCAAGCAACATCAAGTATCTGCTTACCTTCCACAACGCCGCCCTTTTCAAGAATTAGACTGATAGCCGCTTCGTTGCGAAGCTGGTCATCATCCCAGGTCTGAGCCATGCTGTCGAAGAAATCAATAACATCCCTTCTATTCATAGCTTACCCCATTCCTGCATTTTTAAAGTGCAGCTCCTTCATTCCCTCAACCTCGTCGCAGATAGGCTTGAGATTACAGGTATCACAGTCAAACTTAACACTGTTCATGACATGGTTAAGAGTTTCGGTAATGCTGTTGTTTTTCTTTGCCAGAGCCTCAAGCTGTCTGTAATCAGCACCGTCAGAGGTTATATAGATAACCCTTACGCTCTTTACAGCAGGTATCTCTTTATATTTGCTTATAAGTAAGCTTCCTACCTTCTGAAAGCTGATGCCGTCTTTAATAGCCTTTTTTGACACACGGACAGCCTCCTTATGTGAGCGTGAAGAGGTTCTTATCATATATCCTTCAGGGAAATGATGATACTTGACATACTCAATTTTTCTTATCAGATTATATGCCTTCTGCTGGTCCTGCTCATCTTCAATCTGAACGAGACAGACTCTTGCAAATTTTCTACTTTGTGAAATACTGTCAAGCTCATCACCTATAACAGTAACACCGTCTTTAACAGCTTCACTTGTAACAAGATTGAAGCCTGTCCCCTCAAGCTCAAAAGCGGTATCACGCTGAAGTATGACCTGACTGTAGCCCGTATCTGTCCAGAGCGTCTCAATTAAAGGGAAGTGATTTTTCGGGAGCTTTTCTGTCAAAGAAAAAACATCAGAGATTAAAGAATCAAAAAAGTTCATTACAGTTTTTTATCCCTTTTCATTTTGTCATAGCGGTTTTTCCAGAGCCAGTCATAAACAGCTCTGACAAGTTTCATATCAAGGTTAAACCAATAGATTGCAAAGGTAATAACAAACAAGCCAACCAAAACTGCAAGTATAATTAAAACGATATTCATATCAGTTCACCTTACTGAGACCTTTCTGCCTTGCATACTCGGCGGCACCGAGAGCTCCCATAAGCTGAGGGTCTGTGCTAAGCTCAACTACCTTGATTTTAAGCACCTTTTCAATGGCAGCCTTAAGACCGTCATTCTTTGCACAGCCACCTGTGAGAGTGATGCTGTCTGTTGCACCTGCTTTCTTCGCCATAACAAAGCATCTTTTTGCAACTGCAAGCTGAATGCCTGCAGCAATTTCATCCATAGGCTTGCCTTCACCAACAAGAGAGATAACCTCACTTTCAGCAAAAACAGTGCACTGAGCAGTGATGGGAATTGTATTTTTTGCGCCAAGAGAAAGCTTTGAAAATTCGGGAAGTGTCATTTCAAAGGCATTAGCCATTGCTTCATAGAATCTGCCGGTACCTGCGGCACATTTATCGTTCATTGCAAAATTCTTTACGGTGCCGTCCGTATCAATTGAAATTCCCTTAACGTCCTGACCGCCGATATCAATAATAGCCTTAACCTCGGGGTTGGTTACATGCACACCCATAGCATGGCAGCTGATTTCAGAAATGTTTTCATCGGCAAAGGGTACCTTGTTTCTGCCATAGCCCGTACCGATAAGATAGCTGATGTCCTTTGCTGATTCAAGACCTTCAACCTGACTTACTGCATCATTAAGAGCAATCTCTGCACTTGCAACGGGGTTGATTTTGCTTCTGTTCGTAACATTGGCAACCATTTTGCCGTTTTCATCTAAAACAACGCATTTTGTGTAGGTTGAGCCTACATCGCATCCGCCAAAATATTTCATATCAATATCTCCTTTACTTTTACCACGCTAAATCGTCTTCAAAATCAACAAGCGAAGCATCAAGAGGCTCCTCCTGAAGAACAGTCTGCATGTATTTATTAACCTGCTCACGCATATCTCGTCTTGAAATTGTACGGGGATCCATAAGATCCTGCTTGACCCAGATGAAGTTGATGTTTCTTTCTCTTGCCTGGTCGTCAAATATACCCGTAAGACCGTCCATACCCTTGCAGGAAATCTGGTCATACATGATAACCGTATCAGCATTATATTCTTCAACAATTCTCCAGAGCTCATCAACAACATTTCTGTAGCCGCCCTTTGTATGCTTACGCATGATAGAGCGCTGATAGGTTTTTGCAAGATCCTTAAGAGACTGTTCCTTGTCTTCTGTATCAATTTCGAGATATGAAATCATGGTTTCCATATCCATAACCACATTCATGCCCCAGCAGTTTTCAAGCCAGTTTGCAAATGAGGTATAGTAGTTAGCAGGACAGCTCCAAACAACAGCTCTGTGACGCATTTCCTTTGAAACGGGAGTTTTGTTCTCATAAGCCTTCATCATTATCTTGTTAACCTTTTCGTCAACCTTAAGGAACTTTTCATTTGTGCCGCCTGAAAGGTTGAAATAGAAAATTCTGTAAAGCCAGAAGCAGGCACCCGTCATCTGAGGATAAGGAGTTTTGTTGATATCCCACTTCTGACGCTCATAATCAAGCTGCTTGTTATAGTCCTTCATTCTTCTGAAATATGCATTCCAATCAAACTTTTCACCGGTCTGGTCTTCGATGAACTTAATAAGAGACTTGATTTCTTCAACAGCATATTCCTGAACATCCTCACCGTCATAGCGAAGAGGTACACCGAAGCAATGAGTGGGAAGATTGAGTCTTCTGTCAAGGAAGGACGAATTCATGATTGAGCCGTCACAGGGCATATTTGTGCCAACCATGCAGCAGCCCATTTTCGGGTAATCGTCTTCAATGGCAACACCTGCCTCAGCACTGGGAAGAGGACACACGTCTGCAGGCACACCGAAGCTTTCGGTAACCTCAAGATAAGGAGGTGTAATCTGCTGGTCAACCATTGAGGAAAGGAATATGGGCAAGGTCTGAAGAGGCATTGGAATAAGATTCGGGAAGCCCGTAAACACTTCATTGGGCACAATTTCATCCATGAGAACAATTCTTTTTGAAAGCTTGTTGCCCGGGTTAATTTTTTCGTCGGCACGCAAAGAAATGTTAATAAGATGAGTTGTGTGCTTTACTATCATGTTGTAATGAAGGTGAGCCATGCGAAGCTGAGGCCCTCTGAGTCCTGCAACATGTCTGTCAATGAAGGACGGTGCAGAAAGATATGAGGACATCCAACGGTAACGCCATATACCCTTGACTGTTGAAACAGGTGCCTTGAGCACCATTTTAATCATGTCCTTCCAGGTAACAAGCCAACGGTAATAGTCATACATCGTATCCCTGAAGCCGCGCCATTCTCTGTGTCTGAGTATGGCAGTATGCTCTTTATAAAGCTTTCCGTAATTATCCATTTTCCTTCGCCTGCCTTTCCTTCTGAATCTTTTTGATTTCAAGGCTTTCAACAAAAGCCTGTACTCTTGTGCGAAGCTGTCCCGAAGCGGAAGCTGTGTACTGTCTGTCAACGGCAGCAGTGGGCACTCCGTAGTCATTGCTCATAACATAAGAAGCAAGTGCTCTTTCATAGCCCCAGTACTCACAGAATTTCAGCTGCTCATACATAACACCGTCTGCATGGTATTCATCAACAAGCTGCTTTACATAGTCACGTCTTTCCTGAACCTTTTCGTGACTCATATATCTGGGGCACTGACTTGTTTTAAGATAGTGAAGACAAATCTGAGTGAGAACGTCCTCGCCCTCTTTAATTTCGATTTCCTGTCTTCCGGGAAGTGCTCCGAAGCAGTATCTGTCAGCCACAACCAAGGCGCCGCTGTCTTCAATGAGAGCGGTGAAGTCGGGGTCATCCATTTCAGAGCCTACAACAACAATTTTTGCTCTGTAATTTTTCTTTGCGTCAGGCTCTCTTGTTTTAAGCTCTTCCGCTGTTTCACGAAGCATAGGAAGAATTAGAGACTTCGGACAGCAATATGTAATGAGATTCAGAATATGATACTCATAGCCTGTGATACGGGGATTATCCTCCTTACGGTAGTCCCCTATTTCTGTCATAAGGCGGCAAACCTCGTTATGCTCCTCAACTGCCTTCAGCAGTGCTTCATCAGAGGTATCAATGCCGTAAATCTCACTGAGCTTATCAAGAATTTTAACTCTCGTCTGGTTAACATAGTGCTTCACGGTATGTGCTTCAAGCTTAAAGGGCATATCAAGGAAGGTTACAAAGAACTTATCCTCGGGTACTAAATCAAGAAGCTCAAAATGCTCAGCAGTTCTGTTCATTTCAGAACAGGTTTCAGATGCTAAAAGAGCATCAAGGAAATTATAGCCGCCCTCAATGGCTCTTTCAAGTATAGCCTTTGAATATCCGCACAAAAAGTTACTCATATAGTATGTTGCAATATCCATTGAGCCTGTACGGGGTGCCCTGAGTCTTACAGAAAAGCAGTTTCCGCAATTAAGAAGCACCTCGGGAATATGATAGCAGGTATAACCAAGGGCGATACCGCCGTCAGATTTTGCCTTTTTAACAAGCTCATTGTTGGCATCAAGCAGAAGCTTTTCAAATTCGTAAAGATGTTTTAAATCCTTCATAGCCTTCTCCTTTATAAAATCTCAAGCTCTTTAAGAGCCTTTCTTACACCCTCAACCACATTGGAATCATCGGGAAGCTTAGTGATATCCTTTCCCTCAATATCGTATATGGCAAGATTTTTATCGTTTTCTATATAAGACAAAACAGGAATACCGTTTGTGTTTATATGCTCAATAACACTTTCATCGGGAAGTCTGTTGACAATTGCACCGATTTTCTTATACATAACAAGCTCGTCTGCAACACTTTTTATGGTTGAAATTACCTGAGTACCCTTTTTGCTTGCATCAGTAATCAGAAGAAGATGTGTTACCTTTTCCATAACCCTTCGGTTAATCTGTTCAACACCTGCTTCACCGTCAATAACAACATAATCAAAATCAGCTGAAAGAAGGCTGATAACCTCCTTTAAGTAAGCATTGATTTTACAGTAGCAGCCTGCACTTTCAGGTCTGCCCACAGCAATAAAAGCAAAGCCGTCGGTTTCAACAAGGGCATCGAAAATTTTATATCTTGCATCACCCAAAAGCTCAATTGCAGCCTTTGTGTTACCGTCCTCCACTGTTTCAACAATCTCTTTTCTTATGTCATCAATTGTTGTTTCGACTTCAATGCCGAGAGCAGTTGAAAGTCCGACTGCAGGGTCAGCATCAATGGCAAGGATTTTCTTATCAGGGTATGCCTGTGCCAGAAGCTTGACGATTGCAGCAGAAATTGAGGTTTTACCCACTCCGCCCTTACCTGACAAGGCAATGATTGTTGCGCTGTTTTCCATATACATATCTCCTTATGTTCTGTTAAATTAAATTATAACAAAGATTTTCAGGCATTTCAACAATAAAGAAGAAATATAATTAGGTTTATTCTTTAATAAAACTGATTATACTCTCAACCTTATGTCATATTTGTTATTCATCCGGGATAACGGCTGTACGTCACTGTCCCAAGCAATATATCGAGTAGATTTTTCGTTATCTGACCAATATGTCAGACCAAAAGAAAGAAGGACTTCACATGAAGTCCTTTTCAGATATATCATACGTAAACAGCGGGAGCATGAATACAGAAAAAAGTTAATATGCCTGCTTCTGATTTAGTCTTCACTCACAGTTACACCGTCACAAATTACTCTGACAGCATTATTCTCAACCGTAGCAAAGCCACCCTGACTCTCGGCAGAGAAAATTTCTCTGCCTTCGAGGAATACAGAAATTTTACCGGGTGCAAGAGCTAACACAGCTCTTGCATGACCCTTTCTTATTCCGTAGGTGCCTGAAAACCTGCCGGATAAACTGTCAGCAATACTAAGCTTTACACTGTCACATTCAACTGACGGGAACTCACAGTGAGGGCTGAAAAGGGCAAAAGTTAGCTTATCCTTCATCTGTCTCACCTGTGTTCCTTCTTATACTTTTCAAATACATCATCAATTGTACCTGTCATAAGGAAATACTGTTCCGGGATGCTGTCGCACTCACCTGAGAGTATTCTTTCCACACTGTCAACGGTCTTTTCAAGAGGAACATAAACGCCCTGCTGACCTGTAAAGCTCTCAGCCACATGGAACGGCTGACTCATAAAGCGCTGTATACGTCTTGCCCTTTTAACAAGCTCTTTATCCTCTGCAGAAAGCTCGTCCATACCAAGAATTGCAATAATATCCTGAAGCTCAGCATATTTCTGCAGAACTCTCTGTGTTTCCTTGGCCGTTTTATAGTGTCTGTCACCAACAAAATCAGGCGTAAGTGCCCTTGAAGAGGATTCGAGAGGGTCAACAGCGGGATAAATACCAAGTTCAACAATTTTTCTTGAAAGAACAGTTGTTGCGTCAAGATGAGAGAAGGTTGTTGCAGGAGCCGGGTCTGTGAGGTCATCGGCCGGAACATAAACAGCCTGAACTGATGTAATCGAGCCGTTACCTGTGGAAACAATTCGCTCCTGTAATTTTCCCATTTCCGAAGCAAGGGTAGGCTGATAACCTACAGCAGAAGGCATTCTTCCGAGAAGAGCTGACACCTCACTGCCTGCCTGAGTGAAACGGAAAATATTATCAATAAACAAAAGCACATCCTTGTGGGACTTTTCACGAAAATACTCAGCCATTGTGAGTCCGACAAGCGGAACACGGAGTCTTGCACCTGCAGTTTCGTTCATCTGACCGAAAACAAGAGCAGTTTTATCTATAACTCCCGACTGTTTCATTTCATTCCAAAGGTCATTGCCCTCTCTTGAGCGTTCTCCTACTCCTGCAAAAACTGAATAACCGTCATGCTCAAATGCAACGTTTCGGATAAGCTCCATAATGAGAACTGTCTTGCCGACACCTGCACCACCGAAAAGACCGATTTTTCCACCCTTGATATACGGTGTCATAAGGTCAATAACCTTTATGCCTGTTTCGAGAATATCAGTTGATGAAACAATTTCAGCAAAAGGGGGCGCAGGATGATGTATGGGCCACTTTTGTTCAGTTTCAATTTTTTCGCCACGGTCAATAGGTGCACCTGTGACGTTTACCATTCTACCGAGAGTTTCTTCACCGACTGAGATTTTTATCGGCTCACCTGTGTCAACAGCCTGCATTCCTCTCGACATACCGTCAGTAGGATTCATTGAAATGCAACGCACCTCACCGTCACCCAGATGCTGTGATACTTCAAGGGTATATACTTCTGAATTAACTTCAACGTTAACTGCATTGAAAATATCGGGAATTTCATTCAAAGAAAACAGAATATCCACAACGGGACCTGTTATTCTCTGCACCATTCCAACAGAGCCTTTTGCCATATTATATATCCCCTTTCATTGAAAATTCCGATGAAATTTCGATAACGTCAGCTGTAACCTGACTCTGACGCTTTCTGTTCATTTCTGTTTCAAGCTTTGCGCTGTATTCACATGCTGTGTCATAAGCTGAGCGCATGGCAGTGAGTGTTGCCGCCTGTGCACCAAGAGCGGTTTCAAGTATCCTTTTATAAAGAACTGACAGATAAATTTTTTCTGCTGTGTTTTTAATAAACGTTTCTCTGTCAGGAACAAAAAGAGGTGACTCTACGTCCGCCTTTTCCTTAGAAGAAGAAAAAAGCTCTTTGCAAACGGGTCTTTGATTAATCATGTTAACATATTCGGGATAAACTGTTTTAACTGTAGATATTCTGCCTTCCTTCATAAGAGAGCAAATACAACCGAAAAGCTCTTTTGCCTGCTCATATGTTGGAATATCATCAAAGATAAAGCTATTTTCAGTTTTTATCCCTTTTTTTTCAAAATATTCGTTTGCCTTTTTGCCGCAGGAAACTATAACTCCCTTTTCATCGATACTGCTGAAAAATGACATAAGCTCAGAATTAAAGCTTCCGCACATTCCCTTGTTTGCTGCAATTACAACATAACAATCGGGGGCATCGGGGTTACCGCAAGGGAAAGCTGATTCAAATTCACCCGGATAATTTTCATAAAGACTAAGATATTCATCGGCATATTTCTGATACTCACCGTAAATTCCGCTCAGCTTTGAATACTTTACCGTTGATGCAGTTTTCATCGCACGGGTAAGCTTGATAGTGGAACGAATTGTCTGCAATTTCTTTTTTAAGCTCTGAACCGTTGCCATAATTATAACCTCTCGGCAAATTCACCCAGTGCTTCTTTAAGTGAATTTTTCAGTTCATCGTCAAATTTCTTCGTATTTTTGATTCTGTCTGTCAGCTCAGCTTTTTCCTGACGGAAATATCTGTAAAGATCCTTTTCAAACTGCTCCATTCCATCCGGAGAAACGCTGTCAGCATAGCCTTCACTGACAGCAAAAATAAGAATTGCCTGCATACTGTCTTCAATGGGAGCGTATCTCGGCTGACGGAGAGCTTCAGTGAGCAGTCTGCCTGAAGCAAGAGTTTTCTTTGTTTCGTCGTCAACATCAGAACCGAACTGCATAAACTCGGCAAGCTCTCTGTACTGTGCAAGACGTGTACGCAGTGAAGATGAAATTTTCTTCATAAAAGGAGTCTGAGCCGATCCTCCGACACGTGAAACGGAAAGCCCCACATTTACGGCAGGGCGCTGACCTTCGTTGAAAAGCTCAGCATCAAGGAAAATCTGACCGTCTGTGATTGATATAACATTTGTGGGAATATACGCAGAGATATCACCTGCCAGGGTTTCAATTATGGGCAAAGCCGTAATTGAACCGCCACCGAGCTCATCGGAAAGATGAGCAGCTCTTTCAAGAAGTCTTGAATGAAGGTAGAATATGTCACCCGGGTATGCCTCACGACCTGAAGGACGGTGCAAAAGAAGTGAAAGCTCACGGTAAGCCACAGCGTGCTTGGAAAGGTCATCGTAAACAATAAGCACATCTTTACCTGAATACATAAAGTATTCCGCCATTGCAGAGCCTGAGAAGGGCGCGATATACTGAAGTGCCGCAGAAGCTGAGGCAGGAACAGCAATAATTGTTGTGTATTCCATTGCTCCGTGTGATTCAAGCTTTTCTTTTATTTCAGCAACAAGGGTATCCTTCTGACCGATAGCAACATAAACACAAACCGTATCCTTACCCTTCTGATTTATAATTGCATCTATGGCAATAGCAGTTTTGCCCGTCTGTCTGTCACCGATAATAAGCTCTCTCTGTCCCTTGCCAATGGGAACAAGGGCATCAATAGCCTTGATACCGGTATGAAGAGGAGAATTAACGGGAGCACGGTCGAGAATACTTGGCGCCTTATACTCAATAGGACGTGTGTCCTTATAAGGAAGATATCCCATAGCATCTATGGGGTTACCCAAAGCATCAACAACTCTGCCCAGAAGGCATTCACCTACAGGCACAGATGCAATTCTTCCAACTCGTCTTACTCTGCTGCCGCTTTCTATATTCGCAAAATCACCGAAAATAACACAACCGATACGATTCTGCTGAATGTCAAGAACCATGCCTCTTTCGCCGCATTCAAATTCAACAACCTCACCGTACATGATATCAGCAAGGCCGTCCATCCAGCATATACCGTCAGAAACAGTTATTACTCTGCCGAGCTGATACTGATGAATCTGAGGCTTGAAGCTTTCAGCCTTTTCAGTAAATTCCTGAATAAGATGACCTACTGTATCGTCGTGCATTATAGGCTCCTGATTGAGATTTTTTTCGAACTGATAAAGCTCCTCTGCCACTGTTCCGTCATATACAGTATCACCTATTCTGAGTCTGAGTCCACCTATAAGGGAGGCATCCTCCAACACCCACAAGGAAGTTTTTCCGCCTACTTTTTCAAGCATCTGAGTTGTAATTCTGTCCACTTCCTCAACAATATCCTTTTCGAGGGGATATGCGGATGTCAGAGTAACATAAAGCACATCATGATGCTTAAGATAAGCCATATCACCCGGAGTAAGACTTACCCTTCTGAGAATTTCCTCAATAATCTGTCTGTCAAGCTCTTTTATTGCATTAGCGTATTTTTCATAAGAAAAGAGATTAATCACGTTATCCTTCATTACGGAAAAAAGCTTTTTACGTGCTTGTTGAATCATACCTCGATGAATTTCGCTTTTTTCTCTTTCACCAAATCCCTCAATTGAAGCAATTTTTTCTGCAACAAGGCATTCTGCCTTATCAACATCTTCGCTGCAATCTGTGCTGACAGCTTCACAAGTAGGCTCAATCAGAACAGGCATGGGCATTTCTTCAATTTCTTCTGCCCTGTCAAGCTCCATGTTTATTCTTTCGTATCTGCCACCGAAAATCCTTTTAACAGTTTTCCTTCCGGCAACAAAAAGAATAGCAGCAAGAATTAAAAAATTTATAATAACATACTGTATTTCCATAATATCATATCCTGTCAGAGATAATATTTTTGGCAAAAATAGCCGCTGCTGTTTCCATTTCAGGAGCAACGGAAGAAACTATTTTGTCATATTCCCCTGTTATACCGTTTCTGTATTGTTCAATATCAGAATGACATTTTCTGCGGGCGTTTTCAATTTCCTGTTTTCCCTGAGACTGTATCTGCTGTACCTTTTCCTTTGCAAGTGCGATGCTTTCCGCTTCAGCACGTGCTTTTTCATCAGCCAGACGTCTTTCGTTTTCTGCAGTTATATTTTCTATATATTTTAGTTTTTTATCGGCATTTTCAACCTTTTCTTTGCGGCTGTCAAGCATTTTGAGAACAGGAGTAAAGAGAAGGTTTTTAAGTATAACTGTGAGAAGAAGAAAGCATATTACAGTCCAAACTATAACTGATGGCTGTATATTCATAACCTACTCCTCAGATTTTTGAAATAAGCATAAATGCAATAAGAAGGCCGTAAATTGTAAGAGCCTCCATAAGAGCAAGGGAAATAATAAGAGTTGAACGGATATCCTTTGCAGCATCAGGCTGACGTGCAATGCTTTCCATTGCTGCCTTTGCCGTTATGCCCTGACCGATTGAAGGGCCAAGGGTACTGATTGCGATTGCGATTGCTGCTGCGATTGCGATAACTGCTGAATTTGTCATTTTAAATTACTCCTTTAAATATAAATTTTAATCTTCAGTTACTTCTTCTAAATATATCGATACAAGCATGGTGAAAACCATTGCCTGTAAGGCACAGAATAAAAGTGAAAGCACCATCATAACTACCGGTGCGCCTATCGGGAAAATATGGTAAAGCTCTTCAGTGACCATTTCCTCACCGAAAATATTACCGTAAAGTCTCAGAGCCAATGATGCCGGCTTGATAAATTCGTCAAGAACGAGAAGCGGCAGCATGAAAAACATCGGCATTACAAAGCGCTTAAAATAATGCTTCACATTATGACGAAGACCCGAAATCTGCAAAAACAGAAAGGTCAGTATGCCGAGACCTGCCGTAACGGAAAGCGATGCTGTGGGCGCCTTCACATAATCCGTAAGTCCCACACCGGGAATAAGACCCGAATAGTTTGAAAAAATTATGAAAATGAAAAGAGATGCAAGGAAGGTAAAGTATTTTCTGGCCTTCTTTTTCCCCAATATATCCGTGAAGAAATTATCAAGATATTCAACACCGGTTTCAACTATATTCTGGAATTTGCCGGGACGTTCTTTAAGATTAACCTTGACGATAAGGGAAACAAGGGCAAGTACAGCAAGGATTATCCACATGGTAACAACTTCACCCGTTACATCGAGCACACCGAACAGCTTAATAATTACTTCGGATTTTTCACCCATCAGACTCATCCTCCCTTTCATTTTTGTCCGTTACAGTTGACCCGTTGATAACAAGAAGCTTTTTTGTGAAGAAAAACATCGGAACGGTCATACCGATAACAGCGCCAACAAGAAGATATACAGGATCTGCAATTTTTGCTTTTGTACCTATAAGATAAACCAAAGCAAGAAAGCCTATCTGCAAAATCTGCCTTGCAACTGTAACAAAAGAATACTTTTCAGGAGTTTTTATCAGCACCTTTTTTGAAAGAAGGTAGTTGACAAAAGCAACTGCTACACCTATCACCATTGCCACAAAAGCTCCCGTGAGATTTTGTATCATTTAATCACCAGCTTTATGCCATTTTAAGGTTATTATAGCACTTTAATCTCTTTTTGCAATAGTAAAAATTTACTTTTTTGTATAGTAGTTTTAAAAATTTTTTCGTCATTAATGCTACATCTAATTATCATTATGAAGATTTTAAAATATCGCTGTAAAATCGTACTTTCACAACAGACAAAAAATGATTATATTTTTAACAGACAAACCGCCGAGGATTTTACTCCCCGGCGGTAAGTTTATTATTTTATGCTGCACCCTGCAATGATTTTATAAGAGAAGTAATAAGTTTTACAAGCATTATGATCATGCAGATATATCGTGGAATTCCTGCATCTTCATGAACAGGTCTGTCACAATCGGGGCAAACACCGATGATTTCGGCACTGCAGTCATCACAAAGCTTGTCGCCGTCTTCGTCAGAGTGGTCAATCATAGAACCCTCGTCTGCTACTGTATCTGTTGCACCGCAGCCGTGGATACAGAAGGCTGTCTTTGTTCCGTCAGCAGTGCAGGTTGCATCGCCGTTTGAGACGTAATCAAGGAAGATGTGCTCAAGTGCAGGGATTTCTCTTTCATCAGTTGTCTGACAGCCGTGGTCGCAGTAAGCAACCTCTTTACCTGCCTTGCCGCACTTTGCTTCTTCTGTTACTTCGTACTTTGTAAAGGAGTGCTCGAGTACTGTGCCTTCGACTTCTCTTTCGTCGGTTTCGCCACAGAACCAACAGGTGCGTGTTTCGATTGCATTAACTTCACACTTTGCAGGTGATGTTACTTCATAATCATTGAAATTATGAGTACCTCTGAGACAGTTTTCAAATGATGAATATAAAGAATCGAGCATTTCGTTGAGCTTTGCAATATTTTCAGCATTTTCAGCCACAGTGCCTTCAAGAGAATTTGCAAAATCATTTATTTCATCCACTGTTGCCATTGCTTCATCAGTTGCTTTTTGGTTATTTATGAAATCCTCATACTCATCAAGCAAGCCTTCGGCTTCAAGCTTTTCTGCCCACTTCTTATTAACATCATCAGCAATTGCATCGACATCAACCTCAACAAGGGTGCCGTCTTCGATTCCCTTGTCAAGCTCTTCTTCGTAATCCTCAAGAGCCTTTTCAAGCTCTGCAACATCTGCTGCGCTTGTATTTTCGTCAGCCTTCATTTCTTCGAGCTGCTTCTTGATTTCTTCAAGCTCTGCCTTGCCTTCGTCGGTTACGTTTTCTGAAGCAAGCTTTTCTTCGATATCATCAATTGCTTCGTCGATTTCGGTGTAATCAGCCTTGACATATTCGCCGCTTGCGATTTTTTCTTCTGCATCAGCAATGATTTTCTCAAGCTCTGCAGTTATCGCGTCAATTGCAGGCTGATCCTCTTCAACAAGGTCA
>JAZUNJ010000005.1:0-84408 GCA_045604105.1 Acutalibacteraceae bacterium | reverse complement strand
CCATCGAATCTCGGGTTCCTTTTCTTATCTCGTTGTTTAATTTTCAAGGTCCAATTCCGCCGCCTCTTTTTAAGACAGCTCAAAGAGTATATCACATACTCTTTCTCTTGTCAAGACTTTTTTCAAACTTTTTTCAAGTTTTTTCAAGCCTTTCTTTTGTCGCACCTCTGAGGTCTTCCTCGAAGAATGCTTGCATATATTATCACCTCTTTCCGTTTTTGTCAACAGTTTTTTACAATATTTTTTGTCACTTTTTACTAAATACTTCCCTTTTTGTACTCTCTGCCGGGCGTTTTTGTGTTTCAGAGGCTAAACTATACCATATGTTGTGTCTGTTTTTCTTTTATCGAGCTTTCATCTATATGTAGATATAACAAAAGCCGCCAGATAAATCTGACGGCTTTTAAATTATATCATTATCCGAACGGAACAATATGTTTACTTATTATGATGTTGTAACATTTTTAAGCAAACGATATCTGACTGTTCCTGTTTCATCATCAAACTCTATTTCAATATTATACAAAGCACCCGGTGACCTGTCGTATTGACCCGACCAGAAAAATCTGTAAACCGTTTTATTTCCATCATTAATACACTCATGTGCATTGCCGATTATTCTTTCTTTTTCTTCTTCGAAGTCATTTTCAGCTAAACTCCATTGTGCATCAACAGTATAATCAAGATCTATAGACGAATAGTAATATTTGTACTGAATGTTCTGAGCATTCTCCGGAACCTTTTCAGGTAAAACCTCATATATCTTTTCATACTCTGTTTCATAATCCAGAATCAGATAATGTGATACATCATCGGTTTCTGACACAAGAGGATACAGAACAGGCTCCCATTGACTGAAGCCAAGAGTTACAAAGGCAACAAAAAATATATAGGATAACCAACCAACGGCAGTATAAATTATTGCAAAGGCTTTCATAAATCTGTTTCTGTATACAGAAAGTATGCCGAAAAACAAAGCGTGAAAAGGTACGGACATAAATACAGGTATAAGCCAGCCATAAAAATGAAAATCAAGATTAGGAAAATTCAGTTGAGAACGCATAATAATATGTATTGTTATTACTGAAAGATTCCACAAAGAACAAATTATCGTCCAAGTTATTATTTTCCGCTTTTTGTTCACATGCCCATCCCCTTTCTATACGTATTATATTCCCTTAGTTATTTCACAGTCAAGACAAAATGGGCATTGTAAGAAAATCTTAAGGTTACTGACAAAACAGGCTGCCGCTTATGCGACAGCCTTCTGAATTTTTATCTTTCTTCTCTGAAATAAGGAAGACCGAGTGCCTGAGGCGGTTGGTTTTCTTTCTTATCCCTGATGCTCGTGAAAATAAGCACGATGATTGTTACAACATAAGGAAGCATTTTGAAAATTTCCTTACTTGCAAAGCTTACGCCTGTGATATAACTGCTTGCAATGTAAAGAGCACCGAAAATAATTGAGCCTAAAATTGCAAGGTTGGGCTTCCATACAGTGAAGATAACAAGCGCAATGGCAAGCCAGCCGATAGCGTCAATACAGTATTCCCAATTGCCGTTGAGGTAGTCCATTATAAATGAAAGACCGCCGAGGCCTGCAATTGCACAGCCTATACAGGTTGAAGCATATCTGTAGCGTGAAACGTTGATGCCTGCTGCGTCAGCAGTTGCAGGGTTTTCACCAACGGCTCTCAGATTAAGACCGACTCTGGTTTTTGAAAGAATAAAGGATGTTACAACCGCAATGATAATTGCAAGGTAAATGAGAATACCGTGGGAGAAAAACAACTCGCCGAACCAGCCCAGGTCATCTGCAAAGGGAAGGGCTGTTGTGAAGAAACGGCTGCCCTTTGAATATACAGCTCCCGTTTCTGCGATCATATAGTCTGACAAACCGACACCGAAGGTTGTAAGAGCAAGACCTGTAACATTCTGATTTGCTCTCAGAGTAACGGTGAGGAAGCTGAAAATGAGTCCCATAACAGCTCCGCCGAAAAGAGTTGCAATAATCGGAATCAATACTGCAAGAAAATAATTCGCATCCATACCTGCCTTTGAAAGATAAAGGTATTCAGCATAACAGCCGCAGGATGCACCCACACACATAACACCGGGGATACCGAGGTTAAGGTGGCCTGATTTTTCGGTGATGGTTTCACCGGTTGAGCCGAAGAGAAATGCCATACCGAGTCTTATGGAGCTTACAAGAAAGGCTAACATCAGTCATTCTCCTTTCTGTTTTTTGATAAAAGGATTTTGTACTGCAGGAAGAATTCGCAACCGATAATGAAGAAAAGAATGATACCTGTCACAATATCTGAAATTGCGTTGGGCAGACGGAAGTCTGTTGAAACCTGTCCCGCACCCTTTTCAAGAAATACAATAAGGAATGAAGTGAAAATCATATAAATCGGATTGAACTTTGCAAGCCATGATACCATGATTGCAGTGAAGCCACGTCCGTCAACTGTTGTTGTGCTTATGGTGTGGTTGGTACCGCCCACAAGAAGAAGACCTGCAATACCGCAGAGAGTACCTGACACGATAAGTGTTCTTACAACAACCTTGGGTACGTTGATGCCGATGTACTTTGCTGTGTTTTCACTTTCACCTACAACGGATATTTCATAACCGTGCTTTGTCTTTTTAAGATAGATATAAACGAGCACAGTGAGAACTGCAACAATAATGATGTTGAGAAGATATGCCTGATTGAAAAGAACGGGAAGACCGTGCTCCGGCATGGGAGTGAGGATACCTGAACCGCTTTTTACGAAATACTTCAGGAAAAATGCAACAAGCTGAATTGCAACATAGTTCATCATAAGTGTGAAAAGTGTTTCGTTAGTGTTCCACATAGCCTTGAAGAAGGCCGGAATTACTGACCACACAATACCTGCAATAACAGATGCCGCAAGCATTACAAGAAGAAGCACCGGGTAAGGCAGGCTGTCACCGAGGAACATCATTACAGCCACTGTTGCAAGACCGCCAACCAGCACCTGACCTTCTGCACCGCAGTTCCAGAATTTCATTTTAAAAGCAGGCGTAACTGCAAGAGAAATGCAAAGCAGAATTGCAACATTCTGCAAAAGGCTCCAGATTCTGAGCTCTGAGCCGAAGGCGCCTGCAAGCATTGAAGAATAAATTTCTATGGGATTCTTCTTTGTGAGCATCATGATTACAACAGCTGACACAACAAGAGAAGCTATGATTGCAGCCGCACGGACAAGCACATTGAAATACCATGCCATAGGCTCACGCTTAACGATATGAAAATTCATTTTTTTCATTCTTCGGTACCTCCCTGTGCACTTTTTGTTTTGGTCATGAGCAGACCGATTTCTTCCTTTGTGGCTGTTCTTGCATCAACAACACCTGTGATGCTGCCTGAGCCGATAACAAGAATTCTGTCGCAAAGCTCAATGAGAACGTCAAGGTCTTCACCGACGAAAATAACGGCAACGCCCTTTTCCTTCTGCTTGTTGAGAAGATTATATATTGTATAGGAAGCACCTATGTCAAGTCCTCTTACGGGATAAGCTGCCATCAGAACTGTGGGAGCAGCTGCAATTTCACGGCCCACAAGAATCTTCTGAATGTTACCGCCTGAAAGACGGCGTACGGGAGTTCTTGCATCGGGAGTTACAACCTCAAGATCCTTAATGATTTTTTCAGCGAGGTCCTTCGGTGCTTTTCTTTCAAGGAACACTGACTTACCCTTACGGTAGGAGCGCAGCATCATGTTGTCAATAATATCCATGTTGCCGACAAGACCCATGCCGAGTCTGTCTTCGGGAACGAAGGAAAGACGTACACCAAGCTCTCTTATCTGCATGGGTGTTTTGTCACGCAGGTTATCCTTTTCACCTGTTTTGGGATTGTTATAAAGAATTTCACCCTCCTGCACCTTCTGCAGACCTGCAATTGCCTCAAGAAGCTCTCGCTGACCTGAGCCTGCGATACCTGCAATACCTAAAATTTCTCCCGAATATGCTGTGAAGGAAATGTCGTTAAGAATCTTTACACCTTCACGGTCAATACAGTTAAGGCCGCTTACAACAAGTCTTTCTTCGCAGTTATTCGGCTCACTTCTGTCAATGTTGAGGGTAACCTTCTTACCAACCATCATCTCAGTAAGCTCTGATTCATTAGTTTCAGCAGTGTTGACTGTGCCTACATATTCGCCCTTTCTGAGAACTGCAACCTTATCTGAAAGGGAAAGAACCTCATGAAGCTTGTGGGTAATGATGATGATTGACTTGCCGTCATCTCTCATTTTGCGAAGAACATTGAAAAGCTTCTGGGTTTCCTGAGGTGTGAGAACAGCTGTGGGCTCATCAAGAATGAGAATATCGGCACCTCTGTAAAGCACCTTGATGATTTCAACGGTCTGTTTTTCGGAAACTGACATTTCATGAATTTTTTTCATGGGGTCAATTTCGAAGCCGTATCTTTCACAGATTTCCTTAACCTTTGCAGCAGCATTTTTAAGATTGTAGCGTTCCTTTGCTTCAAGGCCGAGAATAATATTCTCTGTTGCGGAAAAAACCTCAACAAGCTTGAAGTGCTGATGGATCATACCGATTTTATACTGGAAGGCATCCTTTGGAGAACGGATTACAACCTCATTGCCGTCAATAAAAATCTGGCCTTCATCGGGGAAGTAAATGCCTGCGATCATGTTCATCAATGTTGTTTTACCGCTGCCGTTTTCGCCGAGGATTGACAGTATCTCACCACGGTTAACAGTAAGGTTAACATTCTTGTTTGCCGCATTGCTTCCGAAATATTTAGTTATATTTTTCAATTCGATTGCTGCAACATTTGCCAAACTGTATTCCTCCTTTTTATAGCTTATAAAAACTGAACACTTAAAAAGCAACCCTTAACAAAGGCTGTTTTCTAAATCTTCACAACTCTATTATTAAAGAAGATAAAGCGGGACAGTTCCTGTCCCGCTTATTATTGTTTCAACTGATCAGAACTTTTCGTTGAGAAGAGTGATGCCGTCAATTCTGAGGTCGAAGCAGGGAGCTGAACGATATTCTGATTCGTGGAAGTAACCGTCAGCGATAACTTCTGTGTCAGGTGTGAAAGCTGCATCTGTATCAACGTCAGCCTTGTAGGATTCAACCTTTGCGCCTTCCTTTGTGAAGGTTGCTGTGTCAAACACCTTTACTTTGCCTGCCTTGATGTCTTCGCAAACTGCCTGAATCTTTTCAAATGTGCCTGCAGCAGCAACATCCTGGTTGATACCTGTGAGAACTACTGAGCCTTCTGCGATACCGCCGCACCAGTCAGCAGCAATTTCTTCGCCCTTTACATACTGACCGATGATGTAGTTGTAGTAGGGAGTCCAGTTGATTGCTGATGAAACGATGAAGGTTTCGTAGCATGATTCATATGTGCTGCCGTTGTAGGATACGTTGGGGATACCTGCAGCTTCGCAAGCACCGGGAGCACCCATTGAGTCAGCATGCTGGCTGATGAGCTTGCAATCTCTTGCGATGAGAGCTTCAGCAGCGTTCTCTTCTTCTGTTGCATCATACCATGTGCCTGGGAACTGAACGTCCATTGTAACTGAACGACATACGCTCTTAGCGCCAAGGTAGAATGATGTGTAGCCTGAAATAACTTCAGCATAGGTGTAAGCACCAACATAGCCCATCTTAGCTTCTTCAGCTGTGAACTTGCCTGCTTCGATCATTTCGTTCATCTTGAGACCTGCAGCAACACCTGCAAGGAAACGGCCTTCATAGATTGATGCGAAAGCGTTGTGGTAGTTGTCAAGCTTTTCTGTGTGAGCCTTTGTACCTGTTGCATGGCAGAATTCAACATTGGGGAATTCCTTAGCAGCCTGGATCATGAAATCTTCGTGACCGAAGGAGTTAGCGAAGATGATCTTACAGCCTGCGTCAACAAGGTCCTTAGCAGCAACATAGCATTCGTTGCCTTCGGGGATGTTGATCTTAACGATAACCTGCTCGTCTGTGAGCTTCAGAGCTTCCTGAATTCTGTCAACAGCGTTGAGGAAGTTAAGGTCGTAGGTTGAGTTTTCATCGTGTAAGCAGATGAAACCGATTTTGAAGTCTGCGGGAACTTCATAGTCAATGTTGAGTTCAACTGCAGCGATGGGTGATTCACTCATACCCTTAGTTGTGTTGCCGTCTGTTGCGTTGCCGTCTGTTGCGTTGTTTCCGCCGCAAGCAGCAAGAGCAAAGAGCATTACAGCAGCAAGCACGATTGCGAGAATCTTTTTCATTGTGGTTTGCCTCCATAAAAAAATTTTTTTTATTTAACCGATTTTATCGGCTATTTACATTTGTTTTACTGTTCCCTGAAGGTAACGGTTCCGTCTTCCATTGATTCAACAATTGCAAGAGACTCAACACGTACACCCTTTTCTTCAACTTTCCTTCTTCCGTTCTGGAAGCCCTTTTCAACTGCAATTGCACAGCCTGCAACCTTTGCGCCTGCTTGCTCGCACAAATCGAGAAGACCGAGAAGAGCATTTCCTTCGGCAAGGAAATCGTCAATGATGAGAACAGTGTCCTTTTCACCGATAAAATCTTTTGACACAATAACATCATACTGCACGCCGTGAGTAAAGGACCTTACCTGTGTTTTGTAAACGGAAGACGCAATATTTTTTGTCTTTGTCTTTTTGGCAAAAAGCACGGGACAATCAAAAAACTGCGCCGCTATACAAGCAATACCTATACCTGATGCTTCAATGGTAAGGATTTTGTTAACTCCGCAGTCATTATACAATCTTTTTATTTCTTCTCCCATTTTGTTAAGAAGGGTTACATCAATCTGATGGTTGAGAAATGAATCCACCTTCAGAATATTTCCGGGAAATACCTGTCCGTCCTTAAGAATTCTTTCTTCGAGAAGCTTCATTTTCCACACCACCTGACACAGATTTTGAATTACATTGCTATTCTAACAAAATATAACATTTTTTGCAATACAATCCAAAAAAATTTTTAATATTTTTCATTCTTTTTATTGCTGACCTTTCACTTGACAAGCATAACCGTCAGGTGTATCATGAAAAAATATGGAAGGAAGCGACAGCAATGACAGAACTTGCAAAAAAGCTCAATATTGATACTGCCCTGATTCTGCAGCTTGAAAGTCTGAATGAAAAGCAACTCAGAAAAGTCGCCTTTCACACAAAAAAGTGTTCTGAAGGCTGTTTTTCGTGCTTGAAAAAAGATGATACTCTTATCCGTCTTGCAGTCATACTGAGCCTTGCTGTGAGGGTAAAGGAAAAATATGCTTCTGCAGGCATAAGTGAGCAGATTTACTACGACACCATGTCCGATATAAGAATATGGTGTGAGAACAACGGTAACAAGGGTCTGAAAAATTACGGCTGGCTGAAAAATCATGTGAGCTTTGAGCTCTTCAGGCTTGGCAGACTGCAGTTTCAGCTTTATGAATGCAATAACAAAACCCTTCTTTATAATAAGCTTCCCTTTTCGTTCGGAGAAAGGCTCATTTATGTGCACATACCTCAGGGAGAAAGGCTTGAAAAGGAAAAATGCATAGAAGCCTTTAAGCAGGCAAACATGTTTTTTTCAAAGCATTTCCCGGACTATAAATACAGGTATTATTTCTGCGAAAGCTGGCTTCTGTTCAATAATAACAGGGATTTCATGGACCCTCAAAGCAACATAATTGCCTTTTCCTCCCTTTTTACCCACTGCTACAGTGTTAAGCTTGACGCTCAGGCAATTGACAGAATTTTCAAAAAGCGCAGATTACTTAAAAAGAATTATCCCGAAAGCACCTCACTGCAGAAAAGGGCAAAGGAATATATGCTGAAGGGCAACAGTCTGGGCACCGGAATCGGCGTTGTGGCCACAGATAACTTTTCTTGACTATCGCAGACAGATATTATATAATAAGATTCAAGGATTGAATAACAGGAGGAACCATAATGGCATATTTAAGCGACATTGAAATTGCACAGCAGTGCAAAATGCAGCACATAACAGAAATTGCAAAAAAAGCAGACGTTGACCTTAAGTACATTGAACAGTACGGCAACTACAAAGCAAAAATTGACCTTTCACTTCTTAATGATACAAAGGATAAAAAGGACGGTAAGCTCGTTCTTGTAACTGCTATCACCCCAACTCCCGCAGGTGAAGGCAAAACCACAACCACAATCGGTCTTGCAGACGGTATGAGCCGCATAGGTAAAAAGGTAACCGTTGCACTCCGTGAGCCTTCACTCGGTCCCGTTTTCGGTGTTAAGGGTGGTGCTGCAGGCGGCGGATATGCCCAGGTAGTTCCCATGGAGGATATCAACCTTCACTTCACAGGTGACTTCCATGCGATCACAAGTGCCAACAATCTTCTTGCTGCAATGCTTGACAACCACATTCAGCAGGGCAACAGACTCGGCATTGATGTACGCAGAATCACATGGAAGCGTTGCCTTGATATGAACGACAGACAGCTCCGTTTTGTCACAGACGGTCTTGGCGGCAGAATCAACGGTACTCCCCGTGAGGACGGCTTTGATATCACCGTTGCTTCCGAGGTTATGGCTGTTCTTTGCCTTGCTTCCTCAATCACCGACCTTAAGGAAAGACTTTCAAATATAATCGTAGGCTATAACTATCAGAATGAGCCCGTTACCTGCGGTCAGCTCAATGCAGCAGGTGCCATGACTGCACTTTTAAAGGACGCCCTCAAGCCTAACCTTGTTCAGACCCTTGAAGGCACACCCGCCTTTGTTCACGGCGGTCCCTTTGCCAACATTGCCCACGGCTGCAACTCTGTTATTGCAACAAAAACAGCCCTCAAAATGGGTGACTATGCAATTACAGAAGCAGGCTTCGGTGCTGACCTTGGAGCTGAAAAGTTCCTGGACATCAAATGCCGAATGGCAGGTCTTACTCCCTCTGCCGTTGTTATGGTTGCAACAATCCGTGCACTCAAGATGCACGGCGGCCTCAGCAAAACCCAGCTTGGCGAGGAAAACCTTGAAGCACTTGAAAAGGGTATCCCCAACCTTCTCAGACACGTTTCAAACATCAGAAATGTATATAAGCTTCCCTGTGTTGTTGCGGTTAACCGCTTCCCCACTGACACAGACAGGGAAATTGAATTTGTTATTGCAAAATGCAAGGAGCTCGGCGTAAATGTCTGCCTTTCAACAGTATGGGCAGACGGCGGCAAGGGCGGTGAAGAGCTTGCAAAAGAGGTTTGCCGTCTTTGTGAAGAAGAGGACAACTCCGGCTTCAGCTTCTCTTATGATGTGAACGATACAATTGAAAACAAAATCAGGAATATCGTCACTAAGGTTTACGGCGGCAAGGATGTTGCAATTCTTCCCTCAGCCCAGAAGCAGATTGAAAAGCTCAACGAAATGGGCTGTGACAAAATGCCCGTCTGTGTTGCAAAAACACAGTACAGCTTCTCCGACGACCCGACAAAGCTCGGTGCTCCCGAAGGCTTCACCGTAACCGTAAGAAATGTCAAGGTTTCCGCAGGTGCAGGCTTCATCGTTGTTCTCACAGGCGACATTATGACAATGCCCGGTCTTCCCAGAGTTCCCGCAGCAGAAAGAATTGATGTTGACGAAAACGGAAAGATTACAGGCTTATTCTGATTCGCAATGCGCAATCGCGGGGAAGGCTTGCTGAAGCAGTGAGCAGTATTCCGCCGAGAAAGAAACAGAAAACCCGTCAGTTTATGCTGACGGGTTAATTTTATTATAAGGTGTTTATAACCTCAATAAGCTTTCCGACATCCTTTTCGTCTGTTGCCCAGCTTGTGCAGAATCGGACAATGTATTTATCATCCTTTCTTCCCCAATCTGAGAAAACAAAATCCTTTGAAAGAGTGTCATACTGTGCCTTTGTGAGAACGGGGAACTGCTGATTTGTGGGCGATCCGTAATAAAGCTCAATGCCCTTATTCCTGAATGCCTGCTGAATTTTTTCGGAAAGCCCGGCAGCATGCTTTGATATTCTGTGATAAAGTCCGTCAGTGAAAAGAGTATCAAACTGCAAACCTAAAAGCCTGCCCTTTGCAAGCATTGCACCCTTTTGCTTTTCGATATAACGGAAATCCTTTTTGCATTTATCGTTGGTGATTACAAGTGCCTCACCGAAAAGTGCGCCAACCTTTGTGCCGCCGATGTAAAAAGCATCGCAAAGCCTTGCAATGTCGGCCATTGTAAGGTCATTTTTTTCACATGCAAGACCGTAGCCGAGCCTTGCACCGTCAAGAAAGAGAATAAGCTCCTTTTCTCTGCAAACCTCAGAAATTGCGGTAAGCTCTGCTTTGGAATAAATTGTGCCGTTTTCTGTAGGGAAGGATATGTAAACAAGCTTCGGCTGAGTCATGTGCTCAAAGTTAGGGTCGGCATAATGGGCATCTGTGAGTTCTGCCACCTGCTCTGCCGTGATTTTTCCGTCTTCGCTTCTGAGGGGAAGAAGCTTATGTCCGCAGGCTTCAACAGAGCCTGTTTCATGAACATGAATGTGTCCTGTCTCAGCACAGATTACACCCTGATGAGGTCTGAGCACTGAGGAAATAAAGGTGAAATTGGTCTGTGTGCCTCCCACAAGAAAATGAACGTCAGCATTTTCGTCATTGATTTCTGCCTTGATTTTTTTCTGTGCAGAAAGGCAGTAGCCGTCCATACCGTAGCCGGGAGTCATCTCCATATTTGTTTCAACAAGTCTTTTTATAATTTCGGGTGTTGCACCCTGAGTGTAGTCACTTTCAAATCTTATCATTATGTTCACTCCTGATAAATTAAAGGAGCGGCGGCTTGCCGCTCCGTATTTTTTTGTTTGTCTCCGGCTTCTGAATCAGCCGTAAATTCTTTTTACCCTTGGCATAAAGGTACAGATTATTTCATAAGAAAAGCTGTGGCACAGTGCACCGATTTCCTCTGCTGTGATTTCTGCATTGCCGCTTTTGCCGATGACAACTGCCGTGTCACCAACTTCAACATCGGGAATATCGGTAACATCAACCATAATCTGGTCCATGCACACCTTGCCCGTGAGAGTTGCCTTTTTTCCGTTTATGAGCACATAACCCACACCTGTGAGACAACGCTTGAATCCGTCAGCATAGCCTATGGCAACGGTTGCAATGCGCCTTTTTTCCTTGGCTGTGTACACCTGACCGTAGCCGACTCCCGTACCCTTTTCGATATCCTTGACATGAATAACATGGCTGATAACCTCCATGGCAGGAGTAAGCTTAACCCTGCTTTTGTCAACATCCTCTGAGGGGTAAAGTCCGTAAAGTGCAATTCCAAGACGGACCATGCTGTAGTTATCGGTGAATTCAATTGCACCTGCGCTGTTACTTATGTGCTTAAGGGGTATTTTCACTCCGTAGCCTTCAGTGAGAGAGATGAAGGAATCGAACCTTTTTTTCTGTGTGAGCGCAAAGGATTTATCCTCACAGTCAGCCGTTGCATAGTGGCTGAAAATGCCTTCAATTCTTATATTATCCAGAAGTGAAATATCCCTGACTGCCTCAGCTCCCTTTTCGTCGTCACTGAAGCCAATTCTGCTCATGCCCGTATCAACGGCAATGTGCACAGTTGCAGTTTTTGAAAGCTCTTTTGCAACACAGCTCAGCTGCCTTGCCTCCTGCACGTTATATATTGTGGGAATTATGTTGCTTTGAAGAAGCTGCTCATATTCCATGGGAGAGGTGTAGCCGAGAATGAGAATGGGACTTTCTATTCCTGCCTGCCTTAATTCAAGGCCCTCGCTCAATGTGGCAACGGCAAAATAATCTGCCCTGTTCTGCAATGCCCTTGCAACCTCAACGCTTCCGTGGCCGTAAGCATCAGCCTTTACCACTGCCATTGTGAGAGTATCTTTTCCGATTTTCTCTTTCACACTGTCAAAGTTACTGACAATTGCATCAAGGTCAATTTTTGCATAAGCTCTGCAATAGCCTGTCATGATATTTCACCTCACTTTCATCCGAAATATTATAAACCTAAATTTCCTTGTTGTAAATAGCTGAACAGATTAATCTTCTGTTTCTTTCATAAATTCTTCGTGAACCTCATTCTGAATTTTACGAAGAAGCTCTGTTGCCTTGCCGCCCACCTTTTTGCCGTCAAGCTCTTCGGCAGCAAGACCAAGTGAGCCTGCAGAGGAAATGAGAATTTCATCCGCATCAAAAAGCTCGGACAGGAAGTACTCCCTTTCTTCAACAGGTATGCCCAGCTTCTTACATGCTTTTATAAGGTGAGCCCTTGCAATGCCCGAAAGAATAAGATTATCTGCAGGTGCAGTTATAAACACCCCGTCCTTTATTATATGTACATTACTGTGGGCACATTCCGTAACTCTTGAATTTCTGTGGTAAACAACCTCATCACAGCCCTCCTCCTTTGCTTTTTGCGATGCCATAACGGCAGGAATAAGATTCAGGGTTTTTATGTTACAGTGAAGAAAACGGGTGTCCTCCATTGTGATGAGCTTTACGGGCTTATATGTGTCAACAATATTCTTCGGTGTGACTGTAATCCATATATTGGCCTTTTTTCCGTCTGTGGGGAAGGCGTGGTTTCTTATACCGGTGCCTCTTGTTGCCTGCCAGTAAACAAAGTTACAGTCGGAATCCACCTTGCGCACCATTTCACAAAGCAGGTCCTTGAGCTCCTTTTTTGTGTAGGGTATTTCTATTCTCAGCTCTGCCGCACTGCGGTAAAATCTGTCCACGTGCTCATCGAGGGTGAAAATTTTATAGTTTCTTGAATAGGTTGCGTCATAAACCCCGTCGCCGAAAAAGGATACTCTGTCTGACATGGGAACGGACATATTTTCTATTTCGTCAAATTTTCCGTTATAAAAGCCTAATGTTTTCATTGAATATCATCCTCTAAACCTAAAATCTGTGAAGCTGCGTCCTGCTCAATGGCTTCAACGCCCTTAAGCTTTTTCTGAATGATTGTGTTTCTGCTCTGAGCCTCTTCAAGGCTTCTGCCTGCTTCGTCAATTTTCTTTTTTGCCTTTTCAAGAACAACACCGAATTTATCATACTGCATCTTTGCCGCTGCAAGAAGCTGACGTACCTCCTTGGCCTTTTCATTAATTGCCATTGCCCTGAATCCGATTGAAAGTGAATTCAGAAGTGCCGTGATTGTGCTGGGACCTGCAATCATAACGGAATATTCATTGTGACATCTTTCAGCTATGCCGTTTTTGGAGGAAATGATTTCGCTGTAAAGCCCCTCTGTTGCAAGATACATAATTGCAAAGGGTGTTGTGTTGGGCTCGTTGATATACTTTCTGATTTCCTTTGCCTGGTCAAGAATTGTTCTTTCAAGGCTCTTTCTTTCGTAATCCACCATTGCAGAATCACCGCTGTCTGCCGCAGAGCAAAGACGGATATAGCTTTCAACGGGGAACTTTGAGTCGATGGGAAGGTATGTGATTTCTGCCTTGTCCTCACCTGAAGGAATTTTAACGGCAAATTCAACAATGTTTCTTGATGCGGGGTTTGTCATAACATTCTTGTCGAACATACCGGGAATGGTTTCGTTAAGAAGTCCTTCAAGCTGAACCTCAGCCCAGGTGCCTCTTGCCTTTACGTTGGTGAGTATTCTGTTAAGAGAGGTTACATTTTCCGTAACGCCTGAAGACAGCACCTTCATTTCACCAAGGGATTTGTAAACATTTTCAAGCTGCTCACTTACTGCCTTGAAGGAAGAATCAAGCCTTTTTGTGAGGGTTTCGTTCAGCTTTTCGTCAACGGTGAGACGAATCTGCTCAAGCTTCTTTTCGTTATTCTTCTGCATTTCAAGAAGCTTTGCCGAAATAAGCTCTGACATTTTAAGGTTGAATTCGTAATTATCCTTTGTCATATGTGCAAGCTTCTGATTCATGCCCTCAATTGCGGCGCCGATTTCCTGCCTTTGTGATTTCTGCGCACCCAAAGACTCAATTCTGCTTTGAGAAAACTCTGCATGGATAACATTATTCATATCCTTTGAAAGAGCGTCAACCTTTTCTCCGATTTCCTTTTCCCTCAATAAAAGTGTTTCATATTCTTTGTTATTATTCTTTTTTAGCAAAATAAATAAGAGCACAATGCTTATAATAAGAAGTATAAGCACAGCACACAAAAGAATTGCTATAACTGTATTGTTCAAAACAATCACCTCAGATATTATTTACTCAATTATACCACAAAGGTTGCGATTTTGTTTCGAATAAAGAAAAATAATGTATTTATGTAAAATAAGGATTGGAAAATTATGATTAAAAGATTTCTTGCCCTCATGCTTGCCGTTTGTGTGTGCATAAGCTTCACAGCCTGCGGCAAAAAAGGCACTGACTCACAGATAATATATCCCATTGACAATGACCCGAAGTTCCTTGACCCTCAGATTATTTCCGATGTGGGAGCAAAAAACATTATTGCAAACTGCTTTGAAGGACTTGTCACAATTGATTCCGAAGGAAAAATCGCCCCCGGCTGCGCTGAAAGCTGGCGCATTTCCCCTGACGGACTTACCTATACCTTCAATTTAAGAAAAGACTGCCAGTGGCGTGTTTCAAGGTATGCAGGTGCCCTCATCGGTGAGGATTATGAAACCTCCTTTGACACAAAAATCACTGCTGAGGATTTTGTTTTTGCCTTCAGAAGAGCTCTCAGACCCGAAACACTTTCACCTTCTGCAAAAAGCCTTTACAGCATTAAAAATGCCACAAAGGTCAACAGCGGCATGTTAAGTGAAGAAAAGCTCGGCGTTACAGCCACAGGCAACTACACCCTTGTTATAAGCCTCGAATGGGCTGACCCTGACTTTCTTTACACACTTCTTGAGCCGGCATGTATGCCCTGCGACGAAAGATTCTTTGAAATCACAGGCGGAAAATACGGTCTGGGAATCAAATACCTTTTATATAACGGTCCATTTTATATAAGCAACTGGGCAGACGACACTGCAATCACCTTAAGACGAAACGAAAAGTATTACGATACCCAATCCGTAAAGCCCTCCTCTGTTTATTTTTCAATGAACAATGAGCAGGCTTCAAGGCTTGAGAAAATAAAAAACGGTACCTATGACGTTGCACCCCTCACATCCTCACAGGCAGCTGAAATCGCCGGCAGTAAAAAATACTCCCTGAGTCAGTTCACAAGCTCTGTCACCTCTCTTGTTTTCAACTGCAAGGACGAAAGCCTTGCCAACGCTGACATCCGCCGTGCCATCACTGCTGCCTTTGACACCGCTGTTCTTTCTTCACAGCTTGGTGAATTCACGGCAGAGGGTATTATCCCCTCTTCAATGGTGCTTTCAGGTGAGGCATACAGAAAAAATGCACGTCAGCTTGAAATTTATAAAAACGAAAATCCCATGGCTCTGCTTGAAAAGGGCCTTAAGAAAATTGAAAAAAGAGATGTTGAGGTAACGGTGCTTTGCTCTCAGAGCCACGAGACCGCCGTAAGAATGCTTATGCAGTCATGGCAGTCAGATTTAGGCGTACGCTTCAATGTTTTTGTTGAAGCTGTTGACGACACCTTGCTGCGCTCACGTGTTCTCGGGGGTGAATATCAGATTGCTCTGTGCCCCGTTTCTTATTCCTCAGTTACAGCCTTTAACGGTCTTCTGCGCTTCACCTCAGACAATGCTTATAACATCTGTAACTTCAAAAGCAACAAATATGATAAACTGATTAATGAAATCAAAAAGTCCGACGGTAAAGAAGCGACAATTGAAGCCACCGTAAAAGCTGAGGAATACCTCGCTTCAAGCTGTGTTATCCTGCCTCTTTACGAGGAACCGGAATATTACGGTCTCGGTAAAAAGGTTCAGAATATTATCTTTAACCCCACGGGAGAAATCCTATATTTCAAAAACGTATTGTCAGAATAAAAAAGGAGAGACAAAAAATGAGCAAAGTAAAAAACGAAGCGAAAATCAAAAACCCAATAATTGTTGCCGTTCGTGAACAGCTTGAGCACAGAGCAACCTGGCTTTATCTTCTTTGCGATGAAGCGCAGAAAAGAGGTCTTGACCCCAAGGATTTCGGTTCAGCTGCAGTTAAGCGCTGCGGACTTATGCAGGGTCAGGGACTTGTTGAAAAAGGAAAAACAGATTCTCTTAAGGGGCTGAGAAAAACTCTTTTCACAAAGCCTGCTCAGTGGGTTTTCGAAATGGATATCAAAAACAGCACCGATGATGAGCTTGAAATTGAGTTTCATTACTGCCCCCTTGTCAAGGCATGGCAGAAGGCAGGCTGCTCCGATGAAGAAATTGCAACACTTTGTGACATTGCAATGTGCGGTGACAGAGGTATCGGTGAAAGATATTCCTCAGTGCTTGATTTGCCCAAAACCATTGCAAACGGTGACGATGTTTGTCATCTGAGATACCATAAGGTCAAGTAATAAACAGCAAGCATTAAAAAAGACGGTTGCCGGTGGCAACCTTCTTTTTGTCCGGTGTAAGTGCAGAAGGTATATTTATTTTACCTATTGAATTATGGCGTTTTTTTTGGTATTATTAATGATGTATAAAATAATTTATAAGGAGAAAAACGATGAGCAATCAAAATTACGAGAAAATTCTTGCAAAACTTACCCTCGACGAAAAGCTTCTTCTTCTTTCCGGTAAGACCTTCTGGCTTACCAACGACATTGAAAGAGCAGGCATTCCCTCCGTATGGATGAGCGACGGCCCTCACGGATTAAGAAAAGAAAAGGTTTCTGCCGGCACAAACATCATGCAGGCATCTGAAACATCAACCTGCTTCCCCACTGCTGTTACCACTGCATCCTCATGGGATACCGAGCTTATTGAGCAGGTGGGTGCAACAATTGCAGACGAAGCCAGGGCTCTCAAGGTTACAACCGTTCTCGGCCCCGGTGTAAACATCAAAAGAAGTGCTCTTTGCGGAAGAAACTTCGAATATATTTCAGAAGACCCCTATCTCACCGCAAAAATGGGTGCTGCCTTTGTTCACGGTGTTCAGAAGGAGGGCATCGGCGTCAGCCTGAAGCACTTCTGTGCCAACAACGAAGAGCATATCAGAATGTGCATTGACACCGTTGCTGACGAAAGAGCCATGCGTGAAATTTATCTTCCCGCATTTGAGCACATTGTAAAAACAGAGCAGCCCTCAACAATCATGTGCAGCTATAACAGAATTGAAGGCACCTACCTTTCAGACAACAAGCGCTACCTCACAGACATTCTCCGCGGAGAATGGGGCTTCAAGGGCATTGTGGTGAGTGACTGGGGTGCAGTCAATGACAGAGTTGAAGGCATCAAGGCAGGTCTTGACCTTGAAATGCCCGGCAACAACGGCATGAACAATGCCAACATCAAGCTTGCCCTTGACCGTGGTGACATCACAATGGAGGACATTGACAAAATTGCCCTTCGTATGATTAAATTTGCCTTCGAATGCAAGGAAAATGAAGGCGAAGGCTATGACATTGACTTTGAAGCACACCATGAAATTGCAAGAAAGGCTGCAGCAAATTCAGCAGTTCTTATGAAAAACGAAAACAGCATCCTTCCCCTCAAGGGACACGAAAGCGTTGCCGTTATCGGTACACTTGCAAAGAAGGTACGCTATCAGGGTGCAGGCTCAAGCCATATCAACCCCTACAAAACCGTTTCATTTATTGACGCCCTTGAAAACACAGCACAAGCCTTCACCTATGCTCCCGGATACACCCTCAAGGGTGACGGCTATGACGCTGACCTCATTGCAGATGCAGTCAAGGCAGCTGAAGGCAAGGATAAGGTTATTGTTTTCATCGGTCTTACAGATGCATTCGAAAGCGAAGGCTTCGACAGAAAGCATATCAACATGCCCGCCTCTCACGCTCTTCTTGTTGAAGAGATTTCAAAGGTTAACGAAAACATCATTGTTGTTCTTTCCTGCGGCTCACCCGTTCAGATGAAGCCCTGGGACAACAAGGTAAAGGCTGTTCTCAACATGTACCTTGGCGGTCAGGCTGCGGGTGAAGCCTGCTATGACATTATTTACGGCGCAGTCAATCCCTCAGGTAAGCTTGCTGAAACCTTCCCCGTTTATAACGAGGACAACCTTGCTTCAGCTTACTTTCCCATGGGCCCCAGAACAGTTGAATACCGTGAAAGTATCTTCGTCGGCTACAGATATTATGACACTGCTGCAAAGGCAGTTGCATATCCCTTCGGTCACGGTCTTTCCTATACAAGCTTTGAATACAGCGGCATAAAGCTTTCAAAGAAAAAGGCAAAGGAAGGTGACAAAATCACTGTTTCCTTCAAGCTAAAAAACACAGGCGCCCTTGACGGTGCAGAGGTTGCTCAGGTTTATGTATCAGCGCCCGAAAGCAAGCTTTATAAGGCAGAAAAGGAGCTTAAGGGCTTCCGGAAGGTATTCCTTAAGGCAGGCGAAGAAAAGACTGTTAAAATTGAGCTTGACGAAAGAGCCTTCAGCTACTACAACGTCAACATCTGCGACTGGCATGCAGAAAGCGGTGAATACACTGTTCTTGTGGGCTCATCCTCAAGAGATATCAGACTCACTTCAGCTCTCACTCTCACAACTGCAAAGCCTGATGTGGCAGTACCCGATTACACAGAAGCTGCACCCTCATACTATAACCTCAAGGCAGTAAACCGTATCCCCGACAGTGAATTCAAGGCCGTACTCGGCAGAGATATTCCCGACAACAGTGATATTAAAAAGGGGGATCTCACAATCAACTGCTCTGTAAGTCAGGTTGCAGTAAGCCCCTTCGGTAAGCTTCTTTACGGTGCACTCACGAACGGTGCAAAGATTGTTGCTCTCACTGCTGAAAATCCTGACATGATCACCGAATCAATCAAGGATATGCCTCTTCGCTCCTTCAGCGGCTTCACCGGCGGCATTCTTTCACAAAAGAGCGTTGATGGTATTCTTGACCTTTGCAACGGCACAAAGGGCGGCTTCAAAAAGCTTGTCAACGGCTTCATAAAAAAATAACAGCGAGGTAACCTTATTATGAAAAAAAGAATACTCTCCATACTGGCTCTTGTTATTGCTCTTGTTCTTGTTTTCACTGCATGCTCAGGTGAAAAGGCAACAGACGGCAATGCAGAAAAGCCTGCAGTGAGCCAGTCAGATGAAAAAACAGAAGACAAAAAGTCCGACAGCGATAATCCCGGTGTTTTCGGAGCCTTTGAAAGCGTTGACCTTGACGGAAAAAAGGTTGATTACACAGCTCTTCAGGGCAAAAAGCTCACAATGGTAAACATCTGGGCAACCTTCTGCGGTCCCTGCATAAACGAAATGCCTGACCTTCAGAAAATCAGTCAGGAATATGCAGACAATGATTTTCAGATTGTAGGCATTGTCTGTGACGTTACTCAGACAAAGGACGGCTCCTTCAGCAAGGCTCTTAAGGATGAAGCCGAGAAAATTGTTAAGCAGACAAAGGTAGGCTACAAAAACATTCTCATGAGTGATTCCCTTGTTGCTTCCGAAGCAGGTCAGGTATACTCAGTTCCCACAACCTATTTCCTTGACGAAAACGGAAACAGAGTCGGTCAGACCTACATCGGATCAAGAAGCTACGCTGACTGGTGCTCAATCATTGACGGACTTCTCAGTGAATAATAAAAAAATACGGTGTCAGTGACACCGTATTTTTTTATTTACCTGTTATATATCTTACTACCCTTTCGGAGCTTTCCGAATCGGGATAAGTAAAATTGAAATTTCTGAAGCGGTTATTTTTTTCTTCGTCAAAGCCGCCCTTCACCTTCACTGCAAGCTCTTCAAGTGTTCTTGCAACCTCACCGGGAACATAGTCTTCATAATCGAAATAGAAATCTCTTTCCTTTATGTATTCCTCCAGGTCATAGGCGTAAAACACGGTTTTCTTGTTAAGAAGAGAAAAATCCATGCATATTGAAGAATAGTCGGTAATGAGAACATCGGCAAAAAGAACAAGCTCTCTCACATCCTCATAATCCGTTACATCAACTGCATCTGTGAGCTGACCTGCCTCAACGTGAATCTGTGGGTGAAGGCGCACAAAAATGCAGTAGTCGTCACCAAGAAGAGCCTTGAGGTCTTCTGTGCGGAACATGCTGAGTATATCCTTGTTTCTTTCAGGATTATCCCTGAAGGTGGGCGCATAAAGAACAACCCTTTTGCCCTTTGTGTGAGGATAAAGCTCATGAAGCTTACGGACAGCCTTTTCTTTGTTTTCACTGTTGAAAAGAAAGTCTGCTCTCGGAGCACCAAGGCAAAGCACCTGCTCCTTTTTCACTGCAAAGGCTTCGGCATATATATCTCTTATGCCCTCACTTGAACAAACAACATAGGTAAGCTTTCTGTTTCCTTCAAGCTCCCTTTTCCGAAGGTCCGGGCTTTGGGGAATGTGCATGCCGAACTTTTTGAAAACGCCCTCAGCATGCCACAGCTGGGTGATAACAGCTTCCTTTCTGAAATTCAGCTTTCCCATGGGCATAAAGTTATCGTTGAGGAAAACATATTCCGATGTTGCAAGAAGACGTGACTTCACGAAAAAGAAAGAAAGAAGTCCCCTTATATTTTTAAGTGACAGGTCCTGCCTTGTGATAAGCACAAATTCGAATCCGCCCTTTTCCTTCATCTTTTCATAAACACAGCCGAGGGAGTCCCTGAAGTTTTCGTTATGCATTGAAACAAAGGCGGCTCTGTTTTTCTTCAGAGGAAAAAGCAGACGGCTTATATTAAAAAGCAGTGCATACAGGCTGTAAAACAGTTTTTTCATTTATTTCACAATCCTTTTTGTTAAAAGAAAATCAATTCCTCTGAGCATTACGGGGAAGAAGATCTCCTTTAAGATATTGGGGATTTTCTTAAAGCGGTAGGTCATTCTGAAATCTCTTATGTCAAGCTTACGGGGCTTTCTGAAGGCAATCACTCTTCTTGCCCTAGCAGCCTTTCTTGCTTTTCTCATGTATCCCTTATCGGGAAGAATGCGGAGATTTTCCATTGTAAGATATTTTTCGGGTATGAGTCCCTTATCGACCATGCTCTGAGGCACAATAACTTCAAACATGGGGCATATCTGCTTATATACCGAATCAAGCAGCACTGTCATATCATTGCCTGATTTTCTGATGATTACGGAAATTCCCGGATTTTCTGCAATTTCCTTTTTTGTGCGGAACATGTTTTCAAGGTGAAGGTCTGCATCTGTCAGCTGCATAACCCTGAAGCGCTCTTCTGTCATAAGAGAGCGGAGTCTTTCAAACTCCTGTGCACAGTAGGTCATGCATTTGTCGTCACTGCTCCAGCACAGACGGTAAAACTGAGAAATGAGAATATAGGCGGTTTTATAGATAACCTCCTGAATGTAATCCTCCTTGTCAACTGTGTCGGGAGCCTTGGCGACAGCCTGCTGAGCCTCATCGTAAATCACCCTGAGTGAGCCGCTGAAGGAACGGGCAAGGTCTTCATTAACGGTCTGGCTGACGGAAAGTCCCTCCTGCTCTGTGTGACGTCGGTATTCGAGGCAGGCATCCATTGTTCCGGCAATTTTTGCACCGGTATAAACATATGACATGAAGAAGGCGCCCTCTTCCGAATACTTATAGGTGGGGAACCTTACCCCGCTTTCCATAAGCCTTTCCCTTTTATAGCATTTGTTACCTACAAGGAAGCTCCACAGAAGAATCTTATCGAAGGTATCCACGCTCTCCATTGAAGCGAGTCTGTCAGCAAAAGGATTATATTTGCTCACAGTGTTTTTTCCGAAGGTTTTCAGACGGCCGAGAACAAGGTCTGCACCTGTTCTTTTTGCAGTTTCATAAAAAGCCTCAAGGCTTCCGTCACTGTAAAGGTCATCGGCATCCTGAAAAAGCACGTATTCTCCCGTTGCTCTTTCAAGGCCATAGTTTCTCGCCCTTGAAACACCGCCGTTTTCCTTGATGTATGACTTGAAGATGCTGCTTTTTTTGCAGTATTCGTCAATAACCTTCTGTGTGCCGTCGGTTGAGCCGTCATTGACAACAATGACCTCAATGTCCTTAAGGCTTTGATTAAGAAGGTTTTCCAGGGTTTCGCCAACAAATTTTTCACTGTTATATGCAGGAACTATTACTGATATTTTAGCCATTGCAAATCTCCCTTAAAAGCGTATTCCCCATTTGAGGAAATATTTTATAATTGACTGAATGTGAATAAGCAGAAGCTTTTTGTTCCTTTTGCTCTCCCTTTCCCACAAATGATAAACCGTTGCCATGGGGTAATGGAGCACTTTATACTTTTTGCTTACACGCCTTGCTATGTCACAGTCCTCAAGATACATGAAAAATCTTTCGTCGAAGCCTCCAAGCTCCATGAAAACATCAGTTCTGAAGAACATGAAGCAGCCCGTTGCATTGGTAATTTCAAAGGGCTCATCCTCGGGCATATCGAGCATGCAGTATTCCGTCATCAGCTTATTGGGCTCATCGCCCTTGTGAAACCAATGGTTTCCGAGATATCTCACTGTGGGATTCCTTTTTGCAAGCATCTGAAGTCTGCCGTCCTCAAAGCGTATCTGCGGTGACAAAAGACCGATGCTTCTGTCACTTTCGGCATAGCGTGAAAGCTCTGTTATAACATCGTCCTTCAGAAGTATATCGGGATTTATTACAGCATGATAATCTGAATTGAGGAAGGGAATAACCTTGTTGTGACCTGCTCCGAAGCCTGAATTTGTTTTGCTTTCAATCACAACAACCTGAGGGTATTTCTGCTTTATATATTCTGCAGTGCCGTCCTGAGATGCATTGTCAACAACATAAAGCGTGAAGTCAACGCCCTTTGTCTGTTCAAGCACCGATTCAATTGTGGGGGAAATTTTGTCCTTTGCATTGTAGGTTACAATGCAGCCGCTGACTTTGATTTTTTCCATTTTCACACCTTACCTTTTAAGGAATACACGTTTATATAATTTCTGAACAAGGTATCTTCTCCAGCGAAGCTTCTGTGCCGTTGTGGTCTCACCGCCCGTAACATTGCCGCCGTGAACACGGTAATAAATCAGCGGCAGGTCAACAAGCCTTACCGTTCCGTAAATGTCACAGATAACACCAATCCACTGGTCATGCATGGGAATGTGCTTCGGTATGGGCATAATGAACCTGAGCATTTTTTTGTCGAATGCCATGCAGCAGCCCATGTAGGAATTCTTCACTATGTTTCTGAAAATTCCCTTTTTGCTGTTTCTTTCGGCAAAAAAGGAATGCTTCACAATGTTCAGCTCACCGTCTGTGACGTAAGCGTTGTGCAGAACAAGGTCTGCACCCTTTTCAAACTCCTCCATAACGGTTTTCACCTTATTGGGAAGCCACACATCGTCCTGGTCGCAAAGGAAAATTTTGTCTCCCTTGCAGTGCCTTATTGCATTGATAAAATTTGATACTACACCCTTACCGGGTCCTTCAACATAAATTATACGGCTGTCCTCACCGGCTATTCTTTTAACAATTTTTTCCGTAAGTCCACCCGGCTTATCATCGGAAACGATGATTTCATCCTCATAGGACAGCTGACACAGAATTGAACGCAGCTGCTGTTCAATATATTTTTCACCCTTATATGCGGCAAGCGCAACAGAAATCATAAGCTCATCTCTTTTCTGCATGATGTATGAAAGACATTATCAGTTTATTGTAACACAAAACAACAGCTTTTACAATACAATTATAAGCTTTTGGAATAAAAGCACAAAGTCCCGTAAGCCGTTAAGCCTTACGGGACCTTGCTTGATATTAGAGAATCAGAAGCTGTCGTTTTAATCGGAGCCTTTGCTCCAAGGTGCAGCAATATAATACAACACAAACGACAGTTTTGGAATAGTCTGCAACAATTTTTAAGGAAGTGTTTAAAAACTATTCACAACAATAAGCTCGCTTTACAGTGCCGATTTTTCGTGAGAGGCTTCTGCAATGGGCTTTATAATTTTCTTATAAACATAGGCAAAGCAGATGATTGTCACTATAACAGACATAAGCTCTGCAATTGGGAATGCCAGCCACACATAGTTGAGCACCCCTGTTTTTGAAAGCAGATATGCCACGGGAAGAAGCACAACAATCTGCCTTGCAAAGGAAACAAACATTGAAAAATAGCTTTTGCCGAGAGCCTGGAATGCGGCGCCCAGATTTATGCTGAGACCTGCAAGAACAAAGTGAGTGCTTATAATTCTGAGTGCAGGCACACCTATACCCATCATATCCTCACTTGCATCAAAAAGGCGGAGCATTGTTTCAGGCATAAGCCACATAAGAAGTGTGCCAAGAGCCATTATTGAAACTGCAATCACACAGCCGAAGCGAAGGCACTGAGTGATTCTGTCCTTGTTACGGGCACCGTAGTTGAAGGCAATGATGGGTATCACACCGTTGTTAAGACCGAAGATAGGCATGAACACAAAGGACTGAAGCTTGAAGTAAACACCGAAAACTGCTGCGGCAGTGGATGAAAATGCAAGCAGAATCTTGTTGAAGCAGAAGGTCATGAAGGAGCCGATTGCAACCATTGCAATTGAGGGTACACCGATTTTATAGATGTTGCCGATTATTTTTATATCGGGTCTGAAGCCCTTTATGCCGATTTTAACCTCCTTGTTAAACCTTTTGTTCAGAATCAGACCTGTAACAAAAGCAAGAAGCTGACCGATAACCGTTGCAACGGCTGCACCCTTTGCCTCCATTCTCGGGAACGGTCCGATGCCGAAAATGAACAGCGGATCAAGAATAATGTTTGCAATGGCACCCACAAGCTGAGTTACCATGGAAAGGGTTGTTCTTCCCGTTGCCTGAAGCAGTCTTTCTGTTGTTACCTGACCGAAAAGTCCGATTGAACAGCCGCACACAACAGAAAGATAATCAACGCCGTATGTAAAAATCGGAGAAGACTCATCAATCTGAGAAGCGAAGAAAAACTTTGTTCCGAAAATGCCGAAAAGCATAAAAACAAGTCCACTGACAACAGACAAAAACAAGCCGTTTTCAGCAATTTTGTTAACCTTGTCATATTTTTTTGCACCAAGATTTCTTGAAAGCAGCGCATTGATACCGACACCCGTTCCCGTTGCAACACCAATCATAAGATTCTGCGCAGGGAAGGCAAGGGATACGGCAGTGAGAGCGTCCTCACAAATCTGAGAAACGAACACACTGTCAACAATGTTATAAAGTGCCTGAACAAGCATTGACACCATCATGGGAAGCGACATTGTGATAACAAGCTTTTTTACGGGCATTACGCCCATTTTATTTTCCTTTTGCATCTTTTTCCTCCGTTATTTCTGTTCTTCGTATATTGTACCACTTCATTAAAATTAAATCTACCTTTCACGCAAAAAATCCTTGTTCAAAATGCTGAGCTTTATTATAACTTTTTTGTTGAAAATGCAAAAGTAATTGTGATTTGCTCACAAAAAGCCTTTTTTAGTTTTGGAACAGTTCACAAAATATAAATTAAAATTATTTTCTGTTTAAATTTTTTACATATTATGGTAAAATATATTGTTGTATAAAGCTCTTTAATAAGGAGGAAACAAAATATGAAACAATTTAAAAAGGCTCTGTGTATACTTCTGACTCTCTGCCTTCTTTTCGGCATGGTTGGCTCCGTTTCGGTTGCACAGACAAATAACGGAAGGGTTAAGAGCGAGCTTTCCTTTGCAACTCTTTCCGACACTCACTATTTCCCCAGGTCACTTACGGGAAATGAGTGTCAGGCATGGCTTGACTACTGCGGTATCAATGCAAAGCTTTACCGCTACTCAGATGAGATTGTGAGAACTGCTCTTGACACAATGCTTATCCGCAATCCTCAGCTCAAGTATGTTTTTGTTCCCGGAGACCTTACAAAGGACAGTGAATATGAAGCTCATGTTGAGCTTGCAAAAATCTTCGGCGAATATGAAGCTGCTTATGATGTTGAATTCATTGTTACTCCCGGTAACCACGACATCAACAGCCCCAGAGCATCCACCTTTGTTAACGGTAAGCACGAGCAGGGACGAAGCATCACTGCCGATGAATTCCGTCAGGTTTATGCTGACTACGGCTATGACCTTGCATTTTCCGAATATGCAAAGCCCGGCGACAATGTTCAGGGCCAGCTTTCCTATGCCGTTGACCTTGACGATAATTACAGACTTATCGTAATTGACTCAAACGTTTATTCGTTCACAGAAATTCAGGAATACCACACCGAGGGTATAGTAACTGAAGAGCTTATGGCATGGATTGAAGAGCTTACAAAGCAGGCTGTTTCCGACGGCAAGGAGCCCATGGTTATGGTACACCACAGCCTTGCTGCTCACATGGAGGTTGAGCCTTCAATCACCTTTGCCTTTGTTCTCAACGATTACATGAGCGTTGCAGAGCAGTTTGCAGCATGGGGCATCAACTATGCCTTCACAGGACACCTTCACACAGATGACGTTGCCGTTACAATCAACGATGACGGTGATGCACTTTATGACATTGAAACTGCATCTGTTACCGGCTATCCCAACACCTACCGTGAGCTCACAATCAGAACCTTTGAAAACGGTGTGAGTGAAATGGATATCGATTCCGTCAACTTTGATGCTGCTAAGAAAATGACCTTTGACGGCGTTACCTATGAAAACAACAGCTTCAAAGAGGCTGCCTTTGCCCTTGCTTACGGCGGCGTTACAAGTGACGACGGATATGCTGACTGTAAGGAATTCCTTATGGGCATTGTAAAATCCTATGTCAGCGGTGTTGTTGAGGACATCGGTGAAATGGGCAGCATCGACGCATACCTCAAATCTATTGACATTGACCTTGGTGCAATCATCGGTGGCTTCCTTGAGCCCTATATCGGTAATGGTATTGCTCTTGGTGGCTATAACATTTTCTCAACAGACAACATCATGTGGTTTGTAAACGACCTTCTCGGTCAGATTTATGACCTTTACATTCAGAACCCCGATGACCTTTTTGAGCTTATCGACTCCCTTGTTGAAGAGCTTATTTCAATCACTGTTTCAGACCTTCCCTGCACAAACTTCATTGACACTCTTCATTTCGGTGACGAAAGCCGCCCCGGTACTCTCGGCGACCTTATTCTTTCAGCCATGACATATTGGGTTGAAGGCAATGAAGAGCTTGAAAAGGACGCTTTTGTTATGGATGCAATTGAAAGGTTTGAAAGCGGCGAAAACGCACAGAAGGTATGGGATACACTTGTTGACCTTCTTCTTCACGACCTCATTGAAGACAGCATTCTTGCAAAGCTTGAAATCAGACTTGACAAGCTTCTCAACGATGATGAAATCGGTAACCGCCTTGGCGAAGGCATCAACTATCTTCTTTCCTATGTGCTTAAAAACGATTTCACATACATGAACCTGGTTGACACCTTCTTTGCCCTTGAGATTCTCCCCTACAAGGACCTTTACGATGTGCTTGACCAGCTTGCAATACAGAAATACATCACCTTCAGCCAGATTGAAGGCATCGGCGTTTATATCGCATATGTTCTCAACGACTTCTCAAGTGACTTCAATCCCATATTCAAGGGTGACTACGGTGTTACCTATTCAACAGAAAAGGTTGAGGTTTCCGTAACAAGAGAAAACTACCGTCTTCCCACTGCAGTTAGTGTTACTCTTGGTGAAGAAAACGGCACAAGCGCAAGCATCAGCTGGTTCTCAAAGTCAACCGTTGGCGGTGACATTGAAATTTATAAATCCGAATATGAGCCTGCATTCATCGGCGAGCCCACCACCTCTGCAGACTTCACAATTGACCTTCACAGTGAAAAAGTAACACGCTCCTTCCCCGGCATTGACATCGGATTTATCGGCTTCCTTGCCTATGAATTCCCCCTCAACAGACACACTGTGAAGCTTACAGGCCTTGAGCCCGGTGCAACCTATTACTACCGTGTGGGTGACGCTGAAAGAAACTGGTGGAGTGAAACAGGTACTGTCACAACCGCAGACGGCAGCAAGAATGTTACCTTCTTCCACATGGCTGACCCCCAGAGCCAGAACGAAAAGCAGTATAACAGAGCATGGGCAAAAACCCTTGACACTGCTTTTGCAACACTTCCCGATGCAGACTTCATTATAAACACAGGCGACATTGTTGACCACGGCGACAACTTCAAGCAGTGGGCATGGATGTTCAACACAGGCTCAGACGAGCTTATGAATACATACATGATGCCTGCAACAGGCAACCACGAGGCAATGGGTACGAGCGCAACGGTTAACTTCTTTGCACTTCCCAATGTTCCCGAACAGAACACCGAGAAGGGTGTGTATTATTCATTCGATTATAACAACGCTCACTTTGCCGTTCTTAACACAGAAGACCTTGACGAAAACGAAGCTATTTCATCAGCTCAGATTGAGTGGCTCAGAGCTGACATGAATTCAAGCTCTGCTCAGTGGAAGTTTGTTATGCTTCACAGAGCGCCCTATTCAAACGGCTCACATTATAAGGATAACGATATCTGTGCAATAAGAGAACAGCTTTCAGTTCTCATGCCTGAGCTTGACATTGATATGGTATTCCAGGGTCACGACCATGTTTACATGAGAACAGGCTCACTTATCGGCAACGCCAAGGAGGCTTACACAAAGGCATACCTCAACTTTGACGGCAATGTTTACAAGGCAAAGGTACAGCCCCAGGGTACAAGCTATGTTATTTCAGGCACAAGCGGTGTGAAGACTTATATTCAGAATGATCCCACCCTCACAGACGAATACTTCCCCAGAGCAGAAAAGATTGTTTCCGTTGATACTTCAATGTTCTCTGCAGTCCGCATTGTTGACGGAATTCTTTATTTCGATGCCTATAGTGTCACTGAAAACGGTGCTGAAAGCATTGACCGTTTTGCAATTCAGAAGGACACAGCTCAGGGCGACATCAACACTGAGTATGTTGACGATGAGGAAGAAGCAGCAGACGAGGAATGTGCTGATGCAATTGGCTCAATGAACAAAATTCTTGAAATTCTGTTCAGAATTTTCAGAGTACTTCTTAACATTTTCGACATTTACATTCTTGATTTTGTTAAATAATTAAAAAGTTAAGTTCTTTGGTTACTGTTAAAAAAGTAAAGGCTACAGAATTTTTGAGTTCTGTAGCCTTTTTTCTTTTGTTCTTTATTGTCTGTTCGGTAAATTCAGCGGGCACTAATTTCCCGTTTTATCTGATGTTACTCGCAATTTTGCACTTTGCATTTTGCATTTTTCATTTTTTCCGCTCATGCCGCTTGGCACATACTTTTGCCGATTGTGGCAAAAGTATGCAAAAGCACGCTTTTATTGTGCTACAGAGCCGCAAGAAGGTTTTGTTTACGACCTTTCCCTTGGGGCAATCTTTTTTGCTTTCACCTGAGTGAAGCAATGGAAGTAACCGCAAGCTTTCTATACTATCGTAAAAAAACATTGCTACTGTCTGCTGATGCCCGTCTATAGCGTTGCAGCCTATTCCATCAAGGTAACATGATTCAAAACGGACGCTAAGCAATTTGGCTTCGCCAAAATGCAGACCGCGTTCTCTTCCTTCACCATCAACAGTGTTCGGAATGCAAGGGTGAAAAATTATAAGTCTGCAGGAAGCTTTCTATAGGTCACTCAGTAAACAACCGAATTTACGACGCTTACACGTAGGTAAGCCGAAGGCGCATGCGGTGAATGTGGCGGATATAAGGCATAAGGAATAACCCTACGTAAGATAAAAATGGCGGTTTGCATACTTTGGCGCTCGACTGAGCCAAAGTATGTGCCCAAGCGGCATGAGCGCTCCGGGGCAGAGTGCAGTGGTAATGCTCATAGCAAAAGGCAATCACCTGCTGACTTAAACAAGCACAAAGAAGATGATAATACTGATAAAACAAAAAAGCTACAGAACTCAAAAATTCTGTAGCCTTTTCTTTTTTTCATGCGCACTCGCCGTGCAGGCGTTACTTTCTTGAAAGAAAGTAACCAAAGAACTTTACTGCTTCGGTAAACTTGGCGGGCAAAGAGTTTTTTCTTCTGCTCAATCCTCCCGCAATTCCGAATTGCGAATTTATTTAATTCCTAACCTCTTGAGTATCACCGGATCACAAATGTCACTCATGGGACCAACCTTCTCCCAAAGTGCATCTGCCTTCTTTTTCCAGTCCCAATAGCCTGCAGGTGTCTCAGGATATTCTTCGTAAAGCTTTGTTATTTCGCCGCTCTGCAGAAGTCCCGTTACAATCTTCTTAACTGTGGACGGTCTGATTTTGCCCGTTGCAACACCGATTGCCATGCCCGATACTATCTTTGCAATGTCAGCAGCACCGATCTGGAGGTCCTCACCTCCGCCGCCAAGTATTTTTTCACTGAATATAATATCATTTTTGAACATGTATTCTGCTTCATCATAAGAGGTTGAAACAACACCCTTGAGAAGGGCCCTCATTGAATCAAAGGCTATGCCCTGCTGCTTGAGGTATTCCTTGTTGATGCACCACATGTTTTCCTTTGTCAGTGCCTTTCCGTTCTTGAGAAGTCCGTCAATAACATCAACGGCAATTGCACACTGAACAAGTGAGGAGGTACAGCCTTCACCGCAGGTGGGCTTTGTGAGGCATGCAGTGTCACCAAGGGCAATAAAGTTATCGTCCACAAAGGAATAAATGCCTCTGCGGTAAGGGGTCATACCCTTTTCAACCTTTTCAACTGTATATCTGGGCCAGGGAACATTCTTCCTGAAATCCTTGAATACCTCTTCGGAATACTCATAGCTGTAGTTTCCGCCGATACCCAGAATTGCACCGTGAGGATTTCCTGAGGGTGCAGACCACACAGCCTTGTAATTGAGGAATGAGGAGTGAAGCTCCATAGGGTTCACATCTTCACTTTCATAAACTGCATAATAAAGCACAACATAGAATATGTCTTCGGGAGTGAGCTTATAATTTTCAACCGTTGAATCGTCAGGCATTTTTGTTCTTGCCACTGCAGGTATGCCCGTACAGTCGGCAACAAGCTTTGCATAAACCTCTTTTTCGCCATCCTCCGTTTTGTACTTCGCACCTGCTACCTTACCACCGTCCCTGATGAAATCGGTAAAGGCAGCGCCGTAGCGTATTTCTGCACCTGCCTTTTCAGCATAATCGTTCATCATCATTATGTATTCATGCTTGTGAAGACCGACAATTGTGTTGGGTACTGTTTTCTTGGGATAGTTTCCGTAAGGTGACAGCATGGGAGAGCCGTCAAAAAAGAAGCCGAATTCCTTTGAGCCCTCCTCGGGAATTTCAAGCCCGAACTGCTCCATTTCCTTTTTGGTCATGTGGAAAATGTCATAGGCACGTGAAACATTATCCGGCTTTTCCTTTTCAATCACAAGAACCTTGTGCCCTCTTTCAGCCATTCTTCTTGCGAACCATGAGCCCGTTGTTGAACCGCCAACAACCAGAATATCAAATTTTTCCATTTTAACACCCCTTATGAATATTTTCTTCATACTTTTATTGTATCACTTTCAACATATTAATACAATAAAAAAATATAAAAACGTAATGATTCAGGCGACACTACCAAAGGAAGTGTCGCCCTTATTATATATTATGCTTTTACCATTTTGCTGTTGCTTCTTTTCCCAGATATGTTCTGAGATACTCATAAAGCAAATCATCGGCAATTTTAATGTTTTCCTCATCCTTGCCAAGCTCATGTCCTGAATTGGGATAGCTGTTGAAGTCATGAGGTACGTTGTACTTTTCAAATTTTTCAACAATGGCAGTTGCATTGCTGTAAGGCACAATTGTATCCTTCTGTCCGTGGTTGATAACTGTGGGGACAGTGCTTTCATCAACATAATAAAGGGGAGAAATTGCCTGCAAGGCTTCTTTTGCAGTTGCTCTTTCGGCATAGGTAAACCTCTGTCCGCAGGCATAAGAGAAGAGCAGAGAAACAAATTCCTCATCACCAAGGTCATTGTTGATATAGAATTTTTCGTCTGTGAAATCTGTAGGTCCGCAATTGCTTACAACAGCCACAGGGGTAATCGGTGCAGTGTTCTTTTCAGAATAAGCATACAGCATTGAAAGATGGGCGCCTGCTGAAGAGCCCGTGAGAAGTACCTTGTTAATTTCAATTCCCTTTGACTTTGCTGTTTCTTTAATTTTGGAAAGAGCTGCCTCAATGTCATCAATAATGTCATGCATGTCAACTGTTTCTGAAATGTAACGGTAATTGATAGATGCTGCCGCATAGCCTAAATCGTTGCATGCAGTGTCAAGGGCACTCCTATATATTCCCTTGTCACCTGATATCCAGCCGCCACCGTGGATAATAAGCACAAGACCAACCTCACCGTCATTTTCCTCAGGCAGATACAAATCCATAACCTGACGCTCATGAGAGCCGTATGCAAGGTTGTTATATACATACTCAGGGTTGCTTTTGTCAATGTTAATTCCGAACAGGCCTGCAAAAAAGGCTATTATAGACATAAAAAACGCTAATATTCTTTCCCACATAAATATCATCTCCTGATTATTAATTTTCTGTGAACAACTCACACCTTTATTTTATCTGAAAGAAGGTTCCTTGTCAATATTTTTCAAAAAAATAAAGCGATGATTAATCACCGCTTTAATACTATTCTCAGTCCTTAACAATACCGAGTGCTCTTACCTGAGCTGCATATTCGCTCTGGAACTGAGTGTTAACCTTGTTGATCTGGTCAAGGTTTGTCATTGCAATGCCCTGATAGCCTGCAAGGCTGTTGGCAACAAAGTTACGTGCACCTTCAACAACGGAAACTGCATACTGTCTTGCCTGCTCCTTGTACTCGTTGCAGTCTGCAGTTGCCTTTGCAACCATTGCCTGAGTTTCTCTTTCGCAGTTTTCCTTGATTCTTTCTGCTTCTTCTCTTGCCATTTTGTAGATGTTGCTTTCTTCAACCATTTCCTGAGCCTGCTGTTTTGCTCTTGCGATGATTGATGCAGCATCGTCCTGACCCTTCTTGACTGTGTCAGAATAATAGGTCTTAGCCTTGTTTACGGTTTCAACTTCCTGTCTGTGTGCTTCAGCAAGGATAGCATCTCTTTCGTCCTTTGCAGAAGTGAGGATTTCGTCTTCCTTTTCAAGAATTTCTCTTGCAGCAATGATTTCACCGGGAAGCTTGTTCTGAATGAACTGAACAAGGTGTGTGATTTCTTCACCGTTAACAACTCTCTTTTTCTTTGAGAAGAAAAGATACTTCTTGCTTGTTGCGATCAAATCTGCCATTTCAGCAACGAGCTGTTCAAAATCAAGGTCGCCCCACTTTGAATCTGCATCTGCTTCATCATAAGCACCGAATTCGGAAATTTCCTCATATTCTTCGTATTCTTCGCCGGAGCTTACATCTTCGACTTCAAGGTCGGTTTCAAGATCATAAAAATTTGACATATTAACTTACCCTTTCTTTAACTTTTCAATTATTTCGTTTTTAATTTCACCCGGTACAAACGGGGATATATCTCCGCCGAGCTGACAAATCTGCTTTATCATGCTCGAAGATAAAAACATGTGCTCAGAACTTGCTGCCAGAAAGACTGTTTCAACCTCCTCGTTAAGCTTTTTGTTAACAAGTGCCTGCTGAAACTCATCCTCAAAGTCTGAAACAGCTCTCAGACCCTTTACTATTGCCGTGGCATCCTTTGCCCTGGCATAGTCGGCAAGAAGTCCCATATATGAATCAACGCTGACGTTCTGAAGATCACCTGTGCATTTTCTGATAAGCTCCACACGCTCATCCACACTGAACGCGTAAAGACCTGTTTTACGGTGATTTGTCATAACGACAACTATAATTTTATCGAAAAGCTTTGCACTTCTTCTGATAATTTCAAGGTGTCCCTCTGTCACCGGGTCAAAAGAACCGGGATAAATTGCGATTTTTTGCTTCAATTTATATTTCCACCTCTTCGGAAAGCCTGTAAAGAAACAGACCTGTTTTACCGTATCTGTACTTCCTTTTAAGCTCGAAGTCACCTGCTTTTTCGGGAAGCTCGTCTGAAAAGGGTGCTTCACAGATTATTACGCCGCCCTCATTCATCACTGCAGCTGCCTTTGGCAGCACCTTTTCAATAAGTCCTTTTGAATAAGGAGGATCAAGAAGGGCAATGTCATACTTTTCCGTTCTTCTTGAAAGGAAAGCCTCTGCGTCGGAAAGTACAACCACAGCCTGCTTTGTGAAGCCTGTTGCTTCAAGATTCTGCTTGATAACCTCAACGCTCTTTCTGGAGCTGTCAACAATAACAGCGTCCCTGGCGCCCCTTGACAGTGCTTCAATTGCAAGCTGTCCGCAGCCGCCGAAAAGGTCCAGAACCTTTCTGCCTTCAATTTCAAACTGAATGATGCTGAAAAGAGCTTCCTTGACAATATCTGTTGTCGGTCTTACATCGGTTCCCTCAAGGGTGATTAAACGTCTTCCTCTTGCAGAGCCTGTAATAACTCTCATCAGGTGCATCCTCCTTGGCATAATAACTTATTATAATATTATCATATTTTTTATGTAAAAACAACTGTATTTCAGTTTTTTCTACCTTTTTACTTAATTTTCCTTGAAAAATAAGGATTTTTTTGCTTTGTGTAACCAATAAATGGGAGTAGTCAGTAGTTAGCAATCAGTAGTCAGGAATTTGCGGACAGAATCAGCTGCAATATAATACCTTGCGTCTTTGACCCCTCTACCTCTCAGAATTCCTTATTTTCTCCCTCAAAGAGCCGTCAAAAGAAGTAACTTCAGCGGGTAGATTGGTCTTTCTCCTGCTCAATCTTCCCGCAATTGCGCATCGCGAATTTATTCAAGAATCGCTTTCGGCTTTGATTCTTTTCTGCCGTGGTTATAAAGCTTTCTGTTGTCAAGTGCCCACTGCCTTGCAGTGAATTCACCTGTCTCCACCTCAGACACTGCTGAAGTGATTTCGTAAATAGTGGCGTCCAATTTATCAAGCTGGCTGAGAATTTCTGCTTCAAGGAACATGGGTCTCACTGCTGCGCCGAAATCAGGCTCGCCGTGGTGTGAAATAATCATATGCTGCAAAAGCATGCTTTTTTCTTCACTGATTCCAAGTTCCTTTGCCTTCTGAGCAACCTTAACTGCACCCATAACAAGGTGTCCGATTAATTCGCCCTTGACACTGTAGCCTGTTACAAGACCGGCAGAGCTTAAATCGAATTCATCAATTTTGCAAAGGTCATGCACAATTGCACCGCAGAAAAGAAGGTCCTTATCAACAGACGGATAAATCATGCAAACTGCCTGAGCAAGCTTTATTATTGAAAGGGTGTGATAGAGAAGTCCGCCTCTTATTGCGTGATGAAGCTTGAATGCGGCAGGCCAGTGAAGAATATCCTTTTCTCTGTCCTTCACAAGGGCATATGTAAGCTGCCTGAGCTCCTCATCCTTAACAGATGCAATTATGTTCATCACAAGGCCGAGCATCATTTCTCCGCTGTATTCTGCTGAGGGTACAAAGTCGGAAACATCAACTCCGTCGTTATCGTTCACCTTTCTGATTTTGTCAATTCTCAGCTGGCTATTTCCGTTGAAAACAGTAATGCTGCCACGGATCTTAACAAGGTCACCTGCAGCAAAAACACCGTGTGCAAGCTCACTGTAATCCCAGAGCTTTGCATTCATTTCACCGTCCTTGTTACAGACGGTCATATCAAGATAGGCTGCGCCCTTCACATTTACTTTTTTATCGGCTGTTTTAATAAGCCAGAAATTATCGTTTGAGCTGTTTGAATTCATATCACTGTGCTCCTTTTCTGTATTTTTTAAATCTATGCTCGCCGCAAGGCATTCTTTCTTGAAAGAAAGAATCAAAGAACTTTAATGCTTAGGTAAACTTAGCGGGTACAAGTTTCCCGATTTATCTGATGTTGCCCGCAATTTTGCACTTTGCATTTTGCATTCAATCTGTAAACCCTTCGCCGATAACATCACCTGCATCGCAGATTACGGTAAAGGCATGTGGGTCTGTTTCTTTTATCACACGGTTAATGTTCCGCACCTGAGATGCTCTCACAGCACACCACAGAACCGTTTTTTTCTTGTCTGAAAAACCTCCCCTTCCCTCAAGGAAGGTAACACCCCTCATAAAATCTGACATTATAACAGCGGCAATTTCCCTGTTCTTTTCTGAAACAACCATAAGCATTTTGCTGTGCTCGGCACCGTAAAGAACAAAATCAATAACCCTTGAAGTGAGAAAAATCACAATCAGCGCATACATTATTGCTTCAATTTCTCCGTAGGCAACACCGGAAAGAAGCACAATCAGTCCGTCTAAAACTAGCATGGTTTTACCCATGGAAAAATCAGGTCTTCTGCTTTTTATAAGCATTGCAATTATGTCAGTACCACCCGTTGTGGCCCCCGTGAGAAAAACAAGGGCAAGTCCCAGACCTGAAAGTATTCCGCAAAAAATGCAGGTGAGCATTATATCTCCCCTGTAAGGCGGTATGAAGGCTGCACCAAGGTCAATGAAAAAGGAAAAAATCACCGTTGCCGCAACCGTTCTTGTAAGCGCACCCTTTTTCAGAAAAAGCTTTGCCGAAACAAACAAGGGCACATTAAGAGCAAAAATGAATGTACCGATGGGCACAAACGGGAAAAAGTGGTTGACAATTGTACCAAGTCCCGTAAGACCTCCGAGAACAATATCGTTCGGCACTGCAAACATATTAAGGGCAACGCTGAAAATTGCAGAGCCTGCAACACAATAAAGCAAATCGATAACCGTGCGTCTGAATTTCATAAAAACCTCACAGTGAGCATATTCAAAGCAAACGCAGAGCGGCGGTCGGGGTTATGGTTCAGGGTTTTCGTCTTCAGCTATCATTTCAAAAAGCTCACGGAGTCTTTCGGCCTCACCGTTTAAATAAAGATAACCGAAAAGAGCCTCAAGTCCCGTTGCATAATGATAGTCAATCACATCTGCATTTTTTGCTTTGTGATTAGTATGGGCATTTCTGCCTCTTTTAAGTACGGAAAGCTCCTTTTCTGTAAGCTTATCGGAAATTTTCATAACAGCCTGAGCCTGAGCCGATGCCTTGACAAGCTTTGTTGCACTTTTGTGAAGCTTGTTTACGGGTCTGTTGGCTTCGCAAACAAGCTTTTCCCTCACAAAAAGGTCAAACACCGTGTCACCTATAAAGGCAAGGTTCAGTGGGCTTAAGTTATTAACATCACAGTTTTTATCGTATAATCTCATAAATGTCCTTCTTTATTAATCGGGAAAGAAATTCAGATCCGAGCAGAGACAATGTGTACTCTATGTGCGGCTTACGGCTGACATTTTCATCAGACCCTCCCGCAATTCCGAATTCCGAATTCTGAATTCCGAATTTATCTTAGTTCATAAACTCAAACTCAAAATCATAAATACTTACAATGTCGCCTTCCTGAATCCCCTTTTCACGAAGCGCATCAATGATACCGCTTGAAACAAGAACTCTCTGGAAATACTGAAGTGATTCATAGTCGTCAAGGTCTGTGCGGCAAAGAATTTTAATGAGCCACTCAGCCTCAACAATATAAATATCGTCCTGCACGGTGATTGTAAAGCCTGTATCCTGCTTTTTGAGAAGAGTTTCCAAGGGTATGTCCTCTGCTTCATACTGTCTTACGGGAGGAAGGGTCTGCAGCTTTGCAGCAACGGCATCAATAACCTGCTTTGTGCCCTCAAGAATGGGAGCACACATTTCAAAATACTGATAGCCGAGATTTTCAATATACTCTCTGAAGCGCTGTCTCTGCTCATCCTCTGCAAGGTCGATTTTGTTTGCAACAACAATCTGAGGTCTTTCAGCAAGCTCGGGATTGAAGCGTTCAAGCTCAAGGTTGATTTTTTCAAAATCCTCAATGGGATCTCTGCCCTCACTGCCTGCAACGTCAACAATGTGAACAAGCATACGGCAACGGTCAACATGCCTCAAAAATGCATGTCCCAGACCGATACCCTCACTTGCGCCCTCAATAAGACCGGGGATGTCGGCAATGACGAAGGAAGTGCCTTCACCCAAGGACACAACACCCAGAACGGGAGTGATTGTTGTGAAGTGATAGTCTGCAATAATGGGCTTTGCCTGACTAACAACGGAAATGAAGCTTGATTTACCGACATTGGGAAAGCCCAAAAGACCTACATCGGCAAGAAGCTTTAATTCGAGTGTTACCTCCCAGTCTTCACCGGGGGCACCGCTTTTTGCAAATCTCGGAGTCTGACGTGTGGGGGTTGAAAAGTGGCTGTTTCCCCAACCGCCTCTGCCGCCCTTTGCAGCAACAAATCGGTCGTCGGTGGACATATCCGCCATTACGACTCCGCTTTCATTTTCACGGATAACGGTACCTCTGGGGACCTTAATGATAAGGTCTTCAGCTTTTTTACCGTTTCTTCTGCCACCCTGACCGTCCATACCGTTGGGCGCCTTGTATTTTCTTTTGTACTTGAAATCGGCAAGAGTTGAAAGGTTATCGTCAACAACAAAAACAATATCTCCGCCCTTACCGCCGTCACCTCCGTCAGGTCCGCCTGAGGTGATATATTTTTCTCTGTGGAAGGCTACGGCACCGTTACCGCCGTCGCCTGCTTTGATTTTAATTATGGCTTTATCTACAAACATTAGTGTCCCTCCTGACTTTTACATTGATATTATGGCATAATCAATTTATTATACTATATTTAATAAAAGAATTAAAGTAGTTTTCACAAAAAAAATCAGCACTCTTCAAAGGCTTTGCTTCGAAACGAAGCACCTCCGACAGAGTGCTGAAGTCTTTTATTCTCATTTCTTCATAAGAACGGGTACACCGCCGTTCTTTCTTGATTTTTCAGCTGCAACAGCCATATCGTGGCTGATTATTGTTGCATCGATTGTGGTAATGTCCTTAAGGTCTGCCGTTTCACCGCAAAGCAGCTGCACAAAGCCGTTTATCAGACGGAAGTCGCCCTCAACGTGACCGAGTATATCTGCCGTTCCCGTGTGAAGCTTTTGTTTTCTGCCGCCATAGATTCTTTTTTCAAGCTTTGCTCCATAGCCTATCAATTCACCCTTTGTGCCCATAATATGGCTTTCACGGAAGCATTTATCTGAAAACGCCGTCATGTTGAGAACAGCAACAGCTCCGTTTTCAAAGGTCATGGTTACCACCTGATGGTCGCACACGTTGTTGTCACAAAGATACACACATCTTCCGTAGTCACCGTGCATTACTGCCTCGCGCACCTCAGAGCCGGTGCTGTTCAGCTTTCCTGTGAGTGTACGCTTCATATACTTGACAAAGGTAGCCTTATAAAAGGGATCTGTTATGTAAAGCCTTTCAGCATCAAAGGGACAGCTCTTTTTAGCCTTGCAGCCGCCCATGCACCACTGTGTTGCGCCCTCGGGAGCACATTCCTTTTTGAAGTGTCTTACATCACCTACCGAGCTCACAGAAAGGCAGGGACTGTCAATAAACCATGCAATGAGGTCAAGGTCATGGCAGCACTTTGCAAGAATGGAGGGTGTTGAAGTGAATTCGTCACGCCAGTTGCCTCTTACAAAGCTGTGTGCAAAATGGAAATATCCCACGTTTTCAGTGTGATTGATTGAAATGATATCACCAATTTCTCCGCTTTCTATAACCTCTTTGATTTTTCTGTAGTAATTTGAATAGCGAAGAACATGGCATATAAGCAGCATTGCACCCTTTTCGTTTGCAAGGTCACGAAGAAGCTTATATTCCTCTTCAGCTCCGCTGACAGGCTTTTCAAGCAGAATCAGCTTATAGCCCGTATTCAGCGCAGCTTTTGTTATTTCAAAATGGCTTGCATCCTGAGTTGCAATGATAAGCCCGTCTGAAAGCACACCTCTTGCAAAGAACTCCTCAGTGAAAAGATATTGCCTTTCCTTTGGCAGGTTGTAGATAGGAGCTATATCATCAAGAGCCTGCTGCCTTATATCGCAGATTGAATGAATTTCAACCTTTGATGAGTGGAAGGACCTGAGAAATCTCATATACTCTGTTCCTCTGTTACCGAGGCCTATAACCGAAACACTTTTCTTCATTTTAAACACCCTTTATAAAAATTTTTACTGTTACTTCATAGAACTTTCGTCCTTTTCCCCCTCAAGCTTTCTGAACATCCTCACAAGCACAACAAGTGCTATCACCGAAAGCACAACCTCTGCAACGGTCTGTGCCCATGCAAGGCCGTAAAGAGGGAAGAAGTGATTAAGAACATAAATTGCAGGAATTTCAAAAACAATCTTTCTGAGTATGGCAAAAGTGAGCGCCTTTTTTCCCATTCCGCAAGCCTGAAAAACGCCCACGGCAATAAAGTCCATGCATATAAAGGGAAGACTGATGCACATTCCCTGCAGAAATCTGCCCGAATATTCGATAACAGAGGCAGTGTCGATAAATATTGATGAAATCTCCCTTGAAAAGAAGAAGTATATAACAGCAACAGCACACATAAGAACAAGAACAATCTTTGTGGAAAAAATGAGAAAGCTCTTCATTCGCTTGTAATTCTTAGCCGAATAGTTGTAGCTGATAAGAGGCATTATACCCTGAGAAATACCCAGTGCCACCTGCAAGGGTATAAGATTCACCTTGTGGGCAATACCCATTGCGGCAACGGCATCTGCGCCAAACGGAGAAGTGAAATTGTTCAGAATTGTCATGCCTGTAACATTCAGAAGGTTCTGTATTGAGGCAGGTATGCCAACGGCAAAAATACCTGCAACAATATTCTTCTTTAATCGGAATTTTTTGATATTCAGACACACAACCGTGCTTTTTCTTTTCACAATTGTCAGCACAATGAAATATATTAAAGCAAAGCAGTTTGAAATAAATGTTGCAAGACCTGCACCTGAAGCACCCATACCGAGTCCCCATGGCATAATGAAAATCGGGTCTAGAATAATGTTCAGTATACAGCCGCTCATTGTACCGATGCTTGCATGAAGTGAGGCACCCTCAGAACGAACCATATATGCCATTACAACGTTAAGAATTGACGGTGCTGCACCAAAGGAAACTGTCCACATAAGGTATTGCGCCGTTGCCTTTGCCGTCACCTCATCAGCACCAAGAACCGTCAGCATCGGTGAACGGAAAAAGGTGAACAGCAGCGAAAAAAGCAAGGAGCAGATAAGCGCACAGTAAAAGCCTATGGCAGAGCTTGTTTTTGCCGTTTCACTATCCCTTGCACCTAAGGCTCTGCTCATCATGCTTGAAGAGCCTACACCAAAAAGATTGTTCACGGCATTGAAGGCAAGCAGTATGGGAGCTGCAAGAGTTACGGCGGCATTCTGCACAGGGTCGTTGAGCATTCCCACAAAAAATGTGTCTGCAAGGTTATAAATGACCATAACAAGGGAGCTTATTACCGTAGGCAAGGACATTGAAAGTACTGCCTTCGGTATTGGCATGGTTTCAAAAAGTTCTGTTTTTTCTGTATTTTTCATTCAGCACTTGCCCCTTTTCCGTATTTCTTTCACATAAAGGAGATTATATCAACTTCATAGCACCTTGTCAATTGCAGGAATTATTTATTTTTCTTCATCTTTTCACTTGCAAGGTTAAGTATTACAATGTATAATATATAGAAATCGCATTCTGGAAGTGAAAAAATGATAAATTACAGAACAGCCGGCGTGCTTATGCATCTTACCTCCCTGCCGGGCAGATACGGCGTGGGAGTTATGGGTGAAGAGGCACTCGGCTTTGCAAAAAAATTATGTGACATGGGCTTTCAACTGTGGCAGGTGTTACCTCTCAATCCCGTTGACGGAAGCGGCTCTCCCTACTGCTCCTGCAGTGCCTTTGCAGGCAATATTATTCTTATTGACCCGAAGCAGCTTTTTGATGAGGGACTTATTACAGAAGATGAGCTTCATGACAACGAATACAGCGGCAGTATTTACTGCACGGATTATGCCTTCACCTATGAAAAAAGGCTCAGCACACTGAAAAAAGCTTTTGGAAGAATAAACGGTGACACAAAAGCTCTTATTGATATTTTCTCTCAGCAGAATTCCCGCATTGCTGATTTTGCATACTATATGGCGCTTAAAAATCACTATTCGGAAAAGCCCTGGTGGGAGTGGGACGAAGCTCATGCAAAATATGAAAATGCTCTGAAGGACAAGGAAAGCTTCACAGGTGAAATTGATTTTTACATTTTCACTCAGTATATTTTCTTCACCCAGTGGAGACGCCTTAAGGAAGCTGCCAACAGTATGGGAATACGCTTTCTCGGTGACATGCCCATTTACGTCAGCCGTGACAGTGCCGATGTGTGGAGCAACAGAGAGCTTTTTCAGATTAACGAAAAAAGCCTTGCACCCACAAAGGTTGCAGGTGTCCCCCCCGATTACTTTTCCGAGGACGGTCAGCTCTGGGGCAATCCCCTTTACGACTGGGACAAAATGGAAAAGGACGGCTATGAGTGGTGGATTCACCGTATTCAGAGCTCACTGAAGCTTTATGACAGTGTGAGAATTGACCATTTCAGAGCTTTCGCATCTTATTGGGCTGTGCCTGCAGAAAGTAAAACTGCAAAAACAGGTGAATGGATTGACGGTCCGGGCATGAAGCTTTTCAACAAGGTGAAACAAGCTCTCGGTGATGCAGACATTGTTGCAGAGGACCTTGGCACCTTCGGTGAGGATGTTGTGAAGCTGCTTGAGGATTCACGCTTCCCCGGAATGAGAGTTATTCAGTTCGGCTTTGACCCCAACGGCGACAGCACTCACCTGCCTCATAATTACCCCAAAAACTCTGTTGCCTATGTGGGCACACACGACAACAACACTATTCTCGGCTGGCTGTGGGATGCATCTGAGGCTGAAAGAGCCTTTGCACTTCGTTACTGCTGCTTCGGCGAAAGCAACTGGGGCGACGGAGGAGCACACAGCGGCTCATGCAGGGCAGTGATTGAAGCAGTATGGCGCAGCAGTGCAAACACGGCGATTGTTGCCGTTCAGGATATGTGCGGCTACGGCAAGGATGCAAGAATGAACATTCCCGGCACAAGTGACGAAAACTGGACCTTCCGAATAAGCGGTGACGGACTCAGAAGCATTGATGAAGCCTACTTCAGAGAAATAAACAGAATTTACCGCAGATGAAACAACAATTCGCGCATTGCGAATCGCGAATCAGAAGAAAGGATTATTAATATGCTTGAAATTATAAACCACGGTGTTCACCTTGTTAAAGGCAGAACACTCATTGACGGCACAAAAGAAGAACAGAAAGCAAAGCTTTCCAAAATGGGGATTTCCGAAAGAGCCGACAGAAACGGCACAATTGCCTATTCAATATTGAACGCTCACAACACGAAGTCCGATGACGAAAAAATGAGAATCAGCTTTGACTCCCTCATTTCTCACGACATCACCTATGTGGGCATTATCCAGACAGCAAGAGCAAGCGGACTTGAAACCTTCCCCATTCCCTATGCTCTGACAAACTGCCATAACTCCCTTTGCGCAGTAGGCGGCACAATCAACGAGGACGACCATGTTTTCGGACTTTCTGCCGCAAAAAAATACGGCGGTATCTATGTTCCCGCAAACCAGGCTGTTATTCACCAGTATGCAAGAGAAATGATGTCAGAATGCGGCAACATGCTCCTTGGCTCTGACAGCCATACACGTTACGGTGCTCTCGGTACCATGGGCGTTGGTGAAGGCGGTCCCGAGCTTGCAAAGCAGCTGCTCAAAAACACATGGGATGTTAACCCTCCCGAGGTTGTTCTTGTTTACCTTGAAAATGCACCTAAGGCAGGTGTAGGACCTCACGACGTTGCAATTGCTCTTTGCGGTGCAGTGTTCAAGGAAGGTCTTGTAACAAACAAGGTTCTTGAATTCGTGGGTCCCGGTGTGAAGAACCTTTCAATGGATTTCAGAATCGGCATTGACGTTATGACAACGGAAACTGCCTGCCTGTCCTCAATCTGGGAAACAGATGAAAGGGTTAAGGATTTCTATACAATTCACGGCAGACCCCAAGCATACAAGGCTCTTATGCCCGATGATGTTGCTTACTATGACATGGCAATCAGAATCGACCTTTCAAAAATTGAAAGCATGATTGCTCTGCCCTTCCATCCCTCAAATGCTTACACAATTCATGAGCTTCAGCAGAACCCCGACATTCTCTATGAGGTTGAAAAGGCAGCAAAGGCTCAGTTCGGTGATAAGGTTGATTTCCACCTGAGAGACAAGGTGAGAAACGGTAAAATTTATGTTGATCAAGGCGTTATCGCAGGCTGTGCAGGCGGTATGTTCGAAAACATCTGTGAGGCTGCCGCAATTCTTGACGGCAAAAGCACAGGCGACGGCTACTTTAACCTTTCTGTTTATCCTTCAAGTGTACCCGTTAACCTTGCACTTATCAGAAACGGTGTTCAGTCAAAGCTTCTTGAGGCAGGTGCAGTATTCAAGCCATGCTTCTGCGGTCCCTGCTTCGGTGCAGGCGATGTGCCCGCAAACAACGGTCTTTCAATCAGACACACAACCCGTAACTTCCCCAACAGAGAAGGCAGCAAGCCCGGTGACGGTCAGCTCGCTTCCGTTGCTCTTGTGGATTCACGTTCAATTGCTGCAACAGCACTCAATCAGGGTGTTCTCACTGCTGCAACTGATGTTGAAATTCCCGACTACAACAAGGAATACACCTTTGAAAAGGGCGTTTATGAAAAGAGAGTATATCAGGGCTTCGGTAAGGCTGACACAAATGCAGAGCTTCGCTTCGGTCCCAACATCACAGACTGGCCCAAGATGTATGCCCTTGAAGATAATCTTCTTCTTAAGCTTGCTTGTGTTATTCACGACGATGTTACCACAACAGACGAGCTTATCCCCTCAGGTGAAACCTCTTCCTACCGTTCAAATCCCCTGAAATTGGCTGAATTCGCCCTTTCACGCCGTGAGCCTGATTATGTTCCCAGAGCAAAGGCTGTGGCTTCTGAGGAGGCAAAAAGACGTGACGGCAACAGCAGCGCTGAAGTTATTGATGTGCTTTCAAGGGTATGTGAAAACGGTGAAGAAGCAGCAAAGAGCACTCAGTTCGGCTCATGTGTATTCGCCTGCCGCCCCGGTGACGGCTCTGCAAGAGAGCAGGCAGCATCATGCCAGAAGGTGCTTGGCGGCTTCGGTAACATCTGCTATGAATTTGCAACCAAGCGTTACAGAAGCAACTGCATCAACTGGGGTATTCTCCCCTTCACAATTGATAAAGAGAGACAGTTCAATTACAACCACGGCGACTATGTGTTCGTACCCGGCATCAAAGAAAAAATCAAAAACGGCATTGAAGAATTCCCTGCAAAGGTAATTACCAAAGACGGCATTGAAGACATCACCCTTTATGTCAAGGGTCTTACTGAGGAAGAAAAGACAATCATCCTTGAAGGCTGTCTTATGAATTATTACAAGGCTCAGATGAAATAAGAATAAATAAAAATGAGAGCTCCCGCGAAGTGTCGAGGAGCTCTCATTTTTATTTTACTTTTCCGTTCGGGTCGCATATCAGAGTCAGTTTCTTTTCAATTTCCTTTAAAGGCACACCAAGCTTATACTGACGGATTACGAACCTTCCCGTCGCAGTGTTTTCCTGCTTTGAGCCTTCTACCGAAATCAGCTTCCAATCTGAATCCTTGATATCATAAGAAACAGACACATCTGTGCATTCGACCTTTTCGCCGTCATATCTGAAGTAGCCTGTAAGATACACACTCCACAGAAGCCTGTCCTGTGAGTCATAATACTTTGCATATTTAGTTTTTGATACCGTTCTCGGTTTAACCGTGTTGTTTTCGTTTTCATCCTTGCTTTCGACTTTTTCACCGAAGAAGAATCTTAAAATCCTTTTAAGAAGATCTATAAGCTTCTGAATGAAAGACGATTCAGTGCTCTCCTCAGCATCGAGATCGCTGTCAAACGTTTCATCGTCATTGAAGCCTGTAACAACATAGGAGCCGTCATCAAAAAATTCTTTTGATTCCTCTGATGAAGAAATGCCTCTGACGGCCGGAGCGAGAGAAAAAGTAACAAGTATAATACACAGAATAAGTGAAACTATCTTTTTCATATTATATCACCTCTGAAAAAAACGGTCTTTATCATCATCATTCCCTCTTTCATATATCCGTGAGCCTCAGTGTGAACGTCAATGAGACTTATGACAACAAACGCAAGATAAATCAAAAGAGCTGCAACAACTGCCCCGAGCAAAAAGTTTTTTATATCAATTTTCTTTCTGATTTCAGCTGCGTCGCCATTTCCGAGAAAGCTTTGTGCAATGCTTTCTGCTGTGCCGAAGCAGCTTCTTACATCCTCAATGCCGGCTTCGGTGTTTTCGCCGATGAAGGCTTCAACATCATTCTGAAGCTCTGCCATAAAGGCTTTTTTTCTTTTGCCGGAGCAAATAACAAACTCTGCAACTTCGGCATAATATTCCTTCAGTTCATTTTGTGTAACTCTGCTCATTTGCTGTCACCACCTTCCAGAATCATATTGACACCCTCAGAAATTTTTCTGTATTCTTCAAGAAGCTTTACATAGAAATCTTTTCCCTTTTCTTCAAGGTGATAATACTTTCTCAATCTCTTATTTACAATCTCATCACGGTCAGAAAGGTAACCGTTTTCAAGAAATCTGTATAAAACAGGATAAAGAGTGCCTAAAGGCAGCTCAAAATTTCCACCGCTTTTTTCCTGCACAGCCTTAACGATTTCATAGCCGTACATATCCTTTTCTCTCAGCACATTAAGAACAACAAGATCCACCGTGCCACGCTTAAAATTATCTGTGTTCAGCAAAGCTATTTTCCTTTCTGCCTTTTCTTTATATATATTGTAGCACAGAAAAAAACTCAAGTCAAAGAAAATTTTGCAAAACTTTATATTTTGTGTGACAAAATATATGTTGACAAACAATATAAAATGTGCTATGCTGAAATTGTGATACGTATCATTGACAACATCATAATGAAAAAGGAGATATGCTTTATGACTCAGTTAATCAGCCGTATATTGGCAATTTTTATGACACTGGTTTCAATGCTTATGCCTGCAAGGCCTGACAATGTCGAGGTTACGGTGAAGGACATGACAACAGAAAGTGCCTGCATCACCTTCACCTGTGTGAACAACACCGGCAGAAGAATGGACAGACCCGAAATCAAAATGATTGAAAAAAATGTTGACGGTGAATGGGAAGAAGTGCAGACCGGTTACTTCATGACGGCAATTGCCTATTACGTCAACCCCGGCTTCAGCTGCACAGAAAGTATTGAGCTGTGTAACATTGACGAAGATTTCAATGTTATATACACCCACCTTGACCCGGGTGTATACAGACTGACGGTTACATACGGAATTCTAAATATCCGTGAAGAGCTGCAAAGTGGTGAGGCAAGCTGCATTTTCACTGTTACACAAGCTGAATAAAACATAACTGACAGACCAAAAGGGCGTCACTTCAAAATGAAGTGACGCCCTTTTCAATATTTTAATTATGTTACCTCAACCATGCAGAAGGCTTCTTTTCCGTTGAAGGTTCTCACTGTTATAACAGCTGAGCCCTTGGATACGCCCGTTACCTTACCGTTGGCATCAACCTTCGCGATTTCAGGCTTGTCTGAAGACCAGGTAAGTGATTTGTCATGGGCATTATCGGGATAAACCGTTGCAGAAAGAGATATTTCACCTTTAACATTAAGCACTATTGAGGCTGTGCTTATCTGCACCTCCTCGGGTGACTGCTTAACGGTAACCTTGCACTGAGCATACACCTCAGATTCAAGGCTCTGAACAGTGATTGTAACCTCACCTGCAGCATGGTATGTGATGAGTCCGTCCTGTGTGACGGTTGCAATGCTCTTATCGCTTGTAAGCCATCTCACACTTTTATCTGTTGCATCTGCAGGGCTTATTGTGTAAGCCAGCTTGTGGCTGAGTCCCGTATAAGCCTGAGCAGTTGTGCCGCCTATAAAGCTTATACCCTCAACGCCCTGAACAACTGTGATTTCGCAGGTTGCCCTTGTGCCTGATACATCAGAAATTACCGTCACTGTTGCAGTGCCTGCCTTTTTCGCAGTTACGGTACCCTTATCATCAACAACAAACACATCCTCGTTTGATGATGCAAAGCTGAACTTTTCATCATGCAGTGAGGGCTCTGCAGTTACGGTAAGGGGAAGCGATGCTCCGTTTTTGATGGAGGTTGCAGGAAGCGCAACCGTGAGCTTTTCAATTTCTCTGAGCACCTTTATGTTGCACAGAGCGAATATTCCCGAATCAACAGATGTGCATACTATTTTAGCAGTACCTGCACTGATTGCCTTGATTTCTCCCTTTTCATTCACAGTTACTACCTTTTCGTCAGTGCTCTTCCAGGTTACATCCTTAACTGTTGCATTGTCGGGATTTATGAAGGCTCTGAGTGTTTCTGTGTCACCCTTTTTCATGTTGAGCTCTGTTTCACTCAGCTCAACACCTGTTACGGGCTCTTTAACCGTAACCTTCAATTCAGCATAGGCTTTTTCATTGTCAGGTGCTGTTGCCCTGACGGTTACAACACCTGATTTTTCACCTGCTGTGATAACACCCTTTTCTGCAGTGGCAATCTTATCGTCGGTGGTGGTCCAGATAAGATCCTTATCCGTTGCATCGGCAGGAAGAAGGCTTACCTTTATTGTTGCGCTTTCCTTTTTGGAAAGTGTAAGCTCTTTTTTGTCAAAGGACACAGAATCAATTCCACGCTTAACGGTCACACGGCAGAATGCCACATATCCACCGTCAACGCTTTCGGCTGTGATAATCACACTGCCTGTGTCAACGGGTGTAACCATGCCCTTATCGTCAACCTTTGCAACGGTCTTGTCACTTGATGACCAGATGAGCTTCTGATTTGTTGCATCAACGGGAGTGAAAACAACCTCAAGGCTGAAGGGACGGTCAACATAAACCGTTTTGCTTGTATCCTTCATCTTTATGCTCTTGACTGCTCTTGTAACAGTAACAATGCACTTTGCTTTAACTGAAGAATTTGCCTTGCTTGTTGCAGTAATTTCTGCAGTACCCTTTGAAATGGCGGTAACAACGCCGTTACTGTCAACAGCTGCAACCTCTTCGTCTGAGGAGGTCCACTCAGTTTCTGTTTCAGTCACATCGGAGGGACCGTACTTCACACTGAGCTGAGCAGTGCTTTCTTCAACAAGAGTGATTGCCTCTTTATCTATTGTAACTGAGGTGGGCTTCTGAATAACGGTGATTTCACAACTGTCACTGATGCTGCCGTCTGTGGAGATTGCACTGATTACGGCAACGCCTGTTCCCACTGCAGCAACTGTTCCGTTTTCAACTGTAACTGCCTTTGTGTTGCTGCTCTTCCAGCTGAGGCTCTTGTCTGTTGCGTCCTCGGGAAGAACCTTTGCAATAAGAGTAGCTTCGGTGCCCTTTTCAAGAATGAGGCTGTCACTGAGAATATTAACCTCACTGACATGCTTATTGACCGTAATCACGCACTCAGCTGTGGCTCCGCTGTCCTCTGCCTTTGCAGTGATTGTGACCTCGCCCGATTCAATTGCAGTGACAACACCGTTTTCAACAGTTGCCACAGCTTCGTCAGAGGATGTCCAGATTACATTCTTGTTTGTTGTGTCTGCAGGAGTAAATGCAGCAGAAAGCTCAAGCTTATCTCCGCAGTAAATTGTGGCCTTACTCTTGCTGAGTGCAATTGCTGTGCTCTTAACATCAACGGTTACTTCACAAACAGCGAACACATCGTCTGTTGTTGTGATTGCCTTAACCTTTGTTTTACCGCCGTTCACACCTGTTACAACACCGTTATTATCAACAGTTACAACATTTTCGTCTTCCGATACCCATGTGAGCTGCTTTTCGGTTGCATCCTCGGGAAGAATAACGGGAGTGAGAGTTGCGGTTTTTCCCTTTTCTATTATAATAGAGGATTTATCGAAGGTTATTGAATCAACAAGCTTTATAACTCTTACGGCACATGCCGCCTTGATGTTTGCATCTGCTGATACTGCAGTGATTGTTGCAGAACCAAGCTTTTTGGCAGTAACCTTACCGTCACTGTCAACCTCTGCAACGGTATCGTCTGAGCTTATCCATGTAACATCACGGTCAAAAGCATCCTCGGGAAGAACAGTTGCAGTGAGAGTGAAGCTTTCACCGATTTTCATGGGCTTTTCTGTTCTGCTGAGCTCAACAGATGTTATCTGCTGAAGAATTCTTACAGTGATTTTTCCTTCTGCAGTGCCGTAAACAGATTTTGCAATGATATCGCATGAGCCTGCCTTAAGAGCAGTTACAACACCGTTTGCATCAACGGTTGCAACTGTTTCGTCACTGCTTTCCCATGTTACGGCTTTGTCTGTTGTATCTTCGGGAAGAACCTCTGCTGTGAGAGCCTTTGTTTTGCCAACCCAGATGTCAGTACCGTCTGCAGTAACATTTACGGCTTCTGCCTTCTGAATAACCTTGACCTTAACGCTTCCTTCAACACCGCCGTCAGCAGCCTTTGCTGTGATTACAGCTTCACCTGCTTTAAGACCTGATACAACACCGTTCTCATCAACGGTAGCTATACTCTCGTCTGATGAAGAGAAGGTTACACTCTTATCGTTTGCATTATCGGGAAGAACAGTCCATGTGAGGGCTGCTGTTTCCTTTGTTACAACGCTGTATTCCTTTTCACCGAATGTGATTTCCTCAGGAAGCTGGCGAACTGTAAGCTTACATACGGCAGTGAAGCCGCCGTCCTCAGCTGTTACGGTAATGTACGCTGTGCCCTTGCCCTTTGCAGACACAAGACCGTCAGAAACGGTGGCAACGGTTTCGTCGCTTGTCTGCCATGTGACATTGGGGTTGCTTGCATTTGAGGGATAAATAGCTGCATTGAGCTGCAGATTTTCGCCCTTATTAAGAGTAATATCGTCCTTGTCGAGCTCAATTCTCTGAACAGGCTCGTGAACTGTTACTTCGCAGGTGGCTGATTTTTCGCCCTCAACAGTTTTAACAGTGATAGTTACCTTACCGGGATTGATTGCTGTGATAACACCGTTATCAACGGTTGCAATGCTTTCATCACTGCTTGCCCATGTGATTTCCTTGTTGAAGCTGTCATCGGGAAGCACCGCCCAGGTGAGAGTATGCTGTTTTCCTGTGTTAACGGTTACTGCACTTTCGCTGAGCTTCACTGAGGTGGGCTGCTGCAGGCAGGTAACTGTGCAGGAATCCGTAAAGCCGCCGTCATTGGTTTTTACGGTAATAACAGCCTTACCTGACTTCATTGCTGTGACAACACCCTTTGAGGAAACTGTTGCAACAGACGGGTCTGAGGATGTCCACATAACGGTTTTATTGTTTGCATCGGTGGGTGATACAATAACGCCGAGTGTGAATTTCTCACCAACAAAAATTGTGTTTTCTTCCTTGTCAAGAGCAACTGCAGTAACAGGCTCTATTACGGTAACACGGCAGGTTGCCGTCTTTTTGTTTTCGTTGGATTTTACTGTGATTGTGGCTTCACCGCCAAGCTTTGCAATAATGTGACCGGTTGCGGTTACAAACACGGTTTTGGGGTCTGAAGACACAAATGTATATGATTTATCCGATGCATCTGCCGGTGAAACGGTAACCTTGAGGTCAGCCTCGTCACCCTTTCTCATGCTGAGCGCAGTTTTATCGAATTTGATTGATGTAACATGCTGAAGAACTGTCACCTCACAGCTTGCCTTGAAGCTGCCGTCAGCAGTTTTAACCGTAATTGTGGTTTTACCTGCCTTGACGCCTGTCACAACACCGCTTGTTGAAACCTTGGCAATTGCAGAGTTTGCAGTTGACCAGGTAATGCTCTTGTTGTATGCATTTGAAGGAAGAACAGATGCCTTGAGGGTAAGCTTTTCTCCTGCATAAACTGTTGCAATATTCTTGTTAAGGTCAACACCCGTTACGCTCTGTCTTACGGTTATCTTGCAGGTGGCCTTAAGTCCGTTTTCGGTGATTGCTGTTATTGTGGCAGTGCCGGGGGCAATTGCCTTGATAACACCCTTGGAGCTTACAGTTGCAATTTTCTTGCTGCTTGTTGTCCACTTGAGTGTTTTATCTGTTGCATCAGAGGGCTTGATTGTGGGCTTCAGGGTAAGAGTTTTACCCGTGTAAAGAGTTGCTGAGGACTTGTTAAGCTTTATGCTTGTGACAGCCTTCTTGACTGTAATCTTACAGTAAGCCTTGAAGCCTCCGTCTGTTGTTTTAACACCGATTGTAACCTTACCCGGCTTTTTGGGAGTTACAAGACCGTTCTGGTTTACCGTTGCAATTTTCTTGTTGCCGGAATACCACTTAACGGTTTTTACTGTTGCATCTGACGGTGTGATAATTGCATCAAGGTCGAAGGTCTTTCCAAGGTAAATTGTTTTTGATGAGTAATCCATCTTTACGCTCTTTACCTTTTTGACAACCTGCACCGTACACTTTGCCGTAAATCCGCCGCTTACGGTTTTTGCGGTGATTGTTGCCTTGCCTGAGCCCACACCGGTAATAACACCTGAGGAGGAAACCTTTGCAACCTTCTTGTTGCTTGTTGTCCACTTGATTTCCTTGTCGCTTGCATTTGAGGGACTGATGGTAGCCTTGAGCTTATATTTTTCTCCCGCTTCAACAAGCACACTGCTCTTGCTGAGCTTAACTCCCTTTACGGGCTGGATAACGAGCACCTGGCACTTTGCAGTTTTGCTCCTATCCTTTGTTTTTGCAGTAATTACTGCATAACCGGGAGCCTTTGCAACAACCTTTCCGTCCTTTGTAACTGTTGCAACATCGTTGTTGTTTGATGTCCAGGTTACTGTTTTGATTGAAGCATCGGAGGGCTTGATCTTCGGTGTGATTACCGATGACTTGCCCACATTGATTGTCATTGAGGTTTTGTTGAGAGTGATGCCCGTTACACTTCTGATAACCTTAACCTTACACTTTGCTGTTTTGTTTCCGCTTACAGCAGTTGCTGTGATTGTTACGGTGCCCGGCTTAATGCCCTTAACAACACCGTTTGAATCAACAGTGGCAATTTTCTTGTTGCTTGTTGACCAGATTACCTTTGCATTTGTAACGTCTGCAGGCTTAACGGTTGCCTTAAGTGCTCTGAGCTTTCCTTCACGGACGTTCATTGTTTTATACTGCAGGCTTACACTTGTTGCAGGCTGATTAACTGTTATCTTACAGGTTGTTTTAACCTTGCCGTCCGTGCTTGTGCAGGTAATTTTTGCCGTTCCTGCTTTAAGTGCAGTGACAACACCCTTTGATGAAACCTTTGCAACAGCCTTGTTTGAGCTCTTCCATTTTACGGTTTTATATGTAACCGTTGAGGGAGTGAGAGTTGCAGTGAGAGTCTTCTTCTTTCCCACATCAAGGGTTACGCTTGAATAATTGAGCTTTACGCCCGTTGCATACTGAATAACCTGAACAACACAGGTTGCAGAGTATCCGCCGTCCTTACTTGTTGCAATGATGTTGGCAGTACCCTTTGACCTTGCAGTAATCTGACCTGCTTCATTGACTGTTGCAATTGCAGTGTTGCTTGATTTCCATGTGATGCCCTTGTTTGATGCATTTGAGGGAAGCACCGAGGCTGTGAGAAGTCTTGTTTCACCCTTGGGCACATCAACCTTTGTTGCGCTGATTTTAACACCGGTTACAGGCACATAAACAGTAATGTTGCAGGTGGAGGTGTATCCACCGTCAACGGTTGTTGCAGTGATTGTTGCAGTACCTGCGCCCTTGGCTGTTACAACACCCTTGGTGCTTACTGTTGCAACAGATTTGTTTGAGCTTTTCCATGTAACGCTGTCATCGGTTGCGTCTGAGGGGAAAACGTTGGCAATGAGAGTTTTTGACTTTCCGAGTGCAAGGTTGACGCTTGAAGCGTTGATTCTCACGCCTTCAACAGGCTGCACAACGGTAACCTTACACTGAGCCTGATAATTGCCGTCAACAGTTGTTACGGTAACAATTGCAGTGCCCTGCTTTCTTGCCTTGATTTTGCCGCTTTCGTTGATGTAAACAACCTTGCTGTTGCTTGATGACCACACAAGTCCCCTTTCACTTGCATTGGAGGGAGAAATTGTTGCCATAAATGTATAATACTTGCCAACAGCTATTTTTTTGGAGGTCGTGTCAAGCTTGACACCTGTTACGGGCACCTTGCTTGATACGGTAACGCTGCAGCTTGCAGTGAAGCCGCCGTCTGTTGTTTTGACTGTAATTGTTGCAGTACCCTTTTTAAGAGCTGAAAGAGTACCGTCGGAAGCAACCTTTACAACGGAAGAGTTGCTTGATGACCATGTAACGGTTTTTGTTGTTGCCGTTGAGGGAAGCACCGTTGCAGTCAGCTTATAGGTCTGACCGAGGTACATGCTCATTTTTGCGCTTTCAAGCTTAACGCCTGTGCAGCTTTCAAGAACTGTCACCTTGCAGCTTGCTGTGTGTCCGCCGTTGTTTGTTTTTACTGTGATTGTGGCTGTGCCGCCTGCAACAGCCCTCACAAGGCCGTTACTGTCCACAACAGCAACGGAGGAATTGCTGGTTGACCAGCTTACGGTTTTATCTGTTGCATTGGAGGGTGTGACTGTGGCAGTGAGCTGAACTGTTTCACCCTTCCAGATTTTTGCTGAGGTTTTGTTGAGACTTACGCCCTCTGCCTTTACGGAAACTGTAACAACACAGCTGTCTGTATATCCGCCGTCTGCCGTTTTGACTGTGATGGTGGCTTTACCGACCTTTTTACCTGTTACCTTACCGTTGGAATCGACTGCTGCAACACCTGTGTCAGAGGAGGTCCATGTCACCTTCTTGTTTGTTGCATATGAGGGAGAAAGTGTGGGAGTCAGGGTTACTGTGCTGCCCACATATACACTTTTTGAGGAGGGCAGTGAAACACCCGTTACAGGCTGAGTGACAGTTACAATACAAACTGCGCTTTTGCCTGTGCCGTCAATTGCTGTTGCAGTGATTACAGCAGAGCCGGGATATTTTGCAGTGACAACACCGCTTTGTGAAACCGTTGCAACCTTTGTGTCAGAGGAGGTCCACTGAACATCACCGTAGGTTTCACCGTCAAGTGTGGTAACTGTTGCACTGAGCGTATAGGTTTTGGGAACTGCAAGGGAAAGGGTTTCACGGCTTATTGCAATTGTGGCAGCCTTTGCTGCAACACGTACCTTTCCTGAAACAACAATGTTACTGCCGTCTGATGTTGCGGCTGTGATTGTTGCAGTGCCGGGTGCGTGAGGAATGAGATTACCGTTATAGTCAACCTCGCAGACCTTCGGGTTATCCGATGACCATGAGAGCACCTGATTGCCTGCATTTGAGGGCTTTATAACTGCAGTGAATTTTTCACCTGTGGAATCAACTGTAATAACCTTGCTTGAGGGTGAAAGGGCGACGGAAGAAATGAGAGGTCTTACATCAACTGTGAAGCTGCCGCTTTTACCTGAGCCGTCAGTTGCTGTGTATGTGATTTTTGCCTTACCCTCTTTAAGGGCATTGATTTTAACGGTGGCAATACCTGATTCTGATGTGCTTGCATCGCTGAGAGATGCAACTGAGGTGTCTGAACTTTTCCATGTGAGGGTTTTGATGCTTGCATTTGAGGGAAGCACGGTCACTCTGAAATTCTTGCTTTCCTTGGCAGTCATAACAAGTGTGCCGTCTGTTGTGATTGTAATTGGCTGAAGACCGTTTACAAGCACCATTTTGTCAACGGTGACATTGCACTTTGCAGTGTAAACCTTTTTGTTGTCTGTTGCGGTAACCGTAATTACACAGCTGCCGGGAGCAACAGCAGTTACAACACCGCTGTCGGAAACTGTTGCAACAGCCTCATCGTCAGTGCTCCAGGTGTAGAAAACATCACCTGTGGGCTTGCTTGAGGAGTCAATACCGTAGGCTGTAGCTGTGAGGGTAAGCTTCTTGCCCTCATAAAGCTCTGCTGAGCTTTTGGAAAGCTTAACGCCGCCGAGGGGATTAAGCACGGTGAGAACACATGAGGCACTGTGTCCGTTTGAAGAAGCAGTGATTGTAACCTTTGAGGATGAGTACTTGTTAACCGTAACAACGCCCTTCTGGGTAACTGAAGCAACGGTTGAATTTGAAGAAGACCATTCAACCTCGTCTGCAGCATCAGCAGGGGTAAGAATTGCTCTGAGGGTAAAGCTTTCGCCAACAGCTGCAGAATGAGTCTGCTTGTTGAGCTCAATGTCTTTAGTGTGATACTTAAGACCGTCGAGAGCCTCCTGAAGACTTTCTGCACACGCGTCAACATCACTCTGGTCAAAGCTTTCATGCTTTTCAAGCACCAGAGCGGCGTACTCATATGCAATTTTAAGCGCCGATGTGCTTATGTACTGATCCCATGTTGACGGATCAGGTACCTTGTTGAAAACCGTCTGCAGAACCTCAATGTCTGCTGCAGCAGCCTCCAGCACAAAATAATCTGCCAGCGGCGTGACGGGCAGGCTGCCCACCGCCATCAGCGCACAAAGTAACAATGCCAATAATCTTCTTTTCATTGTCAAAACCTCATTTCTCACTTTTTTCTCATTCAAATTATTTAAAGTCTGCTATTTGCGTTTAATAAATTATAATTATTATATATAATAAGCAGAGCGATACTGCCGCTATTATAAGTACTAATCATTATAATGCAAAAAGTCAATGCTGTCAACTAAAGGTGCCCATTGTGTTGAAAAAGTTTACAATTTATGATAATATATGTGCAGCAATAAGACACAAACGTTATTATCGTCGCAAAAAATCTCAGTGAAAGGATGATACAACTTGAAAAAATTCATATCCTGGAACGTAAACGGAATCAGGGCCTGCGTCACAAAGGGCTTCCTTGACTCCTTCAACGCCCTTAATGCAGATATATTCTGCCTTCAGGAAACAAAGCTTCAGGAGGGTCAGATTGACCTCCCTCTGCCCGGCTATCACCAATACTGGAGCTACGCCGAAAAGAAGGGCTATTCGGGAACGGCAATTTTCACAAAGGAAGAGCCCATCAGCATTTTTTACGGCCTTGACATTCCCCGTCATGACACAGAGGGCAGACTCATTACCCTTGAATTTGAAGGCTTTTATTTCATAACCTGCTACACACCCAATGCCCAGGACGGTCTGAAAAGAATTGACTACCGTATGGACTGGGAGGACTGCTTCAGGGAATACCTTGTTTCTCTGAGCAAAAATAAGCCTGTAATCGTCTGTGGCGACCTTAATGTTGCCCACAACGAAATTGACCTTAAGAATCCGAAATCAAACCGTGGCAACGCCGGTTTCTCCGACGAGGAGCGTGGTAAGTTTTCACAATTATTGGAAGCAGGCTTCACCGATTCCTTCCGTTATCTTTATCCCGACACCGAGGGCGCATACTCCTGGTGGAGCTACCGCTTCAAGGCAAGGGAAAAGAACGCAGGCTGGCGTATTGACTATTTTATTGTATCAGATGAAATTAAAAGCAAAATTAAAGAAGCCTCCATTCACAGTGAAGTTTTCGGCTCCGACCACTGCCCCGTTGAGCTTCAGATTGATATTTAACGCCTTAAATCCCTCAGAAATGGGGGATTCTCGTTTTTCGAGAGTCCTTTCTCCTTCCCCGGTGTGGACTTTCTGCCAACATAATATTAAAATGATGCTGACTCTATAACCGAAAGGAACAAGATATAATGAACAACAGATCTATGGGAAGCTTTCTCAGTGAGCTGAGAAAAGAAAAGGGTATAACCCAAAGGGAGCTTGCCGAAATTCTCAATGTTTCCGCCAAAACAATCAGCCATTGGGAGCGTGATGAGCATTCACCCGATTTGAGTATAATTCCCCTTCTTGCAGAGTTTTTCGGCGTGAGCTGCGATGAGCTTATCAAAGGCGAAAGAAAGGCTGAAATCAGCTCTGAAAGAAAAAAATTAAAAAAATATCAAAAAAACTATTGACAAACCGATTACCCTTGTGTATAATAGCCGATGTTGATTGACACGAGAGCGTTAAAAGCGCATCGGTAGTCGGTGTTTTTAGCGATGAGGGTCCACCCGTTCCCATCCCGAACACGGTAGTTAAGCTCATCAGTGCTGACAATACTTGGCTGGAAGCGGCCCGGGAAGATAAGGCGATGCCGACACAACATTAACCGCAGCAAAAGCTGTGGTTTTTCTTTTTTTCTGAAGGTTTTTTTCTTTTTGCTATTGATATTTCCCGATTGAATATAATATAATGAATTGTGACAATAATAGTAGTCAGTAGCCAGAAAAAAGCACACAAATGGCTGCACAATGTTTTTTCGGAGTTGATTGGAATGAACGGCAAAGGCGGAAATGTAATTTTCATGCCCGATATTGAATATAAATCCTGGGTTAACCGTAATCGCAATCTGCTTGAGGAAATTCTTAAAACAGGTAAGGTTTCAACGGTATGGCTTAACAAGGACAACAACAAAACCCACCTTGTCCGATATTTCAAGGAATGCGGATATATAATCACCATTGACTGATTAAAGGAGAAGAAAAAATGAAGGATTTGATAAAGCTTTACGGAAAAGCAAAAAAGGTAAAAATTGCCCTCAAGGTTACAGCGTTTGCCGCTGTTGCCGCCGCAACAGTTTACTCTCTTATCCCGAAGTATGACAAGATTGAGGGTGTTTCTGAGGAAGGCTTTATCAGGAATGCAGAGTGATGAATGCAGAATGCAGAATTGCGGGATAATTGAGCAGAAAAAAGAAATATTTGCCCGCTGAATTTACCGAAGCATTAAAGCTCTTTTGGTTACTTTTCTTTCAAGAAAAGTAATACCCCCACGGCGAGTGCGCATAAAAAAAGCAAGGTTACAGAATTTTTCAGTTCTGTAACCTTTTTGTTTTATTAAAATGAATTGCATTCCTGATTACTGACTACTTAACAATGGTGCATTTTCAACAAAATTTCCCGTTGTTGTATGGGCAAATTCAACTTGCCAAATGATGTAATTAGTGATAAAATATGTTGGTTATAAAAATACTGTCAAAATTTATAAAAATCAGGTGAAATAATGGACATCAGAAACGAAGTCAGAAATGTTGCAATCATTGCCCACGTTGACCACGGTAAAACTACAATGGTTGACGAAATGCTCAAGCAGGCAGGCACCTTCAGAGAAAATGAGCAGGTTGCAGACCGTGTTATGGACTCAAACGACCTTGAAAGAGAAAGAGGAATCACTATCCTTTCCAAAAACACAGCAATTCATTACGGTGGCATCAAAATAAACATTGTTGATACCCCGGGCCATGCCGACTTCGGCGGCGAGGTTGAGCGTATTCTTATGATGGTTGACGGCGTGCTTCTGCTCGTTGACGCCTTTGAGGGCTGTATGCCTCAGACAAGATTCGTTCTTAAAAAGGCTCTGGGACTCAAGAAAAAGGTTCTTGTTGTAGTCAACAAAATCGACCGCCCCGGCGCAAGACCCGCCGAGGTAATTGATGAAGTGCTCGACCTTTTCATTGAGCTTGGTGCAGATGATGACCAGCTTGAATTCCCCGTTGTATACGCTTCTGCAAGAGACGGCTATGCCTCCCTTGACGACAGTGTGCGTGAAGGCGATATGCGTCCCCTTCTTGATGCAATTGTTGAACACATTGAGCCGCCCAAGGGTGAGCTTGACGGCCCCACACAGATTCTTTTCTCCTCCCTTGACTATGACGATTACATCGGCAGAATCGGTATCGGCCGAGTTGAAAGAGGCTCTGTGAAGCAGGGACAGGCTGTTGTGCTTTGCAACAACGAGGGAGAAAGAAAAAATGTCCGTATCTCCCGTCTTTATCAGTTTGAAGGACTCAAAAGAGTTGAGGTACAGAGCGCAACCCTCGGCGACCTTGTTTGCGTATCGGGCATAGCAGAGCTTAATATCGGTGAAACTGCATGTGACCCCGACCATATCGAGCCTCTTCCCTTTGTTAAAATAGACGAGCCCACAATTTCAATGAACTTCATTGTCAACAACAGTCCCTTTGCAGGTAAAGAGGGTAAATTTGTCACCTCACGAAACATCCGTGACCGCCTTTTCAAGGAGGTTGAAACAAATGTCAGCATGCGTGTTGAGGAAACAGACACCACCGACGCCTTCAAGGTAAGCGGCAGAGGTGAGCTGCACCTTTCAATTCTCATTGAAACCATGCGCCGCCAGGGCTATGAATTCCAGGTTTCACGCCCCAAGGTTATTCTTAAAGAGGAAAACGGCGTTACAATGGAGCCCATGGAGCTTCTTATTGTTGAGGTGCCCGACCAGTATGCAGGTGCAGTTATTGAAAAGGTATGCTCAAGAAAGGGCGAATTGGAAAACATGGGTACCCGTGACGGCGGCAGCACCCACCTCGAATTCAGAATCCCTGCAAGAGGTCTTATCGGCTACCGCAGTGAATTCATGACCGATACCAACGGTAACGGCATTATGAATCAGCTTTTCGCAGGCTATGAGCCCTATAAGGGTGATATTGTATCCCGCGAAAGAGGCTCAATTGTTGTTCACGAAACAGGTGAAAGCTCAGCCTACGGCCTTTTCAACACTCAGGACAGAGGCAGACTCTTTATCGGTGCAGGCGTACCCGTTTATGAGGGTATGATTGTAGGCGAATGTGCAAAAAGCGAGGATGTAGTTTGTAACGTGTGCAAGCAGAAGCACCTCACAAACACCCGTGCTTCAGGCTCAGACGATGCTCTCCGCCTTGTGCCTCCCACAAACCTTTCACTTGAGCAGTGCATGGAATTCATCAAGGACGATGAGCTTCTTGAGGTTACCCCCGTTTCCCTCAGACTCAGAAAGACGATTCTTTCAAAAGAGCTGAGAATGAAAAAGCAGTTCAAGAAAAACTGAGATAAAAAATATAGTCGGCAATGCCGACTATATTTTTTTATTCACACATTTCTTTTCTTTCTTCAAGGTCCTGTGCAATTTCTGTCAGCTTCTTTGCCGAAAGGTCATAGAAGAGAACAGGCACAACCGCAAGAACGCAGGAAATAATTGTTGTGATAATCATAACATTGAAAATCGGTGAGCGTACTGCTTCATCGAAAAGCACTGTGTAGTCGTTGTGCAGACCGTAGTGACGGTAGAAATAAGGAAGGATCAGGCCTGTGGCAAGTCCGATTCCCGATACCATCATGCCACCGAACTGAGTGATAAAGCCTTCAAGGCGCTGACCTGTTTTCCACTGCTGATAGTCAAAAATATCTGCTGTCATTGATGCGCTGATAACTGCATCACCGCCCACGGCAAGGGTCGCAAAATAGAATGAGCCGAGGAAAAGCACCGGACTGTTGCTTGTGAAAAGCATAAGGGCAGAAAAAACAGCTCTCATGGCATTGAAGAGAATGAGGCAGTTCCTTTTGCCGATTTTCTTTGCAAGAATGGGTGACAGCAGCATACCGGGAACAGATGCAGTGCCGATAACAGCGTTCATAAGACCGAGAACGGCGTCACTTTGAAGCACATAAGCACAGTACCAGGTGAGAATTCCGCCGATACTGTATTTCATGCCGCCCAGAATGGTGTAAAGATAATAGAGCCAGAAGTATTTGTTGTTATAAAGAGACCTTATACCCTCGGAAAATTTTACCTTTGCAACATAGTTCTTGGGAACAACAATTTTTTCTCTTGTACCCCTGAAGGTCCAGAGGCTGAGCGCGATACCGATAACAGAGAAAATGGGGAACATTACTCTGTAGGCAGTAAAGTTTGTCATGCCGCCCATAAGCCCTGCGAGAACGGGAAGCACAATGTTCACAATTGAGGGGCCGAGGCTGTAAATGAACTGACTTATCGAAAGAAGTCCCGTTCTTTCCTCACTGTCAGGTGTCAGCACCTGGGCAAGAGAGGTGAAGGACATTGAATACACAGACTGGAATGCCACAGCAAGAGTATAAATCACACAAAGGATAACACACTTTGCCGTATAGTTCATGCTGTTGGGTATGTATGCCGTAAGGCAGATGAGAATTGCCGTGGGAATGCCCGTCAGAAGCAGATAAGGACGGAACTTTCCGTATTTTGTGTTGGTGTTGTCAATGAGCATGCTCACAAGGGGTGTTTTGAGCAAATTTACAAGAATAACTACCATTGACATCCAGCCAAGATGCACCGGGTCAATGCCGTATGCGGAGCCGATAAGAAGGCAGTTGGCCGAAAATGAAACATAAGAAAAAAGTGAATTTATGGTGTTAACACCAATGCCGCCGAAGGAATAGGCTGCAAATTCCTTATAGGGAATATGCTTGCCCTCAGCAGGCTCTGTCCAGTGGGCAGGAATATCCTTAACAGTGGATATAACCTTACCGATAAGTCCGTTTTTCATAAGCTTTCTCCTTTTAATATCTTAAAAAGCTGTAGGTTCCTTCAATAAAGAACAGGTTATCCTGAGCACTTTAAGAATTATAGTCGCTCATTGCCTTGTCTATCTGTTCCTTCACCATAAGCTCGACAGCACCAATTGCATTTTCCGCAGCTTTTTTAATTTCTTCAGCTTCCTTTTTTGTGAAATGGGAAACCACCCAGTCTGCAAGGTCATATTCGGGATTCGGTCTTTCACCGACACCGATTTTTATTCTCGGAATCATGTCAGTTTTCAGGTGATAGATGATATTTTTCATTCCGTTGTGAGAGCCTGCAGAGCCCTTGCGGCGGATTCTGAGCTTACCGGGCTCAAGGCTGATATCGTCAAAAATCACAATGATTCTTTCGGGGGGAATCTTGTAAAATTCAACAGCGTCCCTCACAGCCTCACCTGAAAGATTCATATATGTCTGAGGCTTCAGAAGAAGGCATCTTGCAGAGCCGATTCTGACTTCACCCATCAGTGACCTGAACTTAAGCTTATTAATCTTTACACCGTATTTTTCCGAAAGCATATCAAGGCAGATAAAGCCTGCATTATGCCTTGTTGTTTCATACTGCCTGCCCGGGTTTCCCAGGCCGACAATCAGATAATCAAAGGTGCCTGTATATTCCTTGTTTTTTTTGAAAATCATGTTGCTTCTCCCTTTACTTTTCTGCTTTTTCTATTATGCCAATTAATTCCCATTTAATCAAGTGATTACCGATTAAAAATTATACCATAATATGTGAATTTTTTTCTTTTGGCCCCTTTGAGTCTGTTTTAATTCTTTTAAAGAAATAACAATTCTGTCTGCCGTGCTATAATTGAACGATTATAAATACTTTTATTATCTATGTGAGGTACAAAGAAAATGGATAACAGATTTGACCGTGAAAAAGGTCGTAAATATAACAAAAAAGAAAGAGCCGATGAGGCTACGGAAAAAGACTCAAAGCAGGAAGGCAGAAACGCCGACCTTATCATCGGCAGAAACGCAGTTTCCGAAGCACTCAGAAGCGAAAGAGTTATTGACACTCTGCTTGTTGCAAGAGGCGAAAGAAACGGCTCAATAGGCAGAATTATTGCTGAATGCAGAGATAAAAACATTGTGGTGAAGGAGGTTGACAAGAAAAAGCTTGACTTCCTTTGCGGTCAGGGAAACCATCAGGGCATTGCCGCTTATGCCGCTGCCCATGAATATGCCGAGGTTGAGGACATATTCGCCCTTGCCGAAAAAAGAGGAGAAGACCCCTTCATCATCATCTGCGACGAAATTGAAGACCCCCATAACCTTGGTGCAATTATCCGTACTGCCGAAACAACAGGCGTTCACGGCATCATTATCCCCAAAAGAAGAAATGCCTCACTTTCCTATGCCGTTGGCAAGACCTCAGCAGGTGCCGTTGAATATGTACCCGTTGCGAGGGTGGGAAACCTTGCTTCAACAATTGAGGAGCTGAAAAAAAGAGGTCTTTGGGTATACACTGCCGACATGGACGGACAGAATTGGTGCGAAACTGACTTTTCAGGCCCCGTTGCACTGATTGTGGGCTCAGAGGGTAACGGTGTCAGCCGCCTTATCAAGGAAAAAAGCGACTTCGTTGTTTCTCTTCCCATGAGAGGAAAAATCACCTCTCTGAATGCTTCTGTTGCCGCAGGCATACTCATGTATGAGGTTGCAAGGCAGCGTCTTGGCATCAAGGCAAAATAAAGCAGCCGTAAAGAAAATGAAGGAAAGGAAAATCAGTATGTCTGAAAAGAAAAGCAGCGTTTCCCCCTTTAAAGATAAAGCTTATCTGCAGTCATCAAGCAGCAAAAACAATAAATATAAAAAACAGGTTACACAAAAGGATAAAAACGAATTTGACAGAGTTTTCAACGACAGTGATTCAGAAAAAAAAGGCACCGACGGAAAGGGCTTTTTCAATTCCTTTGTAACAGACAGAAAAAAAGATACTCCCATTAAAAAAGCGGCACCTTCAGTTAAAACAAAAGCTGTGCCCCTCCCCGATGCGGCAGCAGCTTCCGATGAAGACCTTTACGTTCAGCAGAATGTTGACATTGATGCAATTCTTGAATCTTTGGGTGCCGCACCCACACCGAAGAGTGCAGCAAAAAAGCTCCTTGAAGAAAATCAGGAGGACGACGGCAGAACAAGAGCCTTCACACCCTCAAGGGAGCCTAAAAAAGAAAAAGCATCACAAAGAACAACTCACTTCAACCTCAGCGATGCTGTTAAAAACAAAATCAAAAACACTATCCCTCAGCCCGATGAAAGAGCTGATATCATGGGCGGTGTCCGTGTTCTTTCGGGTAACAAGCCTTCAGATGAAGCAATTCTTGAGGTCGCTCCCGAGGGTGAAGGCAAGGAAAGTCTTCTTGATTCTCTCAGTCCCGAAAAGGGTGAGGATATCTTCACAGCCGTTGACAAGGCAGTGAAAAGAAAAAAGAACTCCTCCTCACACGGTCTTAACCGTATCAACGCTGACATTGCAGAAAAAATAAACCAGAAGAAAAAGCAGGAGGCTCTTCTCACCGGCAGAGCACTTTACGATTCTCTTGTGAAAAAGGCAAACACATCAAAAATTCAGCTTGTTTTCTGCCTTTGCCTTTTCTTCCTTTCACTCATACTCACTGCATTGCCCTTGTTTTACAGTGAGGGCAACGCACTTGAATTCATGTTTTCAAACGGCGGCAGAAGCTATGTGCTTATCAACATTTTCATTCTTGTTCTGCTTGCCACTGTTTTTTACAAAAGCTTCGCTTCGGCAATCGTCAGCCTCATTGAAATGAAGCCGAATTCCGATGTGTGTCTTCTTATCATAACAGTTTTTGTTATGGTGCATGACATTTCAGCAGGTATTCTCAACAGTGCAGGCCTCAACGGCGTTAAAATGTATACCCTTGCCGCAATTTTCACAGCAACTGTAGCCTGCCTTGGCGATTACTTCAAAAGCCGCACTGCCCTGCACTCTCTTGCATGCATAATGAAATCTGATTCACTTCAAAGTGTTCAGCCCGTTGAAAACAAGGCAGATGCAAATGCCCTTGCCAAGGGTATAGCCGACAAGGGAGAGCCGAAGATTCTTTACTGTGCCGATGTTGAAACCGGCAAGAATCTCACTGCGGGAATCGGACCCCGCCGTGATGAAAGCAGATTTTACACCTACAGCAGCATTGCCGTGCTTCTTTTAAGCTTCATTATGGCAACGGTGTTATACTTCAGAACAAGAGACGGCGGAACCTTCCTGTCTGTGCTTCTTTCGGGAATCTGCCTTTGCATGCCCGTAACAGGAAACACCGTAAGAAGCATAAACATATACTTTGAAAACCTGAAGCTCAACCGTCTTGGTGCTGCAGCAACAGAAAATGAAGGTATACGCTCCGTGGGAAAGGCAAACGGCGTTGCAATGGATGTTTCCGACATATTCACTGCAGAGGTTTCACGCTTCCGCCTTGTTCCCGGAGTTTACATGAACAAAAACGATGCGGCCGTATTCGCCGCCGCTCTCACAATTGAAGCAGGCAGTCTCATGGCAGCTCCCTTCAGGGATTTCATGAAGCAGCTTGAGGTCTCCATGCCCCTTACGGAAACAGTTCAGTATGAGGAAGGTCTCGGCTACTGCGGATGGGTTGACGGAAAAAGGGTGCTTGTGGGCAACAGACAGATGCTCATTCAGCACAGCATTCCCGCCCCCGACGCCAAGGAAGAAAAAAGATATGCCAAAAATAAGTTTGTGATGTATCTCGCTGTTGAAGGTCAGCTCACCGCCTCCTTCCTTGTGAATTACAAGGTGCTTTCAACTGTTATGAAGCTTTCGGCAGACTTCAACAAAACAGGTCTTGTACTCATGCTCACATCAAAGGAGCCCTGCCTTGACAACAAGGAGATTTCAAAAAGACTCAGCCTTGACACTGCAGGCGTCAAAGTGCTTTCAAGCAAGGCTAACGACATAATCAATGAATACAGAAGCAACAAAGCAATGCGTATTTCAAGCGGACTTGTGTGCTCACACAAAAGCAGAAGTCTGCTGCCCCTTGTTGTCGGTGCTCACAGCATTTATGTTTCCGATAAATTCCTTTATAATCTTCACATTACAGGTCAGGCAGCAGGCTTTGTTCTGCTTGTGCTTTCACAGCTTCTTAACATGCCTTTGTTCCTGAATCCTCTTACAATCATTCTGCTTCATATTCTGTGGAGCATAGGCACTTACACACTTTCAGCAAAAAGAGATAAAGGCTGAATTAAAATAATTCCATGAAAGGCGGATTTTAAATGGCTAACATTATAACCGTTGCCTCACTCAATAAATCCTATGGCAAAAAGAATGTTCTCAACGATGTCAGCTTTCAGATTGAGGAAGGCTCCATTGTGGGACTGTTAGGACCTAACGGCTGCGGCAAAACCACTCTTATCAAAATTCTCACAGGACTTATAAAGGACCACAGCGGAACCGTAAAAATTGACGGAGATGAGCCGGGCCCATATACAAAAAGCATTGTTGCTTTTCTTCCCGATAAATCCTATCTTCCCGACTGGATGCGCCCCGTTGATGCCATTGAATACTTTGCAGATTTTTATGCAGATTTTGACAGAAAAAAAGCAGAGGAAATGGTTACTGCCTTCCGGCTTGACCCGAAGCAGAAGCTTAAAACCATGTCAAAGGGTCAGCAGGAAAAGCTCTGCCTCATTCTTGTTATGTGCCGTCAGGCAAAGCTTTATATTCTTGACGAGCCTCTCGGCGGACTTGACCCTGCCTCAAGAAGTGCAATCCTTGACCTCATCATGACTAACTATGCAAAAAATGCAAGTGTTCTTATTTCAACACACCTTATAAACGATGTGGAAAAAATCTTCAACCGTGTGCTCATGATAAGCGACGGTAAGCTTATTGTTAATTCCCATGTTGACGAAATCAGGGAAAAGGGCAAAAGCGTTGAGGAAGTATTCAAGGAGGTGTTCACCTATGCTTGGTAAGCTCATCAAACATGAAATTCGCCATTCGGCACGTTATCACATTGCAATTCTTGTTGCCACTGTTGCAGTTACTGCTGTTGTAGGGCTTTCACTTCTCACAGATTCTGCACTTCTTTCAGCCCTCACCTGCCTTGCACTTGCCGTAACGGGTATTGCAACGGTAATTGTTACTCTTGTTTCCGTTATCAAGAATTTTTACGACACAATTTACGGAAGGCAGGGCTATCTCACACTCACGCTTCCCGTTAAGGGCAGCACAGTGCTTGTTTCAAAGGTGCTTGTTTCCTTCTTGTGGATTATTGTGGGCTTTGCGGCAACTGCTGTCCCCTATCTTCTCATTTTCCTTTATGCAAGGGTTAAAACCAGTGCTCTTACCGATATGTTCGGCGATGCCCTCAGAGGCATTCTCAGCATGCTTCCTGAGCCCGACGTGCTCGTGCTTTTCCTTGCAGTTATGGTTGTTCTTATTATTGCAAAAATTCTCACCTATGTGGGCTATGTTTATTTTTCCGTAACCGTTGCAAACACAAGAGCCTTCCAGAATCATCCCAAGCTTTTCGGCGGACTTACCTTCTTCGGAATTTCACTTCTGGTGTCACAGCTTGAGTCCTTCATAAGCGACATTATCCCCTTCTCCTTTGTTGCAACCTATGACAGTGCTTATTTCAGCTTCAAAGCTGCCGCCGAAATTCCCGCCGCCTTCATCATTTATCCCATCGGCGGAACAATATTCTCAGGTATTATTGCCGTGGGACTTCTTGTTCTCACAGGCTACATAATTGAAAACAAGGTTAACATCAAATAAAAAGTCCCCTTCAGGAGGAATGCTTATGACTACACAGATTCACGGCTTCAACGAATGGCAGAACGATCCCACCGTAACAGGAATCGGCAGACTGCCTTCAAAGGCTACCTTCATGCCCTATGACAGTGAGGACAAAGCAAAAAAAGGTGAAAGAGCTTTAAGTGAAAGATATTTTGACCTTTGCGGTGAATGGAAATTCCGTATGTATAATTCATACCGTGAAACAGACACCGGCTTTTCCGACACGGATTATGACTGCAGTGACTGGGACAGTATCCCCGTGCCCTCCTCATGGCAGATGCTGGGCTACGATTATCCCATTTATTCAAATGTGCAGTATCCCTGGGAAAAAATTCAGGAGCCCGTTCCTCCTCTTGCACCCACAGAATATAACCCTGTGGGCTGCTACATAAAAAAGGTGACTCTCCCCGATGGCTTCCTTAAGGACAGAGCTGTTATTGCCTTCGAGGGCGTTGAGTCTGCCTACTATCTTTATATTAACGGAAAGCGCTGTGCCTACAGTGAAGGCACCTTCAGGCACAGTGAATTTGACATTACTCCCTATCTTGTTAAGGGCGAAAATACCATTGCCGTTGAGGTTTACCGCTGGTGCACTGCCTCCTGGCTTGAGGATCAGGACTTTTTCCGCCTTTCAGGTATTTTCAGACCAGTATATATCTACACAACCAACAGCCAGTATATTGCAGACTTCACCGTGAAGGCAGAGCCTGACACCACAGACTATAAAACAGGCACCCTTACTGCAGATGTGCTGCTTGGCGAAATTACACACCACACCGAGCTTGAAATGACTGCCTATGATGCAAAGGGTGACATTGTTGCAACAGACTCCCTTTGTGTTGAAAACGGCATCAGTGCACAGCTTAAGGCAACTCTGCCCTTTATTAATCTGTGGAGCGCAGAGGACCCCTATCTTTATAACATTGTGATTTCCCTTCGCAATGAGTACGGCACAGCCTTCGAATTTGTAAGCTGCAAAACCGGCTTCAGACACATTGAAATCAAGGATTCCGTTCTTTACTTCAACGGAAAAAGAATTCTGCTCAAGGGCACAAACCGTCACGAATTCTCATGTGACACGGGCAGAGCCGTTTCAAAGGAGCTTATGATAAAAGATATCCGTATAATGAAGCAGCACAACATCAATGCGGTGCGCACATCACATTATCCCGATTCACCCTTGTGGTATGACCTTTGCGATGAATACGGAATTTACGTTGTTGACGAAAACAACCTTGAAAGCCACGGCACACGCTTCATGGGTGAGGATACACCTCTTATGCCCGACGGAATGGAAATGTGGACTCCCTCATGCATGGACAGAATAGAATCGCTTTATGAAAGGGATAAAAACCATCCCTCAGTTATTATATGGTCCCTGGGCAACGAGTGCAGCGGCGGTGAAAACTTCCTTAAAATGCACGATTACCTGCATGAAAAGGATCCGTCACGTCCCGTTCATTATGAGTCAATCTGGGCAAAGGAAACCTTTGATTTTGACAAAAATGTTACTGATATTTATTCCCAGATGTACCCGAAGCCGTGGGACCTTGAAAGAGATATGCTCGCTCATCCCGCAAAGCCCTGGATGCTTTGCGAATATTCACATTCAATGGGTAACTCCTGCGGCGGAAATGAGAAATATCTTGAGCTTTTCGATAAATACAAAGGCTTTTTCGGTGTGTTCGTATGGGACTTTGTTGACCAGGGTGTGCGCATAAAGCTTCCCGACGGTAAATCCTTTATCGGCTACGGCGGTGACAGTGGCGAAATTACCCATGACGGCTCCTTCTGCGGAAACGGTCTTGTGTTTGCCGACAGAGAGCTGAAGCCCGGAATCAAGGAAATGAAGCGCCTTTATCAGAACGTCAGATTCAGAGAAATCAAGGCAGAGATGGGCACCTTTGAGGTGACCAACGATTTCCTTTTCACCAACCTTAACCAATTCAACCTCCACTTCCGTCAGGTATGCGGAAACAGAGTAATAGGCAGCGGTGACATGATTGTTGACGTAGCTCCCGGTGAAAAGAAAAAAATCAAGCTGGAGCTCAGTGAAGCTCCCGATACAGAGTGGTACCTCAACATCATGTTTGAAACAAAGGAAAGCACTCTCTGGGCAAAAAGCGGTCACATTGTTGCAGAAAAGCAGTTTATTATCAATGAGCACAGGCTGCCTAAGACAGGCCTTAAAAAGGACAGCATGAATGTTGACATAAACTACGGCACCGTGAAAATTTACGGTGGAGACTTTGAAATCTGCCTTTCAAGAAGAACGGGCGCACTTTATTCAATTCTTCACAAGGGCGAAGAGCTTCTTAAGGAGGATATGAAGCTTAACTTCTGGCGTGCTCTCACCGATAACGACAGAGGCAATAAGCAGGAGGTACGCTGTGCCACATGGAAGCAGGCAGGCAGGCTTTCATGGCAGGGCATTGACATGAACAGCATTGAAAACAACGGTGACGAGGTTACCGTCAGGGTGAACTTTGCAACACCCACAGTGCCCACATGTAAGGGTCAGCTTGTTTATAAGGTATGTTCAAAGGGTATGCATATTGACTACAGCTTCACCCCCGATGAAGCTCTTCCTGAAATTCCCGAGCTGTCACTCATCTTCCCGCTTAAAAGGGAATACGACTTTGTCACCTACCTTGGCAGAGGCCCTCACGAAAACTATATTGACAGAAACACAGGTGCCGATATCGGTCTTTACCGCTGTGATATTGACGACCTGCTTGTGCCTTATCAGAAGCCTCAGGAGCACGGCGAAAGAACAGGTGTAAGATACGCTTCACTTCAGGGCAGCAAAAAGCTTACCCTTGAAGCTGATACTGAAATGGAAATCAACATCTGTCCCTGGACCGCTGAGGAGCTTGAAGGCACAAAGCACATTCATGAGCTGGAGGAAAGCGACACGCTTTATGTAAGAGCCGTTGCCCGTCAGATGGGAATCGGCGGCTATGACAGCTGGGGCGCTCATACTCTTGACGAATTCAAAAACAAAACAGACAGAGAATATAAATTTGGCTTCAGTCTGTTTGTTGTGTAACAAAGCAAAACAAAAATCCGCAACCAAAACTGTTTCATAAGAAAGGAACGTGGAAGCATGAAGAAGAAATCCAAGGAGCCCATTGCAGCAGCATGTGCAGTAATTATAATGATTGTTCTCAGGTTCGCAATCAAGCGTATTGTTAAGAAATATTCAGGAGTACGCCTTTGATGAAAGCAGATAAAAAAACCCGTCCATCAAAGCCGAAAAGGCTCGGTAAGGGTAACGCATGCCCCCTTTATAAAAAATGCGGCGGCTGTCAGCTGCAGAACATGACCTATGATGAGCAGCTCAGCTTCAAGCAGGCAAAGGCAATCCGTCTGCTCGGACGCTTCGGCCATGTGGAAGAAATAATCGGCATGGAAAAGCCCTACCACTACCGCAACAAGGTGCAGGCTGCCTTCGGCACAACAAGAGGCGGAAAAATCATTTCAGGTGTTTATCAGTCCTCAAGCCACAACATTGTTCTTGTTGACGAATGTATGCTTGAAGACAAAACTGCCGACAAAATTATCGCTGACATAAGAAAAATTCTTCTTCCGAGGTTCAAGCTCACTGCCTATAACGAGGACACAGGCAAGGGCTTTCTTCGTCATGTGCTTGTGAAAAGAAGCTTTGCAACAAACCAGACAATGGCAGTGCTTGTTGCAGGTAACCGCACATTCCCAAAAAAGGATGCCTTTGTTAAGGAGCTTTTGTCTCTTCACCCCGAAATCACAACGGTTGTGCTTAACCTTAACAGCAGCAGAACAAGCCTTGTTCTTGGGGAAAAGGAAGAAATTCTTTACGGCAACGGATATATTGAAGATATTCTTTGCGGCAAGCGCTTCAGAATTTCTGCAAAGTCCTTTTATCAGATTAACCCCATACAGACAGAAAAGCTTTATTCCACGGCAATTGACTTTGCTGAGCTTACGGGCAACGAAACCGTTCTTGACGCCTACTGCGGAACAGGCACCATCGGCATTGTTGCTTCAGACAAGGCAAAGCAGGTTATCGGCGTTGAGCTCAACAGCGATGCCGTGAGAGATGCAAAGCACAATGCAAGGCTCAACAAAACGGAAAACATACGCTTTTTCTGTGCTGATGCAGGAAAGTTCATGGTAGGCATGGCTCAGGAAAACGAAAGGGTTGACCTTGTTATCATGGATCCGCCAAGGGCAGGCAGTGACCTAAACTTTTTAAAAAGCGTTGCAGTGCTAAAGCCCCAAAAGGTGGTCTACATTTCATGCAACATTGAAACTCAGGCACGGGACCTTACCTTCCTTTGCAAAAACGGTTATAAGGTTAAGAAAATTCAGCCTGTGGATATGTTCCCACATACTAATCATATAGAGACGGTTGTTCTTTTGTCCCAACGCAGACCGGACACACATATCGACTAACCTCCTGTTATAAGCGTAGAATAAAGCTACCAAATAACAGGAGGTCATATTACACACGGTCTTACATTGAATTCTCAAGCATAAGCAGTTCAGAAAGCTTTGTTTCGGGATTCAGACTCGGAGCAAGGTTTACGTACGATACTTTTGTGAAAGCAAGAAACACCAACCTTCCTTAATAACTTTCATAACATATCTCTTTTTTAAAAGCCTCACACTGTTTTCACAATGTGAGGCTCAATTTTATCAATAATATATAGCTACTGTTTCACCGATTGCTCTGAGAAGCGAATCCTCGTGGCTTAACGGAAGATCACAGCTGTAATGCCAGATCATAACACCGCCGAAGCCGTTATTGATGGCATACTCGGTTTTTTGACTGATAACCTCAAAGGTGTTGAACCAGCAATCCTTGTTTGTTTCATCGCAATGATACCAGCCGTCCTTGTTCATTTTGTCATAACAGTCAATAAAGTCATACCAATAAGGTGACATATCCTTCGGTCTTGAATAAAAAGGAAGACCGACATTTATCTTACCTACAGGAACACCTTTATACTTAAGCTTCTTAATCTGAACGACGGTGTCCTCATAGGTTGCATGTTTTCCGTTTGCATCAACATAATCATAGGTCATAAGCTCAAGGGTGTCAATAGCCGAAACAGCTTCAAGGGTCAAGGAAACATTCCAGGCGCTGAGTGCAACACCGAGGGTATATTCGTCACGCAGATATGATCTGAGTGAAACAAGAAATTTGTTAAAATAATGCCACGCATCACTTGTAATCGGGTATTCGTAGTCAAAGTGAACTCCGTCAAAGTCATATTTTTCAAGGACTTCAAGAACATTTTTTTCAAGAACTCCGCTTTTAAAGGCTTTGTTGTGTTCCGTGCTCTGCACCTTCATCTGCTGCTTCCATTCATCGGAATCCGTGTTACCCCGAGGACCGAGCAGATTGAGCGTAATGTGAATATCTCTGTCACCGATGACAGTGCGGACTGCAGACATAACTCTTTTCATTTTTTCTTTGTCATATTCAACCTCGCCTTTACTGTTGAAGGTGGCACACTCAAAAATGATAAGGTCAGTTATAATGTCGAAATCTTCAGAACGAAGGTCAGATGCAGAATGAACACTGTCACCTCTTATATAGGATGTTACTTTGAATTTTTTCACTTTACCCTCGAATCTGAAGGTACGGGTAAAAAAAGCAATAACTGAGGTGAAAAAACGGAGTATTATCTGAATAATTGTCGCCATAAATTTATCTCCTTTTTACTTGTTTTCCCAATTTATAATAAGCTCATCGCCAAGTCACACACCGTTATTGGTGGGATACCACTTTTTGCCGAAAGCCCAGTCTGAAATCTCACTGACATTTTTGCCTATGATAATCTCTGTTACATATTCAAGATTTGTGGCAGAGAAATCTGCAATTTTTGTTACGGGTACGCCATCATATTCATCAGTTGTAATGAAAAGCTTTTTTAATTATACAGCTAATCGGTTATTGTTTCAACACCTTTCAGGAAATTGCCGGCTGTTTTCAAAAAATCTTTGGAGTAATGATTGATTTAGCTGCAGATAAAAACAAGTGAGTTATTATTGAATAATTATGAATTGATTTTTAAGGAGGATTTTATAAACAAAACAGTTGTTGCAAAAAAGTTTGTATTTAGTTTGGCAGATAAGGAATATTTAACGGTTTTGATATTATCTGAAAAATGTAAAGATCTTCTTTGCTATACACAAAAATTTAATTATGCTGAAACTATACTCACATCTTGTATTTGATTATATCTTAGGATATAATCAAAATTAACATGTTTTTAGTTAATATTGTAAGGAGAAGAAATATGGTAGAGTTTAAAACTGTTTTTGGTCCGGGTACAGGCGGACCTTCCGACTATTACAGGATACCCTCGATGATTACAACAAAAAATGGTGTGGTTGTGGCCTGCGCAGATGCCAGATTTTTCACAGGTGCAGACAACCCCAACAGAATTGACAAGGTCGTCAGAAGAAGCATGGATTCAGGTGAAACATGGGAAGATTATCAGACTGTTGTTGAAGAATACGGCAAAGAAAAAAATCTTTCTTCTGCAGCTATTGACCCGATTCTTACATATTCAAGCGATACCGGACGAATTTTCATGCACTACTGTCACACTCCTGCAGGTGTGGGTATACTTAATTGTAATTCCTGCATTGGCGAGGATGCAGAGGGCAACAAAATTATAAGCCGTGGACTCAGAAAATATATTTTAAAAAACGGTGTGCTATACACAAAAAGCGGTAAAAAGACAGGATATTCTGTTTCTGAAGACGGCAAAGTCAGCGATGGAAAAACAGATTTCGGAAGTATATACACAGGAGGCATTTTTAAGGAAGCTCACACCGCAACACTGATGATGTGCTACAGTGATGACGATGGCTTAACATGGTCAAAGCCCGTTTCTCTTAATTCTCAGGTAAAAAAGAAATACATGAGTTTTATTGGTCCCGGCCCCGGCTGCGGAATTGTTCTCAGACACGGAAAATACAGTGGAAGAATTATTGTTCCCATATATTACGGAGTAAGGAAATTCCCCTTAGGTTTATCCTGCTGTGTAATCTACAGTGACGATAACGGCGAAACCTGGTCATTGGGAGAAACACCGAACAACACAAGGAAGATTTGCGGCATTAAGGCAAATCATCACTTTATCATTGAACAAAATATGCTCACGGAATCGCAGGTTATTGAGCAGGAAGACGGAACGCTGAAATATTTTATGAGAAACCACGCCCCCAAACGCTGTGTAGCAGTTGCATACAGCAAAAACGGCGGCGAAAGCTGGGAAAAATTCAGCCACGACGAAAATCTTCCTCAGCCTATATGCCAGAGCTCGGTCATAAAAATCGAAAATGCTGAAAAGCCCTATGTGATTTTTCTCAACGCAGCTGATAAAAAAGCAAGACAATGCGGAACGGTAAGACTTTCTGAGGATGACGGTGAAACTTTTCCCTACAGCCGTGTACTGAAGGAAGACTCTTTCGTTTACAGTTCTATGACACAGCTGCCTGACGGAAATATAGGAGTATTGTTTGAGCCTGATTTAGAGTGCCGGAATATTTGGTTTACTAAATTTTCCTTGGACTGGATAAAAGGCAAGGAAGATTGATAGATTTTAATTGAAATATTTCAATGATTTTGATATAGTTAATAAAGTAGAATTTATTGCAAAGGAGAATTCAAATGGATAACTTACAGCAAATCAAGGAACAGATATGTGATGTCTGCCATAAAATGTGGCAGCTTGGCTGGGTTGCGGCAAACGACGGCAATGTCAGCGCAAGACTTCCCGACGGAAGAATTATCGCCACACCGACGGGCATCAGCAAATCTTTTATAACACCCGAAAAGCTCGTTATTTTAGATAAAGAGGGCAACATTCTCGAGGCAGAAGAGGGCTACCGTCCTTCAAGTGAAATAAAGATGCACCTTCGCTGCTACGATAAAAGAGAAGATGTGTTCAGTGTAATCCACGCCCATCCTCCCGGAGCCACAGGCTTTGCCGTTGCACATAAGGCAATGGATATGTATAACATGATTGAGGATGTGGCTGTTATAGGCTCTGTGCCCCTTACCCCCTACGGCACACCCTCAACCTCAGAGGTACCCGATTCAATCGAGCCTTATCTTGAAGAGCACGATGTAATGCTTCTCGAAAATCACGGTGCTCTTGCTGTGGGCAGCGATGTAATAACTGCCTTTTACAGAATGGAAAGCCTTGAGCTTTGGGCAAAGATTACAATCAATGCTGTTATTTTAGGCGGAAGCCACGACATAAGCCGTGAAAATATCCAGAAGCTTATCGACCTTCGTGGCTATTACAGAGTTACGGGTCGTCATCCCGGCTATAAGGTTTTCAACGGTGATGACGAAATGCTTCACAAGAAAGCTTAAGAGGTGACAGTATGCTTAAAGGAATATCCCCGATAATTTCTCCCGAGCTTCTTAAGGCTCTTGCTGAAATGGGCCACGGTGACGAGCTTGTAATTGCTGACGGCAACTTCCCTTGCCACAGTGTGGGCAAAAATTCAATTGTTGTACGTGCTGACGGACACGGTGTGCCCGAGATTCTTTCCGCCGTTTTAGAACTTTTACCTCTTGATACATACACAGAAAAGCCGGTTGTTCTTATGGAGGTTGTGAAGGGTGATACCTGCGGTACTCCCGAAATATGGGATACATATGAAGAGATTCTCTCAAAGTATGAGCCTGACCACCACGCAATTGACTACACCGAGCGCTTTGCCTTTTACGAAAGAGCAAAGGGAGCCTATCTTATCATCGCTACGGGCGAAAAGGCAATCTACGCCAACATTCTTCTTAAAAAGGGTGTGGTTAAATGAAAACAGTTTTAGCCTTTGATTTCGGCGCTTCTACGGGCAGAGCCATCAAAGCAGTCTTTGACGGCAAAGAGATAAAATATGAAGAGATTCACCGCTTCGAAAATATTCCGAAAACCGTTGACGGTCACGTGTGTCACGATGTGGATATGATAATCGGTGAAATTAAATCAGCCATAGAAAAGGCGGGAGAGATTGATTCCTTGGCCTTTGATACCTGGGGTGTTGATTATGCTCTCGTTGATAAAGAGGGAAAAATAATCCACGAGCCCTATCATTATCGTGATGAAAGAACGAAGGATGCTCTCAGTAAGGCTTTTTCAAAAATGAGTGCTGAAGAGATTTATGCCGAAACGGGAAATCAGATAATGAATATCAATACTCTTTTTCAGCTTATCAGTGACGAAAATCTTTCAAAGACAGACAAGCTGCTTTTTATGCCTGATTTGTTCTCTTATCTTCTTACAGGCAAAAAGGTCTGTGAAACAACCATTGCGTCAACCTCGCAGATGCTCAACCCCTTGACAAGGCAGTGGAGTGAAAGGGTAACGGATACCTTCGGTATTGACCGTAATATCTTTCCTAAGATTTGTCCGAGTGCGACGGTCAGCGGAGAATATAAGGGTATACCCGTTGTCAGCGTTGCCGGTCACGATACGCAGTGTGCCGTTGCCGCAATGCCGTCAAAGAGCGAGAATGCCGCTTTTCTTTCCTGCGGAACCTGGTCGCTTATAGGCTGCGAGCTTGATGCTCCCGTTATGACACGCATAAGCAACGAGCTTGAGCTTTCAAACGAAATCGGTGCAAACGGAAAAATCAACTTCCTCAAAAATATCAGCGGCTTGTGGCTTATTCAGGAAACCCGCAGAGACCTTGCAGAAACAGACAGAAAGTATTCATACAACGAGCTTGAGATGATGGCAAGAGACAGTGAAAAATTCAGAAGCTTCATTGACCCTGATGCTCCCGAGCTGTCGGCACACGGCAATCTTCCCGATAAAATCAGAGCTTACTGTAAAAAAACAAATCAACCTGTTCCCGAAACTGTCGGTCAGGTGGTCAGATGTATTTATGAAAGTCTCGCTCTTAAGTACAGACTTGCTCTTGAACAGATTGCTGAGTGTACGGGTAAAAGGTTTAACGTGCTTCACCTTATGGGCGGAGGAACAAAGGATGGATTTTTATGCGAGCTTACGTCACAAAGTCTCGGTATGCCCGTAATTGCAGGACCCATAGAGGCAACTGCTTTGGGTAATATAGTTCTTCAGCTTATTGCTCTTGGTGAAATTGAAAGCATTGAAAAAGGCAGAGAAATTATTGCCGAAACCGAAAAGGTGAAAAAATACGAAGAACAGCATACATCCGATTGGGATGAGGCTCATGAAAGATTTTGCAAAATTATAAAAAAATAAACACAAAGGAGAAAATTATTATGTTATATCCCAAAATTGGTATAAGACCCGTAATCGACGGCCGTTGGGGCGGAGTAAGAGAAAGCCTCGAGGCACAGACAATAGGTATGGCTGAGGCGGCTGCAAAGCTTATCAGTGAAAATCTCAGATACCCCGACGGAACACCTGTGCAGTGTATTATTTCAGAAACAACCATCGGCGGCGGTGCAGAGGCCGCAAAGTGTGAGGATCAGTTCTCAAAAGAAAATGTTGTTGCAACTCTCAGCGTAACTCCCTGTTGGTGCTACGGCTCTGAAACTTTCGATATGAATCCCAACACCATTAAGGCTGTATGGGGCTTTAATGGCACAGAAAGACCCGGTGCGGTTTACCTTGCAGCAGTTATGGCGGCTTATGCACAGAAGGGACTTCCCGCTTTCTCAATTTACGGCAGAAATGTTCAGGATATGGGCGACAAAACCGTACCTGAAGATGTAAAGGAAAAGATTCTCCGCTTTGCAAGAGCTTCAATTGCAGTCGGCTGGATGAAGAACAAGGCTTATGTCAATCTCGGTGGTATTTCTATGGGTATTGCAGGCAGCTATTGCGATGCTTCAATGTTCCAGAAATACTTCGGAATCCGTGCTGAGTGGGTTGATATGAGCGACATTATCAGAAGAATCACTCTCGAAATCTATGACAAAGACGAATATGAGAAGGCTCTTGCCTGGATTAAGATGAACTGCAAGGAAGGCTTCGACGTAAACGCAGGCAAGGATCTTCCCGAAATCATTCGCAAGTCCAAGGTTGTTCCCGCTGATAAAGACTGGGAATTCATCGCTAAATTCTCAATTGTCGTCAGAGATATTCTTTACGGCAACAAGAAGCTCGACGAGCTCGGCTGGCACGAAGAAGCTCTTGGTAAAAACGCTGTTGCAGGCGGCTTCCAGGGTCAGAGAAACTGGACTGACTGGCTTCCCAACGCTGACTTTACTGAAGCAATAATGGCTTCAACCTTTGACTGGAACGGCCCCAAGGCTCCCACGCCCTTTGCAACAGAAAATGATACACTCAACGGCGTTGCAATGATGCTTGGAACACTTGTTTCAGGCAGTGCGCCCTGTTTCCATGACGTTCGTACATACTGGAGTCCCGAGGCTTGCGAAAGAGTTACAGGAATCAAGCCTGAGGGCAAGGCAAAAGATGGCTTTATCCATCTTATCAACTCAGGTGCAACAGCACTTGACGGCAGCGGCGCAGCTAAGAACGACAAGGGCGAAGGCTGTATGAAGCCCTTCTGGGAAATGAAGGAAGAGGATATGAAGGCTTGCCTTGAAGCAACCGACTGGTGCAGAGCAAACTATGAATACTTCAGAGGCGGCGGATTCTCAAGCCACTTCCGTTGCAGAGCTGAAATGCCCGTTACAATGCTTCGTGTGAATATTATTGAAGGCATAGGCCCCGTTATGCAGATTGCAGAGGGCTACACAGCTGACCTTCCTGATAAGGCACACACAACAATCGACGTAAGAACCGACCGCACATGGCCCACAACCTGGTTCGTTCCCAATCTCACAGGTGAGGGCGCATTCAAGGATGTTTACTCAGTTATGGCTAACTGGGGAGCAAACCACGGCGTAACAGTTTACGGACACGTTGGTGACGACCTTATAACACTCGCTTCTATGCTTCGTATCCCCGTAAATATGCATAATGTTCCTGCTGAAAGAATATTCCGTCCTCATTCATGGTCCGCCTTCGGCACAGAAGACAGCCAGAGTGCAGACTACAGAGCATGTCAGACTTACGGCCCGATCTACGGCTAAACGAATACATAATATTATTTAAAAGAGCGAAACCAATTTAAAGTTATTATAATCTTTACTGATTTTATGGCGTAACACCGATTAAATTCTATGTTACGCCATATTTTTTGTGCATTCATACGCAAAAAACTCTTGGTTTAACTTCAGTTATTATTTAACCTTAACAACAGCAAAGAATGTACAAAATAATTATTATGAGATATTTATTGAATAATGTATATTTTTTTGATATAATTATAAAAAACTGTACGAAGGAGTTTGTATTATGAAAGACATCACTTTAGTTATTATGGCTGCAGGCATGGGCAGCAGATACGGCGGTCTCAAGCAGATTGACCCTATCGGCGCAAATGGAGAAATTATTCTTGACTACTCTGTATACGATGCCATTGAGGCAGGCTTTGACAAGGTTGTTTTTGTAATCAAGCACGAAATCGAAAAGGATTTCAAGGAAATTATGCAAGGCAAGTATGAAAACAAAATCAAGGTTGAGTATGCTTATCAGGATATAAATAATCTTCCCGAGGGCTACAGCGTGCCCGAAGGCCGAACAAAGCCCTGGGGTACAGGTCATGCTGTGCTTTCTTGTGACGGCATCGTTGACGGACCTTTTGCCGTTATCAATGCCGATGACTATTACGGCAAAGAGACATTCAGACTTATTTACAACGAGCTTAAAGAAAACAAAAACGATAACGAGTTCTGTATGGTAGGCTTTAAAATTGAAAACACCCTCACAGAAAACGGTCATGTCGCAAGAGGTGTATGCCAGACTAACGCAGAGGGCTATCTCACGGATATTGTTGAAAGAACAAAAATTGCACTCAGAGACGGTAGAATTATGTTTACTGAAGATGAAGGCGAAAGCTGGACAGAGCTTCAGAGGGGCAGTACAGTCTCAATGAATTGCTGGGGCTTCAGCAGTATGATGATGGCTGAATTAAAAAAGCGATTTTCTGCCTTCCTTGACAAAAGCAAAGACAATATGCTTAAGTGTGAGTATTTCCTGCCTTTTGTTGTTGATGACCTGCTGAAAGAGGGTAAAATCAGTGTAAAGGTTATGGATACCACAGAAAAGTGGTACGGCGTTACATATAAAGAAGATAAGCAGGCAGTAGTTGATGCTATCAGAAAGAAAATTGAAGACGGCCTTTATCCCGAAAAGCTTTGGTGAAAAATATCCTTGATAAAGGAGAAAAAATGGCAAATTCATTCGAAATTAAAGACAGCGAATTTTATCTTGACGGAAAGCCCTTTAAAATTTATTCGGGAGCTATGCATTACTTTCGTACCCTCCCTGAATACTGGGAGGACAGACTTCTCAAGCTGAAGCTTGCGGGCTTCAATACTGTTGAAACCTATGTGTGCTGGAATCTTCACGAACCGCATAAGGGCGAGTTCGATTTCAGCGGTATGCTTGATTGAAACAGCTCAAAAGCTTGGTTTATATGCAATTGTAAGACCCGGACCGTATATCTGTGCAGAATGGGACTTCGGTGGGTTTCCTGCGTGGCTTTTAAAGGATAAGAATATTGAGCTTCGCTGTAATAACGAAACCTATCTCGGCCACGTAAGAGATTATCTTGAAAAGCTTGTATCAATTCTTAAACCGTTCTTTATTACAAATGGCGGTAACATTATTGCAATGCAGGTTGAAAATGAATACGGCAGCTATTCCAACGATAAGAAGTACCTTCGTGCTCTTTGTGATATGTATGACGAGCTTGGTATAGATGTATTGAAGTTTACTTCTGACGGAACATGGTGCAATATGCTTTCGGGAGGAACAATAGACGGTGTGCTGCCTACTCTCAACTTCGGCTCACGTGCTTCAAATGCCTTTAACGCTCTTAAGCCCTACGGTGACATTCCGAAGATGTGTATGGAGTTCTGGTGCGGCTGGTTTGACCATTTCGGTGAAAAACACCACACAAGAAAAGCAGATAATCTGGTTCCCGAGCTTGAAGAATTTCTTAAGCAAGGTGCTTCCTTCAATATTTATATGTTCCTTGGCGGAACCAACTTCGGCTTTACTGCAGGTGCTAACCACATCAAACGCTATGAACCTACGGTGACAAGCTACGATTACTGTGCTCCCTTAACTGAATGGGGAGATTATACCGATACATACCACAAGATAAGAAAGCTTCTTTGTGAAAAACAGAATATCCCTTTGACAGAGCTTCCTGCGTCTCCTGTAATGCAGAATATCGGTAAGGTAAAGCTTACGGAGTCTGCAGATTTGTTTGATAATCTTGATAACATCGGACAGAAGCATTATTCTCCGCTTCCGAGAAGTATGGAGGCTTACGGACAAAATTTCGGTCTGGTTTATTATGTGACAAAGCTTAAAGGCAAGTACGATGCCGGCTTTCTTTCAGTTGACGATGTACACGATTATGCACATATTTATTTTGAGAAGAAGAAAATAGCAACGATAAACAGATGCAAGGCAAAATCACTGTTTAACAAACTCAAGCTCAAAAAACAGCTTTTTGTTAAAGGTACAAGCTCAGAAAGTGAAATAGGTGTGCTTGTTGAGGGAATGGGCAGAGTAAATTACGGCAAGGAGCTTTATGACCGCAAGGGTATTTCAAACATACACTTTGCAAATCAAGTACTGACGGATTTTGACGTTTACACAATACCTCTTGATAATCTTGATTGTTTGAAATTTGGTGAGATTAAAGCAGAAAACAAAAACGGTCCTGTCTTCCTTAAGGGTACATTCAAAGCAGGCAAGGGCGAATGCTTTGTTGATATGAGCGGCTTTACCAAGGGCTATGTTTTTGTCAATGGATTCAATCTCGGCAGATATTGGGATATCGGTCCGCAGAAAGCACTTTACTTGCCCGGCGCACTTCTTAAAGAGGAAAATGAAATTATAATTTTTGAAATTGAAAAATATAACACACCTGAAGTTGTTATCGGAGATGCTCCGATGTTAGGGTGACGAGTATAATCCTAACTCGCCTGAAAGAGTGAATTTTCACGCCTCTTTCGGCAATTCGGATTAGAAAGGCGTTAAGGTTAAAGGCGTATAAAAATGATAAATCAGGAAATCAAAACCGCATTTGAGGCATTCGGAAGAGGCGGAAACATCGTAAATATAGAACAGTTTACTGCAGGTCTCATCAATGCAACTTATCTTATTGAAACTGACAAGGCTGAAAAGTACATACTTCAGAAAATCAACACCTTTGTGTTTAAAAATCCTGCAGAGCTTATGTTCAACATTGTCGGTGTAACAAAGCATATCACTGAAAAAATCAAAGAAGCCGGCGGCGATTACAAGAGAGAAAATCTCAACTTCCTCCCTTGTAGAAACGGCGAATATTTCTATCGTGACGAAAATGACGGTGCATGGAGAATGTACATTTACGTTGATGAGGCTTTGACTTATAATAAGCCCAAAGATGCTGATATTTTCAGAAATGCAGGCCGTTCCTTTGGCAGATTTATGAAGCTCCTCGACGGATATCCTGCTGCAACCCTTCATGAAACAATCAAGAGCTTCCATTACACTCCTGCAAGATATGAAAATTTTCTCAAAGCAGTTGATGCTGATATTAAAGGCAGAAAAGCAGTGTGCGACGATGAAATCAGATTCGTAACTGACCGTAAGGATGACACACATAAGCTCACAGATCTTGTTGCAGAAGGCGTTTTACCACTCAGAGTTACTCATAACGATACGAAGCTCAACAATGTTCTTTTCGATATAAATACAGGTAAAGGTCTCTGTGTGATTGACCTTGACACGATTATGCCGGGACTTTCACTTTATGATTTTGGTGACAGTATCCGTTCGGGTGCCAATAAAGCAGCAGAAGATGAAGCTGACCTTTCAAAAGTAGGCATTGACCTCGCACTCTTCGAAGTCTATGTAGACGGCTTCTTAAGTGAAACAGCTGAAAGCCTTAATGATGCTGAAATTGAAAACCTTGCCTTCGGTGCAAAGCTTATGACCTTTGAATGCGGTATCCGCTTTCTTACTGATTATCTTGAAGGCGATGTTTATTTCAGAACAACCCACGCAGAGCATAACATAGTAAGAGCAAGAAATCAGTTTAAGCTCGTAGCAGATATGGAAGCTCATATGGATGA
>JAZUNJ010000004.1:0-21243 GCA_045604105.1 Acutalibacteraceae bacterium | reverse complement strand
ACTTTTCTTAGAAGAAAAGTAACCAAAAGAATTTTATGCTTCAGTAAATTCGGCGGGCAGATTGTTCTTCCTTCTGCTCAACCTTCCCGCAATTCCGAATTCCGCATTCCGAATTCAAAAAAGCACCCCGTAGGGTGCTTTTTGTTTAGCCTTCAAGCATACCGTGGTATCTGCCCATCCAGTAGGGAAGTGAATAGGTTGTTGAGCCTTCCATTTCGCCCGGGTTGTGAGCATCGTCAATATCAAAGGTTGAACCGTTGTATTTGTGGAATGCTCTTTCATCGGGAGCTGCAACCTCGAATTCATACTTGCCGAGACCCCATACCATACCGATTATTCTGAGAATGTCATTGTCTGAATTCCAGAAGGGAGGCAGGTACTTGTCGGGATCAAGTGAAAGCTCGTTTGTTCCGCCAATGCCAACATCGTCAAGGTCAAGCTCTGCAATATCGTCACGGTTTTTGTTTGTTGCAAGATATCTGATAAGGTCAACAGGATGACGTGAAAGTGACCAGGAAGCAGTTTCTGTGAGGCTGTTGCCGTATCTGTCAGTCTTTTCCTCGTTGGGATATGCAAGCTGATAAATGTAATACCAGAGGGGATTTTCACTGTAGCTCATTGAGAACCACCAGTCCTCAAGTGCCTCTCTGTAATAACCGAGAAGCTCTTCATCGTCTTCAAGCTGGAAGAGAGTGTAGAAACCGAGCATTGCCATTTCCTCGTCAGAGTGGTTGAGGATAAGTCTGTACAGAGTATCGAAAATCTCTGTGCCGACAAGGGGACGTACGATGAAACCGAGAATGGGTGAAACATCGTTTGCAAATTCAAGAATTGAAAGGTGGTATCTTTCAAGCTCCTGAGTCATAACCTCAGCGTACTGATACTGCTCGTCAAGGGCAGCCATTCTGTATTCGTCTTCCCACTTCTGGTTGCCTGTAACGTATGCTGCAACCTTGAATGCTGAAAGAAGAACAAGAGTGTTAAGAGGCGCACCGCCGAGAACCTGTCCGTTGTGCATATATGTTCTTGAGAACTTTGCCCATGTTGTAGGCTGACCTGAGCCGTCAACAAGGTTATATGAGTTATCAACAAGGTGCTGAGCAAACTTTTCCATTGTGTTTGCAATGAGTGCTGCAAGCTCGGGGTCCTCAGGGCCGAGAATGTCGTAAGCAAGCTTATAAAGGAACACGTGACCGATAATTTCGTCGGAGCTTGTGTCGCCCTTATAGAAAATATCCTCAACGTCATATTCACTGCCTACAAGGTCATTCCAGAGTCTGTCAGGAATTTCACCTGTTGCGTCAACCTTGAGTCCGCGGTAGTTTTCACCGTGAAGAAGGAAGTCACTGCCGTCGCCGTAGGTTTTTGTTGAAACACCTGTTGCTGTGCCGTCACCGGTATGGTTCCAGTAAGCGTAGGAGTCAAAGTCGTCATTTTCCCAGTCGAAGGAATAGGTTCTTGCCCAGAAGCCTTCAAGAAGTCTTGTACGCTTTGCATAATCGCCTTCAGTTTCAAGGGGATTTGCCCAGCCCTCTGTGTTGTAAAGCTTAAGGTTTTCTTCCTGATTCTGAACATATGAACGTTTGCCGTAAAGCATGTAATCAGCGTGCATCTTGTCAAACATTGTTGCGGGGCTTTCGAAGGGAATATTCTGTGAATAGTCGCCGCCGACAAGTGTTGCCTCGCTTGTGTAGTACTTACCTGTTTCAAGGTCTACAACTGTACCGCTCCTCTGTGCACGGTTATAAGCTTCAACTGTGCCCTGACGCATTGAAACGTATGTAAGGAAAAGAACAGCCTCAGTTGAAAGAGTTGCAATTCTTCTTGCGTTTTCAATCTGCTCGGGTGTTGCATTGGGATCGTTCTTGAGAACGGCATAACGCATGAGCTCGCCGCCTGCATACATTGAGGTCCAAAGGCCGTCGTTATCGCTTTCTTCGGGCTCCCACTTGCCGTCGATAAGGTATGCATCAGATACCATACCGCGTCTTGCAACATATTTCCATGTCTGCTCGTTCATGATTTCAGCCTTTTCGGTGCCGTTGATATCGAGCATTTCAATGTGAGAATAGCCCTCAGCCATAGCTGTCCAGATACCGTTTTTGCCGTCTGCAAAAATTGCAAGAACCTTACCGTCACCTGTGTCAGCTGAATAGAAATATCTGTCACCCATGAAGCGCTGCTCCTTGTCGCGCTCGTTAGCAGCTTTTTCGTCAACACGGAGAACACCGTAGCTTGTGATTGTCCAGACTGCACCGTCCTTTGTTGTTACGCTCTGAGCATCAGCATACTTGCTTTCGTCCTTAACTTCGTCAGGAACCTTCTTGGAATCAAGCTCATATCTTGTAACAATCTTCTGAAGGTTGTCGCCCTCAGCCTTTGCACCAAGAGTATAGTCAACCTTTGCAAGGGACTGCTCGAACTTTGTTGATTCCTTGACAACCTTGAGAGTAACGCTGTCTGTGAGGCCCTCTTCGTTTTGGGCAGTGATAACAGCTTCACCCTTTTTGAGTGCAGTTACACGGCCCCATTCGTCAACCTCTGCAACGCTTTTGGGCTCTGCAGACCATGTGAGAACATGCTTCTGTGTGCCGTCGATTACCCAGTCAACAGTTCTGGAATCGCCGATTTCCATTTCCCAGTTTTCGGGAACAATCAGACGAAGACGTGCAGCACCGTTATTTGTGCCGTCATCAGCAAAAGCGGTAAGAGGAACGCAAACGCCGATGAACAGTGTGAGTGTGATGAGAATTGCAATAATTCGCTTCATAATAATTCTCCTTTTTTAATGCTTAAAATCGGGCCCGGTTATACGAGCCCACTTTGTATATGATAACATTACCATTAATTTCCGTCAAGGTGTTTGAAGTCTGTTTTTACTGAAAGTTAACAGTTTTCTTCCCTTTTAAAAACCAAATTCAGACCTTTCCACATTTTGTCCGTTGCCTTTGAAAAAACAAAGGCAAGAACAAGGGTGATAAGAAGGCAAGAAGCAAAATACACATACACATTTTGTGTCATAAAATCAAGCCTTCCGAGAAGCTTCATGGGTATTCTCTGAAGTATATAAATTTCAAAAAGATATTTTCCCGAAAGAACAAGCGCCCTGTTACAAAAGCTGACCCTCATTGTCACTGCAACCACCAGTGCAGTGAAGCAAAGCATGGAAAGAATATTTATTATACCGTTTTCATCGTATTTTTTTGTCACAAGGCTCAAAGCAAGAAGCACTGCAATAATAACAGAATAAACGAAAACATTTTCTGCAATAAGCTTTTCAAAATGCTTTCTCCACAAGGACCAGAACAGGCCCGCACAGTAGCAGAGCACAGTATCATACCACCAGTATTCCTTTATGTCTGTTTTTGCAAGCAAAAGAATATATCCGAGGCAGAATACAGTAACACCAAGGGCGCCGAAGGCATATTTCTTTTCGTCCTTTATAAGCCTGAAGGCAATATAGGTTACGGCATACAAAAGCAAAATATCAAAAATGTACCAGTTGCTGTTACCCATGGACTCCCAGCCGATTAAGGACAAAAGCAGCTTCACGGGTCTGATTTTTTCACCAAGAATAAGCCTTATCAGAACAAAAATAAGCACTGCAATGTCAAACTTGAACAACAGAGAGGCTATTCTTTTTGAGGGTAAGGAGCTGATATAGCCTTCACCCTTTTTCTTAATCTGCTCCATAACGCCGTAGCCCGAATAAAGCATAAACAGCGTAACCATCCACTGACCGATAAGCTTCACCGTGCTTTCGTACAAAAGGTCGCTTTTCAGTGTGAAATCTGCATAGGAGTTAAAGTGGCTGAAAAACACAATCAGAATAAATATACCCTTGATTGCCGTTGTTTTTTGGACTGACATGTAATCTTCATAAAAGCTACCCTTTTTAAAATTGAATTTCACACCGAAAAGGCACAGCAAAGCAAATGCAGCCACATATATTACCATGGTATCTCCCCTTTCCTTTTTAACTATTTTAATGCATGTTACTTAATAATGCAAGAAAAAAATACCCGTGAATGAACACGGGTATAAAAATCAGATTTTTTATTCAGCTGCACCGCCGAGAAGTCCGCCGAGAACATTCTCACCGTTAAAAAGCTTTCTGAAGAAGTTGAGAAGCATTGTAATAAATCTCATAAATACCGAAAGCTTCTTTTCAACTGTGCCTCTTTCAATGATATCGCCCTCATCAAGTCCTGTAACCTCTGAGAGAGTGTCTGTTGCACTGTCATACTTAAGGAACTGGGGATATTCCTCATAGGCATCAACTGTCATATCCTCACTTGACATAAATCTGTAAATAAGATTATCCACAGACTGAGGGAATTCATCGTGATAAAGATTCTTGATGAACCATGTTTTTTCGGGGAAAAGACAGGTTGAAGCATCAATCATATTATCTGCTGAAAGATACTTGAGGTCTTCCTGTGCAATAGACTTGATATACTTATCTGTAAGTGTTGCACCGAAGTTTGAAGCTACTGCACCGAATGATGTCTTGGGAACTGAAGCAACGCTGTCTGACTGAACAAGTGAATCTTCTGAAAGCGGGAAGTTTGCATAGTTATACTTTGAAATAACCATAATGTCAAGACCGTTTTCAGCAAGCTCCTTCATGGTTGCTTCAGCATTGAGCTGAACATTTTGGCGGTAGGATCTGATCTTTTCAATCATACCTGCGTATTCTTCCTGAAGCTCAGGAGTGTTATAAACAAGAGCAATACCTTCTTCAACATCCTCCGGTGAAACCATTGCCCAGAATGCAGGGAAGGAGCCGTAGGAATCACGCACGATTCTTGCAAGAGCATTATCCTTTACAGCCTGAACGATGCCCTCAACAACGTCCATACCGAAGCCGAGCACATATACCTCGTTAACGAATTCAACGATTGTTGTAAGAGCCTCAAGGAGAGTGTCATCCTCACCCTCACCTAAAATATCGTTATCTGCAAGAGAATACTTCACATAATTATCAACTGCATTAGGATCAAGAACTATATTACCTGAGAAAAGAGCACTGATGAACTCAACACCGAGAGTTGACGGAATGTAAAGAACAACCTTATTGAGCTTGCTGAGGCTTTCCTCTGATGCATTCTGAAGATAAGCTGAAACAACGTTACCGCCAAGGCAGCGGCCTATAAGATTAACCTTTGTTGCACCGGTGCTTGACATAACAAGCGCAATATAATCCTCAAGAAGCTCTGCATTGTATTCAACGGAAAGGCGCCAGTCATAGTCAAAACGGTAATGACCGTCGGGATATTTGCTGTTTCTGTAAATAAGCTGAGTTGCCGGGTTGTGCATTCTTGCGAGAACGGGGTTTCCGTTATCGTCAGTTGCTTCACCGTTGCAGTCAAGCTTCATGTCAGCAAAGGCGGGAGCAAGAGCGTCATAAAGTCTGTCACAGTAATCATCATAGTCATCCATAAGAATACCCTTGCCGAGATCCTTTAAAAGATCACTGAGAACTGATTTCAGGCTGCCCATAATATCATAGCTTGTGGGATAAACCCGATTGCCGTTTTCATCAAAAAGCCATTCACCGTAGCCTTCAAGATAAACGGTGACAACCTTTTCACCAGCTGCGCCTGCGCTCATTGCAGGAGCTGCAACTGCCATAAGCATAACAATTGAAAGAACTATCGAAATTATTTTTTTCATTTTTCTTACCTCCTGAGTTGTTAGTTCTATTTTGGAAATTTTTGCCTTTCTTTAATTAATTATACATGATTTGATTTATAATTTCAAGTTGTTTTACACATGTCTATCAATTTTAATATTTATTCACAATAACTATCATCCCAGAGCCACATCCGTTATCATCATAAGCATAAAACCGCCGCAGATATACTGCGACGGCTCAAAAGCTGTTATTCAGTTATCACTCGTTACCGCCGAAAAGACCGTCAAAGGAAAATTCGCCGCTGATAAGCTTTGCAAAGAAATTGAAAATAGCTGTGAAGAAACGGATTATAACTGAGAAGCGTTCTTCATTGCCACCCTTTTCGGGCTCTGCGGGGTCAGTATCTGTCACAGGAACAAGCTGCTCTGTCTCAGCATCGTAGTCAAGATACTGAGGATAGCTTTCGTTGTCAAAAACAGTCATCTGACCTTTTGAGTTAACGATTTCACGGATGAGGTAGTTTGCTGCATCGGGGAAATCAGTGTGGAAAAGATTCTTCAAAAACCATGTTTTTTCAGGATAAAGACATGTTGAAGCGTCAATCTTTTTATCGGCTGAAACAAATCTCTTGTCTGCAAGACCGTCGATATAGCTGTCTGAAAGCATCTTACCCATATCAGCACAGGTTGCACCAAAGGAAATATCTGCAGTTTCTGCAACAAAGTCACCCTGTGCGTTTGCACCGTCATAAAGAGGCACAACAGGAACATCATACTTCGCAACAACTGTCATGGCAACACCCTTTTCTTCAAGTCTTGCCATAACCTCTTCGTGGGTAAGCTGGACATTGTAGTAATAATCGTCAAGCTTTGCAATCATGCCGGCATATTCTTTTTCCTGGCCTGCAAAGACGTTATTTCTTGCTTTTTCGTAATATTCAACAGGCACCATTGACCAGTATGAGGGGAATGTGCCGTAGCAAGCAAGAGCAAGACGAGGAACAATATTATCCTTAACATTGTCGATGATGTACTGAAGAGCATCTGTGCCAAGGCCGAGAGCCTCTGAATAGTTAAGAATGTCAACCAGGGCAACAACAAGGCTCTGAAGTGCAGGATCTTCGATAACACCCAGCTCTGTCATTGCATATTCAGCAAAACGGTCAACGTTATCTGCATCAATCTTGATTTCTCCCGCAAAAAGAGCACCGATAAGATCAATACCCACTGTTGAAGAAATATACATAACAACAGATTCAACATTTTCTGCTGCATGGTTTTCATATTTTGCAAGATAAGCGGAAATCACATTACCGCCGAAGCAACGGCCTACAAGAGCAACCTTTTTGCCGGTTGCTGCTCTTACCATGTCGATATAAGTCTTAAGGTCATCAGCAATATCCAGAGGAGAAAGTCTGAGGTCAAAGCCGAAGTCGTATTCCCAGAGACCGAAATTGCTTGTCTTTACGGGGCACTGGAAATCTTCAACCTTGCGTCCGTCACCTGAGCCGTCGGATGCTTCACCGTTATTATCGAGAATAACGTCGGCATAAAGAGGCGCTACGGCATTGTAAAGCTCGTCACAGTACTTGTCGTAATTTCCTGTTAGAAGACCTGCAGCAAGCTCTTCAAGACAGGGTCTGAGAGCATCGGAAACCACCTGTCCGAGATCCACATCAAGTGGAAAAATCATTGTTGCTTCATCGTCAGAATCATCGCTTGCATAAAGATGTCTTGATGCACCTCTGATGAAAACAACAGGGGTATCTGTTGTTACATCTGTTGCAAGAGCCATCGGTGCTGCAACGCTCATGAGCATGAGAAGACAAAGAACAACTGAAATTAATTTCTTCATTTTTTGTATACCTCCGAGTTTTATTATCTTTTTAATTATAAAGCAATTAACTTATTTTTTCAAGATTTTTCAAAAAAATAAATTATATTTATCAGCAGGCTATCCCAGAGCCACATCCATCACCATCATGAGTGCAAAGCCTCCGCCGAAGGACAGAGCCGACACAGGCATTGCACTTTCATCTTCTCTTTTGCATATCAGCTCATCTGCCACAACAAAAAGCATGGCACCTGCCGCAAAGCCGAAAAGATAAGGCAAAGCCCTGCCTGCAACACCCGTAGCAACCAGTGTCAGCACTGCTCCGAGGGGCTCAACAACACCCGAAAGCACACCTGTAAGAAAAGCCCTTCCCCTGCTTTCTCCAATTGAATGCAAGGGCATTGAAATAATCGCACCCTCGGGAATATTCTGCAGAGTGATGGCCATAGCGAAGGTGAATGCCATTGCAGCCGTAACTCCCTTTGTGCCTGCAAGGCAGGAGGCATAAAGCATACCCACTGCCATACCCTCGGGAAAATTATGAATCGTCACTGCAAGAAAGGACATTAAAAAGCTACCCTTTTTTTCACTTTCGTTTCCTCTTTTGCTTTCTCTGATTTTAAGCACAAATCTGTCAAGAGCCGTGAGAAAAGCAAGCCCGGCCGCAAGACCTGTCAGAGCAGGAAAAAATGCAAGCCGACCGAAGCTTTCGCACAGCTCAACCGACGGAATTATAAGACTCCATACACTCGCCGCCGTCATAACGCCTGCCGCAACAGATGAAAGCACCGTTTCAAGAATACGGCTTTGCTTTTTCAGAAAGAAAACTGCCGCCGAACCAAAAGCAGTGCCGACAAAGGGAAGCATTATCCCAAGAGCAACCCGATAAATCATTGTGTTCACACCCTTTAACCGTTTATGTCACTGTTATTCATTATATTCAGAATCATAAAATCGGTTATCGGATATTTAAGGCTTATCAGAAACAGCTCCCGACCTCAAAGAGAAATCGGGAGCTGCTTTCATTTTATAGCTTAAGCTTTTTCTATTTTTATAATGCAAAGATTTTTTCCGTCAACCCTGAAGGAAATTTCATGCCCTGCAAAGCTGAAGCCGTAAGCTCTCTCGGGGTCATTCTGATAAGAGGGTCTCGGGTCGCCCTCAAGAACAGATATCAGAGACTTCAGCTTTTCCTCGGGGAACATCTGAGCCGTATTCTCTGAAAAGGTCACCTTCAGCCTTCTTTCACTAAGCTTTTCCGTAAAGCCTGCCGCGGCATCAGGTATACTGTCCGCATATGGAAGATAGGGCTTGATGTCGTAAATCGGAGTGCCGTTCATCAGGTCTGCACCGCTGACAACGAGCACGGGACCGTCATTTGCGCTTTGCTCAATTCTCAGAAGCCTCACAGCCGAAAGTCCGATGCTGTTCGGTCTGAAGGGTGAACGGGTTGCAAAAACGCCCATTCTTTTGTTGCCGCCTAAAAGGGGCGGTCTGACGGTAGGGCTCCAGCCCTCCCTCACGCTTTCGGAAAACTGCCACAAAAGCCAGATGTGAGAAAACTCCTCAAGACCTCTGAAGGCCTCGGGCACTCTGTATTCCTTTTCGAATACTATTCTGCCCTCAACCTCTTTATTAAGTCCGCTCTGACGGGGTATTCCGAACTTTTCGGTGTAATCTGTTTCAATATGTGCTATTACTTTCATTTATGCTTCCGTTCTGCTGAGCTTCTGCAGCTTCCTTCACAATTATTCTGCCGTCAGCACTGTATTCAGGCTTCCGGACATTTTCAAAAACATCACAGCTTTCTTCAAAGGTAACGGGTGTTTTGCACCAATTTTATGCCGGCACAGGACCTGCGGTAAACAATGCGGTTATGAAATTGACAATTGTTGAAATCACGCTTGAAATTCTGTCAACAAGCTTCATAACAGTGCTTATTACATCAGAATAAGGAATGTCATATTCCACAGGCTTTGAGGATACCTCACCTGCTGAAACATAAATTCTCAATTTGAGCTCCTGCTCCTTTTCTGAGCTTTCCTGCTCACTTGAGAACATGGAAACTGTTACATAGTAGCCGTCAACAAAGTCAACAACCTTATATAAATCAAGGCTCTTTTCGCCCTCAAATTCCTTTGTATATTTTTTGCTCTTACCGTCTGTGCGGGTGATGGTATAGGAAATTGAGCTCAGACCCTTTTCAAAGTCAAAGTCGCAGCTGTTGATTTTTATGCTTTTGATAAGTGACTTTGTATATGAAATTTTCTTTGTATATACTGCATCAAGGAATGAGAATTCAAGAATATCGTTACCCTTGCTGTCCTCGTCTTCCCACACAAGAAGGTTCTTTCCGTCAAGCTCATAGGAAACATTTGCAAAGCCGAGCTCTCCTTTGTTTTCCTGGGTCTGCACAACCTTTGCAGTTTTTGTTGTTCCGTCTGCATAGCTGATTTTGAATTTTGCATTTGAAAGGTCAACATAATCTGCATCCTCATAAAGCTTTGAGGGTATGCCCGAAACGGGAGAAATGCTTTTTACAACGCTTTTGACTGTTTTGATGCTCAGAGTCTGTGAAAAATCTGAATCTTTAACATAATCCTTTGTAACGTTGCTGAAAATTTCGCCTTCAACTGTAACCTTAACGGTTTTTGCACCCTTGTTTTTTGCTTTAAGATACTCGTCCTTTGTGACAAAGGCTGAAACTTCAAGACTGTACATGAAGTTCAGATCCTTGGAAAAGAGATCTTCACCCTTTAAGGTATAGGTTTTACCGTCTGAAAGTGTTACATCAAAGGAATAATCAAAATTAGATAATCCCAGGTCAAAATTGTTCATCGCATCAAAATACGGCTTGAACTCACTGTCATCGTCCAGAATCTCTGAAATGCTGCCGAACTCCTGTTCAAAGCTTTCAAGAAGCTCATCAATCTCCTTATAATAGGCTGTCATTTCCTTCACGGAAACATATTTGCAGCTGTCTTCAGAAAATTTGATGCTTTCAACAACAGGTGCCTTCAGAATTTCAAGAGCCGCAAAGGATTCCACCGAAAGCAGTGAGCACATTGTTAAAACTGTGAGAAGCAGTGCCACGAATTTTTTGAATGTTTTCTTCATAATAATTTCCCCTTTCTGTTTTTAAGGGCGTCCCCTATGCTTCAATGATACGCTATATAACAACAGTTGTCAATTATTATTTAATATTGTAAGGAATTTTTAAGAAAATCTGCTTCAACCGTCAACGAAATCTCTTATGCTCTGCATTTCCGTATCAAGCAAGGCACTCATTTCAGCGCATTTAAGAAGCCTTCCGGCAGCACAAGCAGCTTTTTCTTCATCAAGCTCCTTTTTGTAATAAATCTTGTGCTCAAGGCTTGCCCACAAATCCATGGCAACGGTACGTATCTGTACCTCTACCTTCATCATCTTTTTTTCGTTTGTCAGAAAAATGGGTACCTCAATTATAAGGTGAAGGCTTCTGTAGCCGTTGGGCTTCGGATTCTTTATGTAATCCTTCATTTTAATAAGCCTTATATCATCCTGCCTTAAAAGACAATCTGCCAGCATGTAAACATCATTGATAAAGGAGCACACAACTCTCACGCCTGCAACATCGCTCAGGTGGTCCTCAATGCTTTTTATGTCTGCAGGCAGATTTTTGCGCATAATTTTTTCATATATGCTTTCAGGTGATTTGAGGCGTGAGGTTATGCTGTCAATGGGGTTTCTTTCATAACGCAGTGACAGCTGCTCATCGAGTACTCTGAACTTTGTTTCCACCTCAAGTATGGCACAGCGGTAGCAGCTCATAAGCTGCTTTACATCAAGAAAATGAGCCTGAAGCTGCTCCATTCCTCCGCGGCTGAAAAGCTCAACAATCTGCTGAGCCTGCTCCTGGGATACAATGCTTTTCTGAAAAATTTTGTCCTTATAGGATTCCTTTACTGTTTTACCGTCCATCGCTTTTCTCCCTGAGTATTATACCTTAACCTTGAAAACAACCTTGCGGCAATTTGTTGATTTGCCGTCCTTTCCCACTCCGGGACAGTGAAGGTCGTTGGGGTAAAGCACCATGAATGAGCCTGCAAAAAGGGTGAGCGGCTCTGTTTTGCAGTCATAAAACCATACATCGTTTTCCTTTTTTGCTTCAACAAGGGTCTTTTCACAATTAATGGGGGCTATGCCTATAATTTCCTCGCCCTCAAGCATACACTGAATGTCTATATATTTTTCATGGGCTTCGGAAACGGTTTTGTGAGGGTCTGTGTCATAATTCTGCACCATATAGAAAATATTGTCTGAATCAAGCTCATATCTTCCGAGCTCAATTGCGGAAAAATCCGTATTCTGCAAAAATTCAAGAGCCTCATAAACTCTGCCGAGTCCCTTATAGTTTTTTATGTTTTCAAAGGTATCAAAAATCATGGTGAAAATCCTTTCCTTAAATTTTTATTCACACAAAAATTATACATCAAGGCTGCATTTAAAGTCAACAGACACAATTATTAATCATTCGTTGACAAGCCGTTCAACAATTTGCTATAATGAAAGCACATTAATCAAAGGAGAAATCAATTATGAAAATCCGTTTTTCAAAAGCAATTGCCCTTGTTCTCACCTTCGTTTTACTTTTCGGCTGTGTTTCCGCCGTTTCAGCAGCAGACCTTTCTGCCGAGGAAGGCAGCTGCAACTGTGAACACTGTCCCTCAATTGTAATTCCCGGCCTTTTTCAGTCTAAGGTAAGATATCTTGACGAAGAAGGAAACGAAAAGCTCAACTCCGACGGCGAGCCCTATGCTGCTCCCTTCTTCATGGAAGGCACCAAGGATATTGTGTTCAGCGCCCTTGAAAAGGCACTGCTTCCCCTTGCAGGTCTTCTCATCTCACAAAGCGACCGTGAAAGCCGTGCAGCTGAAGCTATCGCAGATGTGCTTGGCGAGGCTCTTCTTTCAAACCTTGAGCTTGATGAATACGGCCACCCCATAAAGAACATTCAGGCTGACAAATATGAAACAAGCCTTGCAGGTCTCACGGAAGAACAGAGAAGATATGCTCTTTCTCAGATTCCCCTTGACTTATACGCAGACATTGCAGGCATGGATCATCTTTATTTCTATTCCTTCCTTTCAACAGGAAACATGATAGACACTGCAGAGGGTCTTTATGAGCTTATCCAGACTGCAAAAAGAGAAACAGGTCACGACAAGGTTAACCTTGTGCCCATCAGTCAGGGCGGCTCAATTGAAAATGCACTCATGCAGCTTTATATTGATAAGGGCCTTGATTTCACTGAGGATGTTAACAGAGTGTGCTATGTTGTTCCCGCAGCAGACGGCGCTTACACAATCGGTGATGTTTACCATTACGGCATAATCGACGATGCCGATGCCCTTTACGATTATATGATCCCCTCACTTCTCGGTGATGATGCATACCTGGGTTATCTTATCAACATTATTCTCAGAATTTTACCCAACGCTGACCTCAACAATATTCTTGATCAGGCTGTGCATGTTCTCATTGAGGATTATCTTGAATATTCAACCTGCATCTGGGGACTTATCCCCTCAAGAGATTATCCTGAATGCAGAGACAGATATCTTTCGGACCCTGAGGATATTCACATTCTTGAGCAGACAGACTGGTACTATAATGCGCAGGTAAATTCCAGAAAGAACATACTTGAGCTTAAGGACAATGGCGTTGAATTCTTCAACATTGTTGATTACAACTGCTCAGATTACAGAATTTTCGATTCATGGAAAACTGAAAACGGTGACGGTGTAATTCACCTTGATTCAGAATCCTTCGGTGCAACAAGCGTTGCCGTTGATAAGTCCCTTCCCGAAGATTATGTTCAGGCTAACACCTACTGCACAGACCCCGCACACAACCACATTGACGAGGAAAGACTTGTTGACGCTTCAACGGGTATCCTTTGCGAATCAACCTTCTATTTCAAGGACCAGGCACACGTTTCAACAGCACGCAACGATGTTATCATGCGCCTTGCAATCAGAATTCTCACCGACTCCTCCTTCAAGGATGTTTACTCAGACCCGGGCTATCCTCAGTTCAACTTTGCACGTGATTCCGTAAATGTAATTTATAAATATAAGCTCTGGAAGGATTATGACACCTCAGCACTCAGCGCCGAGGATGCAGCAGAGTTCATTGCAGCCCGTGACGCTCTCGGCAGTGCAATTGAAAGCACCTGCATGCCCACAGAGCAGTTTGACGCCGCAGCAGAAGACTTTGATGCAGTTATTGAAAAAATCACAAGCGACGGCGAGGAATCACAAGAGGAAGAATCCAAAGGCTTCTTCATGGATATCATCACAAAAATTCTTAAGTTCTTCAGCAAGCTTCTTTACAAAATCTTTGGTGATCAGGGCTTCTTTGATAAGCTGAAATAATTTTTAAGGGCTGTAAAAACCAAGTTTTTACAGCCCTTTATTTTTTTATTATACAATTCTCATCTTCTTGACAAGCTGTTCGCCGTCAAAAAGAATATACATACGGCTCAGGCTATCACATGTTGCCTCAATTTTATGACCGTCAACAAAAGCCATGAGAGTGTGAGGCGCCTCAACCAATGCCTCATATTCATCATAAACTCTGCCGTTGACAACAAGCTCATTGGTTCTTTTTACTCTGCGGTAAACAATTCGGTAGCCTGACTTTTCCGCTTCAAGAAGAGTTCTTGATTTCACATCTGTATCAGCCATTCTGAGAACAGCTGAGTTCTCCTGTGAAGGCATCTCATCACCCTCTTCATTTTCATCATCCTGTAAAGCTTCCGGTTCTTCCTCAGGAAGCTTTTTTAACTTGTAATATGTAACAATACCGTTTACAAGGCTGAATATTACCCAGACATGAAAAACAATGTCCAACACCATATCTGTATTAATTCCGGTGATCACAAACATTGCAACGGTATCAATACAGAACAGCACTGCAGCGAAGATCAGCCAACCCACCTTTTTCTTTCTTGCAAAAAACCAGCTGATTAAATAAAGCAGAATCACAACAGCTGCAATTGCAACGGTCACAATCAGAAAGGATTTGTCGAAAAATTCCATGTCAGCAACATCGTAATAATATTCCTGAGGATATGAGCCGCTGTAAAACATTCCCGTGTCAGCAATAAAGTACGGTATAAAAGCTGAAAACAGGAAATAGGTATCCGTGTTCAGAACAAGCAGCACAACATTGATTGCACTGAAAGCAGTTACAAGCAACAGATTAACAACGCTGCTGTTGTATTTTGTTTCAAGGCTTCCCCTTGGGGTTACCTGTGCAGGATTTTTATTGTTTCCGAAAAAATTTGCCATATACGTCTCTCCTTTTTTTCTTCAGTTTCATAATACAGCATAGAGCCACCGCTGTCAAGCCCATGGTTTTTCAGCATTCTGCCTCTGTATGAGTCATATTATACTCAAACTTTGAGTTATTGTCAATACTCAAAATCGGAGTATTGTATGATTTAAATGAGGTGAATACTATGGATTATCTTGATAGGCTTATTGCACTCAGAATTGACAGCGACCTTTCACAAAAGGAAGTGGGAAAAGTAATCAACAAATCACAGCAGGGCTATGACCACATTGAAAAGCGCCGTGCAAAGCTTGCAATTGAAGACCTCAAAAAGCTGTGCGAGTTTTATAAAGTGAGCGCAGACGATTTACTTGAAATTTCAACAGAATAAAATTATCCCGTAATACTCGATGTATTACGGGATTTTTTATTAAAGCTTTGAAAAACCGTAGCTGTTTATCAGTGCATCGATTTTAACGCCTGATTTACACAAGGGACAATCCTGCGACGGATAGCTGTGATAATCCTCAAGGTCGTTAGGGTCAAATACTGAGCGTACGGGAAGACCGCCGCATTCCTTTGCAGTTGAGAAAATTGCAGACACACCGGAAACTCTGCCGCCGTAATATCTTACAGCATCAACAGCAGAAAGGGCTGTTTTGCCCGAAGCCACCGAAACTGCAAGCACCATAACATTTTTGCCTGCAATCATGGGTACAATGTTGTCACGGAAAATGAACTGGTTACCGCTGGTGATTTCAGGGGTTACAACATAAATGGTTTTATGGGCATTCATGTTGACAAAGTCACCCCTTGAAAGGCAGTCAGCAAGGCAGGCGCCGATAACCTCTGTTCCGTCAAGGCACAGAATAGTGTCAACCACCGTATCTGCATAATAATATGAGCACAGCGCCTCAGCAACTGCTCTTGCTTCTGAAAGACGTGTTTTCTGAGCCACAACGTCAATGTAATAGTTACTGTGGCAGTTACTTGTGGCAAAATGTCCCACCGCAACACGAAGATGAAGGTTGCTGTTTTTTGTTGCATATTTTATTGTTGGTAAAGTTGACATATCTGTTCCCCCTTAGTGGTTTTGATGGCATTATACACTAAAAAGTGTAAATATACAAGTGCTTTTTATATATTTATTACCAAATTAACTTTATTTTCACTGTGTTACCATCTGTTTTCAACATACTCACAGAAGGTAAACAAGTCCTTAATTTCAAGCTTTGTGCCGTCATCAAGAGTCACATCACCGTTCCAGATGCCGTAAATCTGATGGCAGTTCATTCTGCCGACCTTGAAGTCAACATCAGAATGATTGTCAAGTGTGGGCACCATTGTCATGTTGAATCTTCCGTCCTCGGAAATAAATTTCCAAGGCTCCATAAACCTGTCCTTCGGGAATTTTTCAACATCAACCGCACCGAATTTATGCACCTTTCCGTCATAGAAAAGGCAGGTTTCCGTTGCATGGCTTTCGTTACCGATTGCCCAAGTGATTTCAAAGCCGAAAAGATGCTTTTCACCCTTTTCGTCTGTTATGTACTGACTTCCGCTGCCCCAGTACCATACCATTTTATGAATGGTGTTCACCCTGCCCCAGTCAACAGAGCAGAATGCCTTTTCCTTTGAAAATTCATAAACATAATCACCGAAAACAAACTTGCCGCCACAGGGCATACACACCTGCTTGGTTGTCATGAAATACCTTGTTTTGTCTTCGTCAAAGGGAAAAACCGTTGTTATGTTCTCCATCCCCTCAGGTATATCCATGCTTGCAGTAACCTCAACGGGCTTACCCTTATATGTTCCCTTATACCAGAGAGTTCTTTCTGTTTCATGGGTATGGAAATCAAATTCTGTTTTGCCTATTTTATCCTTGAAGCGGCAGGGCCTGTCAGGTATTGAATGAGAAACATGCTTGTTTGCACCTGCAAAATACTGAATTGAATCACAGATTACCTCACCCGTTTTAAGGTTAACAAGCTTTGCTGCAACATAGCCGCCGATATTGATATTGGCAAAGCTGACAAGAATCTGCATCTGATCGTCAAAAATGGTATAAAAGTCCCATTCCTTACGGCTGATTATGCCTTTTTTAACATAATCTCTGTTATATTCAAAAACATTCTTTCTTGCCCATCCCTTTGCAAGCAAGGTACCGTCGGGAGCAAGCAGAGGTGTGCTTTCAGTATATTCAATCTGCTTTGATTTTTCCTTCCAATCCTTGAAGGACACATAGGTTCTTTTCAGCTCTTTACTCATTTTCTTTTCCTCCCTTTTAAGCTGTTTTCACCTTTATTCAATTGTGTCAAGGTTCACGCCCTTGGTTTCACTGACCTTTGAAGCAAGAATAACTGCAGACACAGCAATGCAGGGCAGTGCAACAAGCAGGCAGGTGAGCCATACGGGTATTTTAAGCATGCCGACGATAACAAGAATGTAGCCCACGGCAAGGCCGATGATAACAAGAAGACCTTCAGCACCAACAACAGAGGCTCTGATATCAGTGGGTACCTTTTCCGTCATCATAATGTTCATATAGTCTCTGCCTATCCAGTAGCAGCCCTGATAAAGACCGCAGAAGCCGCCGATAAGGTAGGGATTCCAGAGATTGTTGATACCAACGGCAAAAAGCACGAAGCCTGTCATTGAAAGAATACTTGCTGCGACAATGAGCTTCTTTCGTCCTATGGCATCTGCAATGAAGCCGGAAAACAGAGTAAGGGTTGCATAAACAATGGGCAGAACAAACATTGATTTTGTTATGTCCTCAGTGCTCATGCCTGCAATATGCATTGAGGATTCATAATAAAGGGCAATTGCCGGCATGCCTGCATCAAAAATAATGTGAGAGATTATAAGGCTTTTTGTATCCTTGTTGGCAAAAATGTATTTCACCGCATTGAAAACACCCGACTGATTTCTCTGTGCCTTTTTCTCCTGCTTTTCCCTGAGCTTTTTCTCCATTCTTTCTTCATAAGGAATGGAAAGGTATTCTATTCTTTCACGGACAAACACCTTGGTATCCTTTGCAAAAAGAACAACCATCAGTGCCGCAACAATGCCTGCAATTGCGGGAGCGAGGAAAATTCTTCTCCACTGAGTGGCATCATTACCCATGAGCATGTTACGAAGCACGGGAATGCACACAACGCCGAAAATGCCGAGTGCCTTAAGCACACTGTAAATGGCAGCTCTGAATTTATCAGGTGCTTCCTCAAGGATATAAATAATCTGTATGTCGTGGCCGAAGAAAAAGCCTATAACGGCATAGCCCACAAGGAACATTATGTAATTTTGTGAAAAATAAATGATGAGAAGACCGAGGCTCATGCCAAGTGTTGAAATTGCAAAAAGCGGCTTTCTGCCCCACTTGTCGGCAAGGGCCTTGTAAAAAGGAGTGATTGCTCCGAGAACATAGCTGATAACACTCACAGAGGTGTGAAGTGAAAGTCCCTCTTCAAAGGTATAGTATTTGCCCAGGAAGGGCTTGTTCACAAAAAATTCCGTAACAAAGGACGACTGCACCGAAACGGAAAGGTTACTTGTCACCTCATCAATTATGTTTACAAAAGCAATTATGAAAAGCAGCAGCAGGAAATACATGCTGCCCGTTCCCTTGACGCTCTTTTTTTGAAGTGATGCCAGCTGTCTTTCTTCAAAGGCTCTGGACCTTGCGATTTTTCTTTCTTTTGTTTTCATGATATTCTCCTTTTTCATGAGTCTTGACAGTTCTGCTGTTTTTATTGTATCACAAACAATGTACTGACACAATAGAAACTTTCATGAAAACAGCCTGTAAATCCCAAAGGATTTACAGGCTGTTCTGAATTTTTATTTGAAGTTATATAAGTCACCACTGCCGCCGCAGGTCCTGCAGGAGGTTGAAGAGCCGCCTGAGCCTTTGCAGCTGTTACAGGTGTAGTATGTATAGCTCTTTTCACCCCAGTCGCCCTGACTGTACCAGGTAACATAACGTCTGCCGCTGCCGCCGCAGTAGCTACAGCTTCTTCTGGGGCCTCTGCCGTCACCGCCGCAGCCTGAGCATACTCTTCTGTATTTCTCAATAAGAGTATCAAGGTCAGCAATATACTTTTCAAGCTCTTCATAGTTGCTGACATTTGCCTTTATACATTTTTCATACGGCGTATCTTCAGAAAGAGTGAGTGCAGAAAGTTCGTTACGTCTTTCTGTGTACTCCTCATATGATGAAAGCTTTTTGCAGGGCTTGAGCTTGCTTATACTCTCTTCAATTTCCTTGGCACGTTCAATAACCAGATTATTTGCCTGAGCTCTCAGCTCCTCTATTTCAGCTTTATGTGAGAAGAAAAGTCTTACAATTGCATCTTCACTGTTGTAATATTCATCAAATTCCTCGAGCTTATCAAAAACATCTTCGTTAACAACTGTTTCTTCGAGCAGTTTTTCAGCCCTGTAGTTAAGATATGAAGCCTCATTTACACCGTATATTGCACCTGCAATCACGGCGATAAAGCACACTGATAAAACCCCAACAACACCTGCAAGGATATACTTTTTCTTCAGCTCGTTTTTACCGGCTTCTTTTTCCCTCTTCAGTGCTTTTGTTGATTCGATTATCTGTGATTTCAGACAAGTGATAAAAAGCCATGAGAAAAACGCTGCAATGGCAATTATGATAAACCCTACAAATCCCTCACCTGCTACCATGACAACAATACCGACAACATCAGCTACAACAGACAATAAAGACATAGCAGCAAGGAAAATCGTACTTTTAAAAAGCTGCTCTGTGTTTACGTTCTCATCATTGTTAATAATGTTCTTATTGTTATTATTTTCGTTCATTTTTTACTCTCCGTTTTTTTAATTATTATACACCATTGTTTTTGTCTTTACAATACTGACTTTTATTCTTCATCAGGCTGCTGACCGTCATGAGCTGGCCACCTGCACTGTGTGATTTCCATATCGGTAAAGGTTGCTTTGAAGGATGAATTTTCAGGACTGCAGGCGTAGACACCAAATCGTATTGTACCCTTGCCCTTCCACATGTGGCAGACTCTCATCTGCCTGAATGTCACTCCGTCCTCTGAGCATTCTATACAGTAATCGTCCTCGCGGCGGCTGAATCTGTACCACATAGATCTGATATCTGCATCAATTTCAGTTGTTGCCCAATCGGAATATCCGTTATTTGTGACAACGCTGCCAAGGTGCTGAAAGCTTTCGTTTTCATACTCAACGGAGCCCTTGAGCCAGTTTTCACTGTCAAGGTACATAACAATTCCGCACTGGTCAAATCTGCACTTGCTTTCAAACTGAGTTTTTACAGTAAAAGAAAAGAATTTTTCATCTGTGCTGAGCTGAAGAACAGGAGCATTATCGTTTCTGAAATGATAATATGTTCTCTGCCATAAATCCGTAAAGGGCTCAGTTGTAATTTCAATTTTATCGGCAGTGATTGAGTAATCCGCCGGCTCTCTTGTCCATTGCAATTTGTTTACATCAAATTTCATGTTATCGCCTCCGAGGTTATATCTGATATGTGATTATAACACATAACAAGAGTGAAAACAAGGCAGAATGGGAAATGGAGCTTTGTAAGATAAATCAAAGCAGAAAAGGACATCATGAAGATGTCCTTTTAATTTTGTGTTTACAGGACGGAATGATATCTCTGTAAAATCAGAATTTTTCACTTCTGTGTCTTTCCGTAAGAAAATGAGCATCAGAACCATCTTCAGGATACAAATAATCACTAAATGACATAGGACCAATTTCCATAAGTTTTTCTAATTCTTTTTTATTGAGTAAAACAACCTGTAAACAAGTAACTGTTTTCATAAGTCCAAGCTTACATCTCAAAATTTCAGTTGTTCCAATAATTTGCGGAAACTCAATAAAAGCAGCAATCATTTCATCATCCGGATCTTCATTTTTCCACTCAAAACTATGTGCAAAAGTTATGTGTGTTTTATTGTAATATGCAAATGTTGCGACTGTAAGTAATTTTTCATAATACCACATTAAAACTTCTTTATCAGTTAAATCTATTTCCGAATCAATAAACATAATATACTCATTATTAAGACCAACTGTATTTTGTACAGGTGGCATTTTATAATCACTTGCACCCATTGTTACCAATTTCCAGAAAGGGTACTTTTCATTAGGAGTATACATTAACACATCAATATGCAATCCATTATCAACAATTGGATGAAGTACAGTTGAATCATCTTGCTCAAAATAAGTATCAAAATGTTTTATAAGCTTATCCATTTCTTTAGTTTTCAAATCAATCACCTCTTATGTTACTATTATACTTATCATTTTTATAATAGTCAATTCATAAGTTCGAGTCCAACAAGTTCTGAAAGGAGGTGTTACGAACTGTAAGCATATATTTTAGGCGTAAAAAACAGAAACCCTTGATTTCTCAAGAGTTTCTGCATGGGGTGTCA
>JAZUNJ010000003.1:0-14534 GCA_045604105.1 Acutalibacteraceae bacterium | reverse complement strand
TCACTGTAGGAATTGCACTCGGAGATAAGCATCTCCTCATACTCCCAGTCGGGTTCCCTTGCGCTCATTGCCTTTTCGCGCTCTTCGGCAAATTCGCGGCGGAGCTGCCGCTTTGCCATGGATTCCGCGTTGCCGCCAAGCATGATATCGGTGCCTCGTCCTGCCATGTTGGTTGCGATGGTGACAGCACCCATTCTGCCTGCCTGTGCAACAATTTCCGCTTCTCTTGCATGCTGCTTTGCATTGAGCACCTCGTGCTTTATTCCTGCCCTTGTCAGCTGCTTTGAAAGCACCTCGGACTTTTCAATGGAAATGGTACCTACAAGCACCGGCTGACCCTTCGCGTGGGCTTCGATTATTCTGTTGATAACAGCGCGGAACTTTGCTGCTTCCGTTGCGTATACCACATCGGGCATATCGTTTCTTATCATTGGCTTGTTGGTGGGAACCTCCACGCAGTCAAGCTTGTATATCTCACGGAACTCAGCCTCTTCGGTAAGGGCTGTACCTGTCATACCCGAAAGCTTTTTGTAAAGACGGAAATAGTTCTGGAAGGTGATTGTTGCAAGGGTTTTGTTTTCTCTTGCAATTTTAACATTTTCCTTGGCTTCAATTGCCTGATGAAGACCGTCGTTATATCTTCTGCCTATCATGATACGGCCTGTGAATTCGTCAACAATGAGTACCTGACCGTCTTTTACAACATAGTCGATATCTCTTGTCATAATACCGTGAGCTCTTACGGCAATGTTGATGTGGTGGGAAAGGGTAAGATGCTCAGGGTCTGAAATGTTGTCAACGTTGAAAAAGCGCTCAGCCTTCTGGATACCGCTTTTTGTAAGTGTTGCGCTTTTTGCCTTTTCGTCAACAATATAGTCGGCGCCTGTTTCCTTTGCAACCTCTTCAAGGTCAACCTTTGAGTCTGTTTCTGCAATTTTGAAGCACTTGAGAGATTTTACAAAGCTGTTGGCAATTGAATAAAGCTCTGAGGACTGACCGCCCATACCTGAAATGATGAGGGGAGTTCTTGCTTCGTCAATAAGAATTGAGTCAACCTCGTCGACGATTGCGAAGTTGTGTCCTCTTTGTACCTTCTGGTCAATGTACTGAACCATGTTGTCACGAAGATAGTCAAAGCCCATTTCATTGTTTGTTCCGTAGGTGATGTCTGCTGAGTATGCTTCACGGCGCTCGTCTGTTTCAAGGCCGTTGACAATGAGACCAACGGTAAGACCGAGGAAGCGGTATACCTTGCCCATCCATTCACTGTCACGGCGTGCAAGATAATCGTTAACGGTAACAATGTGCACACCGTCGCCTGTGAGTGCATTGAGATAGGCGGGGAGGGTTGCAACAAGAGTTTTACCTTCACCTGTTTTCATTTCTGCAATTCTGCCCTGATGAAGCACAATGCCGCCCATAATCTGAACAGGGAAGTGCTTCATGCCCAGAACACGCCATGATGCCTCACGGCAAACGGCAAAGGCTTCGGGAAGAATGGAGTCAAGGCTTTCGCCGCCCTGAAGTCTTTCTTTGAATTCGGGGGTTTTTGCCTTAAGCTCTGCATCACTTAATTTTGAATACTGCTCTTCAAGGGAAAGAACCTTGTCAACGGTAGGTCTGATTCTTTTAATTTCCTTGGTGGAATAATCACCGAAAAGCTTTTTGAGTAAGCCCATTTATATCACCTCATAATTATATTTTGAGATTATTCTGTAAACACATAATCATCTGATTATATCACAAAATCAAACGCTTTTCAACTGTTTGGCCGTTACTGATAATATAATCTGTTAAATTAAAACACAGCTTAAAGAATAATGAACAGAAAGAGTAGTCTTAAATCTTCATAATAAATTAGCTATTGCTTTTTTATGGTAATAAATGTATAATATATAGAAATTGCACAAACTAAACAAAAGGAGTTGAACAGAATGGACCCTATCAAGGTTGATTTCAGCGGAAAGGGCGGTTCCGGAAACAGTAAGGGTAAGGGAAAGGCTGCGTATCTCATACCGGATAAAGCAGGTCTGAAGCTTGTCATTTGCATCATCGGAACAATAATAGGAGCAGTAATTGCATATTACTTTATGCTTCCTCCTCTCAACATCAAAAGCACGGATACATTTATGTATTTCGGCATAGTTCTGGCTATTTTTGTTGCTCTTCTTACGGTTGTAAGCGGCGCAATGATGAGACCTGAATATACGGAATATGTTAAGAAAAAGTCAATAGTGCCCGTAATTATTGCGGGAATTCTTGTTGCTGTTGTGGGTGTGGGTATGGTTGTGTCTTCAACCTTCTTCAGAGCAAAAACCTACAGCAAGATTATTGACGTTAATGAAGACAAATCCTTTGCAAGTGACATTCAGGACGCAGACTTCTCATCTGTTCCCGTTCTTGACAATGCGGCTGCAAGCGTTCTTGCAAACCGTACTCTGGGTGACCTTGCAGCAATCGGTAAGGTTTCACAGTTTGAGGTTTCAAACCAGTTCACACAGATTAACTATAAAAACAACCCCGTAAAGCTCACAACCCTTGCTTACGGCGACGTTTTCAAGTGGCTGAAAAACACAGGCACAGGTCTTCCCGGCTATGTTGTTGTTAACATGGTAACACAGAAGGCTGAGCTTGTAACCCTTCCCGAGGGTGAATATATCAGATATTCAACAAACGAGCACTTTGGAAAATACCTTATGCGTCATGTCCGTTTTGCATATCCCACCTATATTTTTGATGCACCCCGTTTTGAAATTGACGAGGAGGGCAGACCCTTCTGGCTTTGTCCCGTTCTTGATAAGACAATCGGTCTTTTCGGTGGTACAGACGTCAAGGGTGTTGTCATTGTTGATGCAATCACAGGTGAAATGACAGAATACACAACTGATGCTGTTAAGGAAAGCAAGGAGCTTCAGTGGATTGACGGTATTTATTCAGAAAACCTTCTTGTTGAGCAGTTCAATTATTACGGCAGATTCCAGAAGGGCTTCATCAACTCAGTTCTCGGTCAGGACGGCGTGAGAATGGCAACTCAGGGACAGAACTTCCTTGCTCAGGGTGACGACGTTTATATGTACACAGGTGTTACCTCAGCAGGTAATGACCAGGCTATTATCGGCTTTGTTCTTATCAACATGAGAACAAAGGAGTCAGCCTTCTATGATGTTTCAGGTGCTACCGAATATTCTGCACAGATTTCTGCTCAGGGTGCCGTTCAGGACTATAACTACAAGGCAACCTTCCCAATTCTTCTCAACATCAGCGGTCAGCCTACCTATTTCATGACACTTAAGGACTCAGGCGACCTTGTTAAGCGTTATGCAATGGTTAACGTTCAGAACTATCAGGTTGTTGTAACAGGTGAAAAGATTTCCGAATGTACAGAGGCTTATGTGAAGAGCCTCAAGCAGAACAACATCAACATCAATGTTGACATTGATAAGATTGAGGATGCAACGGAAAACCAGGGTGAAGCAGAAACAGAAGAAAAGCCGGAACTTAGTGAAGCAAAGGGCGTTGTTTCAGACATCCGCACAGCAGTTATGGGCGGTGACAGTGTATACTTCATTGAGCTTGACAACAGCGGAGTTTATTATTCAATCAAGGCTGCCGATGCTGAAAATGTTGTTATTATGAATGTTGGTGACGAAATTACCGTTTCATATGAAAAGGCAGAAGGTAAGATTATTGAAGCAGAAAAAATCAAATAAAAAAAAGACGGCGTGAGCCGTCTTTTTTAATGCAAAATTAAGAATTCAATTCGCGATTCCAATGCGCGATTGCGGAAAGACAGAGTAGAATGAAGAACAATCTTACCGCCAAACTTACCGAAGCATAAAGTTCTTTTGGTTACTTTTCTTCTGAGAAAAGTAACGCCTGAACGGCGAGTGCGCATATAAAAAAGTAAAGGTTACAGAATTTTTGAGCTCTGTAACCTTTTTTATTAAGATGAATTTCCTTCGCCATGAATTGCAACGTATTGCGTTGCAATTCATTCCTGACTACTGACTACTGATCAGATCTTGCTTTCGTCGAAGTCGATCAGCACAGAGCTTTTCTTGGGTGTGATTTTTGTAAGCTTCACACCGGCTGCGTTGAACATTCTTTTTGAAGCCTTTGTTGCAGGAGTATCCGCATATTTATCTGAAAGATAAACAACCTCCTTGATGCCGCTTTGAATAATTGCCTTTGCACATTCGTTGCAGGGGAAAAGGGCAACATAAATTCTGCAGCCTTCGAGAGATGTGCCGCGGTTGTTGAGAATTGCATTCAGCTCAGCGTGGCACACATAGGCATATTTTGTGTTATAGGTATCGCCTTCTCTGTCCCAGGGGAACTCGTCATCGCTGCAGCCCATGGGAAAGCCGTTATAGCCCATTGACATAATACGGTTTTTGTCGTTGACAATACATGCGCCGACCTGAGTGCTCGGGTCCTTGCTTCTGTAGGCTGAGAGCATTGCAATGCCCATAAAGTATTCATCCCAGGATAAATATTCCTTGCGTTTTGACATTCTGTTTTCCTCCTTTCGATTTCTTGTTTAATATGTATTCCTGATTCCCTGACTACTGACTACTATTATATCGTTCCTCTGTAATAAAGGCCTCTGGTGAAGTCTCCCTTGACTGATTTGCCTTTACGGTATGCATCAAGCACAGCATCGCAAAGCTCCTTCTTTTCCTTGGTGAAATAGAAGGTGATGAAATCCATGTTTTCAATTTCCTTCATTCTGTCACCCATGTAAATGGGCTGACTGTTAAGAATTTCGCTGCAGCCCCAAGAGCATACAACGGGAAATTTTTTGTTCATGCGGTCTGTAAGGTAGCTGCCTGATTTGCACTCGTCACAGGTCTTGCCGTTTCTTATGGGACAGTTTCTTGTGAGCATCAACGGAAGTCTGCCATAGGCAATAAGACCTCTTTTACCCTCAGTGCAGATGCTTGCAGCCTGCTTTAGTGTAAGCTCGGGCGACAAGGTGATATCCTTTACACCTAAAGAGCTGAGAACAGCAGCAGAATGACTGTTGAAAACGTTCATGGAAAAGCCTGTGTGAATTTCGAAGCCAAGCTTTTTGGCAATTGCCACAGCGTCAATTGTGCTGCAGTAAGCAATGCTGATTCCACATTTTTTTATTTGTGAAAGCTTGCTTTCCACTGCCTTTTCCAAACCCAAAATGCCCCTGGGAAGCTCAATTCCAAGGCGTACAGGCAGGTTTTTCAACTTTTCCACCAAGTTTTCCTCAGTATTGAGAGGAATGTAAAGGTTTTCCACATTGTTGAGGTTATCCGGAATCTGACTCGGATTTGCAACCCTGATTCTGTATTTTAAGGGTGAATTTCTTAGTGTTGGAGTAAATTTTTGTTTTATATCTGTAAAGGTGATATGCTTTACAGATTTTATCTCTTTTTCAAGCTGCTCCAGGGCTGTACGGCGCAGGTTATTAATAACACTTGCAGGCGCAATCAGACCCTCGTCAAGGTCAATTTCAATGCTTTGTGCATAAAACTGTGTTCCGCCGCATTTTGAAATTCTTTCAGAAAGGCCTTCCTTTGTAAGAGGCTTGTTGATAGCCTTTTCGGGAATATATTCATCGCTTACAAAAACGGTTTTGCCCATTGAAGAAACAGAAAGGGAAATTTTTTCACCCTCGATAACCGTAAGATAAAAGCTGACGGGAATAAGAGGAACTTCCTTTTCATAGATTTTTGCAAGCTCTGAAAGCACCTTACCTGTGGCAGCTGTCACATCCTCCTTCTGACGTGTGCCGAACATATTTATTCCGCGCTGATTTTCATAATATCCGTCAGTAAAGCCTGAGCGTGAAAAAACTGCTCTCAGCTTTTCGTTTATTTCAGAGGTATCTTCACTTGCAAGAGATTTTTTAATTGCAGTAACTGCAGCGGCAACATATTCGGGACGCTTCATTCTGCCTTCAATTTTAAGGGAGTCCACACCGATTTGTGACAGCTCGTTTACCTTATGGGAAAGGGACAGGTCCTTAAGACTGAGGTCATAGCCTGTTCCGTTTTCAGCTCTGAAGGGAAGACGACAGGGCTGTGCACACATACCGCGGTTACCGCTTCTTGAGCCGAACATACTGCTCATGTAGCACTGACCTGACACACACATGCACAGTGCTCCGTGAACGAAGACCTCAATTTCAGCATCTGTGTTGTTTATAATATTCTGAATTTCTGCCTTTGTCATTTCACGGGGGAGAACCACTCTGCTGTAGCCAAGCTCTTCAAGCAGCTTAACACCTGCTACTGTCTGAACAGACATCTGTGTTGAAGCGTGAAGCTCAGCTTCGGGTGCAGCTTTTCTGATAAGCTGAGCAAGTCCCAGATCCTGCATGATAAGGACATTCACTCCGCTTTCAAAAACCTGCTTTGCTGTTTTTAATGCAAGGGGAATTTCACCGTCACTTACAAGAGTGTTCATTGTAACATTGACTCTCACGCCGTGGCTGTGGCAGTAGTCTGCAGCTTCAGCAAAAGCATCCTCCGAGAAGTTTTCTGCTTTGATTCTTGCGTTAAAATTTTTGGTGCCCATGTATACTGCATCGGCACCGGAACGCACGGCGGCTTTAACGCTTTCAAGTGAGCCGCAGGGTGCCAGAATTTCCGGTTTATTTTTCATGTCTTATTTCTTTTCGCTTATGGTGTTGAGAACGGCAGTAAGCTCCTTGTGAAGTCTGTCGTTTTCTGTTTTAAGATTTTCGTTTTCCTTTTTTAGCACCTCTGCCTCATGCCTTGCCCAGTCTGCCTTGCTTTTTGCGTTTGAGGCATCGTCAAGGTAATCCTTTATCTGGTCACGGAGTCTGTCTGCTGTTACGGTTGATTTGTGAGCTTCGTCAGCATAATCCAGGGCGGCAATAATTGCAGCCTGAGTTGTGGAAGCTCTGCTGTTGGCCTTCATGATTTCAGAAATTTTGATATCAAGGGCTTTGCCGAGGGTCTGAACATATCTGATGTCATCCTCTGTAAGCACAGAATATTCTGCACCTGCAATGTTTAATTTAACTTTATTTGCTGACATAAAAACCGTCCTTTCCGGGGAAAATATTGAAAATCCCTGAGGATTTTTTAATCTTTATTATTATACAACAATATGAATTTATAATCAAGTTGAAATTTTTACAATACCGGACTGTTCTTGATTTTTTCAGAATATGGTGGTATACTGTAACAGGTTAATATGTTACGGTGCACTGAACGGCGTTACGTTCGGTGTGTTTTGTTTGAAAGGAATGATAAGCTTGAAGGAAATCTTTATCAGATTTTTTGAACTTTCAAGTGTTCAGTATGCCCTTGAGGCTGTTCTGAAATTGGTTTTTGCCATTGTGTGCAGCGGTATAATCGGTTATGAAAGAGAGCATTCTCACCGTCCCGCAGGCTTCAGAACACATATTCTTGTTGCAGTCGGCTCTGCTCTTGTTATGATGACCTCGGCTTTTGTTTTCAAGGAGTATGATGGCATTACCAACGTTGACCCCACAAGACTCGGTGCTCAGGTTATAAGCGGTATCGGTTTTCTGGGTGCAGGTACAATTTTAAGGGAAGGCTTTTCTGTTAAGGGCCTTACAACGGCGGCATCGCTGTGGGCAGTGTCATGTATAGGTCTTGCCGTTGGTGCAGGCTACTATGTGGGCGCAGTTGTTGCAACACTGTTTATTTATCTCACTCTTAACACCTTCAAAAGGTTTATTGCAAGAAGCTCACCGTCAAAAAATATTTATATTGAAGCTGAAAACATGTCCAAGCAGGCTGCGGAAATCGGAGCAATTGTTAAAAGGTACGGCGGAAACCTGCACACCCTTGAGGTGCTTTATGCCGATGCTTCACCCACAAAACGAAAAAGCGATTCAATTGTTATGAAGGCTGTTGTTTTCCCGAGAGACGAAAACAGTCTGAGCCTTATAATTTCAGCAATCAGAACCCTTGACGGAATCCGTGACCTTTATATTGACTGACAGGAAATTAAAAAAATGACGGCTGTTACTCAGGTAACAGCCGTTTGTGCTTTTTATTCTGAAGCTTCTCCGTCTTCCTTTTCTTCCTTTTCTTCCCTGCCGAAAATGAGATTCAGGTACTTTGCGATAGTATCAAAAATCATCTGGATAAGATTGAGAATATCCTGCATAGAACACACTCCTTCAACAATCAAAAATTTACATTGTTATCATAACATTTATTACTCACTGTGTCAAGCAATATAATTGTTATTTTAGATAAGAAATATTAAAAATAATATAAAGAAACCGACTTGCTATTTATTGGTATTGATGTTAAAATAGAATCAAATACGAGTAATAAAAAGGAGATTTGTCATACACAAGGCAACACTTGTGGTTATGGCTGCAGGTATGGGCAGCAGATACGGCGGACTCAAGCGGATTGACCCTGTTGGCCCTAACGGAGAGATTATTCTTGATTATTCGGTTTACGATGCCGCAAAGGCAACGGTTAAGGTTCTTTCCACCTGTGAAAAATGGTACGGCGTTACCTATAAGGAAGACAGAGAAACCGTGGTTGCCGCATTGAAAGAAAAAACAGAGCAGGGAATTTATCCCTCTTGCCTTTGGAGTAAGTGATTATGTTTATGACAACAGAAGAATCTAAAAAAAGAATGGCTGAGGGCAGGCTTTATCTGCCCGAGGACGAAAACATAATGGCAGAGCAGCTTCTCTGCCTTGAAAAGCTTTACGATTTCAACATGACAAGGCCCTCAGAGCAGAAAAAAAGAGCCGCAATGCTCAGGGAAATGTTTGCTGAAATCGGTGAGGAGTGCTATATTGAGCCGCCGCTTCATTCAAATTGGGCAGGCAAGCACGTTCACTTCGGCTCATATGTTTATGCAAATTTCAACCTTACTCTCGTTGATGATACAGACATTTTCGTCGGCGACAAGGTTATGTTCGGACCCAATGTTACCGTTGCAACGGCAGGACACCCCATTGAGCCGAAGCTGAGAGACCTTCAGATGCAGTTCAACATCCCTGTTCACATCGGAAACAATGTGTGGATTGGTGCTAACAGTGTCATACTGCCCGGTGTTACCATTGGAGACAACACAGTTATCGGTGCAGGAAGCGTTGTCACGAAGGATATACCTGCAAATGTTGTTGCCGTGGGAAATCCCTGCCGTGTGCTCAGAGAAATCGGTGAAAGAGACAGAGAGTTTTATTTCAGAGACAGACGGGTTGATGTGGAAATACCGGAGTGACAGTAGTCAGTAGTCAGGGATGAATTGCAACGTAATACGTTGCAATTCATTGTAATAACAAAAAAGGTTACAGAACGAAAAAAATCTGTAACCTTTACTTTTTTTACAGTAACAAAAGAATTTTATGCTTCGATAAATTTGGCGGGCAGATTGTTCTTTCTTCCACTCATCTTTCCCGCAATTTTGCATTTTGCACTTTGCATTTTGCATTCAAAAAAATCCGTCGCTGATGCGACGGATTTTTCTGTTACTGCTTAGCTCCGTTATCAAACATTTCAAGAACCTTAACGCTTGCTGCAAAGCACTTTTCAAGGCAATCCTTGTTAAGTGCCTCAGGTGTGTCAAGTCTTGTGTGATAGAAGTCGGGAAGTGCGTGATTAAGAGCTGTGATACCTGTTGCACGGAAACCACCCTGAGCAAAGGCTGCTGAGTCGGTTGCGCCGCCAAGGGGAGGAACATAACCCTTCTTAACGGGAATATCAAGCTCTGCGCAAGCTTCCATGAAAAGGTCGGAAACATCCTTGTCAACCTTAACTGTTGCATTGAGGTCACGGTAGTTTACCATAAGCTGCTCTGACTGAGCAATTGTGTCATAGGAATAAATGAAGGTGGGAACGTCGTCGAATTCACCCTTGTGAGCTTCAGCCCAAGCCTTTGCACCGCGAAGACCTGCTTCCTCTGAACCGGAAAGAACAACGCCGATTTCTGTGTTTTCGAATTCAATGCCCTCTTCCTTGAGCATCTTGAGAATAGCCATACCGATGTAGCAGCCTGAAAGGTTGTCGTTTGCGCCGTCAACAATTCTCTTTTCGTTCCACATGAAGTAAAGACCGAACCAGAAGGGAACAAAAACAAGAGCGATGAGACCGAGTGTGTTAACAAGATTATCAGGAATGATGCCTGCAAGCTTGAGAATTGCAATGATAAGAGTATAGAAAGCACCTGCAAAGCAAACAAGCATGTGAATGTCAAAGCCGAGGTATGAGAACTTATACTTGAAGGGCCATTCCCATGAAGCGTCGGGGTGACCGTTGAAGATGATTCTGCGCTTTACTTCGCCTGTGGGCTTTTTGAAGCCTGAAACGTTATGGCCTGTCTTCTCTTTGAAAAGCTTATCAACAACCTTTTTATAAAGACCGAACTGAAGCACGCAAAGAGTAAGACCTAATGCGATAGCCACGATTGAAATTACCGGAGCAAAGAAATAAGCGGCAAGAGCAACGAAGCAGCAGGTGATTGTTATGTAAATCCATCCTAAGAATGAGTTGGGATTTTCTTTGAAGGATTCAACATATACACGGTCACAGCCGTATTCCTTCATCTGCTCAGCGGCATATTCACATGCCTGCTTTTCACCGATATCGCCGGGGCCACGCTTTTCAAAATTTGTGCAGATATGAGTGATGGAATCAATCATATACTGAGCGGCCTGATCTTTTTTGTCAATGATTTTCTGAAGATTCATTCTTCTTCCTCCTTATGTTTTTTCTGAAAATTGACATTTAACAAATTATACTTTAGCACAGTTTACAACTGAAAATATTAACATTTCTTTAACAAATGAATTCTTATAAAAAAATGAGCTTCTTCTCAGTCGGAAGAAGCTCATTTATGACTGAATTATTCGCCGGAGCTGAATTTTTCTCTGATAAGTTCAGCAAGAAAATTATTTGCCGAGGTTCAGAACAACCTCACCGGTTATAAGACCGCGTATGAAATTGAGGAAAGCGGTGATGAAGCGGAAAAGACTTATAAGCGCATTGTCTGCAGGCTTTGCATGGTCCTCGTCAGTGCCTTCTGTGGGGAAAAGAACATTTTCAAGCTCTTCACCGTTGCCTGTGTGAGTGAGGAAACGGGGATGCTTTTCACAGTCACCGTTAAGGTCGTATCTCATGATTTCTATAGACATATCATGCAGAGGACCAAAATAATCATGGTGCAGGTTTTTGATGTACCATGTTGTTTCGGGGAAAAGACCTGTTGAAGCGTCTATTTTTTTATCGGGAGAAATGTATTTCTGATTTTTCTGTGAAACGCCGTCAAGATATTCCTGCGAAAGAACATTGTCGTATTCTGAAGCTGTGCCGCCGAAGGACTGTCTTAAAACAGTTGTATCAGCATCACCCTGAGCTGTAGCACCTTCATATAAGGGGATTTCGGGATAATTATATTTTGCAAAAATATAAAAATTGATGCCTGCATCCTTGAGCTCAAGCATAGTTTCTGTTGCATTCAACTGAACGGTGTAGTGGAATTTATCTGCTTTTTTGATAAATTCTGCATATTCCTGTCTGAGCTCTTCACTGTTGAAAATAAAATCTCTTGCCTTTTCATAACGTTCGGGCGTAACCATTGCCCAGTAAGAAAGCCATCCGCCATAGGAGTTACGGATAAGAAGAGGAAGAAGGTCTGCTTTGAAAAGCTCCACAAACTCTATAAGGGCATCGCCGGTAAGCCCCAGCAGCTTAACCATGCGTAAAAGCTCAACGGTTGCAGAAATAAGCTCGGAAGCCTCTGTGCTTTCTAAAAGCTCTTTGTTTTCTGTATAGTAGTTGACAAAGTTTGTGATTGCTTTATCGTCAAGAACAATTTCGCCGGAGAACAGAGCACTCATAAAGTCGATGCCGAGAACTGATGATGAATAATATGAAACATCAGAAACATGCTGCTTTGCATGGTCGGTATAAAGCTCAAGATAAGCTGCAATTACATTGGCGCCGTAGCAACGGCCGATAAGCTGAACCTTGTCTTTGCCTGTTGCACCAAGAACATTGTCAATATGTGCTTTAAGCTCTTTCGCTGTTTTTATGGGTGATTCACGCCAGTCGTACCAGAAACGTGCATCCCATACACCGTAGCCGGAAGTTTTTCTCTCAACATTTTCGGTTGAAGAATAAAAGCGTGTATAGCTTCCGTTGCTTACATCTCCGTTTTTATCAAGAATAAGCTCTTCGTAAATAGGAGCCATTGAGCTGTTGAATTCTTCTGCATATTCGGTGAAGTCATCTGTGATCATACCGACTGCGAGCTTTTCAAGGCAAGGCAGAAGAGCCTCCTTAATAATGCCTCCGACATCTGCCTCTATCGGGAAGATCTGCTCACCTTCGGCGTTATAAAGATCGTTTTTGTGAGCACCGATTACATACACTGTGGGGTATTCTTCTTCATCTGCTGCAACAGCGGCAGGAGCGCAGACAGAGAAAATAAGAAGAAAAGAGAGCGCTAAAGAAATAAGCTTTTTCATAAATCTACCTCCGTATAGGATGTTTATTCAAAAACATTATAAAAGGTTGGGCTTATAAAATCAATAGATTTTTTACAAAAAAACACAATGTGAGACTTCTCTGTAACAAAAAAGTGACGTTGCTTTGATATAAGGATAAATTTGTTATATAAGGAAAAAATTTTTACTCAAATTGTATTTACAACTTGACTTTTAAGTGTTACAATATCAGGTGGTAATTTCTTTGCAAATTATTATTTGAAAAAATTTAAAATATCAGGAGGACAAATCCAATGGCTAGAAAAATGAAAACCATGGACGGTAACAATGCAGCTGCTCATGTGTCCTATGCGTTCACAGAAGTTGCAGGTATTTATCCCATCACCCCGTCAAGCCCCATGGCTGACTATGTTGACCAGTGGTCAGCTCAGGGTCTCAAGAACATTTTCGGCACAAAGGTAAATGTTGTTGAAATGCAGTCAGAAGCAGGTGCAGCAGGTACAGTTCACGGCTCACTCGCAGCAGGTGCTCTCACAACAACCTACACAGCATCACAGGGTCTTCTTCTTATGATCCCCAACATGTACAAAATCGCAGGTGAGCTTCTTCCCAGCGTTTTCCATGTATCAGCTCGTTGTGTAGCTTCACACGCTCTTAACATTTTCGGTGACCATTCCGACGTTTACGCTTGCCGTCAGACAGGTTTCGCAATGCTCGCTGAAACAAACACTCAGGAAGTTATGGACCTCGGTGCTGTTGCTCACCTTGCTTCAATCAAGGGCAGAGTTCCCTTCATCAACTTCTTCGACGGTTTCCGCACATCACACGAACTCCAGAAGATCGCTGTCTGGGATTTCGAAGACCTCAAGGAAATGTGCGACATGGACGCTGTTGAAGCATTCCGCAAGAGAGCTCTCAACCCCGAGAGACCCGTTATGCGCGGTTCACACGAAAACGGCGACATCTTCTTCCAGCACAGAGAAGCTTGCAACGCTTACTATGACGCTCTTCCCGCTATCGTTGAGGAGTACATGGATAAGGTTAACGCAAAGCTCGGCACAAACTACAAGCTCTTCAACTACTACGGCGCTCCCGATGCAGAGAAGGTTATCGTTGCTATGGGTTCAATCTGCGACGTAGCAGAAGAAGTTATTGATTATCTTACCGCAAAGGGTGAGAAGGTCGGTCTTGTTAAGGTTCGCCTTTACAGACCCTTCTCAGCAGAGAAGCTTGCAGAAGCTATCCCCGCAACAGCAAAGAAGATTGCTGTTCTTGACAGAACAAAGGAACCCGGTTCACTCGGCGAGCCTCTTTATCTTGACGTTGTTGCCGCTCTTGCTGCAACAGGCAGAACAGGCATCCAGGTAATCGGCGGCCGCTACGGCCTCGGCTCAAAGGATACTCCTCCCTCAAGCATCTTCGCAGTATACGACGAGCTTGCAAAGGACGCTCCCAAGGCTCAGTTCACAATGGGTATCAACGACGACGTTACCAACCTCTCACTTGCTGAGAAGGAAGCTCCCAACACCGCAGCAGAAGGCACAATCGAGTGCAAGTTCTGGGGTCTCGGCGGCGACGGTACAGTTGGTGCTAACAAAGACTCAATCAAGATCATCGGCGACCATACCGACAAGTATGTTCAGGCTTACTTCCAGTATGACTCAAAGAAGACCGGTGGTATTACAATTTCTCACCTCCGCTTCGGCGACAGCCCCATTAAGTCCCCCTACTACATCAACAAGGCAGACTTCGTTGCTTGCCACAACCCCTCATACGTTGAAAAGGGCTACAAGATGGTTAACGACGTTAAGCCCGGCGGTGTTTACCTCATCAACTGCCAGTGGAACGCTGACGAACTTGCAGCAAAGCTTCCCGCAGAAGCTAAGAGATACATTGCAAAGAACAATGTTCAGCTTTACACAGTTAACGCTATCGACCTTGCAGCTCAGATCGGTCTCGGCAAGAGAACAAACACCGTTCTTCAGTCAGCTTTCTTTGCCCTTTCAAACGTTCTTCCCAAGGACGAAGCTATCGGCTACATGAAAGAAAAGGCACAGAAGTTCATGAAGAAGGGTAAGGAAATCGT
>JAZUNJ010000002.1:0-2082 GCA_045604105.1 Acutalibacteraceae bacterium | reverse complement strand
GTCAATTTTCCATTGTGCCATATCAAGAACAAGCACATTTTCTTCAGACAACTCATAATCACACATTTCACAAAGCTTTTCACCTGAGGTTGAAGGGATATGCTGTGCTTTTTCACAATCAGTTTTACCATCAACGAGTTTGAGAAGAATTGAGTCATAACCAAAAATACGATAACGAATAATGGTCTTTCCTTCTCGGTATTCTGCTTTAATCGGTTTAATTTCACCATTTTCTGTGTTGTAAATTTCAGGTGAAAATGTGCCATTCAGAATAATTTGAATATCTTTACCGTTATCTATATGCTTGTTATCAGGTTCTTTTGAAGGGCAGATGAAAAGCCATTTGCAGTCATTGTCTTCACGGAGCTGATATATGTAATTATCCGTAAGTTTTCCGTTAGCATATCTTATTGTGAGAGTTCTTACATCCTCAAGTGCTGTGAGAAGTGACGCACGAGAAAAGTCGATTTTTTCACTCTCTTCAAAAAGTGATTTTGCATAATCAGAAGGTACAGCGTCAACGAGCGAAGGCGCATCACCCATAAAAATTAGTTTACCGCCATTCTCACGGAATTGCTCAAGTCTTTCAAGCGTTGTTTTTCTCAAGGTTTCGCACCCGGGAACGACAATCGCATCGTATTTCATTTCGCCGACCTTAAGAGGTGCAGAGCCCTCCTCACACAGTGACGGAAGAAGCGACTCTGAAATAAAGTTGAAATCAATACTGCCCTCAAGAAGCCACTTTGTAACGTTGGAAAACCTTTCATCAAGACTTTCTCTGAATATTGCCGATTTGTCATTAGGTCCCCAATGAAGCCAGAAGCTTTCAACGGGATGAATAACACCCACTTTTACAACAGGCTTGCCTCGTGTAAGTGCAGTGTTTACTCTTGCGAAATGATCTTCAATAAGATTATATTTTTTGTACCATGGTGACTGATAGTGGATTGAAGCAGGATAATCTCGTTTTGCTTCACCCTTCATCGCATACCACGAAAGATGAGGGACACGGATTGTAACGCCAAGACAAGCCTGCCAGTCGCCCTGATGCTTATATGTTCTGAAATCACAGTCCCAACCTGTTACACCGTAAAGTTCTGAAAGCATACCCTCATAACCGTACTGATGAACAGCAGACTGTGTCTGTTTTGCAGTAGTAAATTCATGCCGATTGCAAAGCATATCAATGCCGGGAAGCTTAAAGCTTCTGTATGAACGCATGGCCTCACCAAGTGCTGCAGTCTGTGAATTAAGTGTAGGCTCTTCCATCATATGTCCCGTAAGGGCAATTCCATTTTCATTACACCATTCACCGATGGTATCGGCAAAGGATGTTGCAAATAATTCAGCAATAAAATCGTGGTATCTGTAACGATGAACGGACGGTGCAGAATCAGGCTTATCCCAGAAAATTTCAGGAAGGGTGTCAAAAATATCTTCACCATACATTTCTTTGTAAAGCTCAGGCACACTATCAGTCCAAGGCATTGTGATATTCATTTTATCAAACGAATTATTAAGAACTGCCTTTCTTGTAAACTGAGGCTCGTCGGTAAAAATAGCAGGGATAGTTTTATCAAATTCGTCTCCCACTTTATCTTTATATTTTTCGTGAGTGATCTCAACGAACTTTTTAACTGCAGCACTGCTCAGTGTATCAAGATATGTCTGTCCGTTATACCAGCTGGAAGGATTTGCTATTTCAAGAAAAGCATACCATTTTGTACCTTCAGCCTCATCATTTTCACCAATTTTTTTGTAAGAAGAAAGAAAACCGTTACTGTCAAGAATTACATCATAGCAAGCAATAGGATTTTCTTTTTTGTTTACCCAATAGTCATTGATACCACTGTGTTTTTCTTCTCTGAAAGGAGTGAAAAAGAGACATCTGCTTCTGTATTCTTCGTCTTTTGTCACAAGTCCACCTGCAGCACCCGATGGCCAACGGTCTTCGTCATAAAGCCACGCAAGCATTTCTTCACTTTTTGCTTTAACCACAGTATCCTTGATGAGCTCCATATATTCTTCACTAAGGTACTCGTTTTCAAGACCTGTTCTTACGTGAAGATGAAATCCGCCAAG
>JAZUNJ010000001.1:0-38800 GCA_045604105.1 Acutalibacteraceae bacterium | reverse complement strand
GGTGTCCGTGACGCAATCAAGCGTGCAGAGGCTCAGCTTTTCGATATGGAAAATAAGCTCGGTCTGCTTGCCCGTTTTGAAGAGCTTCGCCGAGGTCTTAACGAAATCTCCGAGAGTGCAAACTTAATATTCGAGCAGAATATGCGTTTCGGTCTCTCCCGTGAGATTAACGACGCAACCGTGCGCATTCGTGCACTTGCCACAACCCTTATGGAAAACTGATTTCTACATATCTTATTATAAAGGAAGTGTATTTTCTTGGCATTCGAAGGCCTTTCAGACAGACTTGAAGCTGCGTTTCAACGCCTCAAAAGCAAGGGCAGCCTTACCGAGCACGACGTAAGGGAAGCTATGCGTGAGGTTCGTCTTGCTCTTCTTGAAGCAGACGTTAACTATAAGGTTGCAAAGGATTTCACCTCTTCCGTAACGGAGCGTGCAATCGGTGCCAAGGTTATGGAAAGCCTCACTCCCTCGCAGATGGTTATCAAAATCGTTAACGAGGAGCTCACAAACCTCATGGGCGGTACCAAGTCAAGGCTTAACACAGCCAATAACCCTCCCACAGTTGTTATGATGTGCGGTCTTCAGGGTTCAGGTAAAACCACTCACAGCGCAAAATTGGCACTTATGCTCAAAAATCAGGGTCACAGACCTCTTCTTGTAGGTTGTGACGTTTACCGTCCTGCTGCTATCAAACAGCTTGAGGTTGTTGGTGAAAAAGCAGGCGTACCCGTTTTCCAGCTCGGTCAGATTAATCCCGTTGACATTGCAAAGCAGGCAGTAGCCTATGCCAAGGACCACGGACACGATTACGTTTTCCTTGACACAGCAGGCCGTCTTCATGTTGACGAGGAGCTGATGGATGAGCTTAAAAACATCAAAACAACAGTCCGTCCTCACGAAATTATGCTTGTTGTCGACTCAATGACAGGTCAGGACGCTGTCAACGTTGCTACCTCCTTCAATGAGGCACTCGGTATCGACGGTCTTCTTCTTACAAAGCTTGACGGTGACACAAGAGGCGGTGCGGCTCTTTCAGCAAGAGCAGTTACAGGTAAGCCCATCAAGTTTATCGGTACAGGTGAAAAGCTGGGCGACATTGATGTTTTCCATCCCGACAGAATGGCTTCAAGAATTCTCGGCATGGGTGACATGCTGTCTCTTATCGAAAAGGCTGAAATGGAGCTTGACGAAAAGAAGGCAAGAGAATTAGAGCAGAAGCTCAGAAAAAACAAATTCGATCTTAATGACCTTTACGACCAGCTTTCACAGGTTCGTAAAATGGGCTCAATTAAAGATACACTTAAAATGATTCCCGGTCTCGGCAGAAAAATTGACGATGTGGACATTGACGAAAGGCAGTTCGACCGTGTTCAGGCAATTATCCTTTCCATGACTCCTCAGGAAAGAGCAAAGCCGGATATCATTAACCCCTCAAGAAAACGCCGTATCGCAGCAGGCTGCGGTATGCAGGTTGAGGATGTTAACAAGCTTCTCAGCCAGTACAGACAAATGCAGAAGATGTTCAAGCAGCTCAACGGCAAATCATCAAAGAAAATGATGAAACGCATGAGAAGCATGCCCGGCATGATGAACGGCATGAACGGTATGGGCGGAATGAACGGCTTCGGCATATAAAAAAAGTAAACAGCACTGAAAGTGTTAAATAAAAAATAATTTTAAATTTTGGAGGTCATTAAAATGGCAGTAAAAATCAGACTTCGCCGTATGGGCGCAAAAAAGGCACCTTTCTATCGTGTAGTAGTAGCAGACTCAAGATATCCCCGTGACGGCCGTTTCATCGAAGAAATCGGTTACTACAACCCCATGAAGGAACCCGCAGAAATCAAGATCGACGCTGAAAAGGCACAGAAGTGGATTGCTAACGGTGCTCAGCCCACTGACACAGTTAAGGTACTTCTTAAAAAGAGCGACATCCTTAAATAATTTCGGAGGTACGCACTTTGAAAGATTTACTTATATCAATTGCCAGCGGTTTAGTTGATGAACCCGAAAAGGTGACTGTTGACGTTGACGACATTAACGAAGAGGGTGTAATTGTTTACCACCTTCATGTTGCTCAGGATGATATGGGTAGAGTTATTGGTAAGCAGGGCAGAATTGCAAAGGCTATCAGAACTGTAATGCGTGCAACTGCAAACAGAAGCGACACTAAAATTTCAGTTGAAATTGACTGATAAAAAATCCCCGTCAGTGACGGGGATTTTTTTATGCCATTAATTGTGTTTCAGATAACAGCTTCTCGGGTAAAAGGCAATCACCTTCTTACTTAAACAACATAACAAAAAGGTTACAGAACTCAATAAATTCTGTAACCTTTACTTTTTAACAGTAGTCAAAGAGCGTTAATGCTTCGGTAACCTTGGCTGGTAGATTGGTCTTTCTTCTGCTCAGCTTTCCCGCAATTCCGAATTACGTAAACTTCCTACTTCAGCGTCACAATTGTAACGCCCGTCTCACCCTCACCGTAAACGCCAAGGCGGAAGGATTTCACAAACCTGTTCTTTCTCAGGTGCTCATGAATGCCCTTTCTGAGAATTCCCGTGCCCTTGCCGTGAATAACGGTGATTTCAGAGAGACCGAGACGTAGTGCCTGGTCAATGTATCTGTCAAGCTCAAGAATGCCCTCTTCAACATTCATGCCACGCATATCGCAGCGTGTCTGAGCATCTGAGCCGGGGGAGAAGACATGCTCTTTTTTGTTGGGAGCGTTTCTCGGCTTGCTTGATTTTTGCTTTGATTTTTCCTGCAAACGAAGGTTCTTTTCGGGTGTGCGCATTTTCATAATGCCTGCCATAACCTCGAAGTCGCCCTTTCTGTCCTTAAGGGCAGTTACGGTTGCAGTTTTTCCGATATCTACAAGGAAGACCTCGTCGCCGATTTTCAAGGGCCTTGGCAGAACGTAATTTTCGTCCTGAATAACGCTTGCAACAACGGGATTTGTGATGTCGTCAAATTCCATCAGACCTTTTTTCATCAGCTGACGTGCTTTCCTTGCCATTTCAGACTTGTCTTTCGCTTTTTCGCTTTCCTTTTTCAGCTGTTCAAGCTCTGCCTGAAGGGCATACGCACTGCGCTTTGCCTGCTCAACAATCCTCATTGCCTGACCCCTTGCCTTTTCAAGCTCCTGTTCACGCAGCTGCTCAATGCTTTCCTTATATCTGAGTGCTTCAGCCTTTTCTTTTTCTGCTTCTGCCTTCAGGGCTTCGGCAATTTCAGTCTGCTTTTCAAACTGCTGACGGCTTTCTTCAAGGGATTCAATAACAGTTTCAAACTGTGTGCTTTCCTTTGAAACAAGGCTCTTGGCTCTTTCTATTATATCTTCCTCCATGCCAAGGCGAAGAGAAATGGCAAAAGCGTTTGAACGGCCCGGTGTACCGATAAGAAGCCTGTAGGTCGGCTTGAGGGATTTTATATCAAATTCGCAGCTTCCGTTTTCAATGCCGGGAGTCTGAAGGGCATATGCCTTAAGTTCGGCATAGTGGGTTGTGGCTGCGATTTTGGCACCCTTTTCGTGAATTTTTTCAAGTATGGATATTGCAAGTGCAGCACCCTCAATTGGGTCTGTGCCCGCACCAAGCTCATCAATAAGAACAAGGCTTCTTTCATTGGATTTTTCAATGATGTCAATGATATTCACCATGTGTGAGGAGAAGGTTGAAAGGTTCTGCTCAATGCTCTGCTCATCACCGATGTCTGCAAGCACATTGTCAAAAACCGAAATAACACTTCTGTCTCCCACGGGGAGCATAAGTCCGCACATAGCCATAAGGCTCATAAGTCCCAGGGTTTTGATTGAAACGGTTTTACCGCCTGTGTTGGGACCTGTGATTATAAGGGTATCGAAGTCCTCACCAAGTCTTATGTTGGTTGCAACAACCTTTTTCGGGTCAATAAGAGGATGCCTTGCATTGCGCAGGTTGATAATACCTTTGTCATTGATTTCGGGCACGGTTGCCTTCATTTCATAAGCAAGCTTTGCCTTTGCAAAAATAAGGTTGAGCTCAACGGCACATTCATAGCTGCCCTTGATTCCCTCATAAAAACCGCCGGCTTCCATTGAAAGCTCAAAGAGTATGCGTTCAATTTCATCTCTTTCCTTGCTCTGAAGCACCTTGATTTCATTGTTTGCTTCAACAACTGCTGTTGGCTCAACAAAAACCGTTGCACCGCTTGAGGAGGTGTCGTGAACAAGACCTGAGATTTCACCTCTGTGCTCAATTTTAACAGGGACAACATATCTTCCGTTACGCATGGTGACAATTGATTCACGCAGATACTTCTGAAAATGCTGTGATTTTGTCATCTGGTCAAGCTTATCTCTGACCTTTGATGATGCCATACGGATTTTTCTTCTGATGTCATAAAGGGCAGGGGAGGCGTTGTCGCTCATTTCATCCTCGCTTATAATTGCAGAGGTTATTCTGTCTTCAAGGAATTTGTTGGGAGACATAGCTTCAAAATATGTATCAATTGAAGTTACAACACCGCTGTTTCTGCTTTTCCATTCGGAAAGTGAACGGATAATACGAAGCACCTCAGCAATGTCAAGCAGCTCACGCATGTTAAGAGCTCCGCCTGCAGAGGCACGGTAAAGAGCATTGTTGACATTCTTCAGTCCACCGAAGGAGGGGGCACCGAATTTAGCCATGAGAGCATGTGCATCATCGGTCTGCTTTAAAAGCACTGCTGCAAGCTGAAGATTTGTTTCGGGTGTAAGGTGCTCTGCAAGGTATCTTGCATCCTCACAGGAAGTGAAATCGGCAAGAAGAGAAAGCACCTTGTTAAGCTCAAGGGCGATATGATGCTTGTTTGTCATCCATATCAACTCCTTTCTTTTTTATATATCTGTCATTGTTTTGTAAAAATCAAGTGTTTTATAGCTTCGCATGGTGACCTTTTTCAGGTATCTTTCCGTAAGGTCCGAAAGTGCAAGGATACCGTCAGGAGAAAGGCTGAAGCTGAAAACCTTTTCAGGAGCCGAAAAGCAGATGTGGCGCATGGCACTTATAATTCCAGGACCTAATTTCAAAAGACGGTTGCTGCTTTGGCATTTTTCGCAAAAGAGCATGCCTGTGTCAAGGTTGAAAAACATAATCTCTGTTTCAAAATTGCCGCATTCATGGCAGGCAACAAGGCTTGGCATATAGCCCGCAATTGCACAAAGACGAAGCTCGGTTACTGCCTTTATGAGTTTTGCATCCTTTTTTTTGTTGCACAGAAGATAAATGCTGTTAAGCACAAGCGACAGGTATTCACCTGCATTTTCCTCCCTTGGTGAAAGCTCACCTGCAATTTCGGCAAAGTACTGGGCAAGGGACAAAGAGGCTATGTTTTCCCTTAAGGAAAAGAACACCTCTTTAGCCGTTGCTTCCTTTATTACATATATATCGTTTTTCCTTTTTTCAATTGTAAAATCGGAATAGCAAAGAAGCCCCGTTCCGGAAACATTTTTGTTTTTGGGGTTTCTGCCGCCGTTGACAAAGCCCTTGATAACACCGTTTTCCCTTGTCAGAATTGTAACAAGGCGGTCCTGCTCACCGGTTGTCTGTTCACGGATCACTATACCGTCCGTCCTGAGAGTCATAATTGAATTCCTCCAGATTTGGATCATCCATATAAAATTCCTGAGCTATTTCTGCGTCATAGCCGTCAACATCAAATTTATCGGCATTTCTGTATCTGAGATAATCGGAAACCTTACCTGTTTTCATAAAGGTTTCCCAAAGATCCCGTTTATTCATATCAATCACCTTCCGTAAAATACTATTAATATATTTTGCGGAAAAGCATGAAAGTAAACATGAAAAAATATGTTCTGTGTTATTAACAAAAATGCCGTCAGAAATTTGTTGAAGTTTTAATATCAGTCAAGACCGAAATTATGAATAAGGCCCTCTCTGTTTCTCCAGTCTTCCTTAACCTTTACCCAGCACTGCAGGTTGATTCTGCAGCCGAAGAACTTTTCCATGTCCTGACGGGCATAGGTTGAAATCCTTTTAAGGGTTGCACCCTTTTTCCCGATAATGATACCCTTGTGGCTTTCCTTTTCGCAGTAAATTGTTGCTTCAACATCCATAAGATCAGTGTCGGAGCGCTCTCTCATTTTTTCAATGGAGACTGCAACACCGTGGGGGATTTCCTTGTCAAGAAGACGGAGCATTTTTTCTCTCACCATTTCGGAAGCAATAACTCTTTCAGGCTGGTCTGTGAGAGTGTCGTCGGGGAAGAAGTGCTCTGAGGGAAAAGCGAGGGCACAAAGCTCTTCTTCAAGCTCCTTGATGCCGTCATTTTTGGTTGCTGAAACGGGCACCACTGCAGTGAAGGGGAACAGTTGTGTCAGCTCCATAATTCTGCCCATGAGGTCTGTTTTGTCTTCAACGGTGTCAATTTTGTTAATTGCAAGAATAATTGGCAGCTTTTCCTTTTTGAACTTTTCAATAAGCTCAATTTCGCTGTCCTTCAGCTCACCGTAGGGCTCAATAACAAAAAGGCATGCGTCAACGCCTGAAATGCTGTCGCCAACAGCCTTTATCATTTTTTCACCAAGCTTTGTTTTGGGGCGGTGAAAGCCGGGAGTATCGGTGAAAACCAGCTGAGTTTCATTGAGGGTGAGGACACCCATAATTCTTGTTCGTGTTGTCTGAGGCTTATCGGAAACTATTGCAATTTTCTGGCCGAGAAGTCTGTTGAGAATTGATGATTTGCCGACATTCGGTCTGCCGACAATAGCAATGAAGGCTGTTTTATTTTCTGTCATAAGCTAATTCCTTTTCAGTGTATATTTTTAATATTCGCCCTTTTCGCTGTAAATTATGAAGCTGTTATAGCCTGCCTTACTCATTGAAGACAGAAGCTTTTTTGAATATTCCGCCTCGTCTATCAGGGGCACAAAGGCTTTATCCTTGTTCCCTTCGCTGATTTGTGCATAAAGGGAGAAAACAGAAGCAAAGTCTGTTTTTTTGTCAATTGTATATTCGGGCTTTCTTTGTGACAAAACGGGAGCAATGCCGTCAGCAGAGGTATCTGTCATAGAACCGTGGAATATATTCTGATTACCCTCAGCCGCATCTGTTGCAGAAAGACCGAGAAGGATAAAAGCATCGGTGGGTACGGCTTTTCGGGCTTTTTTAAGGAAGCTTCTGAGGGCATCGTTTCTGCCGTTGAAGCCATCTTCACCCTTGTAGGTGGCACCTGCGGCATTTGTTTCATCGGGGAACTGACAGGCTTCAAGAATAAAGCCTCTGATTCCGAGGGCATAAAGCTCACTCATTACCCCTGTTAGGTAGCTGTGATTTTTCTTAAGGCAGGGATTGAGCCAAGGATTTCCGCCGCTTTCCGTTGTGCCGTCAAGCCAGTTGATATCCGTATCCATATATTTTATTGCAAGCTTTTCATTTGTTGAAGCAACAATTGAATCCTCAAAGCAATAAACCGAGGCAATTACGGTTATGCCTGAATCCTTGAAAAGCTGCACTGCCTTTCTTACCGTGTCGTTATCAAAAACAGAGCACTTGCCGATTAGAGCATATTCCTGCATGGAGGAATAATTAAGCTTGCCCTCTTTTGTTTTAAACTCAATAAGAACACTGTTGCCGTTCTTTTTTCGTATTTCCTTTATAATATCCCTGATGTAATCTGTGTTTCCGAGATTTTCCACGGGCATATAAAGGGCTCTGACACTGCCTGAAGCAAGAAGACTTTCCTTTGCTTTCTCTTCGGAAGGGTCAGCTTGTGTTGTTTCGGGGGCTTTATATGAAATTTCAAGTCCCGTGTTCACAGTTAAAAATGCGAGTGAGCATAACAGAAGAAAAATACACGCATAAAGAGAACCCTTTAAAGTTCTCGAGCCGAAGTGTCTGTTTTTTCTTCTTTTTATTGGTATGTTACCCGTAGGATACTCTTTTGAAAAGGTATAGTAGCTTTTTTTCACCTTAACGGGAGGAGCACCTTTCAAAGCGTTCAGCTTTTCTTTCAACTTTAGTTTTTTCATTGTTTTGTCCTTTGCTGAAAATTATAAGAATAATGCCTCACCTGAAATGCAGTTCAGTGCAAGAGCAATAAGGCTCACATAAATGAATAATGCAGGGGTACCCTTGAAGAATTCAGGGATATGGGGATTATCTTTAATGAAGCGCATACCGTTTCTGATAAGAAGCAGTGAAAATGTGAAGGAAAGACCTGCTCCGATTCCGAGAGCAATGCTGTTCATGGTGGAATTACCTGTTTTAAGGTTAAGGGCAGGCAGTGCGATTATCAGTGTGTTGAAGGCGCACATTGAAAGTGAATTCATAAATTTCTTGTTTGCATGAAGAACTTTTTTGCAGAATACACCGCTTAAAAGATAAACCATCACAAGAACTGCAACAAAAACAATAAAGGTGATTTTTGTCTGTGCCGCAGCAAGAGAGGGCATTTTAAAAATCAAGCTGCAGATAAGGCAGGTGGTAAAGCAAAAGAAGGTAACACTTGAGCCGTACATAACAAAATGTCTGGGACGCTTTGCCATTCTTATGCTTTCGCTTAAGCCGTAGGATGCGGTGAAAACAAGGTTCTGAACAGCAACGGCATAAAGCGCAGTTATAAGCATATCTGAAAATATCTTAATCATTGCTGTCCGTCCTTTCTGTCTCGATGTCTTCAATTGAATATCGGGGACGTATGATGTCAAAATTTTCTTCCTCAATGTCCTTCTTCGGCTTTTTGTGCGGCTTTTTGCCAAGACCCGGGTCCTTGAAAACGGTTTTTTCCGTCACTGAGGAAAGTGAGAAGGTGTCAACCTCTTCTGAGGGATAAAACCTTATAACAAATGCCTTGTGAACTGCGGCAAGAATACCAAGAAGCATCAGCCCCACAAAGGGAAGGGCAGCAGCTGAGGTTTTGGGAAGAGTACCCTCAGCAGGGAAAAGAGTGCCGTAGGTGATGAATTCCCTCACAGCGCCAACAATAACAGCCACAACGGAAAAGCCGACTGAGCATGCAACTGCATCGATAACACTGTTACGAAGAGTTGTTTTTGATGCAAACTTTTCACAGCGTATAACAATGAGACCGTTGACACAAAGAAGATAAAGATAAATACCGAGTCCCGAGGTGAAGCTGTGAGCGAGGGCTTCAAGGGCTGCAACAAACAGCACTGAAGCCACGGTGTAAACGGAGATTCTCACCCAACGGGAAATTTTTTTGAGAAGAAGACTCGTTATGGCTTCACAAAGAATGAGAAGCAAAGCCGTAACAAGAGAAATTGCCAATGCATTTTTTACCGTTGTTGCCGCCGCAATAATGGGGCAAATGCCGATAATCTGTGTGAGAACAGGGTTGTGAATGAAGCTGCCCTTGAAAAGAGCAGTTGTGAATTTAAGCTTCGGAGCCTTCCTTTTGTTTTTAGACATTTACATCAGTCTCCTTTCTCTTTTCTGCCTTGTTTGCAGAAGAAAATAAAGGTGACCACAGCATGTTCATAATAATCACTGTGAAAACACAGGGGTCGCTGAGAGATGAAAAATATCTCAGCAGCATGCATATAATACCTGCAACAATGCCGTAAAGGAAGGCATGAGGAGCCTTTTTCGGTACTGTTACAGGGTTATTTATCATAATGAGAGCAACAAAAAGCAGTGAGCCTGCACAAAGCTCCATAACAGCGGAGGTGAGCCTTCCTGCATTGATACGGGGAAAACAGAATGCAATAACAGCTGCAGAAATTATAAAGCCAAGGGAAGGCAGGAGCCTTTTCGGCTGCCTGACAAGGAAATATCCTGCCACACCTGTCATAGCTGCAAGACTCACAGTGCCCACAGCACCGGGAATTCTGCCCGAAAGAAGATTCGACAAGCCGAAAACATTAAGCTTGAGACTGTAGCCCTTAGCGAGCATTTCCGTAAGGGGAGTACCTGCTGTAAAGCCCTCCTGATTGAAGAAAAGTGTTGCTGTGTCACTCAGGGCAGGGTAGGTAAACACCTCTTCAGGAAAGAACATTGCCGCAAAGCAGAAGCCGGCAGCGGCAGGAAGAAAGGGTGTGTTTCTGCTGTCACCGAAGGGCATAGTTGCAATCACAATGGCAAAAGCACTTGCTGAAGCACCCACCCATAAGGGAGCAGAGGCAGGAAGCAGCATTGAAATAACAAAGCCTGTTGTAACGGAGCTCAGAAGTGAAAGGGTTTTCCTTTTCAGCATCACATGAAAGACCAGGTACTCGCAGAGCACTGCCGTGATGATGCAGGTAAGCGCCTGATATAAGGCAGTCACACCGTTAAGATAAAAGCCCACGGCAAAAAGACCGATACACACAAGGATAGTATCGATATTGCAACGGTACATATTCTCTTTTGAAATAAGGGAATTCTGCATGTCTGCGGTCTCCTTCTGAATGGTAAAAATTGTGCGTTGAAATAATTGCTTCGGGGGAGTATCATTTATATAGATACATAAACTTACGGAAGGCGAAATAACATGAAAGTATCCTGCACCTCAGCAGAAGTGATGATTATTGAACTTACAAAAGACGAGCTTGAAGCCTGCTGTCTTACATATGAAAAGCTTAACAGTCAGCTTTCTCAAAGCAAAAAGACGGTTTGCAGAATAATATCCGAAATTCAGAAAATATCAGGTGAAAGCATGAGTATATCCGAAAAAACAAGGGTGGATATCCTACCTGACGGTGAGGGTGGCTGTCTGATAATTCTCAACAGCCGCAGCATTAAAGACGGTGAGGAAAGGCTTCAGATATACGAAAGCGATTCAATTGACAATCTGCTTGATTTTGCAAAGCAGACGGGAAAAATCAGAGATATCCGAAGCAGCCTTTTTGAAAACGGTCACTGCTACCGACTCATTCTTGAAGCAGAAAGGGAGGTACATCTTAAATGCCGTGAGTTTCTGCAAAAAGCAGGTGCGGGAGAAGCAGGACGTGAAGCAACAAAAGAAGGCTTTGACTGTATTATTGAGGAAAATGCCTTAAAAATACTTGGCGGCTTTACTGCGTAACAGAGAAATTGTTTCCTTGGGGTCATCGGAGCCGAAAATTGCAGAGCCTGCAACAAGCACGTTTGCACCTGCTTCAGCAACGGTTTCAACGGTTGAAAGGGAAACTCCGCCGTCAACCTGAATGTCAATTTCAATGTTGCGCTTTTTGCACTCCTCACGGAGCTTCACAATTTTAGGCATCATATCTGCCATGAAGCTCTGACCGCCGAAGCCTGGCTCAACTGTCATAACAAGGACCATGCCAAGCTTTTCGAGATAGGGGAAAACTGCTTCAACATCTGTTCCCGGCTTTACTGCAAGGGCGGCAATTTTTCCGTTTTCTCTTATAAGGTCAATAGTTTCCTCAATGGGAGAATCAGCTTCAACATGAAAGCATAGTACATCAGCTCCGGCTTTGATAAAGTCGGGGATATATTTTTTGGGGTCGCTTATCATAAGATGGCAGTCGAAAACAAGGTCTGAGCATTTTCTCAGGCATTTCACAAGGGGAGCGCCAAGGGTTATGTTGGGCACGAAATGACCGTCCATAACATCAATGTGGAGCCAGTCTGCGCCGCAACGCTTCATATTTTCAAATTCCTCTCCCATTTTTGAGTAATCGCATGAGAGAATAGACGGAGAAATTTTAATCATAGTACATCACCTTTTTTGTAATATCATAAGAACATATAATTATTCAATATATTATAACAACTATATATAAAAAAATCAAGAAAGTATAAAAAGTTTCAATACAGCAACCTTACATTACCGATAAGTATCAAATTAATTATTGTAAACACTGCACGATAATGTTATAATTTCATCATGATTAACACAAGGAGAGACGTTTATGCCAAAGCTGAAGGTCAAAACAAAAGGTAATTCAAATCCCCGTGGCAAATCAAGGGTGTATTTCTGCTGTCATCACGATGATTACGGCAGATACTTTGATGAGATTTCTTTTGAAATAATGAAAAATCAGAACTGCGCATTTTATTATGACAGTGAGCCTCTTGGTGAAGTGAATGAGGAAGAATGGCTTTCATACCTTAGTGAGATGCAGCTTTTTGTTATACCTGTCACAACAAGGCTTCTCACAAGTGAAAGCAGAGCTCTGAGTCTTGAATTCAGATTTGCGGAGGAAAAGCATATTCCCGTTTTACCTCTTATGCAGGAAAACGGACTTGAAGAGCTTTTCAAGGAAAAAATAGGGTCACTTCAGTATCTTAACAAGTATAAGAAGGACGACACTGCCATCAGCTATGAAGAAAAGCTCGACAGATATCTCAATTCTGTTCTTATCGGTGATGAGCTCAGTGCAAGGGTGAGAGCTGCCTTTGACGCTTATATTTTTCTGAGCTACCGCAAAAAGGACAGAGTATATGCACAGGAGCTCATGCGCCTTATACACAAAAACGATTTCTGCCGGGATATTGCAATCTGGTATGATGAATTTCTCACTCCCGGTGAAAATTTTAACGATTCAATTGAAGAAGCACTTAAAAAAAGCCGTCTTTTTACCCTTGCCGTAACACCTAACCTTGTGAATGAAGAAAATTATGTTATGAATGTTGAATACCCTATGGCAAGAAAGCAAGGAAAGGCTATTCTGCCTGTAGAGGTGGTCGAAACAGATAAAAACGAGCTCAGGCAGAAATATAAGGATATCCCGGTTTGTGCAAACGCTTACAACGAAAGTGAGCTTTCGTCGGCTTTGTTCAATTCTCTCAGAAGTATTGCGCTCAGAGAAAACGATAATGACCCTCAGCACAATTTCTTTATCGGTCTTGCGTATCTTTCAGGCATTGATGTTGAGGTAAATCATGAAAGAGCCGTTGAGCTTATTACCTCTGCAGCCGAAGCAGGCCTTGCTGAAGCAATGGAAAAGCTTGCCTTTATGTACACTAATGGTGAAGGTGTTGAGAGAAATTATAAAAAAGCCGTTATATGGTTTCAAAAAAATGTAACAGTTCATAAGAATATATGGCTTTGTGAAAAGACAGAAGAAAACGCCTGTAACCTATGTTCTGCATTGAAAACAGCCAGTGTGTTTGCTGAATGCATTGGAGTTAATGGGAATAGTATAGCTCTGGATAATTACACACAAATGCATGAGTTGTGCAAAGAAGCTTTTGGTCAGTTCGGATATGCTTCAATAAGGTTGCGCCTTCATTATTTAGAGAGCTGCATTTATATAGGAAGAAAATATTTTTTGTGGCAGAGTAACTACATAAAAGCTAAGACATTTTATCAGAGCGCTTTTGATTTTATGTATGAGGTTCGGGAAAACTTAACAATTGCTGAAAAGCTTTTAATAACAGACGGTTGCGTGGACATCGCACAAATTCTGATTGGAGAAGGTGATTCAGACGGAGCAAAAAGTAAGTTGCAAAAAGCATTAAATGTTTATAAGGCGGTGGAAAGAGAAACAGGAGAGGTTTTAAACAATAAAATTTCTCACATATATCTGAATCTTGGTGAAATCTCAGATAAACAGAACGATTTGACAGCGGCTGCGGATTTTTTTGTTAAAGCCGTAAAGCTTAGTGAAAAAATGCTGCCAGAAGAAGATGCTTCTGCTATGGTTATATTGTACACCTCTTATGACTCGCTGGCCTCAATTGCTATGAAGAAAAAAAGAAACGATATAGCAGATGCTTTTTTCAAAAAATCCATTGAAGTCAGAAAAAAATCAGATGAGGTTTTAGAAAGCTATCATACAAAAGAAGCTGTTGCAAATGGCTATAAACACTCGGGTAAATTTTATGAAATCGATGGCAGAATGTCAGAGGCAAAAGAAGCGTATCTTAACGAACTGAAGATAAGAATCTGCATCAATGAAAAATATAAATCATTAGATACAATGGAGAACTTGATTCTGGCTCAATGTAGCGTTGCAAGAATGTATCTGCAAGAGGGGAATACAGCAAAAGCAGATACAGTTCTCAGAGACGTTTCAGTGGGAATGGATGAAATAAATGCGAGCTCTGACGTCTTATTGGCGGTTTGTTCTGTTCATTTAAAGATGGCTTCAGTATACGGGACACAGGGATGTGAAAAAGGTGAAACTGAGCATGTAGAAAAAGCAGATGCTTTGTCAGGATATATCGATGCAGAATATGAAGCTGATAAAAGCAAAAGGAATTTGATAAAGATTTATGAAGAGTTGGCTGATTGCTACTGGAAACTTGGTAAAACCCAAAAGGCGAGCTATTGGTATTTAATGAGCATTAAATTGCTTAATAACATATCTAAAGATAGTGGATTTTCTGAAGATTTCGATAGTATGGCAACAATCTGGTGCAAGCTTGCAAGGACAGGCACAAGCCTGGATAAGCGTTGTCTCGAAAAAGCCTATGATATCTGGAGGCAGCTGAGCGAAGCATATCCTGAAAATTCAGATTATGCATACAGAAGAGACGCTGCATTGGATTGTATGAAATAATAGCAGAATACCTGTTTTTACAACTGTATTTTCTGCTTCATCCCCCTTGACACTTTCAAATATATTTTATATAATATCATAATGTATAAATGTGTAAACTAATAATCAATCACGAAAGGATGATATACAATGGCACAGGAAATTCTTCTTACTTCTCAGGGCCTTAAAGAGTTGGAGGCAGAGCTTGAAGATCTCAGAGTAAGAGGCCGTCAGGAAATTAAAGAAAAGATTCAGGTTGCTCTTTCCTTCGGTGACTTGTCAGAAAATGCCGAGTATGACGAAGCAAGAAATGACCAGGGTAAGCTTGAAGCACGTATCAGCGAAATTGAAGATATTCTTTCAAGAGCAAAGCTTATCGACGAGGATGCACTTTCAACTGATGTTATTCAGATGGGCTCAAAGGTAACTATCAAGGATATCGAATACGGTGATGTTTATAAGTATCAGATAATTTCATCAACATCAACCTCAAAGGACAAGGGTGCAGACTATCTCACAAGTGACGAATCACCCGTTGCAAAGGCTCTCATCGGCCACAAGGCAGGCGATATTGTTGATGTTGAAGCCCCCGGCGGTATCATCAAGTATGAGGTTATCGAAATCACAAAATAATTAAACCCCGAAAGGAACGGATAACAGATGTCACAGGAAAAGAATGTAAATCTTCCTCAGGGAGAACCTGCACAGGACGTTAACGAATTAAGAAAGGTAAGAGTTGACAAGCTTCAGGCTCTTCAGCAGGACGGTAAGGATCCCTTTGTAATTACAAAATATGACCAGACTCATCACAGTGCAGTGATTAAAGAAGGCTTCGACGAGCTTGAAGGAAAAACAGTCCGTGTGGCAGGTCGTATGATGTCAAAGCGTATTATGGGTAAGGCATCATTCTGCAACATTAAGGACCTTAAGGGTAACATTCAGTCTTATGTTGCACGTGACAGCCTTGGTGAAGAAGAATATAAGAGCTTCAAAAAGCTTGATATCGGTGATATCATCGGTATTGAAGGCTCTGTTTTTAAAACAAAAACAGGTGAAATTTCAATCCATGCAGAAAAAATTGAGCTTCTTTCAAAATCACTTCTGCCCCTTCCCGAAAAATTCCACGGTCTTACAAACACTGACACAAGATACCGTCAGCGTTATGTTGACCTTATCATGAACGAGGAATCAAAGGATGCACTTGTCAAGCGCTCTCTTATTATCAGAGCTGTAAGAAATTATCTTGATTCACAGGGCTTCCTTGAGGTTGAAACACCCATGCTTGTATCAAATGCAGGCGGTGCAGCTGCAAGACCCTTTGAAACTCACTTCAATGCTCTTGATGAAGACTTCAAGCTCAGAATTTCCCTTGAGCTTTATCTTAAGAGACTTATTGTCGGCGGCCTTGAAAGAGTGTACGAAATCGGACGAGTATTCCGTAACGAGGGCCTTGACACAAGACATAACCCCGAGTTCACCCTCATGGAGCTTTATCAGGCGTACACCGATTATCACGGTATGATGGATCTTACAGAAAATCTTTACCGTCATGTTGCTCAGGAGGTTCTCGGTACAACCAAGATTGTTTATAACGGTGTTGAAATGGATCTTGGTAAGCCTTTTGAAAGAATTACCATGATTGATGCTGTTAAAAAGTATGCAGGCATCGACTTCACCGAAATCAAAACAGACGAGGAAGCTAAGGCTCTTGCAAAGGAAAAGGGTGTTGAGTTCGAAGCAAGACACAAGAGAGGCGACATTCTCAACCTCTTCTTTGAAGAATTTGTTGAGCATCATCTCATTCAGCCCACCTTCCTTATGGATCATCCCGTTGAGATTTCACCTCTTACAAAGCGTAAGCCTGAAAACCCCGATTATGTTGAACGCTTTGAGTTCTTCATGAACGGCTGGGAAATGGCAAATGCTTACTCCGAGCTCAATGACCCCATTGACCAGAGAGAACGCTTCAAGGCTCAGGAGGAGCTTCTCAAGCAGGGTGACGAAGAAGCAAACACAACCGACGAGGATTTCCTCACAGCCCTTGAATACGGCATGGCGCCCACAGGCGGCATCGGCTTCGGAATTGACAGAATGGTAATGCTTCTTACCGACTCAGCCGCAATCAGAGACGTTCTTCTTTTCCCCACAATGAAGAGCTTGGATAAATAAACCCTTATAAATAGGGCTTTTCAGGGGTTGAGGTATCAAAAAAACACCCCAATTTTACCCCCATATTTTAAAAAATTCCCGAAATCACCTTCAGAAATGAAGGTGATTATTCATTTTTTTCGATTATCTGACTATTTCATCTTACATATTATTTGTAAGCCAAGATTATATAGATGTTATGGAGATGAAAACAGCGATTACCCCGGAAATGCGAGAGAATCTAAATGTTGTGTCTGTCATATTAATAATGTGAAAGAAGGCTGCAACCTGTACAGAGGTCGGCTACAAGGAAATTCCTGTCGACAGACTTTCGATTGGACTAAGATTCAAAAAAAGTCTTGATGAAATTCTCGACATACCTTATAATAAGGAAAAGTGTATGTAACTTTTGAAGCAAAGGTATTCGGTATCGGTCTTGAAAGCTATACTGTAGACTGCCGAAATTTATATGCTTACAGCGTATCTGCCCGGAGTCAACACCATCAAAGATGAAGAAATGGTTGAGCTTGCAGAGCTTTTCGGTGTGAAATACAGAAAGGATTTTCTGAATATATAATCCTGATATCATTGTAAAATGTAAGCACAAAATGAAAGAGGTATTTTATGAGCACTGAAAATTTATATTACACGGATCCGTCAAAACATTATATGGACGCTTTGCCACTGGGCAACGGCTCATTGGGAGCCATGTGCTACAGCAGGGTAGGTACAGATATAATTTCACTTAACCACGATACACTTTGGACGGGTCATCCGAGGAAGGTGACAAAAGACGGGGCTTATGAAGCATACCTGAAGGCACAGAAGATGGCTTTTGACGGCAGATACAAGGAAGCCGAGGATGAAATAGAGAAGAGCTTTATTACCTGCTGGTCCCAGGCATATATGCCCTTCGGTGACCTTAAAATTCATTTTGAAAATGACAGCTTTGAAAGCTATCAGCGATGCTTAAGCTTATCTGAGGCCCTTCTTTCCTCATCATATAAATCAGACGGAATTGCCTTCAGAAAAACAGCCTTCGTTTCTTATCCCGATGATGTGCTTGTTTATAAAATTGAATCAGAAAACAAAAAGGCTTTTTCTTTTAAGTTAAATATAGACTGTCCTCTCAGATCCGAAGCATATACGAAAGCCGGTTTTCTTATAGTTGACGGAGAGTGTCCCGGTGATGCAGACACCAAAAGCCACGAATACCCCTGCAACAGCCTCATTTATTCCGATAAGGATGAGGAAAGAGGAATTCTTTTCCGTGGTGCTGTTATGATAGCTACTGACGGCGAAAAGGCAGAGGACGAAGCTGCCGTTTATGTCAGGAATGCAACCCATGCTGTAATTTATCTGTCAATTAAAACAAGCTACAACGGCTTTGACAAATACCCTGCAATTGAGGGTAAGGAATATAAAAACTCCTGCCTTGAAGCTTTGAAAAAAGCAGAAGAGCTCGGCTTTGATGCTCTTAAAAGCAGACATATTAAAGACTATAAAAAATATTATGATCGGGTTTCTTTTTCTCTTGATGGAAAAAACAAAAGTGAAATTCCAACCAATGAAAGAATAAAAGCCTTTGAAGAGAATAAAGAAGATGTCGACCTTTATGTGCTTTTGTTCAACTTCGGAAGATACCTGCTTATTTCTTCTTCAAGAGAGTACACTCTTGCAACAAATCTGCAGGGTATCTGGAGCAACAGCATAAAGCCCTCCTGGAATTGCAACTACACCGTAAATATCAACACACAAATGAACTACTGGCCCGTTCTTCCCTGCAATGTGCCCGAGCTTATGGCACCTATGGCAGACCTTTTGAAAATGCTTGCTGTAACGGGTGAAGAAACGGCAAAGAGCTTTTATAATGCAGGAGGCTTTGTTGTTCATCACAATACTGATATATGGGGACACTCCGTTCCCGTTGACGGCAGAGCAAGCTGGGCCTTCTGGCAAGGGGGCTCAGGCTGGCTTTGCAGAAGCCTTTATGAGCTTTACGAATATACTCTTGACGAGGCTTATCTGAAAAACACGGCATTTCCCATAATGAAAAAAGCGGCACGGTTTTATCTTGATATTCTTGCAGAGGACGAAAAGGGTGAATATATAATCTGCCCTGCAACCTCTCCCGAAAATATGTTTGCAACAGAACATGGCTCTGTTGCAGTTTCAAAAAGCACGGCTATGATGAACAGTATAGTTCTTGATTTGTTTATTAACTGCAAAAAGAGCTGTGAAGCACTTGGAATAAATGACGGATTTTATGATGAAATCTGCAAAAGCATACCAAAAATCAAGGCTTTTTCAGTGGGTGAAAGGGGAGAACTTCTCGAATGGAACGAGCCTTTACCCGAAGCGGAGATTCATCACCGTCATGTATCTCACCTTTATGCTCTGCACCCTGCAGGACTTATAACGGAAAAGGACAGGGAGCTTTTTGATGCATGCAAGAAAACCCTTGAAATCAGGGGCGACGACGGTACGGGCTGGAGCCTTGCGTGGAAGGTAAACTTCTGGGCAAGACTTCATGAGGGAAATCACGCTTTAAAGCTTATCGACAGACTGCTTACTCTCGTAGAGCCCGATAATGAAAAATCCCGTAGCGGCGGAGTATACTCCAATCTCTTTGATGCACATCCGCCTTTTCAGATTGACGGCAATTTCGGCGTTCTGAGCGGTATTTGCGAAATGCTTCTGCAGTCTGACTCGGAAAATATTTATCTTCTTCCCGCACTTCCCGACAAATGGAAAAGCGGATTTGTAAAGGGTCTTGCCGCAAGAGGAAATATCACTGTGGATATTGAATGGGAAAAGGGCAAGGTGAAGAATTACACCTTACACGGTGATACATCGAATGTCAATGTTATTTGTAAGACAGGATGAAAGAACATGAAGCCTATCAGCTTTTACCTTATTGTACTTGACTCAGAGGGCTTTCTCGGCTCCCGTAGTTAAGGTGTAAAAAAATTAAAACAAACACTTCAACAAGAAAGCAGTGAGGTGACTTTATGTTAAAAGCAAATTGGATAGCTCCGTCTTATCGGTCAAAAAAGGTCTGTCCTCTTTTCAGAAAGGATTTCTATGTCGAAAAAGAGGTAGCCTCTGCCACTCTGAGAGTGACGGCAAGGGGCGTATATGAAGCTACACTCAACAATCAGCGTGTGGATGATTTTATCATGGCACCGGGCTGGACCTCATATCACAACCGTCTGCAGGTTCAGACCTATGATGTGACTGAAATGCTGTGTGAAGATAATATTTTGGTTTTACAGCTTGCTGAGGGCTGGTTCTGGCGGCTTAAAAACAAGCAACCGAAGGCGATCATCGCCGAACTTCACATTGTCTATGCTGACGGCAGTGAGGAATATATCGGCACTGACGAAAGCTGGCTTGTTGCAAAAAGCAATCTGCGTTTTTGCCATTTATACAACGGAATAAAATACAACGCTGCCCTCTTACCTGTTTTTAAGTACCGTGCAAAAATAGCAAGGGACAACAGTCAGGATTTACTTATTCCTCAGGAAGGTGAAACCGTAAAAGAGCATGAGCGACTCAGTGTAAAAGAGATTATTACTACACCCAAGGGTGAAACTGTTCTTGATTTCGGTCAGAATATGACAGGCTATCTCGAAATTACCCTTGATGCGAAAGAGGGTGACAAGGTTTCCTTTTCCTTTGCCGAGATTCTTGACAGTGAGGGTAATTTCTACAACAAAAACTACCGCAAGGCAAAAGCAATTTATAAGTATATCTGCAAGGACGGCGTACAGACCTATAAGCCGAATCTTACCTTTTACGGCTTTCGTTATGTCCGCGTGGACTCATATCCGACCGAAATCAGACCCGAAAACTTCACAGCTATAGTGGTGCACAGCAATATGAAGCGTACGGGATATATTGAAAGCTCTGACCCTATGCTTAATCAGTTGTTCAGCAACATCATATGGGGTCAGAAAGGAAATTTCCTTGATATTCCCACCGACTGCCCTCAGCGTGACGAGAGATTAGGGTGGATGGGTGATGCTCAGGTATTTGTACGTACTGCAAGCTATAACTATGATGTGCTGAAATTCTTTAAAAAGTGGCTTGGTGATGTCAAAGCCGAGCAGTATAAAAACGGCTCAGTGCCTGACTTTATACCAAGCATTTATCCCAGAAAACCGAGAATCAGTACCGCCTGGGCTGATGCAATTGCCATTTGTCCCTGGCAATGCTATCTTACATACGGTGACAGAGAAATTATAGAAAATCTCTTTGAGCCCGTTAAAAAATGGGTAGATTATATAACAAAAACCACCACCAAGAAAAATCTCTGGTTCGGCGGTGACCATTATGCAGACTGGCTGGAGCTCGGCGGTGAATACGGTAAATTCAAGGGTCCCACCCGTGACGATCTTGTTGCATCTGCTTATTATGCTAACTCAGTGAACATCCTTACCAAAATGGGCAAGGTGTTGGGGCAGGATGTCAGTGCTTATGAAGAGCTTCACAAAAACATCCGCTCAGCCTTCATAAAGGAATTCCGTGATGATTTCAGGACTCAGACCGAGCATGTTATGGCACTTCAGTTTGAGCTAACGGACAAGCCTCAGATTGTTGCAGATTCTCTTGCAACGCTTATTCACAAAGAGGGTGATAAGATTCAGACGGGCTTTGTAGGCACACCCTATATTCTGCATGTTTTATCACGCTACTGTCATAAAGATCTGGCATACACACTGCTACTCAGAAAGGAATATCCCTCGTGGCTCTATCCTATCAGCAAGGGTGCTACCACCATATGGGAGCATTGGGACGGCATTAAGCCCAACGGTGATATCTGGCCCGCATCAATGAATTCCTATAATCACTACGCTTACGGTGCGGTAGGAGACTGGATGTACGGCGTAATGGCAGGTATCAATACGGTGGAGGATGCCCCGGGTTTTGCAAAAATTCATTTTGCACCCATTCCCGATGACCGCATTGAGTGGTTCAAAGCAGAAATCGACACCGCCAAGGGCAAGGTATCCTCACGTTGGTGGCACGAGGACGGCAAAGTCCGTTATGAAATAGAGACTCCCGTTGACTCTACTGCCCTCATAGACGGAAAGATGTATGAGCTTACTGCCGGAAAACATATTTTCTAATCTGTCAGGAAGCATTTATTATTCTTTCAGCACCCAATGATATTATTTTGAAAACTCTGTGGTCTATGAAGAATTTAAAGCTTTGATTTAGTATATTATGGAATACACTAAATCAAAGTTTTTTCATTTTCTCTGTAAAGTCTTAGGGTATGTCTTTTCTGCTTTTTCACCTGTTTTTTTGTTTTTTGTATTGTAATGGTATTATGCTTTTGGTAAAATATTAGCACAATGTTTCTCAGGAGGAAAAAATATGATTACATTTGATTCTTTGCAAAAGGTCTTCAAGCTTGACACCCCCGAATCAAGCTACATTATAGGTCTTGCCGATGAGAATTATCTTATCAATCTTTATTACGGTGCATATCTGCCCGATGCTAACCTCTGGGCAAATGCAAGAAGAATAAGAAGTGCATCCTTCAGCCCCTCAAACCCTCACATACCCCACGAAGCCTTTTCAACAGACGTTGCTCCGATGGAGTATTCATGTAACGGCAGCGGAGACTTCAGAATTTCAGCTCTTGCAATAAAGAATGCTGACGGAAACACAACAACGGATATTCGTTATGTAAGCCATAAGCTTTATAAGGGTAAGCCCTCACTTTCACCTCTTCCCTCTGTTTATCTTAACAGTGACGACGAGGCTGATACTCTTGAAATTCTCACTGAGGACAAGGTTACGGGCGCAGCTGTTACACTCATATACACAGCCTTCAACAATATTGATGTAATCACAAAAAGCGTTAAGGTTGAAAACAAGGGGAACCATGCCCTTGACATTGAAAGAATTTTCTCCACCTGTCTTGATTTGCCCACCATGGATTTTGACCTGATTACCCTTTACGGAAGACACGCAAAGGAAAGATGCCGTGAGCAGAGAAGACTCGCCCACGGTATTCAGGGCATCGCCAGCAAGAGGGGCTCTTCAAGCCATAATCATAATCCCTTTGCAGCGCTTCTGCGTCACGGCGCAACAGAGGATAACGGTGACGCTTACGGCTTCAATCTGGTTTACAGCGGTAACTTTGAGTTTTCAGCGGAGTGTGACTATTCAGGCACAACAAGAGTAATCATGGGCATCAATCCCATAGATTTCTCATGGCATCTTGAAAAGGGTGAGAGCTTCCAGTCGCCCGAGGCAGTTCTTGTTTACACAAACGGCGGCCTTGGTGAAATGAGCCGTATCTATCACAGGCTTTACATGAATAACCTGGTCAGAGGTAAGTATAAGCACGAAAAAAGACCTCTTCTTATCAACAGCTGGGAAGGCTGCTACTTTGATTTCGATACTGATAAGCTTGTCAGCTTTGCAAAAAGTGCAAAGGAGCTTGGCATGGAAATGCTCGTTATGGATGACGGCTGGTTCGGTAAGCGTAACGATGACACAAATTCTCTCGGAGACTGGTATGTTAACGAGAAGAAGCTTCCCGGCGGTCTGGGTGCTCTCATTAAAAAGGTAAATGACGTCGGTCTGAAGTTCGGTATCTGGTTTGAGCCCGAAATGATTTCTCCCGATTCCGACCTTTTCAGAGCCCATCCCGACTGGTATGTGCATGTGCCGGGAAGAGAGTCTTCAATTGCAAGAACTCAGTATGTGCTTGACGTTTCAAGAGAAGATGTAAGAGACAACATTTTCAATCAGATGTATTCGGTGCTTTCAGAAAATAAGGTGGATTACCTGAAATGGGACTTCAACCGTAATCTTTCTGAAGCAGGCTCTGCAATACTTCCCAAAGAAAAATCAAAGGAGTTTTTCCACCGTTTTGTTCTCGGTACCTATGACCTTATGAACAGACTTACAACAGCTTTCCCCGATCTTCTTTTGGAAAACTGCTCAGGCGGCGGCGGACGCTTTGATCCGGGTATGCTCTATTTCTCACCTCAGATATGGACAAGCGACCACACAGACCCCATTGAAAGGCTTTCAATTCAGTTCGGCACATCTGTGTGCTATCCTGCATCGACCATGGGCGCTCATGTTTCCGCTTCAAGAAGAACGGGCTACAAGACAAAGGGCAATGTAGCTCTCTGGGGCACCTTCGGCTATGAGCTTGACCCCACAAAGATAAGTGAAGAGGACAGAGCCATTGTTCAGCAGCAGGTCAAGGATTATCATAAATATTACGACCTTATACATTACGGTGACCTTTACAGACTTATAGACCCTTATTTTGACCATTTCAAATGTGCATGGAGCTTTGTTTCTCCTGATAAATCGGAGGTTCTTACAACGGCTGTTATTATGAGAGAAAACAATGAGCATCTGTTCTTCCTTAAGCTTAAGGGACTTCATAAGGACAGATTCTATAAATGTCAGAAAACAGGTGAGGTTTATTCCGGTGCACTTCTTATGAATTCGGGTATCAATCTTTCAAATCTTAAGTATACCGGCGACAGTATAGCATTACATTTTGTAATGGAAAAATAAACAGAAGGCTTATGTTCAGCTTCCTGACGCAAAACACAGAATAAAAAAACTGTTATCAGATTGAATTCTGATAACAGTTTTTTGTGTTTTGTTAAACTATTGTCTACAATGAAACAGAAAATCGGATTGTGTATAATTGTAAATTCTTATATTGAAATAAGAAATATAATATGTTAGTATTTAAGTTGGGTTATGTTGATAAGTTTTGTATTTCAGCAGGAAGGAGGGACGTACAGTGTATAAAAAAATCGAAGATTTTCTGCACCTGCTAAAAATGGAAAAGCGCTGGCAGAAAAGGGCAAGAATACTTGCTGTAATTGTTGTGTTCATCACAACCTATATGCTTATACTTCCTGCTACAACAATGGAAAATGAGGCATACTGCGGCTTTGTTGAGCACTCTCACGGGGCAGAATGCTATTCGCAAGACAATCAACTTATATGTAAGCACTATGAGCATTGTCATGAGGATTACTGCTTTATAAGTGAGCTTGTAACTGACGGAAACGTTTTCAGCTTCAGAAACGATGCTGTTATGACAGACGGTGACATAAAATATTACGCTGTTTCCCCCTTTGCAATAACTGAGCCTGTGGCAACAAGAGTCAATTTCGATTCTCTTGACAAATCAGGTGCAACTTATTACATTGTTTACACCTATTACAACGGACGGTATTATGCAATTGACGGTAACGGAAAAACGGTGCAGGTAACTGTTGGGGCTGATTCAAGCGTCACTACCGCATCAATGGACAACAGCCTTTTCTGGAGCTTCACTGTTCAGAGCGGAGCATCATACCTTATTCAGAACCTGGGAACCTCAAGGTATATGCATTCATATTACAACAGTAGCAATGATTATGGCGTTACAACGGGCGGTGCCTATAATTCAACTCTTACCTCCTCAGGCAGCGGAAGCAATGCTGTTTTTACCGTTAAAAGTAATTCCAATTATTCACGCATTGCAACCTCCTCGGGCAGTGTGGTTTTTCAGACCACTACCGATTCTTCTGCTGCAGCTGAGTTCTATCTTGCAGAAGTAAAAATTCCGCAGGATGTGTATCATGTATGGTTTGACGGCACCTGTGGCGGACTAATGAGCCTTTATGAGTCCGACAATACATACCTTGCCGTTGACGGAGAAAGTCCTGTTATAAATCTTCCCTCCACCTGGAAGTCACCAAGCAAGTATGACTATGCTTTAAATGGCTGGTATGATATCAAAAACCACCGTTATCACAAGCCGGGAGCAACTGTTGTGGTTGATAAAAATACGGTGTTTTATGCCGATTGGGTTGCTTCCGGCTATGATGTGGGTCAGAATAATGAGCACGTTGTTCCCAGTCTTGACACAAACTCCTTCATCAGAACCGATATGTTTGATTACAGTGCTGTTTTCAATTTTCATGCTGTTACTCATACGGGTTCTGTGAGCGCTTCCTCGCACAGTGAGGTTTGGTCCGTTGTGCAGAATGATAAGGTGCCTTACAATGACGCTCTTTCTCTTGGCTTCATTTTCCGTGACTGGGACAGCGGCAACAAGCATATATCCTATGCCGCAAACCGTGCAAGGCTCAACGATAACCAGGGCACGGAGATTACATCGGAAATTACAGATTATGTTTATAATATGTCGGGCAAGGATATTATTGATGTTCTGTTTAATCCCGAAACAGAGGTAATAGGCAAAAATTATGTCGGTACGGGCAATTACCTTTACCAGTTTATGGAAGAGGGTGAGTCAGATTATGACGGCACACATAACGGCTATTACTATTATGATGCAACAAAAAATGCAGCCTCCTTCAATCAGAGCGATGAACGGTTTTATATTTATGATTACCTTGAAAGAACATCTGACTCTCTGAAGGACAGCTTTGATTCAAGCGGAACTCCCACGGCAGAGGGTGCTTATTCAGACTTTTTGCCCTTTAATTCACCTTATGTCAATAACAGCAACAATAAAAACATTACGGACTATGCCGACAGAAACGGCAAAACGGGCAACTATCAGTATGATGCAAAAGCCACAAATCAAGGAAGTGCTGCAGGCAATGCAGGCACGAACTATTGGTTCGGCATGAAATCTGAAATTGAGTTTTACCTTCCCAATGATACGGGTGACGTGGATGCCTACGGCAACTACGGAAACATTTCAACTCACGGTGAGCACATGAACTTCCAGTTCCACGGTGACGATGACCTGTGGGTATTTATTGACGGTGAGCTTGTGATGGATATCGGCGGTCTGCACGGCATCATGAACGGTAAAATTGACTTTTCCATCGGTAAGGTTACAACGGACTATGCAGAAAATAATGCCCTTGCTGCAACGCCTCAGGAAAAGGATATATCCCTCAGTGAGGGTAACCACACACTCACAATTTATTACATGGAGCGTGGCGGCTCGCAGTCAAACTGCGCAATTTATTTCAACATTTCACCAAGATACGCAATGGAGATTATGAAGCAGGATGCACTTTCAGGTGAAAGGCTGAACCGTGCAGAATTTTCGGTTTTCACTGACGAAGCATGCACCGTTCCTGCAGAACTCTGGAATTCGGAAGCCGATTATCAGAACGGTGTTCCCGGCACCAATGTTTTCACTGTGCAGAACGGAAAGGCATATTTCTGGGGAATTTCACCGGGTAAGCTTTATTATATCAGAGAAGCCAAGGCTCCTGAGGGCTATCCCGAAACTGATGACATTATCCGTGTTGCCATGAATAATATAGGTGGCTCTGTGTGTATAACCGACTCTCTTCGAGGCGAAAACGAGGAGCACACAGACGGCTTTGATGTTCTCAGCAGTAACTCAGACGAAGCACTGCATCTGTTATCCGTTATTCTCACAAACCAGGTTGAAAAAACGGAAGAGACGGGCTCAACTAATATAAGGGTTAGTAAAACATGGGCGCAGGGCTCAGAAAACATACCCGAAGGTGTAACGGTTTATCTCACCTCAGACGGAGAGACCACTGAAAAAAGTGCAGTGCTCAGTGACAAAAACGGCTGGACCTATACATGGACAGGACTTCCGAAAACAAAGGACGGAATAACGGACATTGTTTACGGCGTGCTGGAAACGGGCGTTCCGGGCTTTACCGTAACAGTGGGTGACGGTCAGCCCTTCAATGATGATGGAGAATGGCTTATGACCGATGTTCTTCGTGACGGTGACAGATTTATTCTTGTCGATAAATCAAGCGGAAATGCTCTTTCTGCAAGCGGCAGCAGCTTTACATGGATAAGCAAGGAAAACGCCGAAAGCAATGCTTCTGCCCAATGGACAGCCATTGCAGACGGCATGGGCTTTCATATGATAAACGGAAACGGATACAGAATAATTCTTGACGGAACAAGCCGATTTGTTCCAACTCAGGACGGCAACCGTATTTTGTATTATTATAATTCAAAGCTTTTCGCTCAAAGCGGAAATGTATATTACTATTTTGGCTCAGATGCTTCTGCAAGCAGTAATTCGGGTCTTGATTTTGTAATTTATAAGCAGGGTGAAGGTAATCTCAGCGGTACTGCCTTTGAACTTACAAACACACCCATACCGGAAGACAGGCTGACAGCTGTTTCTGTAACAAAGAGCTGGGCAGACGGAGACACGCTTCACACAAACGACAGTGTAACCGTGCGCCTTTATGCCAACGGCGTCTATACGGGCAGAGTCCTTACCCTTAACAAAAATAACGGCTGGACAGGCAGCTTTGACGGACTTCTTTATTCGTCGGAGGACGGCACATCAGTTTCATACACCGTAGCAGAGGATGAGGTTGCGGGTTATTATCCCGAGTATTCCGAAATAACGCAGCTTCCCGGCGGTGTGATGACAGTGTGGACTGAGGCAACATACCTTGAAGCCGGAAAGGTATATATGTTCACTTCAGGAAATTATGCCCTTGCCTGCAGTGGAAACAGTCTGACAGGAGCTGTAATTGATGAGAGCAGTGTCTATCAACAGTGGCAGGCTGTTTCCTATAACGGCAATATAAAGCTGAAAAATCTTGGTAACAACAGATATTTGTATTCTAACCGAAACCTTTCAATGGACGCCTCCTACACTTCAAACAACTCAACCATTACCCTCAGCGGCGGAGCGATAAAGGTAGGAACAAGCAGCACCACAAGCAGATATGTTCAGCTCAGCGGAACCACTGTCAGTGCAAACAGAACCTCAGGAACAGCCTTTTCATTAAAGGAACAAAAAGAAATTACGAAAAATCCGACCTACGCCTTAACAGTAAGCAACATAAAGGCAAGCTATGTTCTTCCCGAAACAGGAGGCTTCGGTGTTTATCCCTTGTATGCTGCAGGTGTGGCTCTTATTGTTCTGAGCCTGGTTCTTCTTTATAAAAAGAGAAAAAGTCGTTAAATAAAAGACCGATTTCATCTGAAATCGGTCTTTTAAATTCTTAAGTTAAATTATTCGCCCTTCATTTCAAGAAGCTTTGCCTTGCCGTCAAAAACAGCCTGGCTTACCTTGATTGAGTCTGTGATTGCAGAAACGATATCGTCTTCTGTTGCACCAAGCTCAACACTGTATTTTCTGTCGATGAAAAGGTTGATATCCATGATGTCTGCAAGGCCGTCAACGTCAATGCCGCTTTCAATGCCCTTCTCAGCATATTCCTTTTTAACACCGCCAAGACCCATACGCATCATCCAGGGAGGAATGCTGATGATTTTACGGTTGTTGCCCATGCCTCTTGCAGCGTAAACAATTTTGAGGAATTCCTTCCATGTCTGGTTATACATGCTGATGGGCCATGCCTTTGCGCCCTTTGATTTTTCTGCAGCACCAACAATGACCTCACCAACCTGACGTACTGTGAGCATTGCTGTACCGCCGCCGGGATACATTGTGCAGGGAAGCTTATCCATCATCTTGATCTGCTCAATAAGGATAACCCAAACGGGCTTTCTTCCGGGCTGTGTGCCGAAGATGTAGGGAAGCTCAAGAACTGCAACGTCGAAGCTTTCGTCAGCAAAGGAGAATGCAACCTCCTCCTGATCAATACGGCTTCTGATGTACGGATGCTTTTCAGTAAGCTTCATTTCGGGATACTGCTTTGCAGCATAAGAGAAGTATGAGCCGAGAATAACAGCGTTCTTCATACCAACTTCCTTACAAAGGGGAAGAATTCTCTTTAAGGGTGCAATGTTATACTTGTAGTATGCATCGTAAACGGGTGCAGGGAATTCAACTCTTTCGTCAATACCTGCTGCGAAAACAAAGCAATCATAGCCTTCAAGCATTGCCTTGATTTCTTCGTCGGACTTTTCATAAATATTACAGAATTCAAGCTCCATAGCTTCTGGAATGGGTGCTCCTTCGGGAAGCGGGGGAAGTGCCACGCTCTTTACCTCATGGCCTCTTTCAATAAAGATTCTTGCTGCTTCACAGCCAAGAAGACCTGTGCCGCCAATCATAAAAACTTTCATAAAAACAAAACCCTTTCTGTTTATATTTTCCAATTATCTATTTTACATTATTTGGAAACTTTATACAATATCTGTCTGTTAATAATTTGTTAAATAAATTGCATAATGTATTTGGTTTTTGTCTTTTTTTGATTATTTACATCCTTTTCTGTGTTTCAGGGGATGTTTTTGTGCAAATGGTAAAAAACACAAAATATTGTGCTTTTATATTGACTTGATACTAAATAAGATATATTATATTGTGGGCTGTGTGGGACGGTTCAACTGACAACATTTTGTTTTTTTGAACACAAAACCGCACAGAAAACACAAAATGTTGTGTTTAATATATTGACTTAACACAAGATATGCTATATAATTATAATCGACAACAATTTTTATTTACGAAAGGGGACGAAAGTATGACAGTAATTAAAAGAGACGGTACAGTTGTGGAATTTGACCGCAGCAAAATTATCATCGCATTACAGAAGGCAAATGATGCAGTGAGTGAAGAGGAGAGAATCACCCCCAACCAGATGGAAGCAATTGCAGACTTTATTTCTGATAAAAAAAGGGTAAGAATTCTTGTTGAGGATATACAGGACATGGTTGAGCACAAGCTTATGCAGCTCGATAAATTTGCTCTTGCAAAGGCATACATTATTTACCGTTATAACAGAGCACTTGTGAGAAAGGCCAACACAACAGACGAGTCAATTCTCAGCCTTATCAAAAACTCAAACAAGGATGTTATGGAGGAGAATTCAAACAAGGATGCTGTTATGGCGGCAACCCAGCGTGACCTGATTGCAGGTGAGGTTTCAAAGGACCTTACAAGAAGAATGCTTCTGCCCGAGCATATTTCAAAGGCGCACGATGACGGTGCCATTCATTTCCATGATGCAGACTATTTCCTTCAGCCCATTTTCAACTGCTGCCTTATAAACATCGGTGATATGCTTGATAACGGCACAGTTATGAATTCAAAGCTTATCGAAAGCCCCAAGAGCTTTCAGGTTGCCTGCAATATCATGACTCAGATTATAGCTTCCGTTGCCTGCAGTCAGTACGGAGGACAGTCTGTTGATATCAGCCATCTCGGCAAGTATCTCAGAAAGAGTAAGGTAAAGTTTATCAATCATCTCACTGAGGCTTTCGGCAATGAGTTTTCCGCAGAGAAAATTGAAAAAATTGCTCTTGACAGGCTTCAGGATGAGCTCCGTTCAGGTGTTCAGACCATTCAGTATCAGATTAATACTCTTATGACAACAAACGGTCAGTCACCCTTTGTCACCATCTTCCTTAATCTCAAGGAGGATGACGAATATGTTGAAGAAAACGCCATGATTATTGAAGAGATACTCCGTCAGCGTTATGAGGGTATCAAAAATGAAAAGGGCGTTTATGTAACTCCCGCATTTCCCAAGCTTGTTTATGTTCTTGACGAGCATAACTGCCTCAAGGGAGGAAAGTATGACTATATCACAAAGCTTGCAGTAAAGTGCTCAGCCAAAAGACTTTATCCCGACTATATTTCAGCAAAGAAAATGCGTGAAAACTATGAGGGCAATGTCTTTTCACCCATGGGCTGCCGCAGCTTTCTTTCACCCTGGAAGGACGAAAAGGGTGAATATAAGTTTGAGGGCCGCTTCAATCAGGGTGTTGTATCACTCAACCTACCTCAGATCGGTATTCTTGCAAAGGGTGATGAAGAAAAGTTCTGGCAGCTTCTTGAAGAAAGACTTGAGCTTTGCTTTGAGGCTCTTATGTGCCGCCACCACGCCCTTCATAATGTTATATCCGATACAAGCCCCGTTCACTGGCAGTACGGTGCAATTGCAAGGCTCGAAAAGGGTGAAACAATTGAAAAGTACCTTCATAACGGCTACAGCACAATTTCTCTCGGCTATATCGGACTTTATGAGCTTACAAAGCTTATAAAGGGTGTGAGCCACACACAGAATGAGGGCACTGAATTTGCTTTGAAGGTTATGAAGTGTCTTCGTGCGCACTGTGAAAAGTGGAAGAAGGAAACAGGCCTTGGCTTCGGCCTTTACGGCACACCTGCAGAATCACTCTGCTACCGTTTTGCAAGAATTGACAAGGCACGCTTCGGCACAATTGAGGATGTTACCGATAAAGGCTATTACACAAACTCTTATCATGTTGATGTCCGTGAGGATATTGATGCCTTTGCGAAGTTTACCTTTGAAAGTCAGTTCCAGACAATATCCTCAGGCGGTGCAATATCTTATGTTGAAATCCCCAACATGCGCCATAATCTTGAGGCGCTTGAAGAGGTTGTAAAGTTCATTTACGATAATATTCAGTATGCAGAATTCAACACCAAGAGCGACTACTGCCACGAGTGCGGCTTCGACGGTGAAATTACCATAAACGATAATCTCGAATGGGAATGTCCCTCATGCGGTAACAAGGACCAGAGAAAGATGAACGTTACAAGAAGAACCTGCGGTTATCTTGGTGAAAACTTCTGGAATGTGGGCAAAACAAAGGAAATAAAAGCAAGAGTGCTTCATTTATAATATAAAATGAAAAGTTCTTTGGTTGCTTTCTTTCAAGAAAGTAACGCCTGCCCGGCGAGGGCATTTGAAAAAAGATGTAGTTTACGGAATGAAGCCATCTGTTTTGTTATTCCGTATAAAGAATTTTGCCGGAGGCAAGCTATGAATTACGCAACAATAAAACCCTTTGACGTGGCAAACGGACCGGGAGTGAGAGTATCTCTTTTTGTTTCGGGCTGTACCCACCGATGTAAGGGCTGCTTCAATGAGGAGGCATGGGATTTCAGTTTCGGTGAAAAATTCACTGAAAAGGAGGAGGAAAAAATCCTTGAAGCCTTGAAGCCCGAGTATATCAAAGGCTTTTCCCTTTTGGGCGGAGAGCCCTTTGAGCCTTCGAATCAGGCGGTACTTGTAGGGCTGCTTGAAAGAATAAAAAAAGAATATCCCGAAAAGGATATCTGGTGCTACAGCGGCTACGATTTTGAAAAGGATCTCCTTTCGGGAAGGCTTTGTGACTTCAGCATAACAGACCGTATGCTCGGATGCATTGATATTCTTGTTGACGGAAGGTTTGTTGAACAGCTTAAAAATCTGAAGCTCCGTTTCAAGGGCTCAGAAAATCAGCGTATAATTGATGTGAAAAAATCAAGAGAAGAAAACAGAATTATCCTTTGGGAGGGTGACACAAATGCAGTATGATGTAAGAATCAAAAAATTGAGAGAAAACGCAATTGTGCCCACATACGGCAGTGAAGATGCTGCAGGCGCAGACCTTTATGCCGCAATTGATGAGGCGGTGACAATTGCCCCCGGTGAAACAAAATTCATACCCACAGGTCTTGCCTTTGAAATACCTGTCGGCTTTGCAGGCTTTGTTTATGCCAGAAGCGGACTTGCTTCAAAAAGAGGCCTTGCTCCTGCCAATAAGGTTGGCGTTATTGACAGCGACTACAGAGGCGAGGTTATGACAGCGCTTCATAATCACGGCAAGGAAGCACAGACTATCGAAGCGGGCGAAAGAATTGCCCAGATGGTAATTGCCCCTTATGTAACGGCGAATTTTATTTTGTCCGACAGCCTTGACAACACCGACAGAGGTGAAGGCGGCTTCGGTTCAACGGGGAGAAAATAATGTTTGAAAAAAGAAAGCTAAAAAAAACAGAGTATAATGCAAACAAAAGCCGTATGCGTGATGATTTTACATATCATTGCAGGACTGCCGCAAAGGAAGGACAGGTTGTCTTTTTCGGCGATTCAATCACAGAGCTTCTCAATGTAAGTGACTGGTACGGTGAATATTCAATCAAAAGCGGCCTTGAGCTTTACAACAGAGGCATTGGCGGTGACACAACTCTCGGACTTTACAAAAGAGCCGGGGAAAATGTCACCTGCATAAAGCCGAAGGCAGTGGTGCTTCTTATTGGCACAAACGACCTTGGCATGGGCTTTGACACAGAGTTTCTGGAGACAAACATGGAAAGCATTCTTCAGCTTTTTAAAAAGGAGTGTCCCGACTGCAAGGTTATTCTTGAGGCAATCTATCCCGTCATTGAGGGCAGAGCAGGCAAAAGAAAAAACAAGGATATTCTTGAAGCTAACAGAAAATATAAGGCTCTTGCCGAAAAGTACGGTGCAGAATTTATTGACCTTACGGAAAAGCTCAGTGATGAAAAGGGCAACCTTAAATTAGAGTGCACCTATGACGGACTTCATCTTTCTGCAAGGGGCTATGAGATTACAACAAAAGAGATTGTGAAGCTCTTACCATAAATAAGTAAAGCTTTGTCTTTCCTTTACAAAAAGCTTGTGGGGTTCAAGGGGCAAAGCCCCTTGAGAATCATACAAATTAAAATCTTTAAATATTTAATTTGTTCGTTCAAACGATACAGTACGCACACGGCTTGCCGTGTCCGTACTGCTACAACAAAAGCACCGTTTTGCTTTATTGAAACGGTGCTTAATTTTTTTCTGTCGCTCGCCGCGGGCATTACTTTTTTGAAAAAAAGAAATCAAAAAACTTTTCTTGTTTCTCTTCAGTTTGCATTGTTTGCCGCTCTCTGCGCTGCAATAACACAGTCAATAGCAAGCACAACGGAAAGAGCAATAACCTCGTCTGCATTGTCCTTTATGTCAAGCACATAGGAGTCGCCCCAGGTAAACCATTCCTTGTTAATGGTAACAATCGGTCTGCCGCCGGAGGTGATTTCATAGTCATGATCCATGAAGTCACCGTTAACGTCCCAGCCAAGCCCGTCAATGCGGTATTTGTTTCTGAAAAGGGTGAATTCCTTAACAATTTCTGCACGCTGAGTGCCGCCCATGAAAACAAAGTAACGGGGGAGAAAGCTTAACAGCTTCTGCTGAATAAATGCAACCTCGTCACCGTTCATGTTGTAAATGTGCAGCTTTTTGCCAAGAGAAAAAAACTCACCCTCAACATAGTATCTGTCGTTGCCGTTTTCGTCACGGACATAAAATTTATCCTTCCATGAAAAAATCTTCTGTTTGATATAAAGCTTCATATTATCCTTCCTTTTTCTTTACAGATTTGCTCCGTTGAGAAAATCAATTATATCCTTTTCACTTCCCGTAAGACTTCCCTGAACAATTTCAGGCTTACCGCCGCCACGGCCGTCAAATGCTCCGTTGAGCTCTTTGCAAAGAGGCCTCAGGTCAGCATTCTCACTTGCAATGCAATAGCGGTAGCTGTCGTTTTCACCACAGAATGAAGCAATGAATTCTTTTGCTTTACCCATGAGAGAAATTGTGAAATCTGATAACAATTTTCCCTGAAGCATGCTGTCAAAAATAATTATACGGTTCTGCTCTTTAATTGCCTCGGTTTTAGAGGTGAGTATCTGACGGTTAAGACCGACTATGTCATACTTTAATTTTTCATTTTCGTTTTTGAGCCTTTCAACTGCCATGGCAGTTTCGCCGGGCTTTGCACAGGTGAGAACGGATACCTTGCGGTTTTCATTAAGCTTGTGGCGTATATCCTGTAATGCTCTTTCACCGCAGAGAATGGAAACTCTTGTGCCGCCCTTGTATTTTTCAAAATTGACAACCTCAACAATGCCGATTTCACCTGTTCTTTTCACGTGAGGGGCACAGCAGGCACATATGTCAACACCGGGAATTTCAACAATGCGGACCTGATCCTCAATTTCAATTTTACTTCTGTATTTTATTGCCTTAAGCTCATTATCTGAGGGGAACAGAATCCTGATTTCAATGTTTTTCCAGATGACTTCATTGACAAGGCTTTCTACTTTACAGATATCATCGGAATTGAGCACTCCGTCAAAGTCCAGAGTGACAACCTCACTTCCAAGATGAAAGCCCACATTGTTGAAGCCGTAAAGTGAATTTACAATTCCTGAGAAAATATGCTCACCTGAATGCTGCTGCATGTCAGAAAAACGCTTTTTCATGTCGATTTTTCCACGAAGTGACATGCTGTTTTGAATCAACTTAACATTTTCCTCAGAGTTTTCCACGAAATGTATTATGTGACCGTCAATAATTTGTACGTTTTCCACATAAGCATTATTCAGCCATCCTCGGTCAGAAGTCTGACCGCCGCCTTCGGGAAAAAAGGCCGTGCGGTCAGTTTCAATGCAGATTTTATCGCTTGCAGTGTAAAGGTTAGTAACTTTACACTCGAATTCCGAAAGATAGCTGTCATTATCATATAATTTTTCTGTCATGACAGTTCTCCTGAAAATTTATTTAAGCTTGTGAATAAAAAGTCCGCTTAAAAGCTTGGGCTCAAACCATGTTGATTTTGGCGGCATAACCTTTCCTGCATCGGCAATAGCCATAAGATCCTCCAATGAGGTGGGGAACATGGAAAATGCAATTTTCATGTCGAGGGTGCATCTTCTTTCAAGCTCCTCAAGCCCTCTGATTCCACCAACAAAGTCGATTCTTTTGTCTGTTCTCGGGTCTTCAATGCCGAAGATGGGAGTGATGCAGTTGTTCTGAAGAATTGAAACATCAAGGCTGTCAACGGGATCATTTTCGTCGAAGGTGCCTGTTCTTGCTTCAAGCTTGTACCAACGGGAATCAAGATACATTCCGAAGGTGTGCTTTTTGCAGGGCTTACAGGGACCCTCACCCATATATTCCTCAAGTGAAAACTTTTCACTTAATTTTTCCTTGAACTGCTCTGAGGAGTAACCGTTAAGGTCCTTCATAACACGGTTGTAATCCATAATTTCAAGCTCGTTTTTGGGGAATGCAACTGCAAGAAAGAAGTTGAATTCCTCACTACCGTTATATCCGGGAAATTCTTCTCTTCTTTTTTCACCAACCTTTACTGCGGAAGCACATCTGTGGTGTCCGTCTGCGATGTAAAGGTAATCGATTAATTCAAATTCCTTTGAAATCCTTTCGATGAATGCGGCATCGTCAATAACCCAGACTGTGTTTGAAATTCCGTCAGCAGTCACAAAGTCATAAACGGGGCTGTGGTTTTCCTTCCAGGCATTTATGACGGAAGCGATTGCTTCATTTTCACGGTATGTAAGAAAAATAGGTCCTGTGTTTGCGTCACAGTAATCCACGTGTCTGATACGGTCAGCTTCCTTGTCGGCTCTTGTGAACTCGTGCTTTTTAATAATGTTGTTTTTGTAATCGTCAATTGAAGCACAGCCAACAAGACCTGTCTGACTTCTGCCGTTCATAATCTGACGGTAGATGTAAAAGCAGGGTGCATCATCCTGCTTGAAGATACCGTCACCTTCAAGGGCATCAAGGTTAGCCCTTGCCTTCAAGTATACCTTTTCATCGTATATATCAATATCTGCAGGAAGATCAACCTCAGCCTTATCAACGTGAAGGAAAGAATAGGGCTTATCTTTTACTTCATGTCTTGCTTCCTCGCTGTTCATAACATCATAGGGAAGTGCGGCAACATCTGCTGCCTTTTCCGGTACGGGACGAAGAGCTCTGAAGGATTTAAAAACTGCCAAAACTAACAACTCCTTTTTTGTTTTCTCATACTATTATATTTTATATGTTTGTATCCTCTTTGTCAATGAATATTTTGCCTGTGAATGCAAATGATATAGCAGAAACATAAAAAAGGAGAATGTGTAATGTCAATTTCAAATGAAGAATACGGACGCATGGCAAAACGGGCTTCACCAAAGTCCCCGGTGCTGAAGGATACGGTCAAGGCTTTTCTCGTCGGAGGATTTATATGTGCCTTTGCAGAAGGTCTTTTTCAGTGGTTCAGCATTTACGGCATGACCGAAAAACAGGGCCGTACCCTTGCCATGATAATTATTATAGTTATCACTGCTGTTCTTACTGCAATCGGTATTTTTGATAATATTGCAAAGCATGCAGGTGCAGGAACCATGGTACCCATTTCTGGCTTTGCCAATTCAATGGTATCACCTGCACTTGAATTCAGGGCTGAGGGACAGATTACGGGAACAGCAGCGCAAATGTTTTCAATTGCAGGCCCCGTTATAGTTTTCGGCTGCTCCGGTGCAGTGGTATACGGTATTATTATTTACATTTTCGGTTTGTATTAAGGGGGCAGATTTATGGCAGAACGAATGGGAAAAACCGTTACACTTTCTTCCAAGCCCAGAATTATTGCAAATGCTGCCATTGTGGGCAAAAAGGAAGGTGAGGGACCCTTAGGCAAGGAATTCGACGAGGTTTATGAGGACACAACAATGGGGGAGGAGGCCTGGGAAAAAAGTGAAAGTGAGTTTCTGAAAAAAACAATTGAGCTGGCACTTACAAAAGCCGCCCTTGAGCCCAAGGAGATTGACGCTGTGTTTTCGGGAGACCTGCTTAATCAGTGTATCGGCTCCACCTTTGGTGTGAGAGACATGAATATACCCTTCTGCGGACTTTACGGTGCATGCTCAACCATGGCACTGAGCTTATTGCAGGCATCAATTGCTATAGAAAGCGGTGGCTTCAATTGCTGCGTTGCGGCAACAAGCTCACACTTCTGTTCGGCAGAAAAACAGTTCAGGTTCCCTCTTGAATACGGTGGGCAAAGAACGCCCACTGCCCAATGGACCGTTACGGGCTCGGGTGCAGCAGTAATAAAAAAGGACAGCTCATCTGTAAGCCCCTATATTGATAAGGTACACCTTGGCACAATACAGGATTTCGGAATAATTGACAGCACAAACATGGGCGCAGCAATGGCGCCTGTAGATGTTAAAATAGAACCATAAATTAAGCGAAAAGCAACACAAAATCTTACACAAATTTCGACACGAAAGGGGGTGAAAACGCCCTATTTTACTGGGGTTACGGGCATTTTAGGGTTAGCAAATTTACCATAAGAAAAATTTTAAAAAATCACTCGTTTACAATTTATTTACAATTACTTTTTGAACCAAAAATCAGCAACATTATGACAAATAAGAAAAATGAAAGGATGAAACAAATGAAAATTACATATCGTGAGGTAAACGGTTATCTTATTCCGAATCTTAAACTGCCGCCTGAAGAAGCCAATATCAGGCTTGGTAAATGGGGAATGATGCACAAGACTTATCTTGAAAAACATAAGAAGGTAATTTTTAGTACGCTACTTATGCAAGACAAACTTTATCAGCATTGTGCTAAGGTGGAAAATCAGGCAAACGATATGTTTGATACTCTCGTTGAACAGATGAAAGAACACGAAGGTGTTACAGAAGAACTAAAAGAACATAACCAATGGAAATGGATACAAATAATG